>DASYAE010000185.1:0-55831 GCA_036501535.1 Actinocrinis sp. | reverse complement strand
ACAGCGCAGCCCTGGGTCCATGGGTACTTGCGTGGTTCGCCACGCTTGGCGGCAAGCTGTTCGTCCACTCGTATGGCTGCTTGCAGCCGCTCGAACGTCACGCGGTCAAAGACACAGTCCCAGATCGCTTGATACTGAGCGCCCTTGTGCTCACGGATGCCCTTACCTGTGCTGCCCCACTCACCGTAACGTGGCCGCCGAAGCATGTTGATCATGGTGGCTTTGGTCCACTTGCCGCCCTCGGCCGTTGGAACGCCGCGCTCATTGAGGTCCGCGATGATCCTGCGCGCTGACTCACCCTTGACAACCCGGTCGGCCATCTCCCGGATGACCTTGACTTCTTCGGCGCGGTGGGTGGTCTGGTCCTTCTCGAACCCGTACATGCGACGGCCGCCGTTGGGCTTGCCCTTACGGGCCATCGCGCCCTTCTTGTCACGTACGCGATCTGAGATGTTGTCGCTCTCGCCTGCCGCCTTGTTCACCGCATCACGGAGCGCTCCGCGTCCGGTGCTGGTGCGGAGGTCGTAATAGCCTCCGCGCGTGGTGACGACGGTGTGGAAGGTGGTCTTCTTCGTCCACACGAGGTCGATCAGGGCTTCAGATTCAAGCGGCTTACGGAAGAGCCGAGTCACCTCGACGCACAGGATGACCTCTACGCCGTTGGCACGTACAAGAGACATCAGCTTCTCGAAGTCGTCGCGTACCTCGCCGCCGTAGGCAGACGCGCTGATGTCGTTGTCCTTGAAGCTGCCGATGTGCAGCCAGTCAGGACGCTGCATCCTGAACGACTCGCACGCGTCGAGCTGAATGCCGACGTTTTCGCCCCTGAGTTCAGGGTCCTTCTCGTCGTCCTCTGACAGACGCGCGTAGTCGGCTACTCTTTGCTGGTTGATCCCCGCGATTACCGGTGAGGTGATTGTGCTCATTGGGTGTAAAGTCCCTTATGTCCACATTGTACCATCTACCGGTACCTTCGTGAACACGGACGGCGTCGAACAGCTCACGCGCTATCTGGACCTGCTGAATCGGGACCCGCTGCTCGCCCCGGTGCGCGGGATATTCGCCGCGCAGGAGATCAAGCCGCAGGCGCGGGTCCTGGCCGCGGACCGCGGGATCACATGTACGGTCCTTGATTACGAGGTCATGCGCGGGAACGACAGGCTGCAATTCGAGGCGACCGTTGTCGAGGGCGGCGTCCGGGTAAGAAAGACGGCGGGTCAAGGCCAGCTCTTCTGACTCCGGCTTCTCCCCCAGGACGTCGAGCCGCTCCGAATCCGGTGCCGGCGAGCGGCCCTACTGGACGGCTGTCAGTGTCGCTGCGACCGCGATGCCCGCCTGCGTCGCCTGCGGTCCACCAGAAGGATCGTCAGGACAGCCACGGCCGATCCGACCGCGCCGCCGAGTGCGGCGCTGATGTTCACGCCAGGTGCCCCGAGGATCAGGCTCATCAGCCAGGACAGCAGAAGGATCACCGCTGCCAGGATCAGGACGAGTGGCGGGAGGGTCAGCAGGGGATTGCGATCCGCGAACCATCGCCTCATCCGGTCAAGCCTCCGACCACTCATGTAACCAGCATGAGCCGTCGCTCTTCCCAAAGCCGAGGGTCGATCCCGCTATTGGGCCGCAGGGTTCTGCTGTTCTGAGCCGGATACGAGAGCGACGTCCGCCTCGCCGAGGGCTGCCAGCTCTGCGTCGTCCGCTCGGTGGATTGCGCGGAAGAGGGCGGGCAGGCTCGCGGGGCTGATCGCTTCGTGCGAAACACCGTCGAGGATGAGGGTGACGTAGCAGGCGGCGTATTTCTCGATCTCGATGGGCGAGTCGCCTGTCAGGCCGGTGTCCTGCCACAGGTCGGGTGCGAGCTGTGTGCACGATTGACCCGATGATGTCGGGTTCGCGATGTGTACGTTGGCTAAGGCCATGTCGATCGAGGAGCACGGCGTGGCCGCCCGTGCTGGGAAGACGACCATGTCGAGGTCGTCGAAAGCTCGGTCGTACTCCGGCACATTGGTCAGCGGCTCGGAACCGTACTCCAGCAGCAGTGTGCCCTTCGTGTAGCTGGCCGCGTTGATCGACTCGGGCGCGGGCGGATCGACGAAGAGCAGCATCGCGTCCGGCGCACCGAGTGCCGCGCGCGTCTGCGCCGCCGCCGCATCGATCATCCCGGTCATCAGGAGCGGCCAGGCGAGCGCTAGACAGATCAGCCCGACCAGCGGCGTGATTCGGCCGGAGCGGCGGCCGCCGGGGCGTAAGAGGTCGGCGACGAGCGGGTAGGGGACGGCGCAGATCAACCAGCGCACATATATGGTCCACGAGAACGGCGAGCCGATGGCGACGAGTGTTGCACTGCGGGGGAGCACGAAGAGGGCGCTGCCGAACAGCACGATGACGACTGCGCGCACCACTGCCGCCCTCTTGTCGCCGTAGCCGCCGCCCTCGATCGCGCAGAAGGCGAGAATCGCGATCAGGGCGGTGACGAGGGCGGCCTCAGGTCCCGAGGCGAGGTGCAGGTGTCCGTGGTTCACCATCGCCGAGACGATCGGACCGAGCGCCAAGCCGACGGCATAACACTCGGCGATCCGGCGCCACCGCCGCCTTCGCGCCGGGCGCTCGATGAGCGCCCGGCGCTCGGCCTTGTCCATCACCGGGAACGTCACGACCGGCACCACGTCCTTCGCGGGAGCCCCTTCTCAGCCCTAAGACGGATCAGGGGTCGAATAGGTTGCGTCGGGACGAGGCCGCGTACAGCCGCGGGTTCGGTGTCAGGGGCTCAGGGCTCAGAAGACGCTGCGGTCCTCGCTGCGCGGGTCGCTCACGAAGTGCGGGTCGTAGATCCCTGAGCGGGCCGTGCGGCGCCACGGTCGGGCCCGGAGCACCGGGACCTCGACGCTCGCCGCGCTGTCATCGATGTCTGCGATGACGAGCGACGGCGTGCCGTCCGCGGGGCACCGGGCGATCCACTGCCCGGACGGCCCGATCACCCCGGCCGGCTCGGCTGGGGCGGCCGACTCGGCCTGCTCGACCTGCCCGGCTGAGGCCTGATATCCGAGCACGGAGTAGCCGACCCAGTAGCTGTTCGCCGCCGCGTGGCCGCGCGCCTCGAGGGCGAAGCCGCCCTCCTGGCCGGGCGAGCCGGCGCCGGTCGAGCTGAACAGCACGCAGTCGACGTCGAGTCGCTCGTATTCGGCGAACAGCTCCGGGAAGTGCACCTCCATGCCGAGCAGGCAGCCGAAGCGGACGCCGGCCGCCTCGAAGACGAGCGGCGCCGAGCCGGGCGCGTACATGTGAGAGATCTTCGTGTTCGAGAGCATGCGCTCGTCGTAGCGGTTCGCCACGCGCCCGCGATCGGAGATCACGTACAGGCTGTTGTGCGGCCGATTCGGCGCGGTGAGCCGGTGCACCGAGCCCAGCATGGTCCACAGTCCCAGCTGCCCGGACAGCTCGGCCACCGCCGCCAGTTCCTCGCGCAGCACGTCCCATGCGCACCGGTTCCAGTCCGCCGGGCCGATCCTGGCGGGGCCGTCGGCGGACATGATGCGCTTGCCCGGAGAGCAGATCGCGCCCTCCGGGAACTGCACGACCTTCGCGCCGGCGTCACGCGCCTCGCGCATCAGGCGGCGCACGTCCTGTCCTGCGCTGCGCAGCGCTTCCGTGTCGGCGGGGTCTTCGTTGAGTGCGGTCTGCGCGACTGCCAGGCGCACCCGCTTCGGTTCCGGCATGGCTTCTCCCATCGGGTCGGGACGGAAGGGCCTGATACGTTCGTGGGCGGCGCGGACGTGCCGCAGCGCGGTGGTGTACGACTCGCCGGTCTTGGCGGCGCGGGAGCGCACGCGGCGTTTGAGGTTCCGGTTCGCTGTCATCAGGCCTTCCACACGCCCCGAGCGGCGGTCCCCCGGCGACTGCGCCCGGGACGGCCGGGCCGTGACAGCGACCTGAGACGGCAGTCCCTTTGCCTCCGTGACGGGCCGCGCTGGGGGCGGCCGGTGGAGGTGCGGCGTAGGCCACGCCGCGGATCATGATGCCCGCGCGGCAGGATCGCGTCAATCACGGGCGCTTGTCCCCGCGCTCTGCGAAACTCGTCGGCGTGACCGACATCGACTCCGCCCGGGCGGCGGAACCGGCCATCCTGGTGCGCGGGCTGGCCAAGCGATATCAGGACGTTACCGCGGTGGACGGGCTCGACCTGGAGGTGCGGACCGGGGAGACCTTCGCCCTGCTCGGCCCGAACGGCGCGGGCAAGACCACCACGACCGAGATCCTCGAGGGCTACCGGCCGGCCGACGCCGGCGAGATCAGGGTTCTGGGCGAGGACCCGGCGACCGCGGACCGGCGCTGGCGGGCCCGGATCGGGATCGTGATGCAGGAGTCCCGGGACATCTACGAGCTGACCGTGGACGAGCTGCTGCGGCACTTCGCCGGCTACTTCCCGGCGCCGCGGCCGGTGGACGAGGTGATCGAGCTGGTCGGCCTCGGCGAGAAGCGGGGCAGCCGGATGACCAGGCTGTCCGGTGGCCAGCGCCGCCGGATGGACGTGGCGCTGGCCATCATCGGCCGGCCCGAGCTGCTCTTCCTGGACGAGCCGACCACCGGCTTCGACCCCAGCGCCCGGCGGCAGTTCTGGGAGCTGATCCACCAGCTCAAGGCCGCCGGCACGACGATCCTGCTGACCACGCACTACTTGGAAGAGGCCGAACGGCTGGCGGACCGGGTCGCTGTCGTGGCCAAGGGCCGGGTGGTCGCGCTGGGCACCCCGGCCGAGCTCGGCGGCCGGGACCGCGCGCTGGTGCGGGTCGGCTGGACCGATCCGGACGAGGGCGAGCGGACCGAGACCACCGCGGCGCCGACCAAGCTCGTGGTCGAACTCGCGGCCCGCTACGGCGGCGAGGTGCCGGGGCTGCGGGTGCAGCCGCCCACGCTCGAGGACATCTACCTGGAGCTCACACGCGAGGGGGACGGGGCATGAGCAGCGGCACCGCACAGCGGCAGGGGAAGCTGCCCTCGATGCTCGACCTGGGCATCTCGCGCATCGGGATGGAGCTGACCATCTACCGGCGCGTCCCGGAGCAGGTGGTCTTCGGCTTCGCCTACCCGCTGATCATGCTGGCCATCTTCGGGTCGGTGTTCCCCGGCACGATCCCGCACACCGACGTGCGCTACCAGCAGTACTACGCGGCCAGCCTCACCGCGACCGGCATGATGACGGTCGGCTTCCAGAGCGTGGCCATCGGGATCGCGCTGGACCGGGACAACAACATCATCAAGCGGCTGCGCGGGATGCCGATGCCGCCGATGGCGTACTTCGTCGGCAAGATCGGCTCGGTGCTGGTGCAGGGCGTCGCGCAGACCGCGCTGATGATCGCGGTGGCCGCCCTCTTCTTCCACCTGCACGTGCCGTCGGACCCCTGGCACTGGTTCACCCTGGTCTGGGTGTTCCTGCTGGGCCTGGCGACCTGCGCGGTGCTGGGGGTCGCGGTCGGCGGGGTGCTGCGCAACGGCCGCTCGGCCTCGGCGGTGGTGGTCACCCCGCTGATCGTGCTGCAGTTCATCTCAGGGGTCTTCTTCCCGGTCACCCAGCTGCCCCGGTTCCTGCTCGACATCGGCGCGGTGTTCCCGCTCAAGTGGCTGTGCCAGGGGATCCGCTCGGCCTTCCTGCCGGACGACTTCAAGACCCTGGAGCCGGCCGGCAGCTGGGAGCACCCGATGACCCTGATCGTGTTGGCCGCGTGGCTGATCGGCGCGCTGGCGCTCTCGGTGCGCACGTTCGGCTGGCGCGGCCAGGACGAGCACTGACACCCGGCGCGCCGCGCCGGGGTTTAGGCCGACGCGCCGGTGCGGTGATCGGATCCGGACTCTGCGAAACGGGAGGTTCCCGGCGAAGCGGGCCGGTTGGATCACAGTCCGGGCAGAGCTGACGCGGCTTCACAGTTTTGGCGGTAAGGTCGCCGCTGATGCTTCGTTATCCGGGGGGACGGTGAACATGAACCGCCTCGCCTCCCAGTTGGACGTGAGGGAACTGCCATGAGCTTCATCAAGTACGCCCTTCAAGTGACCGAGAACGCGATCGAGGCGACCGAGCACTCGATCGAGGAATACGAGACGCACCGCAAAGGCGCCAAGCTCTTCATGAAGCTCGGCATCGCCGTCTACGCGGAGCAGCGGCTGAGCGGCACGCACGGCCCGGTCGACCGGATCCTGGCCGCCCTCGACGGCCACGCGGCCGAGCACGGCGAGGTGGACCTCGACCACCTGCACGCCGCGCACGAGGTGCTCGGCGACGAGTTTATCAAGGAGCACGACATCCCGGACGAGGCCGCCGCGGCCGACGCGCCGGCCAAGGCCGCGTCCGCCTGAACCACCGGATCACCGGGCGCTGATCCGATCGGCGCCCGCTGCGGGCCGGTCCGCCGGAGGGGTACACCCCGGCGGGCCGGCCCGCCCGCGTGCGCACCCGCTGCGGTCTGTTGAATAGCGCTGACTCAGGCAGCGCGTATTCAGGCAGCGCGGATCACGTCGACGATCCGGCTGATCACACCGGTGATGTCATAGTTCTTCGGGGTGAAGACCTCGGCCACGCCCTCCTGCTTCAGAGCCCTGGCGTCGGCGTCCGGGATGATGCCGCCGACCACCACCGGCACGTCCCCGGCGCCCGCCGCGCGCAGCCGGCGCAGCACTTCGGGCACCAGCAGCAGGTGTGAGCCGGACAGCACGGACAGCCCGACGCAGTGCACGTCCTCGGCTACCGCGGCCGCCGCGATCTGCTCCGGGGTCAGCCGGATACCCTGGTAGACGACCTCGAATCCGGCGTCCCGGGCGCGCACCGCGATCTGCTCGGCGCCGTTGGAGTGCCCGTCCAGCCCCGGCTTGCCGACCAGCATGCGCAGCCGGCGCCCGCGCTCCTCGCCGGTCTTGCGCACGTAGGCGCGCAGCGTCGCGAGGTCGCCGGTCGCCTCGGCCGCCGGCGCCGCGGCTCCCACTCCGGTGGGTGCCCGGTACTCGCCGAAGACGGCGCGCAGCGTCCCGGCCCACTCCCCCGTGGTCACCCCGGCCCGCGCGCAGTCGAGCGTCGCAGGCATCAGGTTCACCGCGGGGTCGGCGGCCGCCTTACGCAACGCGGCCAGAGCGGCCGCCACGGCGTCTGCGTCCCGCTGTGCGCGCCATTGGGCCAGCGCCTCGACCGCGTGCTTCTCGACGCCCTGATCGACCGTCTGGATGGCCGTCTCGAGGTTCTCGGTCAGCGGGTTCGGCTCGGTCTCGGTGAACCGGTTCACCCCGACCACGGTCTGCTCGCCGGACTCGATCCGGGCCCGGCGCGCCGCGTGCGCCGCGACCAGCTGCGACTTCAGGTAGCCGGACTCGACCGCGGCGACCGCGCCGCCGAGCTGCGCGATCCGCTCCAGCTCCGCCTCGGCGCCGCGCACCAGCCGCTCGGTCTCCTGCTCGACCACGTGCGAGCCGGCGAACAGGTCGCCGTACTCGAGCAGGTCCGACTCGTAGGCCAGCACCTGCTGCGCGCGCAGCGACCACTGCTGGTCCCACGGCCGCGGCAGGCCGAGCGCCTCGTTCCAGGCGGGCAGCTGGACCGCGCGGGCGCGGGCGTCCTTGGAGAGGGTCACCGCGAGCATCTCCAGCACGATCCGCACGACGTTGTTCTCCGGCTGGGCCTCGGTCAGGCCCAGCGAGTTGACCTGCACGCCGTAGCGGAAGCGGCGCTTGCGCGGGTCGGCCACGCCGTAGCGCTCGAGCGCGATCCGGTCCCACAGCCGGGTGAAGGCGCGCATCTTGCAGAGCTCTTCGACGAACCGCACGCCGGCGTTGACGAAGAACGAGACCCGCTCGACGACCTGGTCGAAGCGCTCGGCCGGCACCTGGCCGCCGTCGCGCACAGCGTCGAGCACTGCGATGGCCGTGGAGAGCGCGTAGGCGATCTCCTGGACCGGTTCAGCGCCGGCCTCCTGCAGGTGGTAGCTGCAGACGTTGATCGGGTTCCACTTGGGCAGTGCGGTGACCGCGTAAGCGATCAGGTCGGTGGTAAGGCGCAGCGACGGCTCGGGCGGAAAGACATACGTACCGCGGGAGAGGTATTCCTTGATGATGTCGTTCTGCGTCGTCCCGGCGAGTGCGGCGACGTCGGCGCCCTGGGCCTCCGCGGTGACCTGATAGAGCGCCAGAAGCCACATGGCGGTGGCGTTGATGGTCATCGAGGTGTTCATGGTGGCCAGCGGGATCCCGTCGAACAGCGCGGCCATGTCGCCGCGGTGCGAGATCGGGACGCCGACCTTGCCCACCTCTCCGATGGCCAGCGGCGCGTCGGGGTCGTAGCCGGTCTGGGTGGGCAGGTCGAAAGCGACCGAGAGGCCGGTCTGCCCCTTGGCCAGATTCCTGCGATACAGCTCGTTCGACTCTGCCGGCGTGGAGTGCCCGGCGTAGGTGCGCATGACCCAGGGTCGGTCGGTGGTTCGCTCGTCTGCCACGGTCGCCGCCGTCCTCTACGTGATCGTCGCCGCCACGGTGTGTGGTCGACGCCTCTTTCGAGAGTTTACTGGCCGGTAACCTGAGCGCCAGTGTGATCCGGCTCACCGGGGCGCCCTTAAGGGGTTAGTTCATCTGCCGGCTCCGGCTCAGCTGCGCTGCACGTGCTCCACCATGGCCAGGATGCCGCGGGCGATCCCGCCGTCGAGGTCGCGCACCGCGAACGTGCTCGCCATCGAGGCCGCGGCCAGGGCGCAGGAGCGGTCGTCGAGCACCTTGCGCGCAGTCTCGCCAGTGACGATCTCCAGCCGGCGCGCAGCCGGGTCCACCGCGATCAGCACGGCCTTCCCGGCGACCGGGCCGAGCTGCGCGTGCCGGGCCTCCGCCTCGGTGCGCGCGTCGGCGCCGAGGCTGCCGACGAACACGGCCCAGTGCAGCCCCGTCCGCCGTTTGGCGGTGTTCAGCGCCCGGCTGATCTGCGCCGACTCGATCAGCGCGGCGGCTCCCCCGAGCTGGTGGCCGCCGTCACCAGGTACCACTGGCGCCACCCGTTCCGGTCTCCTTGGCCGCCGGGTCGCCGCCCTGGTCCGGGCCGGCGCCGCCGGCGCCCGCCGCGGCGGTGGCCGGGGCCGCTCCGACCCAGCCGACCTCGCGCCGGTTGCGGTCACCCCTCATCCAGCCCGGCAGGCACACCAGGAAGGCGATCAGGAGGAACAGGCCGAGCGGGATGCACACGAAGATGCCGATGGTCTGAAGCACCGTCAGGCCCTGCCCCGAGTCCTCGCCGGTGTAGTCGTGGTTCGACGAGGCCATGGCCGCGGAGGCGGCGATCAGAGGCGCGGCGGCCACAGCACCGACGACGCCGGAGCGCAGCGCGGTACGGAGCCGTGCAGGCGTCGTGTGCAGACGCCGCGCATAGGACAGAGCCTTGGTGGGAGACGCAGCCTTGGTGATAGACACAGCAAAACGGTAGCCCAAGCCCGATCCGGTCTCGCGCCCAGGTCGGCATTTGAGCGGGTCGCCCCGGACCAGGGCGTATGGAGAGCCGTGTGGAGACGTGTCAGGCCGGGTGGGCCACGTGGGGCGCTTCCCGCTCCACGTCGGCTCCGGCTCCGACCTCGGCGACCGCTGACGCCGCATCAGCCGCAGTCCCGGCAACAGCTCCGGCTCCGGCTCCAGCCCTGGCATCGCTCGCCGGCTCGTCGCCCTCCCGCCAGGCCTCCGCGGCGCCGAGCGAGGCCAGGTGCGCCAGATAGGCGTTGTACTCGTTGAGCTCCTGGTCGCCGTCCCGGTCGGCCTTGCGGTCGCGCCGGCGCGCCTCGCGGCGGTCCGACTTCGCCCATTGGACGCACAGCACCAGCAGCACGATGATCGTCGGCAGCTCGCCGAACGCCCACGCCAGGCTGCCCGCGGTGTACTGGTCCGAGGTGGGGCTTATGTGCCAGGACGCCGGCGGGTGCGCGAAGACCTGCGTGATCAGGCCGTTCGACATCATCACCGCGATGCCGAAGAAGGCGTGGAACGGCATCGCCGCGAACAGCTCGATGATCCGGATGACGTAGGGAGAGCGGTGCGGCGCCGGGTCCACGCCCAGGATCGGCCAGAAGAACAGCAGGCCGACCACCAGGAAGTGCACCAGCATCGCGTCGTGCCCGATCTCGCTGCTCATCAGGGTGCTGAACAGCGAGGTGAAGTAGAGGCCGTAGAGGCTGACGATGAACAGCGGCAGGGTGAACAGCGGCGAGGAGACCACCAGGGCGAACCGGCTGTGCAGCAGCGCCATCAGCAGCTCGCGCGGCCCGGTGCGCCCGCGCCGGGCCGGGCGCAGGGCCCGCAGCGCCAGCGTGATCGGCGCGCCGAGCAGCAGGAAGATCGGCGCGATCATCGACAGCGTCATGTGCTGCAGCATGTGACTGCTGAACAGGTACATGCCGTACTCGGCCAGTCCGGTGCTGGTCGCACCGAAGTAGATCAGCACGCCGAGCAGGAAGCACAGGCAGCGGGTCACCGGCCAGCGGTCGCCGCGGCGCACAAGCCGGACCACCGCCAGCGCGTACAGGGCCAGCGCGATCAGCCCGGCGGTCGAGAAGAAGGGGCTCGGCGCGAAGGCGATCATCCGGGCGAGCGTCGGGGCCGGCAGCGAGGACGCGCCGGGCATCCCGGGCATGCCCGGCATCCCTGGCATCCCGTCCATCGGGATCACGGCCGCCACCTCCTGGCACTGCTCGCTTGCGGTGCGGGCGGATCCGCCCGGTCCGCAGGCCAGGTTACGCTCGGCTGCCGAACGCCCCGCGGCCAGGGGCCGCCGACCGCCGGGAGCGGTGCGAACGCCGACGAGGGGCCCCCGATCACGGGGACCCCCCGACTCCGACGGCCCGTCAGCTCACGGGCCGTCGGCTACTGCGTCAAACCAATGCGGGGCGGGCCTCAGTGGCTGTGGCTGTGCCCGTGCGAGTGGCCCTCGTCCTGCTTCGGCTCGGGCTTCTCCACCACCAGCGTCTCGGTGGTCAGCAGCATCGAGGCGATGGAGGCGGCGTTGGCCAGCGCCGAGCGGGTGACCTTGACCGGGTCGATGACGCCGGCGCCGATCAGGTCCACGTACTCGCCGGTGGCCGCGTTGAGGCCGTGGTTCGCCTCCAGCCGGGAGACCTTGTCGGTGACGACGTAGCCCTCGAAGCCGGCGTTCTCCGCGATCCAGCGCAGCGGCTCGAGCATGGCCTTGCGCACCACGGTCACGCCGGTCGCCTCGTCGCCGGTCAGGCCGAGGCCGCCGTCGAGCGCGGTGGTGGCGTGCACCAGCGCGGAGCCGCCGCCGGACACGATGCCCTCCTCGACCGCGGCGCGGGTGGCCGAGATCGCGTCCTCCAGCCGGTGCTTCTTCTCCTTCAGCTCGACCTCGGTGGCCGCGCCGACCCGGATCACGCACACGCCGCCGGCCAGCTTGGCCAGCCGCTCCTGCAGCTTCTCCCGGTCCCAGTCCGAGTCCGAGTTCTCGATCTCGGCCCGGATCTGCCGGACCCGGTCCTCGACCTCGCTCTTCTCGCCGCCGCCGTCCACCACGGTGGTGTCGTCCTTGGTGATGGTGATCCGGCGGGCGGTGCCGAGCACCTCGAGGCCGACCTGGTCCAGCTTCAGGCCCACCTCGGGGGCGACCACCTGGGCGCCGGTCAGCACGGCGAGGTCCTGCAGCATGGCCTTGCGGCGGTCGCCGAAGCCGGGGGCCTTGACCGCGACCGAGTTGAAGGTGCCGCGGATCTTGTTGACCACCAGGGTGGAGAGCGCCTCGCCCTCCACGTCCTCGGCCACGATCAGCAGCGGCTTGCGGGTCTGCGCGACCTTCTCCAGGATCGGCAGCAGCTCCGCGATGGCGGAGATCTTGGCCTGGTGGATCAGGACGTAGGCGTCCTCGAGCACCGCCTCCATCCGCTCCTGGTCGGTGACCATGTACGGCGAGAGGTAGCCCTTGTCGAACTGCATACCCTCGGTGAACTCGAGCTCGAGGCCCATCGAGTTGGACTCCTCGACGGTGATGACGCCGTCCTTGCCCACCTTGTCCATGGCCTCGGCGATCAGCTCGCCGATCGCCTTGTCCTGCGCGGAGATCGCGCCGACCTGGGCGATCGACTCGCGGGTCTCGACCGGCTTGGCGACCGCGAGCAGGTGGTCGGAGACCGCCTTGACCGCCGCGTCGATGCCGCGCTTGAGCGACATCGGCTGCGCGCCGGCCGCCACTGTGCGCAGGCCCTCCCGGACCATCGCCTGGGCCAGCACGGTCGCGGTCGTGGTGCCGTCGCCGGCGACGTCGTTGGTCTTGGTGGCGACCTCCTTGGCGAGCTGGGCGCCGAGGTTCTCGTACGGGTCCTCGAGCTCCACCTCGCGGGCGACGGTCACGCCGTCGTTGGTGATCGTCGGCGCGCCGAACTTCTTGTCGATCACGACGTTGCGGCCCTTGGGGCCGATCGTGACCTTGACCGCGTCGGCGAGCGCGTTCACGCCGCGCTCCAGCTTGCGGCGGGCGTCCTCGTCGAACTGCAGCATCTTGGGCATGAGTGCCAAGCGTCCCTTCTGGCCTTCGGTGGCCGGTCCGCGCCGGCCGCTTGCGTGGCGGAGGCCGCGCCGCCCGCGCGCTGGTCGGCGGTGCTGCGCGGCCTCCGGTGAAACTGCTCGGGTGTGCCGGGTCCTACTTCTCGACGACCGCGAGCAGGTCGCGGGCGGACAGGACGAGGTACTCCTCGCCGTTGTACTTGACCTCGGTGCCGCCGTACTTCGAGTACAGGACGACGTCGCCCTCCTTGACGTCGAGCGGCAGCCGCTGGCCGTCCTCGAACCGGCCCGGGCCGACCGCGAGGACGACGCCCTCCTGCGGCTTCTCCTTCGCGGTGTCCGGGATGACCAGGCCGGAGGCGGTGGTCTGCTCGGCGTCCAGCGGCTTGACGACGACTCGGTCCTCGAGCGGCTTGATGGCAACGGTAGCCACGGTCGTGACCTCTCCTTCGGAGACACTCACTCGCGGGCGGGCCTTGCCGCGGCCGCGCCCGCCTTGACTTGGGGCCACACCAGCCGCGCCTGTCGTCGCGGGTGCCAGGGGGACTTCGGTGGCGTTGGCACCCTCGGGCCGAGAGTGCCAGTCGGCAGGTTATGACCGCGGCTGGCACTCGGTCAACCCGAGTGCCAAAGGGGGTGGGCGCAGAGGGTCGGAGGCTCGCACAATCGTGCGCCGTGTAAGCGCGGCGACATCAGATAATCGTTTCCGTTGTCGATAGATGGATAGTTATCCGCTGTGGCGGCAGCGAACTGCCGCGGATGGAGTCGGCCCGGGGGAGGACCGCGTGAACGATGACGCGCGCCGGGAGATCGGCCGGCCGAACAGCCGGCGGGGGCGCACGTGCCGAGAACGCGGAGGGGGTCGGTGGCCAGGGTGACCAGTGAGAACGCGGCCTGGACCGCGGCGGGCGGCGCCGAGCGCGAGGACGCCGGCCGGGAGCAGCTTCCGGCTGCCCGGGCGGAGAGCGCCGCGCCGTCGACCGCTGCCGCAGCCGAGGATGTCAACGAGCTGGGCATGGCCGCGCTCATCGGCTTGCTGGCGCAGCAGCGGCGCTCGCTGGACCAGGCCGAGCTGACACTGTCGGCACTGGTCGAGACGTACCGGAACACCAGGGCGGACCACTCCGCGCACGGACTGGTCGAAGTGGTCGCCGGCGCGGACGCGGTGCGCCGGCGGTTCGAGCTGGTCCAATACAGCGCGCAGCACGAGGTTCTGGCGATGTCTCAGGCGGACTACGAGGTCTCCGCGCCCGGAGAGAGCACCGCCGAGGCGCAGGCGATCCGGCGCGGCGTGGAATACCGCGTCGTCATCGAGCGGCTGATGCTGGATCAGCCGGGGACTTTGGAGGCGCTGCGCGCGGATCTCGTCCGAGGACAGCTGTGCCGCGTGGTGGACCGGGTGCCGTCGAGGCTCCTGATCGTGGACGGCAATATCGCGATGCTTCCGCTCAGCGACGCGGTGACCCGCGTGGCGAGTGGCGCCGGCATCGGCGACGCCGAGGACGAAGACGAGTTCGAGTTCGAGTTCAAGCGCAGGCACGCTTCTGACGCCGGGCCAGCCGGGTCAGCCGGGGCGAACGGCTCGTCGAAGGGAGCGGACCGCGGCCAGCCGGGCGCCGCGCGGCGGCCCGGCCAGAGCGCCGGGCCCGGGCAGCGGACCGAGCCCGCGGCGCTGCTGGTGCGCGCGCCGGCCGTGATCCGGGTGGTCACCGGCTTGTTCGAGTCGGTCTGGGAGCGCGCGGTGCCGATCCGGGCCACCGGGTCCGAGCCGATCGTGGATGAGGCCGCGTCCGAGCCGACCGCGTTGGACCTGCACATATTGTCGCAGCTGATGGCTGGCGCGACTGATGCGGCGATAGCCAAGCAGCTGGGCCTCGGGCTGCGCACGGTGCAACGCCGAGTCGCGCACCTTATGGAACTGGCCAGCGTGACCACACGCTTGCAGCTGGGCTGGGCCGCCGCACGCCGGGGCTGGCTGGACTGAGAGGGTGCGGGACCGCGGCGGACCGCGCCGGTCGCCGTGTCACACGCCTGACCACCTGATTGACCGATTCACCCGGCCTGCTGGGACAATGGTGGCGTGGCGGCGAACGAGCAGCGCGAACAGTGGCAGGAGGCCAGGCGCCTCCCGGTGGAGCCGGCCGGTCCGGCACCGGCCGCGCAGCCGCAGGACGCCTCGTTCTACGAGCGGATCGGCGGCGAGCCGGTGTTCCGCGCCCTGGTGCAGCGCTTCTACGAGGGCGTGGCCGGCGATCCGGAGCTCAGAGCGCTCTACCCGGAGCCGGATCTGGGCCCCGCGCAGGAGCGCCTGACGCTGTTTCTGATCCAGTACTGGGGCGGCCCGACCTCCTACAGCGACCAGCGCGGACATCCCCGGCTCCGGATGCGCCACGCGCCCTTCCGGGTCGACGCGGACGCCCGGGACCGCTGGCTCAAGCACATGCGCGACGCGGTGGTGGAGCTGCACCTGGCCCCGGCCGACGAGATCGAGCTGTGGAACTACCTGGAGCGCGCAGCGCAGTTCATGGTCAACGCCTGATCGCGGGCATGACAGTGGACATGACGCCGTGGGACTGCTAACACCATGAACGTGCCACATGTTCGGCTGGTGACGAGAGACCACATCGACTTCGGTCGGGTGTGGTCCTGCTCATGTAGCCGTTGACCTCCGCCGCGTTCCCCGGACCGCACCGACCCGCGAGGGCGTGATCAGGCAGCACGGGCACGGACTCTCTGTGTCGTCTCCCATGTCGTCGACCCTGTGGTCGTCCCTGATCCGTGCGCCCCGCCGCCGGCCGGCCGTGCCAGTCCCGGATCTGAAACCGCGTCATCCCGCACGTCCCGCCACGGAGGCGACCAGCCATGCGCTCCCCTGCCCTGCTCGACCACGACCACGACCTGCACGTCATACACACCGAAACCGCCCAGCCCGCCGCGGTCGCCCTGATCGCCGGGGCGCTGTCCGAAGCGGCGGCCCGTGCCGGCGCGGACGCCATCGCAGACTTCGCCGGCCCGTACCGCTCCGACTTCGACCCCTGGCTCGGCGGCGCGGTCGTCGTCCTGGCCGAGCACGGCAAGACCGTCGCCGGAGGCGCGCTGCGCCGCTACGACTCGAACACGGCCGAGATCGACTGGCTCTGGACCCGCCCGGACCGGCGCCGGCGGGGACTGGCCCGCAGGGTGCTGCGCGAGCTCGAGGAGGCGGCCCTGTGGCGCCACTACCGCCGCCTCTACGCGGTTACCGGGCCGGGCCGGGCCGAGGCCAGGGCCCTGCTGCATTCGAGCGGCTACCGGCCCCTGGGAGCCGGCATCTGCGCCTCGGCGGCGGCGCAGCTCGCCTATCTCGGCTTCGTCAAAGCTCTGGGCTGAGAAGCCGGCTGGCCGCCCAAGGGCCAGGCTCGAGACGTTCGCCGCCGGGCCCTGACGGCGGGTCAGCAGTGTCGGGCGGCATCCGGCAGGCTATTCGAGGCCTGCAGTGCGTTCGAGCACAGTGCCGTAGGGCGCGTCGAGCCGGAGCCAGCGGGAGTGCGCCGCGAGCCGCGCGAGCGCGTCCGAGCGCGCCGGGTCGGGGCCGAGGAAGCCCATCGCCGACGCGGCGTGCGCCGAACGCCAGCGCAGGCCGCCGGGCAGCTCGCGGGTCCAGATCTCCTCGGCCAGCGAGTCGAGGCCGGCGCGGTCCCGGCCCAGTGCGGCGAACCGGAAGTCGGAGTTGCCCTGGGCCACGGCCTCGGCGAGTTGGACGACCGGGATCGGGTCCGCCGGACGCCATCCGGAGCGCGGCGGCAGGAGGCCGGCCCACGACGGTCCGCCGACCAGCGGCTCGGGCACCGGGACCAGGCGACCGCCGCTGCCGTTCGCGTCGGGCCTCTCATGCTTCTCGAGCTTCGCGAGCGCGTCGAGCAGGCGGCCGGCGGCCACGGTCCGGTCGAAGGGCTCTGAGCCGGCCGCGAGCGCCAGCGTGCGCACCGCGAGGACCGCGACGGCCGATCCCTTCGAGGTCGAGCCGTGCAGCGGCGGCGCCGAGTAGACCGCCGCGACCGGTCCGACGCCGACGATCCGGACCGCAGCCGCCTTGTCCAGGGCGAGCAGCCGCTCCAGATGGAAGCCGAGCGCCTGGCAGTCGGCCGGATCCGGCACGCGCAGCAGGAGATCCGCGGGACTCATCGCGCCCGCACCGCGTTCACCGGAGCGACCGCGCGGCCGGCTTCTTCGTCTCCGGGCGCGGGGGTATCAGGTACTGCTCGATGAACCCGCGCTCCTGCGAAGTGATCCGCCGGGGGCGGTTCTCGCCGAGGTCGTAGGGCACGAGCACGGTCGAGGCGGTCGCGTAGACGCAGTCCGGGTCCCGCACCTCGTAGGCGATGGTGAAGGAGCCGTTCTTGATCTCGGTCACCCACGTCTCGATGCGCACCGGCTCGGCGCGGTAGACCAGCGGGCGCTTGTAGACGATCTCGTGCCGGGCGACCACGGTGCCGAGGCTGAAGTCCGGCACCCCGGCCTCCCGCGCCGTGTTGAACATCCACTCGACCCGCGCCTGCTCGAGATAGCGCAGGTAGACCACGTTGTTGATGTGCCCGAAGGAGTCCATGTCGCCCCACCGCATCGGGCATTCGAACACGAACTTGCGCCCGTGCGCCCGCGCCGGGCCGCCGGCCGGGCCGGCGCTGCTCTCCGCCGCACCGCCGGCCCGGCCCGCGCCGACCACGTCCACGCCGTCGAAGGCGTCGACGGCGGCGCCGACCGGTCCGAGTCCGACCTGCTCAGCCACGGGTCAGCTTGCGATAGGTCACCCGGTGCGGCCGCGCGGCCTCCGGGCCGAGCCGCTCCACCTTGTTCTTCTCGTAGGCCTCGAAGTTGCCCTCGAACCAGAACCACGAGGACTCGCCCTCGTAGGCCAGGATGTGCGTGGCCACCCGGTCGAGGAACCAGCGGTCGTGCGAGACGACGACGGCGCAGCCGGGGAACTCCAGCAGCGCGTTCTCCAGCGAGGAGAGCGTCTCGACGTCGAGGTCGTTGGTCGGCTCGTCGAGCAGCAGCAGGTTCCCGCCCAGCTTCAGGGTGAGCGCCAGGTTGAGCCGGTTGCGCTCGCCGCCGGACAGGATCCCGGCCGGCTTCTGCTGGTCCGGCCCCTTGAAGCCGAAGGCCGACACGTAGGCCCGCGAGGGCATCTCGACCTGGCCGACCTGGATGTAGTCGAGCCCGTCCGAGACGACCTCCCACAGCGACTTCTTCGGGTCGATGCCGGAGCGGCCCTGGTCCACGTACGAGATCTTGACCGTCTCGCCGACCTTCACCGCGCCGTCGTCCGGCTTCTCCAGGCCGACGATGGTCTTGAACAGCGTGGTCTTGCCGGCGCCGTTCGGGCCGACCACGCCGACAATCCCGTTGCGCGGCAGGGTGAAGGAGAGCTCGTCGATCAGCAGCCGGTCGCCGAAGCCCTTGCTGAGCTTGTCCACGTCCACCACGACCGAGCCGAGCCGCGGGCCCGGCGGGATCTGGATCTCCTCGAAGTCCAGCTTGCGGGTCTTCTCCGCCTCGGCCGCCATCTCCTCGTACCGGGCCAGCCGGGCCTTGGACTTGGTCTGGCGCGCCTTCGCGTTCGAGCGCACCCACTCCAGCTCGTCGCGCAGCCGCTTGGCCCGCTTGACGTCCTTCTGGCCCTCGACCTTCATCCGGGAGGCCTTGGTCTCCAGGTAGGTGGAGTAGTTGCCCTCGTACGGATAGGCGCGGCCGCGGTCCAGCTCGAGGATCCACTGCGCGACGTTGTCCAGGAAGTACCGGTCGTGGGTGATCGCGACCACGGTGCCCTCGTACTTCGCCAAGTGCTGCTCCAGCCACTGCACCGACTCGGCGTCGAGGTGGTTGGTGGGCTCGTCCAGCAGCAGCAGGTCGGGCTGCTCAAGCAGCAGCCGGCACAGCGCCACCCGGCGCCGCTCGCCGCCCGAGAGCACCTTCACGTCGGCGTCGCCGGGCGGGCAGCGCAGCGCGTCCATGGCCTGCTCGAGCTGGGCGTCGAGGTCCCAGGCGTCGCGGTGGTCGAGCTGCTCCTGCAGCGTGCCCATCTCGGCGAGCAGTTCGTCGGAGTAGTCGGTCGCCATCTGCTCGGCGATCGCGTTGAACCGGTCCAGCATCGCCTTGGTCTCGGCCACGCCCTCCTGCACGTTGCCGAGCACGTCCTTGTCCTCGTTCAGCGGGGGCTCCTGCAGCAGGATGCCGACGCTGTAGCCGGGCGTGAGCGTGGCGTCGCCGTTGGACGGCTGTTCGAGCCCGGCCATGATCTTGAGCACGGTGGACTTGCCCGCCCCGTTCGGGCCGACCACGCCGATCTTCGCGCCGGGCAGGAAGGAGAGCGTCACGTCGTCCAGGATGACTTTGTCGCCGTGGGCTTTGCGGGCTTTGCGAAGCGTGTAGATGAACTCGGCCATGGCTACAGCTTACTTGGCGCCAGGACCCGGTCCGGGCCACGCCGGGAGCCGCCCGGCACCGGGCCCGCCGCCGCCGGTTCCCCGGCGGACGCGAACGCCTCCTGCTGCCCCCGTGCCGCCGGCCGGTAGTCGGTCTGCCCGAAGCGCAGGTCGTGGCCGAGCGACACCGCGTCGACCTCGACCGCAGTGCCCTGCTTGCCCTCCCTGACCCACTCGACCACGCGCTGGCGCCCGAGGACGATCACCGGGTCGCCCCGGCCGAGCGACGAGGCAGCGTGCTCGGCGAGCCGGCGCCAACACACCACGGTGTAGTAGCTCGTCGCCGCAGTCGCCCACGCCGCGCTGGCCCGGTCGAACCTGCGCTCCGGCACGGCCAGCCGGAACGCCGCCCGGGCCGAGCCGTTGGCGCACACCGAGAGCCTCGGGTCGGTGGCGATCCAGCCGTTCAGCGTGATCTGGCTCTCCGTCGAATAAGACATGCGCGATTCCCCGTTCCCGGAGTGCTGTGTGATCTGACCTGCCGTCAGATCAACGATCACACAGCCGGACGCCGCGCGCACAAGTTTTTTTCCAACCTGTGGATAACCAGGCGTGAGAGAATCACGAAGAGCATGCTGAGCAGCGCAGATGCCGATCGGTAGAGACGAGCCGGCTGCGCCGCCTCAGGCCCGCAGGGCCTCGAAATCGGCGCGCGCCGCCCGGAACCGCTCCAGCTCGCCGGCGATCGGCTCGAACAGCACGTCCTGCGCCACCGCGGCCAGCTCGACCGACAGCTGCCCGACCGCGACCCGGCCGGTCACGTTGGCGCGCCGCCGGGCCACCGCCCGCATGGCCAGGTCCATGACCCCGCTGGCCAGCAGCGCCAGCACCGCCAGTCCCAGCCCCGCCCAGCGCATGTGCGCGACCAGCAGCGCCAGCACGACCCCGCCGCCCGCCGCGAGCAGCAACAGCACGTGGATCGTGCGCACGCCCGGCCGCGACCCGGTCGCCGCCGCCGCGTCGAGCCGGCAGTTGGCGAGCGCGGCGTCGATCCGGTCGCCGAGCTCGACGCGGGAGCCGACGATCTTGTCGCGCAGCGTCCGGCCCCAGAACTCCGGCAGCGGCGCGACCACCTCGTCGGCCAGCCTGGCCAGCACGGTCTCCAGCGCCGCCCGGTCCACCGGAACGGTGCCGGGCACCCCCGCCAGCGGGCGCGTCGCGGCCCGCACCAGGTCGCGCACGGTCATCGAGCCGACCGACGACGGCCGGGTGAGTATCGCGTCGGGCGACCTGACCGGGGCGGCGCCGGTCAGCCGGCGCACCAGGTTCCCGGCCCGGCCCGCTCCGATCGAGGTGATCATGGAGCGCAACGGGGAAGACACCGCGGCCTGGCTGTTCTCCGAGACCAGCGCGGTGACCACGTCGGCGAGGCTCGCCACGGCCGCGGAGGCGCGCAGCCCCTCCATCACCTCGGCGCGGACCACGTCGGGCAGCCGTGCCTTCACGTCCTCGTCCGCCTCTGCGGCGCCGCTGACGGTCTCGGCGATGGCGTTGCCGGCGGCCGACGCCGGGGCGCCGTCCCCGTCCTGCTCCGCGGCTGCGGCACGGTCAGCCGCAGCCCCCGGCCCCGCCTGGGCTTCCTGCGCTTCGGCCTCGGTTCCGCCGCCCGCCGCGGCGACCGCGTTCACCGCGAGCAGCGGCTCCAGCCGCTCGGCCACCCGGTCCACGTCCGCAGCCAGCCGCTCGGCGACCGCGCGGCGTCCGGTCACCCGGTCGGTCAGCTCCCGCCGCAGGTCGTCGACGCCCTCGCGGGTGCGCGCCGAGACGGGTATCACCGGCACGCCGTTCAGCCCGTCGTCCTCGACAAGCTTGGTCAGGTCGGCAACGCACTCCGCGACCGCCTCCGGCGCCAGCCGGTCGATCTGGTTGAGCACGATGAGCATCACGTCGGCGTGATTCGACAGCGCCTTGAGATAGCGGTCGTGCCAGGAGGCGTCCGCGTACTTCTGCGGGTCGGTCACCCAGACCAGCACGTCGGCCAGGCTGACCGCCTGGTCCACGCCGATCTGGTGGTCGCGCAGCGCCGAGTCGTGGTCGGGCAGGTCGACCAGCACGAGGCCGGAAAGTGCGTCGCGCACCGCGGTGCGGTCCAGCGGCGAGTCGCGCGAGAGCTGCCGGCGCTCGTCCACGCCGAGCCGGTCCAGCAGCGGCCGCGCCTCGGCCATCCGCTCGGCCTCCCAGACGCAGGCGATCGCCGCCGTGGTGGTCGGCCGGCGCACCGCCACCGGCGAGAGCCCGATCCCGACCAGGCAGTTGAACAGCGAGGACTTGCCCACGCCGGTGGCGCCGCCGAGGATCACCACGGTGTGCTCGGCGGACAGGGTGAACCGGTCGGCGGCCCGGCGCAGCACGTCCCGCGCCGGGTCGAGCGACCCCGGCGGCAGCCGGTCCTGCGCGGCGGCCACCAGCCGGGTCAGGGCGTCGAGCCGGGTGCCGACGACGCTGCCCGACCCGCCTCCCGCTTTGATGACCTTCACGTCGCAGACTCCATGCCTTGATACGGTGCCGGACCGGCCGGGGCGGGACCGGTCATCGCGCCCGCTGGACGGCCTGCCCGGCCTCCAGCAGGGCCTTGCCCGCGCCGACCGGCACGCCGAGGTCGGCCAGGGCGCGGTGGTGCCGGTAGGCGAGCCGGTCGAAGAGCGCGCCGAGCACCGTGTCCAGCGAGGTGGCGGCCAGCCCGGCCAGCCGGTCCGCCTCGTCCGCGCCGAAGATCGTGTCGGCGAGCAGCCGGGTGGCCTCGGTGGCCGGATGGATCTTCGGCGCGCCCTTCCCGGAGCGCCGGCGCCGCTGCTGCGTCCCACCGCGGCGGCCGGTCAGCACCAGCGCGGTCAGCACCGTGGCCGGGCCCTGCGGTCCGGCGGCGAAGAACTGGGAGCCGGCGTGGCGGCCGGTGGTCCAGCGGACCCCGGTCTGCCGCCGCACCTCGGCCGCCGGCGCGGCGGAGGCTGGCTGCGGAGTGCCGTGCGCCGGCGTGAAGCTGCCGACCGGGTGCGGGCCGCCGATCTGCGCCGCTCCTGCGTGCGCGCCGCCGCCCGACCCGCCGGCGAGCACCAGCGAGGAGCCGGGCCGTTCCGCCTTCGCCTCGCCGACGTGCAGTCCGGCCCGCGCCGGCCGGGGCGTGCGGCCGAGCAGCTCGGTGACCCCGTCGGCCCACTCCTCCAGCTCGGGCGGCACCGCGCCGGCCCGGGTCCCGGCGGCGATCGCGGCCAGCGCCTCGTCCTCGCCGTCCAGCGCGTCCCGCCAGTCGTCCGCGACCTGGTCGGCCGCGCGCGCCGCGGCCGCGGCGATCTGGTCGGCCAGCGCGCCGAGCAGCAGCCCGCGCGCGGTCTCCGCGGTCCGTCCGCCCTCGGCGAACAGGTTCGGCGCGCGGGAGGGCTCGATCATGGCCTGCCACTCGAGCAGCGGCGAGCCGCGCAGCACCTCGCCCTGCGCGATGGAGTCGTGCAGCCCGGCCCGCTCGCGCGAATAGGCCGTGTCCGCCTGCTGGCGCAGCCGGTCGGCGGTCTCGGCCTGCCGCTCCAGCCCCTCGGCCAGCGCGCCGAGCCGCTTAGGCAGCTCGTCGAACAGCCCGTTCACGGTGGCGCCGATGGTGGCCCGGCGCACCGCCGGGTCGTGCGCGGTGGACCTGAGCCAGGTCAGCAGCGGATCGAGCAGGTACTCCGGCAGCAGCCCGCCGGTGAGCACGGACTCGGGCAGCGTGAACACCGGGACGTCGCCGAGGCCGTTGACCTTCAGCAGCGCCTGAGCCGCCTCGCGCACCTCACGCAGGGCCTCAGGGGGAATCCGGTTGAGCACGATGGCCACCGTCACCCGCCGCTCCCGGGCGGCCTTGAGCAGCCGCCACGGCACCGCGTCGGCATACCGCTCGGCCGTGGTGACCAGCAACCAGGCGTCGGTCGCGGCGAGCAGCCGCTCCCCCGCCTCGCGGTTCTCGGTCACCACCGAGTTCACGTCCGGGGAGTCGATCAGCGCGACCCCGGCGGGGATGGCGGCGTGCGGGGCGATGGTGAACGCGTCGGGTCGGCTTGTGCGCCCGGGAGCGCGCAGGAACGCCGGCATCAGGCGCTCCGGCCCGGTCACCGACGCGATGTCGACGGGATTGACGCAGAGCACCGCGGAGCGGGTCGTCGGGCGCAGTACCCCCGCCTTGGTGACCTCCTGCCGGATCAGCGAGTTCACCAGCGTGGACTTGCCCACGCCGGTGGAGCCGCCGACCGCGACGTAGACCGGGCCGTCGGACCACCGCAGTCTCGGTATGAGGTAATCGTCGAGGTGGCGGAGCAGTTCCGCCTGGATTCTGCGCGTGCCGACGACGCCCTCGGCGGTCAGCGGAAGGCGCGGTGAGGCAATGCCGTCGCGCAGTGCGCCAACGGCTCCGAGCAGGTCCGCGTCCGGGCCTGTGATCGTCACAGCGGTGAGCATGCCGTAGCCCCTGGGGACAAGGGAACACCGGGGGGTGGTTCTGTTGGATAAATTCTCTGTTGCGACGGAGGCGTACGGCCGTCAGGCCGCCCGATTCCGCTGCGACGACGGTAGCAAGCCGGAGCCCGGCGCGGGCCGTTTCCGGCGAAAGCCGCGAAGCGCTTCGGGCCGCAACCACGGCCCCACCGGGGATTTACTCGGCGGCGTCGGGCACGCCTGGTCCACTACCCTGGTGGGGCGCGACGCTGCCCCCATAGCTCAGCGGATAGAGCAGGCGCCTTCTAAGCGCTTGGTCGCAGGTTCGAGTCCTGCTGGGGGCGCGGGAGCGCGAACCGGCGCGGAACGGCGCACAAGAGGCGCGCCGCCGATCACGGAGCGCGCACGATACGGCAGGGCCCGGCAGCGAACGAGCGCCGCGCAGCGGAGGGACGACGATGAGCAGACGGTTGACCACGGCGGCCACGGCCTCCGTGGCGGCGCTGCTGCTTGGCACGCTGCTCTCGTCCTGCACCGAGGCGACGGCCGGGGCCGGGGCGTCGCCCTCGGCGAGCGCTTCGTCGAACTCGGTCGAGGCCGGGGAGCGCAACGCCATAAAGGCCCTCGACACGTGGCTGGCCCACCCCGACTCCGGCACGATGACGGTCGACAGCGTGGAGACCGACGCCCACGCCGCGACGGTGACCAGCCAGCTGCTGACCGGACCGGTGGACATCGCCAAGGGCGCCGGGTCGCTCAGCGGGAAGCGCACCCTCATGCACAGCGACCACACTACGCAGCAGCCGGTACAGGCGATCGAGGCGGGCGGGCGGCTCTACACGCTGATCCCCCAGCAGCAGGCCTCCGCGTATCCGAGCCGCAGCTGGTTCGTGAACGATCTGACCTCGGCCATGCCGACGGGCTCGCCGCACTCGCTGTGGTGGGAGGCGCTCAAGGCGCTGGGCCACGTGCAGTTCGACGGCCCGAGCGAGGTCGGCGGGACGAGCGCGACCGAGTACACCGGCACGGTGAACGTCGACACGCTGGTCGGCGTATCGCAGCTGGTCTCCGGCTCGGCGGTGTTCAAGGAGGCCGGCACGACCCAGATAGCGGTCGACGTCTACACGGACCTGGGCAGCGGCAAGCTGCTGCGGGTGACTTACCGGCTGGGCCTCCCGGTCTCGATCGACGCCTCGCCGACGCCCAAGAGCACGGCCGGCTACGAGGTGGACGTCTATGCGGCCTCGGCGGCGTCGCCGAGCGCCACGCCGAGCGTCGCTCCCGCTGCACACCTCGTGGTGTCCGGCGGGAGCGACGACTTGTCGCAGCTGCTGTTGTTCTAAGCGGCTATGCGGTGGCTGAGAAGTCGTCCGCGTAGTAAGTGCCCTCGCCGTACCAGCCGTGCACGTAGATCGTCACGCTGGTCGCGCTCGACGTGGTGGTGAAGCTCAACGACAGCTGGCTGTAGCCGCCGTTGGTGCCCGGAGTCCAGTTGTCGGCGGCCGTCGTGCCGGTACCGTTCACGCCGATGAACACGTAACTGCCGTTCACCCATCCGCTGAGCGTGTAGGTCGTGCTCGGCAGGACCGTGATGGTCTGCGAGCACTGCGCGTCATCCGAACTGCTCGCCGCGCCGGCGAGCGCGTGACCACCTCCGTGCACCGGGCTGGTCACCACGGAGTCGATCGTGGAGCAGGTCCACGGCGAGAGCGAGCCGGTCTCGAAGCCCGGGTTCGCCACGAGGTTGCCACCGGTCGGCTGGGTCGGGCCGGTGGTCGGCGAGCTCGACGGGCTGGCCGACTGGGTGGGCGACTGGCTCGGCGAGGCCGAGGCCGTCGGCGAGGCGGACTTGGTCGGCGAGGCGGAGTTCGTCGGGCTGTTCGGCGCGGTCGGCGTGGTGCAACTCGACGCCGAGCCGTTGATGTCGTTGACCGCGTCATTGAACAACGTGGTCGCCGGATCGAGGTCGTAGAGCGAGAACATCATGAAGCCGGCCAGGCCGTTGCAGTGCGCGTAATCCGCCTGCGCCTGGATCGACTCGGCGTCCTCGCCGCCGTAGAAGTCCGATCCGTCGTAGAAGTAGGCCGAGTCGGTGGTCGGATCCCAGAAGGTGTCGGACGGATTGGCGACGACGCTCTCAAGCTCTTTGTAGAACGCCACCCCTGGGACGGCCCCGGATAAAGTCTGCCCTGGCGAAGGCCCGCTGGCGGTCTGATAGAGACCGTGGTTCGAGCCCGCCGGGACGCCCGTCCAGCCCCGATAGTAGAAGGGCACGCCGAGCGCGAGTTTGTTCGCTGGGAATCCGCCGGTGATGCCGTAGACCGAATCCCCGGCCGTGTATGCCTGGATGGCGTTGTTGATGCTGTACGTCTCATTGCCCGGCGCGACCTTGGGCTCCGGCGAGTTCGGGTTCGCGTAGAGCGGATCCGCCTCGTCGGTCGGGCCGGTGGGGTTCCAGGCTCCGTACATGTCGTACGTCATCACGTCGCCGAAGGTCAGGTACTGCGCGATCTGGTTGGTCTGGATCTCGGCGATGTTGTTCTGGCCGGCCGGCAGGGCCGCGCTCAGGGCGTAGGTCTTGCCGTTGGCGGTGCCGGCGGTGTTCAGCTCGCTGCGGAACTCCGCGAGCAGCGCGGTGTAGTCGGCGGTGTCCGCGGACGAGGTGATGTTGCCGAGGTGGCCGGCCGAGGAGTTCGGGTACTCCCAGTCGATGTCGAAGCCGTCGAAGATGCCGGCCGCCGAGCCGTTGCCGCCGAAGCCGTTCTCCTCCGGCAGGTTGCCGTCGATGAACATGTTGATGCAGGACGAGACGAAGGTCTGCCGGGAGGACGCCGAGGCGGCCGCCGGGGAGAAGTACTTCGAGTAGGTCCAGCCGCCGATGGACAGCAGGATCTTGAGGTTCGGGTACTTGGCCTTCAGCTCGCGCAGCTGGTTGAAGTTGCCGGCGATCGCCTGGGTCGAGCTGTCCGCGGCGCCGCTGACCGAGTTGGCCGAGCTGTAGAGCTGGCCGTAGTCGGCGTAGTCGTCCTCGGCTCCGTCGCCGGCGTTCGGGTCGCTCTCGCCGCCCGGGTCGGGGTCGGTGGCCTTCTCCGCCTCGAAGCAGGTGTACGGGGCGGTGTCGCTGATGTTCTCGAAGTCGTAGATCAGGTAGTTGAGCTTGCCGGCGATGCCCTCGGTGTCGAGGTCCTTGAGGTAGAAGGCGTTCTGGTAGACCGACCACTGGTCGTAGTAGGCGATCTTGAGGCCGCCGCTGGTGGCGGCCGCCGCCGGCGTCGCCCCGCCGGCCAGCACGGAGGTGAGCGAGGTGGCGCCGACCACCACGACGGCGACGGCGGCGCCGAGCAGGCGCCGGAAGCCGGGCGGTCGGCCGCCGGAGGGGCGGAGGAGGGATGGTCGCAACGCAGACTCCTTAGTAAGGAGACGCACGACCGCCCGAAGGGGCGCCGGACGGCCGCATGTCGGGGACAACCTGGATGGTTGACCGCCGGAGACGCCGTCCTGCGGTGATGATTCGTGTGTAACGCCGTGGCGGGGCACAGTCAAGAGAATGGACTAGACCATTTGGCGGGGACAGGCCGCCGCGAATCAGGGTATTGGAGGGGTTGCGGCGCGGAGCGCCGAGGTCGCAGGGGGTTTAGAGGCGTCTAGCTGCGCGCACCGGCGAGACGCTTCGAGCCCTTGGACGCGGAAGCTTCAGAAGCCGCGGTGCCCGGCTTGGACGCCCTGTCCGCCTTAGGCGCCTTGGTACTTCCGGGCCCTGCGTTCTTCTTCGTCGTTTTGGGTGCTGTGTGTGACTTATCCACGCCGGCGCCGCCGCTCGAGGCCGGATTGAGCGCCGCCGCCTGCTGCGCCTTCGCCGCAGCCACGGCGTTGCGCGTGCGTGGCCGGTCCGTGCCATTGGCTGCTGCCGCTTGAGCATCCGCGCTTCCGGCCGGCCCGGCCGCCGCGCCGACCGCGACCATCGCGCCGGCACGCTGCTTCGCGTGGTCAAGCAGCAGCTTCTCCTTCAGCTTCGCCTGCTGGAGGCGGGCCGCCTTCTCGCGCGCGGCCTGGGCACGCAGCAGCGCCTTGTGCCGGACGTGCTGCTCTTCACGCTCGTCCTCGGTCATTCCGCCCCACACGCCATAGGGCTCTCGGACCTTCAGAGCGTGGTCCGCGCACGATATGCGGACCGGGCAGTTCATGCAGATCTCCTTCGCGGCCTCCTCCCGGCTCGACCGGGCGGCGCCGCGCTCCCCCTCGGGATGGAAGAACAGCGAGCTGTCCTTGCCCCGGCACAGTCCGCGCAGCTGCCAGTCCCACAGATCCGCGTTGGGCCCGGGCAGCCGGGAGAAGTCCGCCATGCTCGATCTCCTTCGCTCTCGCGTCGTGCCGCCCCCGCACCGCCGCACCCGCCGCCGAACAGGTGATTGGATGTGCGGTGACCAGGCGTTCGCCGGTTCGGGTGGAGTTGCCGTCGGGGGGCCTATACCCGGGTTTTTTGTTCGGTAAGAGACCGATATGTCCTTCACTCACGAACGGACCAGCGCGGTCGGCCGCAACGTCCCCGAACCCGCTGGCGAAAGCGCTGATCAGACCCTGTTCCGAAAAACCCGGACGGGCTCGCCGGCGGTGCCGCCGCAGGGGTGTCCGGCGGCCCGCGGACCGGCACCGCGGAGCGTGTCACGGACGGTGACCGAACCGGGGGCGACGCCGCGGCCCGGATACCCTCAACCGGCCCCGCCGCACGCGCACCCCGCACCTTCACGTTCCGGCTATAACGTCACGGAACTGGCCGAACGCATCGACGTGCCTGTCCAGACACTTTCATCCTGGCTGGCATACGACACCACTCACGCACCATTCACACCAGAATTCCCGCACTGTACCTCCACTCACGAATATCTATTCCGAGCAGCGGATGTCGTGTGGTTCGAGACACTGGCGCGCCTAGTACGCTCCGGTACGCCCGTGGCGCGCGCCGCCACGCATTTGCGCGCGGCTCGAATCAGGGCGGATAGTCCGTATCCCGCCCCCGCGGACCTTCCCAATCCGTATTCGTGAGGTCCAGACTGGATCCGCGAGGACGGATTGCGTGCAAATCTATTGAGCGCTTCGACGAGCAGCGCTGCATGTTCCGCCGAACGAGTGAGCTTGCGACGCCCTAAAAAATGGATCTTGAGCAGGGCGGGTGCGGAATCGTCCACCCGAATGTGCGTAACGCTTTCGGGTGATGCTCGTTGAGCCAGGGACGGACGGAGCCGGGACCACCGCCCGGCGGCGGCCCCGCCGGGCCCGGAACCGCCGACCACAAAGCAGCCCGAGCAGCCCGAGCCCGGCCCCGAGAAAGCGCCGGCTTCGAAGATAGTGGATATTCCACAGTGCGTGGAGGCACACATGACGTCCATCCTGGTCTGTGACGATTCGCCGCTCGCCCGCGAGACGCTCCGCCGCGCGGTGGCGACCGTCCCCGGCGTCGACCGGGTCACCACCGCGAGCAGCGGCGAGGAGGTGCTTCGCCGCTGGACCGCGGACCGGGTGGACCTGGTGCTGATGGACGTGCGCATGCCGGGCCTCGGCGGCGTGGAGACGGTCCGCCGGCTCGTCTCCACCGACCCCACCGCCCGGGTGATCATGCTCACCATGGCCGAGGACCTCGACGGGGTCGCCCTGGCCGTCGCCTCCGGCGCCCGCGGCTACCTGCACAAGGACGCCTCCCGCGCGGAGCTTCGGGCCACCGTGTCGCAGGCGCTGGCCGACCCGACCTGGCGGCTCGCGCCGCGGCGGCTGCGCCCGGCCGAGGTCGGCTCGGCGCCCACGCTGACCGCGCGCGAAATCCAGGTGCTCGAGGGCATGAGCCACGGCCGGTCCAACGCCGAGATCGGCCGCGACCTGTTCCTGTCCGAGGACACCGTCAAGACCCACGCCCGGCGGCTGTTCAAGAAGCTCGGCGCCTCCGACCGCGCGCACGCGGTCGCGCTCGGCTTCCGCTGGGGCCTTGTCCGATAAGCACAGTCCGATAAACACAGTCCGATAGGCCCCCCAATAGGCACCGTGGGACGGCAGCACAGCGCGCGACCGTCCGCCTGGTGATCGGCCGGCGTTCGGCGCGTGCCGCCTCCCGTAGAATCGGTAGCCAACCCCCGACCTTCGGCTCCCGGGAGGCAGCGATGCCAACGTCCGACATCCCCGAGAAGTTCGGCCTGCTGGGGCTGACCTTCGACGACGTACTGCTGATCCCGGCGGTCTCCGATCTGACCCCCGGCGACTCGGACACCACGGCCCGGCTGACCCGGAAGCTGACCGTGCGCGTCCCGCTGGTCTCGGCGGCGATGGACACGGTGACCGAGGCGCGGATGGCGATCGCCATGGCCCGCCAGGGCGGCGCCGGGGTGCTGCACCGCAACCTGTCCGCCGAGGACCAGGCCGCGCAGGTCGACCTGGTCAAGCGGTCCGAGTCCGGGATGATCACCCAGCCGGTGACCGTCGGGCCGGAGGCGACGCTGGCCGAGGTGGACGCGCTCTGCGCCAGGTACCGGATCAGCGGCCTGCCGGTGGTGGACGGCAGCGGGCTGCTGATCGGCATAGTGACCAACCGGGACCTGCGCTTCGAGTCCGACCACGGCCGGCTGGTGCATGAGGTGATGACCAGGGCCCCGCTGGTGACCGGGCCGGTCGGCACCACCGGCGCCGAGGCCATGAAGCTCATGGGCGCGCACAAGATCGAGAAGCTTCCGCTGGTGGACGCGGCGGGCCGGCTGCACGGCCTGATCACCGTGAAGGACTTCACCAAGAGCGACCAGTACCCGCACGCCACCAAGGACGCCGAGGGCCGGCTGGTCGTCGGCGCCGCAGTAGGCGTCGGGGACGACGCGTTCCGCCGGGCGATGCTGCTGGCCGACGCCGGCGCCGACTTCATCGTGGTCGACGTGGCGCACGGGCACTCGAAGGGCCTGTGCGAGACGGTCGAGAAGGTCAAGGCAAATTCGCCGGTCGAGGTCATCGCCGGCAACGTGGTCACCGAGGCGGGGGCGCTGGCGCTGATCGAGGCCGGCGCCGACGCGGTCAAGGTGGGCGTGGGGCCCGGCTCGATCTGCACCACCCGGGTCGTCGCGGGCGTCGGCATGCCGCAGGTCACCGCGATCTACGAGGTGTCGAAGGCGACCAGGGCGACCGGGGTGCCGCTGGTCGGGGACGGCGGCCTGCAGTACTCCGGCGACATCGCCAAGGCGATCGCGGCCGGCGCCGACACGGTGATGCTCGGCTCCCTGCTGGCCGGCTGCGAGGAGTCGCCCGGCGACCTGATCTTCATCAACGGCAAGCAGTACAAGTCGTACCGCGGCATGGGCTCGCTCGGCGCGATGTCCTCGCGCGGCAAGGCTGACGGCAAGTCATACTCGCGGGACCGTTACGCGCAGCAGGATGTCGCCTCGGACGACAAGCTGATCCCGGAGGGTATCGAGGGTCAGGTGCCTTATCGCGGACCGCTGGCGGCCGTGGCGCACCAGCTGATCGGCGGCGTGAAGCAGGCGATGTTCTATGTCGGTGCGCGCACGATCGCCGAGCTGCAGGAGGCGAAGCTGGTGCGTATCACCTCCGCGGGGCTCAAGGAGAGCCACCCGCACGACATCCAGATGACCGTCGAGGCGCCCAACTACCACTCGCGGTAGATACCGCACCGTTCGCCCGGAGAGGGAACGCACGAGCATGTCTGAGGTCGAGATCGGCCGGGCGAAGCGCGCCCGGCAGGCGTACGGGTTCGACGACGTGGCGCTGGTTCCCTCGCGCCGCACCCGCGATCCGGAGGACGTGTCGATCGAGTGGCAGATCGACGCCTACCAGCTCAAGCTGCCGTTCCTGGCCGCGCCGATGGACTCGGTGGTCTCCCCGGCCAGCGCGATCGCGATCGGGCGGCTCGGCGGGGTGGGCGTGCTCGACCTGGAAGGCCTGTGGACCCGGCACGCGGACCCCGAGCCGCTGCTCGCCGAGATCGCCGCGCTGCCGGCCGAGCGGGTGGTCAAGCGGCTGCGCGAGATCTACGCGGAGCCGGTCAAGGACGAGCTGATCGTCGAGCGGATCAAGCAGATCCGGGCGGCGGGCGTGATCGCGGCCGGGGCGCTCTCTCCGCAGCGCACGGTGGATCTCTACAAGACCGTGGTCAACGCGGGCGTCGACCTCTTCGTCATCCGCGGCACGACGGTCTCGGCCGAGCACGTCTCGCACCGCGCCGAGCCGCTGAACCTGAAGCAGTTCGTCTACGACCTCGATGTCCCGGTGGTGGCCGGCGGCGTGGCGACGTACAAGGCGGCGCTGCACCTGATGCGCTCCGGCGCTGCAGGCGTTCTGGTCGGCTTCGGCGGCGGCTCGTCGCACACCACGAAGACCGTGCTCGGTATCGCCGTGCCGATGGCTACCGCGATCTCGGACGTGGCCGCCGCGCGGCGGGACTACATGGACGAGTCCGGTGGCCGGTACGTGCACGTGATCGCGGACGGCGCGATGGGCGGCAGCGGCGAGATCGCGAAGGCGGTGGCCTGCGGCGCGGACGGCGTGATGATCGGCTCGCCGCTGGCCCGCGCGATCGAGGCGCCGGGCCGGGGGCACCACTGGGGTGCCGAGGCGTGGCACGGCTCGGTGCCGCGCGGGATGCGCACGGACCTGGGCACGGTGGGCACGCTGGAGGAGATCCTGCTCGGCCCGTCGAACACCGCGGACGGCTCCATGAACCTGTTCGGCGCATTGCGCCGGGCCATGGCGACCACCGGCTACGTGGACCTCAAGGAGTTCCAGCGGGTCGAGCTCACGCTGGCCTGATCGAGAGCCGGCCGACAAGCCAGTCGACAAACCAGCCGAAAACTGGCCCGCGGCGTTCCCCCGAACGGTCGCCGCGTGGCGGAAGCAGGCCCCCAGCGGGCATGGTGGAACCATGCGCAGTGCAATGATGGGGCCCGCGGAACGGCGCGCAGCGCTGGACGCCCTGGCCCACACCGAACTGGACGTGCTGGTCGTCGGCGGCGGGGTGGTCGGGGCGGGCACCGCGCTCGACGCGGTCTCCCGCGGCCTCAGCGTCGGCCTGGTCGAGATGCGCGACTGGGCCTCGGGGACCTCGAGCCGGTCGTCCAAGCTGATCCACGGCGGCCTGCGCTATCTGGAGATGATGGACTTCGCGCTGGTGCGCGAGGCGCTCAAGGAGCGCGGGCTGCTGCTCGAACGCCTCGCCCCGCACCTGGTGCGCCCGGTCCCGTTCCTCTATCCGCTCACCGGCCACGCTTGGGAGCGGGTCTACGCGGGCTCCGGCGTGATGCTCTACGACACGATGAGCGTCTCGTCCGGGCACGGCCGCGGGCTGCCGCAGCACAGGCATCTAAGCCGCCGTCACGCGCTGCGCCTAGCGCCCTCGCTGCGTAAGGATTCGTTGGTCGGCGCGATCCAGTACTACGACGCACAGGTGGACGACGCCCGCTTCGTCGCGACGCTCGTGCGGTCGGCGGTGTCTTATGGCGCCTATGCAACCAACCGCACCCGCGTGATCGGCTTCCTGCGCGAGGGCGAGCGGGTCACCGGCGCCCAGGTGCAGGACGAGGAGACCGGCGACCGCTTCGAGATCCGGGCCAAGCAGGTGGTCAACGCGACCGGCGTGTGGACCGACGAGACGCAGGCCCTGGTCGGCGAGCGCGGCAAGTTCCACGTCACCGCGTCCAAGGGCGTGCACCTGGTGGTGCCGAAGGACCGGATCCAGTCCTCCACGGGCATCATCCTGCGCACGGAGAAGTCCGTGCTCTTCATCATCCCGTGGGGCCGGCACTGGATCATCGGCACCACGGACACCGAGTGGACGATGGGCAAGGCGCACCCGGCGGCCAGCGCGACGGACATCGAGTACGTGCTCGACCACGTCAACAAGGTGCTGACGACGCCGCTCACGCACGAGGACGTGGAGGGCGTCTACGCCGGGCTGCGGCCGCTGCTGTCCGGGGAGTCGGACGAGACCTCGAAGCTCTCGCGCGAGCACGTGGTCGCGCACGCGGCGCCGGGCCTGGTCGTGGTCGCCGGCGGCAAGTACACGACGTACCGGGTCATGGCGGCCGACGCGGTGGACGCGGCGGTGCACGGCCTCGACCGGCGCGCCCCGGCCTCCTGCACCGAGGTGCTGCCGCTGCTCGGCGCGGACGGCTTCCCGGCGCTGTGGAACTCCCGGGCCCGGCTGGCCGCGCAGAGCAAGCTGCACGTGGCGCGGGTCGAGCACCTGCTGCGCCGGTACGGCTCGGCGGTCGAGGAGGTGCTCGAACTCATCGCGCAGGACCCGGACCTGGCGCAGCCGCTGCAGGGCGCGGAGGACTACCTGCGGGCCGAGATCGTCTACGCCGCCTCGCACGAGGGCGCGCTGCACCTGGAGGACATCCTCACCCGCCGGGCCCGGATCGTCTTCGAGACCTTCGACCGCGGGGTCGGCGCGGCCCGGCCGGCCGCCGAGCTGGCCGCGCGGGTGCTCGGCTGGGACGAGCGGCGGATCGAGCGCGAGGTCGAGCACTACACGGCGCAGATCGCCGCGGAGCGGGAGTCGCAGCTCCAGCCGGACGACCTGTCCGCCGACGCGGCGCGCATGGGCGTGCCGGAGCCGACCTGGTCTGCCGAGGCGGCGGAAGCCGACGCCGGGTCGGCGGGGCCGCGTCCGGCTGACGGCGCGTCAGTGCAGCAGGAAGGCGAATAGCAGCACGCCGAGGACCGCCACGCCCGCCAGCGCGCCGACGGCCGTCGGGCGGATCGAGCGCAGGCGGTGCGAGGGCCGGATCTGCCAGCTGGTGGTCGGCTGCACGGCGCGCCACCGCTGCGCGGCCGCGGCCGAGCGCCCGCGCGCCTCGAGCATGCGGACGCGGGCGGAGGCCTCCTTGACCGGCGCGGCGTTGACGAAGGACTCGTCGAAGACGGGCATCTCGGCGTCCGGATCCGCGGCTGGTCGCGGCGCCGCCTCCGGGGCCGGGCGGCGGTGCGCCGACGGTGGGGTCAGTCCCGTCGCGCCGGTCGGCATGGACTCGGCGGGCGACGGCCCCGAATCCGCGGAGCGGCGGTTGCGCTGGTGCGGAAAGCGCTCGGTCACTGCGGCAATGTAACCGAATTGTTTCGTGATCAGTAGGGGTACGCGCAGCGCGGTTCGCCCTGGATTCACTTGCCGGTGCTATGGAACCCGCTTATCAGAAGCTTGGCTTATATACGGATCTGCCGGCCGGGCGGGTCGGGCGCGCGGCTCAGGTGGTCGCGTTCCGCGCCCTGGTCTGGCCGTTCCCGACCACGACGTACTTGGTGGTGGTCAGCTCGGCCGGCCCCATCGGCCCGCGGGCGTGCAGCTTCTGGGTCGAGATGCCGATCTCGGCGCCGAAGCCGAACTCGCCGCCGTCGGTGAACCGGGTGGAGGCGTTGATCACTACGGCCGCCGAGTCCACCCGCGCGGTGAACTCGAGCACCGCGGGCAGCGAGCCGCTGACGATCGCCTCGGTGTGGCCGCTGGAGTAGTCGCGGATGTGCCGCACCGCCTCGTCGAGCGATTCGACGACGCTCGCGGCGATGTCGAGCGAGAGGTACTCCTCGGCGAAGTCCGCCTCGGTGGCCGGGACGACCTCGGCGCTGTACTTCATCACCGAGTCGTCGCCGTGCACGGTGACGCCGGCCTCCTTGAGCGCGGCGAGCGCGCGCGGCACGAAGGCGTCCGCGACGTCCCGGTGCACCAGCAGCGTCTCGGCGGCGTTGCAGACGCTGTAGCGCTGCGCCTTCGAGTCGATCAGCACGTCGATCGCCATGTCGAGGTCGGCGGCGGCGTCGACGTAGACGTGGCAGTTGCCCACGCCGGTCTCGATGACCGGGACGGTGGAGCCGGTGACCACGGACTCGATCAGCGCCGCGCCGCCGCGCGGGATCAGCACGTCGACCAGGCCGCGCGCGGTCATCAGCTCCTTGACGGAGTCGCGGGAGTCGCCGGGCACCAGCTGCACCGCGTCCTCGGGCAGGCCGGCGGCGGCCAGGGCCTCGCGCATGACCGCGACGAGGGCGCCGTTCGAGGAGCGGGCGGAGGACGAGCCGCGCAGCAGCGCCGCGTTGCCCGACTTCAGGCACAGCCCGGCAGCGTCAACGGTCACGTTCGGGCGAGCCTCGTAGATGATTCCTACGACGCCGAAGGGCACCCGGAGCTGGCGCAGTTCGAGGCCGTTGGGCAGGACCGAGCCGCGCACGACCTCGCCGACCGGGTCCGGCAGCGTGGTGATCTTGCGCAGCGCCTCGGCGATGCCGGCCAGCCGCGCGGCGGTCAGGGTGAGTCGGTCGACGATGCCCGGGTCGGTGCCCGCCTGCCGGGCCCGCTCCACGTCCTCGGCGTTCGCCGCGACGATCCGGTCCGTGTTCGCCAGCAGGGCGTCCGCCAGGGCGCCGAGAGCGCGGTCCTTGTCCGCCCGGGTCGCCACCGCGAGCTGCGCGGCCGCGGCCCGTGCCCGTCGCGCCGTCTCGATCACCGTCATGGCGACCAGGGTAGCCGACCGGGCAACACGCGCCCAAGGCGAATGAAAGCCGATGAATGCCAGCCGGCACGCGGCCGAGGGCCGTGCAACGCAAACCGGCCGAAGCGGCTCTGAACTAGTGGACGGGCAGGTCCGCAGCGGTGTCGCGGTCCGACGGAGCATCGTCGTGATCCGCGCGCCGTGACGACGCCGTATGACAACGGTGTCAGCACCGTTCGACCTCCTGCACTCAGGGCGCTGCGATAACCGGGCCGGCGCGGCGCTCGGCGAGCCGCGCGGCCCAGGACCGGCGGAGGCTGGGCCGTGAGAACCGTGAGAACAGTGTCCGGATCATGAGAATTCTGGAGGTCAGGCGGCACGCCCGGGACAAGCGGGGCCGGTCCCGCGGCCGGGGGTCCCACCTGTCCGCCGAGGGCGTGGCCCTGGCGCGCTCGCTCGGCGAGGGCATGGGTCCCGTCTCGTACGTGCTGACCAGCGCGGTCCCGTGGGCCGTGGAGACCGCGGTGGCGATGGGGTTCGCGGTCGACGACACGGTGACGGTGCCGGCCGGCTATCTGCCGAACCAGATCGAGCACCACGCCCAGTGGGCCTGGTCCGCGCCCTACAGCCGTTACGCGGAATGGCTCGGGCGCAGCCCGGGGCTGGCGGCGGTCGCGACGGAGCACCGCTCGCACTGGCTGCGCGCGGTCCTTGCGGTCGAGGACGGGGAGACCGCGCTGGTCGTCTCGCACGGCGGGATCATCGAGGCGACCCTGGTCTCCTGCCGGCCGCACGACGACCTCGGCTCGTGGGGCCCGCCGTTCTCCCCCTGCGACGGCGCCCGGCTGGTGTTCGACGAGGGCGCCTGGCAGAGCGTGGAGTTCCTGCGGGCGAGGACGCCCGGCGACATCGCCGCCTGAGACTCAGAGCACCGCCAGCGCGTCGCGGTGCACGACCTCGCGCTCGTACTGCGGGCCGAGCGCGGCGGCCAGGTCGCGGGTCGAGCGGCCGAGCAGCGCGGGCAGCTCGGCGGCGTCGTAGTTGACCAGGCCGCGGGCGACCGTCGCGCCCTCGGGGCCGACCAGGTCGACCGGGTCGCCGGCCACGAAGGACCCGGTGACGTCGGTGATCCCCGCGGGCAGCAGGGAGAGCCGGCGGCGGACCACGGCGTCGACCGCGCCCGCGTCGAGGCGCAGGGCGCCGCGCGGCTCGGTCGCGTGGGCCAGCCAGAGCAGGCGGGCCGCGGATCGCTTGCCGGTGCTGTGGAACAGGGTGCCGACGTCGCCGCCGGCCAGCGCGCGGGCCGCGTGCGCCGCGCTGGTGACCACGACCGGGATTCCGGCCTCGGTCGCGATGCGCGCGGCCTCGACCTTGGTGACCATGCCGCCGGTGCCGAGGCCGGCCCGGCCGACCGAGCCGATCTCGAACCCGTCCAGGTCCTGCGGGCCGCGGACCTCGTGGACCCGCTGCGCGCCGGGCTTGCGCGGGTCGCTGTCATAGAGCGCATCGACGTCGGAGAGCAGCAGCAGCAGGTCCGCGTTGACGAGGTGGGCGACCAGGGCGGCCAGCCGGTCGTTGTCACCGAACCGGATCTCGGCGGTGGCCACCGTGTCGTTCTCGTTGACGACCGGCACGAGGCCGTAGCCGAGCAGGCGGCCGAGGGTCTGCAGGGCATTGCGGTAGTGCGCGCGCCGGGTGAGGTCGTCCGCGGTGAGCAGCACCTGGCCGACGCCGCGGCCGTAGCGCGCGAAGGACTGCGTATATCTGGCGATCAGCAGGCCCTGGCCGACGCTGGCGGCCGCCTGTTGCGCCGCCAGGTCCTTAGGCCGCCGGGTCAGGCCGAGCGGGGCGAGGCCGGCCGCGATGGCGCCGGAGGAGACCAGCACGACCTGGGCTCCCGCGCGCACCGGTGCGGCCTCTATCAGGGCGTCGACGAGTGCGTCGACCCGGTTGCCGTCCAGCCCGCCGGCCGCCGTGGTCAGCGAGGATGACCCGACCTTGACCACGATCCGGCGCGCGGCGACGACTGCGGCCCGCGGCGACGGCTCTGTCGATCTCTGCGCCGATCCGTCCGGTCCGCCGTCCGCCGCCTGGATCTCGGTGCCGCTGTTCACCGGCTCAGAATATGGGCGCAGGCCGCCGGGCCGCGAAGGCATTCCGCGGCCCGGACGGCTGTGCGTGGGCGGGTCCCGCTGGCCCGGGGCGGAAGTCCGCCCCGGCCCATCCCCTCTAGCGCAGGACCCGGCCCCTCCCTGGGCAGCGCAGTACTCGGCGGCCGGTCAGCCGAGGTTGGTGAGCCAGAACTGCTGGTTCGGCCGGCCGTTGTTGTACCAGAGGTCGATGCTCGCGCCGGGGCCCCAGCTGTAACCGCTGACGTCCAGGTACAGGCCGGTGCCGACGTTCTGGAACAGGTCCGCGCCCCCGTCGTTCTGGGTGACCGTGAAGACCTGGGTGAGGGCGCCCGCCTCGCAGTAGAACTGGTACAGCTGGTCGCCGGCCACGCCGTCGGTGGTCAGGCACTCGCTGCTGTTGGCGTTCTCGATGACGTAGCCGATGAACTGGCCGTTCTCGAACTCGTCACCGAAGATCCACTTCTGCTCCGAGCCGCCGTCGTTGTACCACTGGATCACCGGGGCGCCGGCGTAGGTCGCGCCCTGCGAGACCGCGACGTTCATCCCGTCGTAGGTCGGCGAGATCCAGTATTGGCTGTTCAGCCAGCTGATCGAGTAGCTGTTCGCCGAGGCCTGCGCGGTGCCGGCGGCGGCGATCGCGCCGAGGCCGAGAGCCGCGACGGCCGCGAGCCGGGCGGCGTTGCGCAGAATGCGGACGCTCATGTGGGTTCCCTCCCTGAAGATCCGGAGCAGTACTGCTCCTGACGGTCCATAAGGTAGGGATGGCGCACCTCGACCCGGCTGTATCCGCGCTGGACTGTCAAACGGGCAGGTCGGCGCGGTACACCGGCAGCAACCGGCAGGAACCTGCGATGCCGGGGGAAGTCACGGGGAGGTCTCCGCGGGCGCCACGCGCGACGGATCGGGCGACTCCGCCTCAAGCTGTCCGCGTACACGCAGGGCTCGGCGTACAAGCGGCCGCGAGCCGATCTGCACGGCGACCGCCAGCGCGTCCTGAACGGTGATCGAGGCGTCGTCGGGACGGCCGAGCCGTATGTAGGTCTCCGCGGCGTCGAGCAGGGTCTCGGCCTCCAGCCGGAGGTTGCCGGACTGCCGCGCCTTGTCGAGCGCGACGCGGTGCTCGTCGAGGCCCTCCCGGGTCTGGCCGAGCCGGGCCAGGACGGTGGCCAGCGTGCTGCGCGCGCTCAGCTCGAACCGCAGGTCCCCGCTCTCGACGGCCAGCCGCATCGCCTGCCGGGCCAGCTCGGCCGCGCGCCGGTCGTCGCCGAGCTCCCGGTGCGCCTCGGCCAGCCGGCGCAGCGTGTCCGCCTCGTTGCGCCTGTCGTCGATCCGCCGGTGCAGCACCAGGCCCTCGTTGAGCAGCCGCATCGCCTCGGCCAGGTGCGCGGGGCCGCCCGGTCCGCCGTCCCCGGCCAGCTCGAGGTGCGCCACACCGAGGTTGGCCACCGTGACCGCCTCGCCCGCGGTCCGCCCGCTGCGCCGGTTGAGCTCCAGCGCCTGCTCCAGCCGCTCGATCGCCGCCTCGACCTGGCCGGACATCCAGAGCGTGCGGGCCGCGTTGTTCAGCGAGACGGCCTCGCCGGCGGTCCAGCCGGCCCGCCCGGCCAGCGCGGCGGCCTCGGTGAGCCGCGCCGTGGCCGTCTCGATGTCCAGGAGCAGGTCCTTCAGCATCCCGTCCTGGAGCGCGGCGGAGGCGAGCATCGTCAGGTCGCCGTCCGCCGTCGCGGCCCGCTGGAACGCCTGGGCCACGGTCTGCAGGCCGATCACGTTGACCCGCATCATGTAGTAGCCGGAGAGGCGGTCGGCGATGCTGGCCGACCGGCGGTGGATGCCGCGCTGCGCCAGTTGGACGACGAGGCCTGCGACGTTCACGCGCTCCGCGTCGAGCCAGGCCAGCGCGGCCGGTTAAGGTCGGTCTCAGTTGTAGAGGCGGTCGTCCGAGCCGCGCGGGCCGAGGTGCTCGGCGCCGGTGGCGAGGGTGGGCTGCCAGTCGAAGATCACTGCGTCGTCGCCTTCGCCGATGACGACCTCGTCGCCCTCGTGCGCGCCGAGCTCCAGCAGCGCCTGCTCGACCCCGAGCCGGGCCAGCCGGTCGGCCAGGTACCCGACCGCCTCGTCGTTGCCGAAGTCGGTCTGCCGGACCCAGCGCTCCGGCTTGTCGCCGCGCACCACGTAGTGCTCGTCCTGCACGGTGATGGCGAACGGGATCTCGTCCACCGCCTTGGGCCGGATGACCAGCCGCTGCGGCTCCTCCGCCGGCAGCTGCGCGCGGGCCGCCTCGACGATCTCGGCCAGGGCGAAGCCGAGCTCGCGCAGGCCCGCGTGGCTGACCGCGGAGACCTCGAGGCAGCGCAGGCCGCGCGCCTCCAGGTCGGGCCGGACCAGGTCGGCCAGGTCGCGGCCCTCGGGGATGTCGGTCTTGTTGAGCACCACCAGCCGCGGGCGCTCGGAGAGCCGGCCGTAGACGCCGTGCTCGTCATCGGACAGGCCCGCCTCGTAGGCGGCGAGCTCGCCCTCGATGACGTCGAGGTCGCTGAGCGGATCCCGGTTCGGCTCCAGCGTCGCGCAGTCCAGCACGTGCACCAGCACCGCGCAGCGCTCGATGTGCCGCAGGAACTCGTGCCCGAGGCCCCTGCCCTCGCTGGCGCCGGGGATCAGGCCCGGCACGTCGGCGATGGTGAAGACGTGCTGCCCGGCGGTGACCACGCCGAGGTTCGGCACCAGCGTGGTGAAGGGGTAGTCGGCGATCTTCGGCTTGGCCGCGGACATCGCGGCGACCAGCGAGGACTTGCCGGCGCTCGGGTAGCCGATCAGCGCGACGTCGGCCACCGACTTCAGCTCCAGCACGAAGTCGCCGCCCTCCCCCGGCTCGCCGAGCAGGGCGAAGCCGGGCGCCTTGCGCTTGGTGGAGGCCAGCGCGGCGTTGCCGAGGCCGCCCGGGCCGCCCTTGGCCAGCACCAGCCGGGAGCCGGACCCGACCAGGTCGGCCACCACCGCGCCGGCCCGGTCCTTGACCACGGTGCCGCTGGGCACCGGCAGGATCACGTCGGCGCCGTTCGCGCCCTGCCGCAGGCCGCCGGCGCCGGGCTTGCCGTTGCCGGCCGCGCGGTGCGGGGAGAAGTGGTACTCGATCAGGGAGGTGACGCCGGGATCGACGAGCAGCACCACGTCGCCGCCGCGGCCGCCGTTGGCCCCGTCCGGCCCGCCGAGCGGCTTGAACTTCTCCCGGTGCACCGAGGCGCAGCCGCGCCCGCCGTCGCCGGCGGAGACGTGCAGGACCACTCGGTCCACGAAGGTGGCCATGGCCGGACACTTCCCTCACTGCTGCGTAGCAGACGGTGCTGCTGGCAAGAAACGACGGTACGCCGGACCCGTGCGCGGTCCGGCGTACCCGAAACGAACCTCAGTGTGCTGCTGGCGCCCCGCTCAGGCGGCGTCGACCGGCACGATGTTCACGACTCGGCGGTCGCGCTTGCGGCCGAACTGCACCGCGCCCTCGACCAGCGCGAACAAGGTGTCGTCGCGGCCGAGGCCGACGTTGTCGCCGGGGTGGAAGTGGGTGCCGCGCTGGCGCACCAGGATCTCGCCGGCGTTGACCTTCTGGCCGCCGAACCGCTTGACGCCGAGCCGCTGGGCGTTGGAGTCGCGCCCGTTCCGGCTGGACGAGGCGCCCTTCTTGTGTGCCATGTCAGGTCACTTCTTCCCGGTGTCGATCTCGGTGACCTTGATCCGGGTGTACTTCTGGCGGTGGCCCTGCCGCACCCGGTAGCCGGTCTTGTTCTTGAACTTGAGGATGTCGATCTTCGGCGCCTTCACCTCGGCGAGCACCTCGCCGTGGACCTTCACGCCCTCGAGCAACCACGAGTCCGACGTGACCGAGTCGCCGTCGACCAGGAGCAGCGCCTTGAGCTCGACGGGGCTGCCGGCCCCGGCCTTGATCCGGTCGACCTCGAGCACGTCGCCGACGGCGACCTTGTGCTGCCTGCCGCCGCTGCGGACGATCGCGTACACCGCTACTCCTACGATTCTCCGTCCGCGCGGCGAGGCGATGACGACCATCGCCGCGACCAGCCGGAACTGTCGATGACTGGGTCGGGTGCGAGTTCCGGTGACCGTCGGGCCCGGCGCGGCCTCAGGCCGCGGGGCGCACGTGTCGGAAACACGCCGAAAAGCAAGCGTACGGACCGGGTGCCGGTCGGGTCAAACTGGCGATCTTGAACCGGCCGGCCCGACCCGCACGCGTCCGCAATGCTTATGAGCCCTCTGAGGGTCCGTCCGCTTGGTCCGGGCGGGCCTCGGACGGGGCGTCAGATCCCTCGGCGGGCGCTCCGGCGGGGCCGGCCGGGCGGCTGGCCGCGCGGCGGCGCTTGCGCGGCCGTCCCGAGTCCGCCACCTCGGCGACGCCGACCTCGTCGACGCCGACCGAGTCCGGGTCCTCGGCGTGGGCGCGCAGGTTCAGCGGCTCACGCGGGGTCTCGGGTTCCGCCTCGGCGCCGTCCGCCGTCTCGGACCCGGCGGTCTCTGTCTCGTCGGTGTCCGCATCGTCGGTCTCGACGGCGACCGCCGTGCCCGGGGCCCCGAGGAGCTCCGCGTCCGCCTCGCCGTCGTGGTACTTGCCCTTGCGGCGCCGGCGCCGGTTGGCCCGGCTCTCCGCGGCGCTCTCGACGTGCCCGCGGCCGTGCCCGTCCTGCGCCGGGCCCTGGCCGTTCTGGCCGCGCCCGTGGTCGCGCTTGCCGCGCCCCTCGTCCGCGCCGCCGCCGTCCGCGCCGTTAGCCGCATCGTCCTGACTCTCGCCGCGGGACCGGCTGGAGCGCTCGGACTGCGAGCCGCGGCGCCCGTGCGGCTCGACCGGGTCCATGTGCACGATGATGCCGCGGCCGTTGCAGTGCTCGCAGGACTCGGAGAAGGCCTCGACCAGGCCCTGGCCGACCCGCTTGCGGGTCATCTGCACCAGGCCGAGCGAGGTCACCTCGGCGACCTGGTGCTTGGTGCGGTCCCGGCCCAGGCACTCCAGCAGCCGGCGCAGCACCAGCTCCCGGTTCGACTCCAGCACCATGTCGATGAAGTCGATCACGATGATGCCGCCGAGGTCGCGCAGCCGCAGCTGGCGCACGATCTCCTCGGCCGCCTCCAGGTTGTTGCGGGTGACCGTCTCCTCCAGCGAGTTGCTGCCCTGGCCGGTGAACTTGCCGGTGTTGACGTCGATGACGACCATCGCCTCGGTGCGGTCGATCACCAGCGAGCCGCCGCTGGGCAGCCACACCTTCCGGTCCAGCCCCTTGGCCAGCTGCTCGTCCACCCGGTGGGTGGAGAAGACGTCGCTCTCGCCGGTCCACTGCTCGATCCGGCCGGCCAGCTCGGGGGCGACCGCGGTGATGTACTCGTGGATGGTCTTGTACGCCTCCTCGCCGGAGACGATCAGCTTGGTGAAGTCCTCGTTGAAGATGTCGCGCACGACCCGGACGGTCAGGTCGGGCTCGCCGTACAGCAGCGCGGGGGCGTTGGCGGTGCGCGAGCGCCGCTCGATCTCGTCCCACTGGGCGACCAGCCGCTCGACGTCCTTCGCCAGCTCGTCCTCGCTGGCGCCCTCGGCCGCGGTGCGCACGATCACGCCGCCGTCCTCGGGCACGACCTTCTTGAGGATCTGCTTGAGCCGGGTGCGCTCGGTGTCCGGCAGCTTGCGGCTGATGCCCATCATCGAGCCGCCCGGGATGTACACGAGGAACCGGCCGGGCAGCGAGATCTGGCTGGTCAGCCGGGCGCCCTTGTGGCTGATCGGGTCCTTGGTGACCTGCACCAGCACCGGCTGGCCGGACTTGAGCGCGGACTCGATCCGCTTCGGCTGGCCCTCGAGCCCGGCCGCGGCGAAGTTGACCTCGCCGGCGTAGAGCACCGCGTTGCGGCCCTTGTTGATGTCGACGAACGCCGCCTCCATCGAGGGCAGCACGTTCTGCACCTTGCCGAGGTAGATGTTGCCGACGTACGAGACCGAGGACTCGCGGTTGACGTAGTGCTCGACCAGCACGCCGTCCTCGAGCACGCCGATCTGGGTGCGGCTGGCGGACTGGCGCACCACCATCACCCGCTCGACCGACTCGCGGCGGGCCAGGAACTCGGCCTCGGTGACGATCGGGGCGCGCCGCGAGCGGGTGCTGCGGCCGTCCCGGCGGCGCTGCTGCTTGGCCGCCAGGCGCACCGATCCGCGCACGCCGAGCACGTCGTCGCCGGTGCGCACCGAGTCGGGCTCGGCGACCCGGGAGCGGCGCTCGCGCGGCTCCCGGATCTTCACCACCGTGTTCGGCGGGTCGTCCGTGGCGCCGGATCCGGTGCCGGACCCGGCGAGGTCCTCGGCGGTCTGCCGCCGGCGGCGACGGCGCCGGCGGCGGCTGGAGCCCTCGCCATCGCCCTGATCGCCGTCGAAGTCGTTGTCGGAATCGGCGTCCGACGCGCTCTTCGCGTCGCCGTCGCGCTCCGGCTCGGCGGCCGCCTCGCCGTCCTGCTGGCCGCGCCGTCCCGACTTCGCGGGCCGGTCGCCGGCCGCCTTCTCGTCCTGGTCGGCGCTCTCCGCTCCGTGCTTGCCGCGCCGACGGCGGCGCCGCGAGCCCTGCTCAGCGGACTCGGCCGGGCCGGCCGTCTGGTCCGGACCGGCCTGGGCCGCGGCCGGCTCGGCCTGCTCCGGCTCGGCGTCCGGCTCCGGCGCGGCCGGCTGGAACACCGGCCGAGCCGCGGCGCGCGAGCGGCGCACCGGCTCGACGACCACCGGGGCCTGGAAGATGAGCATGCCGGGGCGCTGCGGGGCCTGGGGTGGCGGCGCGGCCTCATCGACCGCGTCGGCCTGAGCCTCGTCCTCGTCTTCGTCCGGCTCGGCCGCCGCGGTTCCGCGGGCGCCGGGCTCTGGCGCGGCGGGCGTTTCGATCGAGTGCGCCTCGGGCGCCATCTGGGGGGCGGCCGCTGCGCGCTTGCGGGTGCGGCGCGCCTTCACCGGCGCTTCGGCCGGTGTCTCGGCTACGGGCGCGGCCGGCTCGACCGCGTCGGGGGCCGGGCGCTCCGCGGCCGAGGTGTCGGCTGCGACCGGCCCGTCGGCCGCAGCGGGCTCGGCGGCCGCCTTGGTCGCGCGGCGGCGCGTCGTGGTCGCGGCGGCCTTCCGCACGCGGGTGCGCTTGGCCGCGGGCTCTGCAGATGTCTCTGCAGCCGGCTCCCCGGCGCCGGCTTCGGCGGCCGCGGATTCGGTGAGCGGCGTCCCGGCGCTCTGCTGGGACTCTTCCGGCTGCGGAGCCGGCGCCGCGGCCGGGCGGCTCGCGGCCCTGCGGCGGCGGGGCGCCGCGGCCATAGCCGGCTCGGCCGTAGATTCAGGCGTGGTCGATGTGGATGTGGGCTGCTGCGGGGGTTCCAGACCTGAGTCCGAACCTGCAGGCTCGTTTTCGAGCATATCGGGCGGTTCTCCCGTCGTGGCCCCCGGGCGCCCGGCCCGCCGCACCGGGATCGGTGGGCGTCGGCGCCGCGCAGGGGCTCGTCGTACGCAATGAAGTCAGGTGGGCCGGACCGGGCGTTCCGCCGTGCCGAGCCGCTGGAGCATTCATACCCCGGTTTCCCGGGGTTCGACGCTCTGCGGCCCGGAGTGCGTCGGTGCGCTCCGGCCTGGGGCCATCGGGTCGCCCACCGGCCACGCTCCGGTACCTGCCGCGGGCTCGGTAGCCGAGGCGGCGGGCGCCAGCGGTCCCTGCGCCAGCCTGGTCACCCGTGGGGGGACCGGCGGCTGCAGGCCGCCGACGGTTCCGAGTCCGGTGAGGACATCGTCGGGGCGGACGGCCGGGGTGGCGTGCCGGACGACCACTTTCAGTATCGCACAGGCGGACGAGCCGGGCCGGGGACCGCCGTCAAAAGGCCCCCCGGACAGGGCATCCTCGACCCCGAGCGACAGCACCGCCGAACGGGTGTCGAAGCTGCGCACACCGGACTTGGTCAGGCGTTCCACCTCGATGCTGCCGGCCGCCAGGAACGCCTCGGCGGCCCGGCGCGCCCGTTCGGTCTCGACACCCGGAAGCTCGATCCGCCAGACCGAGGCCTCCAGCCGGTCGGCCAGCGCCCCGGTGCCCGCCTCGGCCACTTCGAGCACGTCGAGCCCGGTCGGCAGCGCCTCGTCGAGCGCGGCGCGCAGCCGTTGCGGGTCGACCTGCTCGGCCACCGAGATCTCGACGTACTCGGCCTCGCTGGCCGTGCCCGTCGGCGCCGCGCCGGCCCAGGAGATCTTGGGGTGCGGCGAGAACCCGGCCGAGTAGGCCATCGGCACCTCGGCCCGGCGCAGCGCCCGCTCGAACGCGCGCTGGATGTCGCGGTGGCTGGTGAAGCGCAGCCGGCCGCGCTTCGCGTACCGGATCCGGAGCCGCTGGACCGCGGGAGGCGGGGCGGGACCGTCCGGAGTGCGTTTCGCCAGGGCTCTCACCGCCGCTTTCGCTGTCGCTTGCGAACGTCGCTTCGAATGTCGCTTCGAATGTCGCTGTCAGTGCTGCTAGTGCTGCCTATCACTCGTTGTATTACTCGTTAAGGGTAAAGGCAGCCGCGCCAGCCTCAACGCCACCGCGATCCGGCGCCGGCTCAGTGCCGGTTCAGTGCCGGCTCAGTGCAAGGTGCCCAAGCGCTGGACGAGCGTGCCGGTGAGCGCGTTCAGGTCGATCGCCCCGGACGTGGGACCGGACCCCGAATAGTCCGTGTTCTCCAGGATGATCACCGCGTCGCCGACGCGGACTATCACGCCGTTGGTCACCAAGTTGACGTTCCCGATCGAGACGTCCACCTGGAAGCCGATGGACTCGCTGCCCAGCCGCGGCCCCTGCTGCATGAGGGTCTTCGCGGCGTTGGTGGTGCCGTCCTCCTCCTGGGCCTGGAAGGTGCCGCAGCCGTTGAGCGCCGCGCCGAGCTGACCGGTCAGCTTGGCGGCCTGGCTGCCCGGGAACTCCAGCACGGCCTCGCTGAACTCGGCGGTGGCCGAGGTCGGGGCGTAGGTGTCGTAGGCGAACGCGGCCTCGCCCAGGTCGGTCCCGCCGATCGAGTTGAGCAGGGCGTTGCAGTTGGACGAGGACGGGCTCGCGGTCAGCGTCGCGGTGGCCCTCGACTGGCCGCTGTCGTCCTCGCCGCCGTTGGACTCGTCGTAGCCGTTCGGCAGATCGGTGCCGGTCAGCATGATCGAAGCGAGCTGCTTACCGTTTGGCCCGTTGTAAGGCACCGCCGGAGTCGGCGACGTCTTCGAGCTCCCCGAGCCGCCGCCGCTACAGCCCGCGAGCGCGAAGACGAGCACCGCGGCGCCGACGGCCGCAGCAGTCGCGGCCCGCGCGCCTGTACGTATGCGATAAGCCATGCGCGGCACTGTAACCCGAGAAGCCGAGCCGGGCCTAAGCCCGGCGTACATCACAGCGGCGTGCGAAACGACGGGAGTTCTTCGTAGCCGACGCCGGTGGCCTCGACCGATGCGGCCCACAGCAGCGCTGCGAGCTTGCGGTCGCGGGCCGCCCGGCTCGGGATGTTCCGCGCGGGCGCGCCGCGGGTGATCAGGCGCGGGCCGTAGAACTCGCCGCCGACCGCCTCGCGCGAGGTGGCTGCATAGAGCGTCGGCAGCGCGCCGGCCTCGGCGGACTGAGCGGTGAGGTTGGTGCTGAACCGGGCCGCCGCGCCGATGAAGCGGCGGCCTCCGACGCCCGCGTTCGCCACCAGGTCGGTGCCGGCGAGCCCGGGATGCACGGCGATCGAGATCAGCCGGCGGGCCGGCTCCGCGATGCCCTGGCCGCCGGCTGACGCGCCCTCGGCTCCCAGCGCCGCGTGGCTGGCGGCCGCGCGCCGCTCGAGTTCGAGTGCGAACAGCAGGTTGGCCAGCTTCGAGCGGGCGTAGCCGAGCCAGGTCGAGCCGTGCGGCGGGGTCTTGAAGTCGGCCGGATCGGTGAGCCCGCCGCCGGTCGCGGCATAGTGCGCGAACGACGAGACGGTCACCACCCGGGCCGAGCCGGAGGCCAGCAGCAGCGGCAGCAGCCGCCCGGTCAGCGCGAAGTGGCCGAGGTGGTTGACGCCGAGCTGCGGCTCGAAGCCGTCCGCGGTCGGCACGTGCGCCGCGGCGCGGGCCGGGGCCATGATGCCGGCGTTGTTGACCAGCAGGTCCAGCCGCCCGGCCCGGTCGGCGATCTCGGCCGCGGCGTCCGCGACCGCCTCGAGGCTGGCCAGGTCGAGCCGGACCGACTCGACCGAGGCCGCCGGGTGCCGGGCCAGGATCAGCCCGCGCGCCCGCTCGGCCCGGCCCGCGTCGCGGCAGCCGAGCAGGGTGCGCGCGCCGAAGCCGGCCAGCCGCCGGGCGGTGACCAGGCCGAGGCCGCCGGAGGCCCCGGTGACCAGCGCGACGCGGCCGCGCAGGTCGGGTTCCCCGATCGGGTCGCCGGCGGAACGCATCAGCTGTGCTTCTTTCGTGGCCTCTTCCGGTCCGGCCACCTATACGTGGCCGGCAGTGGTTCACGGTACGAAGATCTTCCGTGCACGGCCCGCGGCGGGGCGGGCCGCGCCGTCCCGCCGCAAGGACGACCGGCGATTAGAGCAGCGCCTCGATCGCCGAGACCACTTCGGGCGCGTCCGGCTCGGTGCGCGGGCCGAACCGGGCGACCACGGCGCCGTCGGAGTCGAGCAGGAACTTCTCGAAGTTCCAGCGGATGTCGCCGGTGTAGCCCTCGGCGTCGGCGGACTCGGTCAGCTGCGCGTAGACCGGGCTGCGGTCCGTGCCGTTGACCTCGATCTTGTCCATCAGCGGGAAGGTCACGCCGTAGGTCGAGGAGCAGAAGACCGCGATCTCCTCGCTGGTGCCGGGCTCCTGGCCGCCGAACTGGTTGCAGGGGAAGCCGACGACGCTGAAGCCGCGCCCGGCGTACGACTCGTGCAGCTTCTCCAGTGCGGAGTACTGCGGCGTCAGGCCGCACTTGGAGGCCACGTTAACCACCAGCACCGCCTTGCCGGTGTGCTTGGCAAGGCTCGTGGGCGCCCCGTCGAGCGAGGTCAGCGGGATGTCCAGGACACTCAATGTACTGCTCCTCGGGATGATCGGCGGCCGGCCCCGCGGGGCCGGCGCGCGCGGCGTCGGTACGGCGTCGATCGGCGGCCGGCGGCGGTGCGCGCCGGACCGGCCGGCGACCTCACTGTACGTGACGTGCGCCGCCGCTCAGCTCCAGCCGTCGGCGCCGCCGGCCGGCGGCCGGCTCAAGCGTCGTCAGTTCTCTGATCCGTCGGATCCGCCGTCCTCGTCGTGCGGCGCGTCGTCCGGCGCATCGTCCGGCGTGTCGCCGTTCGCGCGCGGCGCCCACCGCCGGTACATGGCGCCGGCCAGCCGGTCGCCGAACCCGGCCGCGTCCCCGGCGAACTCCCGGATCTTCCCCATCAGCGGGTCGGTGCTCGTCTTCACCGAGTCGGCATAAGCCTCCGCGGCCGCCTTGGCGTCCGCCCGGGCCGAAGCCGAGTCGTCGTCACCGCGCCGCGGGTACTCACCGTTCATGATCCGCTGGTAGGCGCCGGACTCGACCCACCGGGTCAGGTCCAGGGCACGCACCGACGGGAACGGGTGGGTCTTGTCATGGGTCAGCATCAGTTTGAGTATCGAGTCGCGGATGTCGCCGCCGGACTCGTACTGCCGCGCCTGGTCGATGAAGGCGATCGGGCTCATCTCGTACAGGTGCGCGCCGCCGGCCAGCTTCATCTGGGTGCGGACCGCGGCCTCCATGTCCTGGACCACCAGCAGCCCGGCCCTGTCGCAGGAGATCTCCGCCTTGCGGAACCACTCCATCAGCGCGGTGATCAGCGCCTGGATGCCGATCTGGCCGCCGGGCACCCAGGAGAAGACCGAGCCGAGGCCCATCAGCCACAGCAGCATCGTGCGATAGACGGCGTGGCCGGAGAAGGCGTGGCCGGCCTCGTGGCCGATGACGAACCGCAGCTCCTCCTCGTCGAGCAGCTCGACCAGGCCGGTGGTCAGCACGATCACCGGGTTGTTCAGCCCGATGGTCATGCCGTTGACCTCCGGGGTCTGCTGGACGAACAGCTCCGGACGGGTCGGCAGGTCGAGGGTCTGGCAGGCGTCGTCCAGCATCGCGTTGAGCCGCGGGAACTGCTGCTCGGAGACCTGCACCGCGTTCGCCAGCAGCATGAGCCGGACGTTGTGCTCGCCGATCAGCCCGTTGAGCTGCTTGAGCAGGCTGGCGAAGCCGGACATCTTGCGCAGCGCGGTCAGCGCGGCGCGGTCGGACGGGTGCTCGTAGGCACGGGAGCTGATTTCGGGGAACCGTCGACGGGCGCGATCCGGAACCGCGTCCTGCGGCGATGGCTGGGACATTGGGAGAGGAGCCCCCTTGGTTGAGGAAGCGGATAAGACCCGTGCCGTCACAGTACCCACCCGGCGACGGCTGTGGCGTGGTGCCCGCGTATCGTCGTCGGCGAGCCGCATTTCAGCGACAAGCCGACAGGACGGACGACTCACCCAATGCATCCCCTCTACTCCGCCGTCGAGGCGTTGAGCGCAGCGGCCGGCCCGCATGTGCAGCACCTGGTCGCCGGCGGCACCTCGGACAACGGCACCCCGACCACCGCGCCGCCCGGCATCTTCCTGAAGCTGTTCATCTTCGGCGGCCTCAGCTTCGTGGTCTTCTGTGCCTGGTTCGTGCTGCGGGGGTACCGCGACACAGGCAACAAGAACAAGCAGCAGCAAGGGCGCATGCAGCGGCGATAGGCCGATCGAGGACTCGGGGGCGCCCCGCGCGATAAGTACGCCGAGGCTGCCCGTAGTATTCGGTAGCCGCACGATCCGGCGACGAGGAACCAGAGGACAGAGGAGTCGAACGGTCCCATGCTCACGCAAGCGGTTGCCGTCCTGGCCGACAGCGAACAGCCGACGGGGAATTACGCCGGCATCAATCCGACCCTGAACGCCGTGGTCGTGTTCGTGATCTTCATGGTCCTGCTGTTCCTGGTCACCCGGCTCAACCGGGACAAGTAGGACGAAGGTAGGACATCGGCTCCGGTGCCGCGGGACGCGCGTTCCGGCGCCGGGTAAGGTCGGTGCCCATGGATGCACCGGAGCCTCGGCCGCAGACCCCGCCGGAGGCCACACGGCCGCGGCGGCGCAAGGCCAGGATCGGGGTCATGGGCGGCACGTTCGACCCGATCCACCACGGCCACCTGGTCGCGGCCAGCGAGGTCGCCTCGCTGTTCGGCCTCGACGAGGTGGTCTTCGTGCCGACCGGGCGGCCCTGGCAGAAGAACAGCAGGCAGGTCTCCTCCGCGGAGGACCGGTATCTGATGACCGTGATCGCGACGGCGTCCAATCCGCGGTTCTCGGTCAGCCGCGTGGACATCGACCGCGGCGGCACCACGTTCACCGTGGACACGCTCAAGGACCTGCGCGCCGCGCGCGGCCCTGACACGGACTTCTTCTTCATCACCGGCGCCGACGCGCTGGAGCAGATCTTCTCCTGGCGCGACGCGGACGAGCTGTTCGAGATGGCGCACTTCGTCGGCTGCACCCGGCCGGGCCATCCGCTGACCGATCCGGGCCTGCCGGTCGGCAAGGCCTCGCTGGTGGAGATCCCGGCGCTGGCGATCTCGTCCACGGCCTGCCGGGAGCGGGTGCGGCGCGGCGAGCCGGTGTGGTACCTGGTGCCGGACGGCATCGTCCAGTACATCAACAAGCGCGCGCTTTACCGCGATCCCGCGGATACGGGAACCCATCTCGGGCTACCGCACGTCTGGGATCCGGAGGCGGACGAAGACGCCTCCGCGGAGGCGATAAACGGCCGCTCGAAGGAGGCGCCGTGAGCGGAACCGGGCGACGCCGCAAGCCGAATCCCGACGAGGAGGGCATCGGCCAGGACGGCGCGCAGCTCTCGCAACAGCAACAGCAGCAGCAGCAGCCGTCGCCGGATGCGCTGCCGCAGCAGTCTCCGTGGGGCGGCGAGGACTCGCGGGCGTCGCGGCATGGAGGGCATGGGGGGCCTGCTGCGCAGGCCGGGTATCCGGCTGCTGACTATCAGGACTACGGGGGGTATCAGGCTGCGCGGCAGCAACAATGGCAGCAACAAGCGGAGCAGCCGCAGCAGTATTCGTATGACTGGCGGGACTCCGCGACTTCGGCGCCTTCAGCCCCGGCTCCGTCCGCCACCGAGCCGCAGCTCGGCGACACCGGATCCAGGCGCAGGCCGCCGACCGGGTACGGCGAGAGCTATGCCGCCCAGACGGATGACCACTCGGCACAACCCCGACCGGCGGACTACGGATCGGGATCAGGATCAGGCTTCACCCCCGGCTATAACCCGATCGGGTATGAACTGCGGGACCCATACTCACCTTCGGGCTACACGCCGACCGCGCCACGTCAGGCTCCGATTCCGCCACAGGCGCAGGGGCAGGCACAGGCACAGGCTGCTCCCCCATCGCCACCGCCGTCCCTACCGCAGTCGGCTGCCCAAGCTGGCCAAGCTGTGCGACCGGCCACCGCGCCGGGCCTCGGCGACGAGGGACTGTTCGACGAAGACGACCTGTTCAGTTCTGCGCCCCCCGCTGGCGGCGCGAACGCGAGCGCTTCGGCCGCGTCGGCGGCTCCGGCTCCGGCTCCGTCAGGCGCTGTCGACGACTTCGGCGATGGAGCAGATGCGTTCGATGCGTTCGATGCGGCGGCTTCCGCGCCGTCCGGGACCGACTTGCAGCCCAAGAACGGATACACCGCATCCGACTTCGCGTTCCTCGACGAGGAGACCGCGCCCGAGCTGAAGGATTGGCTCAACTACGCCGAGACCCGCGCGGACAGCCGGGCGGACCGCATCCGCAGATTCCGGTTCCGGATCATCTGCGCAGCCACCGCGCTCGTCCTCATCGCGATCGGGGCGGGCGTATACGTACTCGTGAGCGGCGGCGGGAGCAGCGCGGCGGCGGCGTCCCTGAACAAGGTGATCCTGCTCCAGGTCAGCGACACCACCGGCGATTCGGTCGGTGACGTGCTGCTCGACCCGGACTCGCCGTCGACGCAGAAGCAGCCCGGCGCGAAGGCGGCGTCCGTGTCGACCGACGGCGCGGCGGTCCTGATCCCGCCTCAGATGGTCGTCAACACCACCGGATTCGGCACCGAGCCGTTCAGCGGCAACATGACGGTGTCGGTCCCGCCGGGGAACACCGACGACATCGCCTCGGCGCTCGGCGTGACGGTCAGCGGCGTGTGGAACATGAACGAGGTCACGCTGGCCGGCCTCGTCGACGAGCTCGGCGGCGTCCAGATCACGACAACGGCTGCGGTACCCGCCGCAACCGCGTCGCCTACCGCGGCGGCCGTGTCACAAGGCGCTACCACGACGTTGAACGGGCAGCAGGCCGTGTCGTACGCGACTGAGAGCGCTGCCGGCGATACGGCCGACAACCAGGCGACCCGGTTCGGCCAGGTGCTCGCCGCGCTGTTCAAGGCGATGCCCGACAACACGCAGACGATCAACGCGTACCTGAACAACCTCGGCATGGTCGAGGACCCGGCGCTGCCGGAGTCTGTGCTCGCGCCGGCACTGGCGCAACTGGCCGCGCAGGACCAGGCCGGGCAGCTCCAGGTCTCGCCGCTGCCCCTGCTGACCGACGGCTCGAACGAGCTGAACTACCAGGGCGCGACGCCCCTGGTGATCGGCCTGCTCGGCAACGCGTTCAGCGCCGGGATCGGCGCGAACAAGCTGCCCCGGGTGCTGGTCCAGGACGCCTCCGGGCACACGGGAACCCAGTCGAGCGTCATTCGGGGGACGGCGCAGGGCAAGCTCGCCGACGCCGGTTACACCTACCTCGACGGCTCGACCACGACACGCCGCTCGACCAGCGTGATCGAGATCGGCTCGAGTGCGGAGCAGAGCGCGGCCGACCAGATCGCCGCCACGCTGGGCCTTTCGACCAGCGAGGTGCAGATCGTGTCCGGCCTGCAGAGCCTGGCCGACGTGACGGTCCTGCTCGGCGCGGAGTGGCCGGGCCTGGCACACGTGAACCTGAGCGCGAATCCGCAGCCGACCGGCAGCGCCTCGAGCTCCGCCTCGCCGAGTTCGTCCCGCTCAGGGAGCAGCGCGTCGGCCTCGGCGTCCGGGCGGGGGTAGATGTAGTAGATGTACAGGCAGGCGCGGCCCGCGAACCCCGCGGCGAACCGAACCGGGACGCACGCGAGATCAAATGGGACGCGCCCTGTCGGCGCGCCGTGAGAACCTGGACTCTGTCGACGGCAGGCGAAGCAGGCGAAGACAACGAAGTAGACAAAGCAGATGAAGCAGGCACGGGGCTCCCCGGCCCCGAAGGCGACCAGGCAGCCGACCGTGCAGCCGGACACCGATGAACGCACCGGGCAACAGAATCGAGAGGTGACCACCCAGTGACAGCGACCGACCGGGCGAAGGAGCTCGCGATCGCGGCGGCGCAGGCCGCGTCGGACAAGCTCGCCGACGACATCGTGGCCTACGACGTCAGCGATGTCTTCGTGATCACCGATGCGTTCGTGCTCGCCTCGGCTCCGAACGACCGGCAGGTGCGGGCCATCGTGGACGCGGTCGAGGAGCGCCTGCTGGAGCTCGGCGCGAAGCCCGCCCGCCGCGAGGGCCAGCAGGAGGGCCGCTGGGTTCTGCTCGACTACATCGAGATCGTGGTCCACGTCCAGCACGCCGAGGAGCGCACGTACTACTCACTCGAACGGCTGTGGAAGGACTGCCCGGTGCTCCAGCTGCCGGAGAGCGTCAACAACGGCCGCTCCGCCCCGCCGGCGATCGGCGCCGCGAAATGAGCGCCGGGGGTGCCGGGGCCGACGCGGCCAGGGCGGCCGGGGCGGAGTCCAAGGTGACGGGGGAAGCGGCGACCGGAGAAGCGGCGGACTCAGGACGCTCGGCCTCCACGCAGACCGCGGGACCAGGCCCGGAACCGGCCTCGGCACCGGCACCAGCGGGCTCCGGCGCCACCGACCGGCATTCGTACCACGCCCCCGGCCGCCGCGTGGTGATCTGGCGGCACGGCCAGACCGCGTGGAACGTCGAAGGCCGCTTCCAGGGCCAGACCGACGTACCGCTCGACGAGGTCGGCATAGACCAGGCCCGCCGGGCCGCCCGCCTGCTGGCCGGCCTGCGCCCGCACGCCATCGTCTCGTCCGACCTGTCCCGCGCCGCCGACACGGCCCGGGAGCTCGAAGCGCTCACCGGCGTCCCGATCACGTTCGACCCGGCCCTGCGCGAGACCTGCGGCGGCGCCTGGGAAGGCCTCACCGACGCCGAGATCAAGCAGAAGTTCCCCGAGGAGCAGGCCCGCTGGCGGGCCGGCCACGCGGTACGCCGCGGCGGCGGCGAACTCGAGTCCGAGGTCGGCGACCGCACCGTCCCGGCGATCGAGCGGGCACTGGCGACGGTCCCCGACCGCGGCATCCTCGTCGTGGTCAGCCACGGCAGCGCGTCCCGCGTCACCATCAGCCGCATGATCGGCCTGCCGCAGGAACACTGGGCCGCGCTCGGCGGCCTCTCCAACTGCTCCTGGTCCGTCCTCGGCGAGGCCAGCCGCGGCTGGCGGCTGCTCGAGCACAACGCCGGATCCCTGCCCGAGCCGGTCATCGGCGACGACGTCTGACCCCTGACACCGCCCTCCGACACCGCCGCGGCGACCCGCGACCCGCATATCCGACGGCCCCGAACCCGTTACGGACACGGACCGGCAGGCCGTTATGATTTCGCTTTTCGTCCGCGAGTTGGCTACTATGGCGGAGCCCGAGCAGCCGTCCCACGCTGCCCGACAAGCGAAAACCTGGGGCCATAGCTCAGCTGGTAGAGCATCTGTCTGGCAGACAGAAGGTCAGGGGTTC
>DASYAE010000184.1:0-1591 GCA_036501535.1 Actinocrinis sp. | reverse complement strand
GCGCGCATGCAGCAGCTGGATGAACGGGCCCTTGCGGTCCTCGGCTTGCGCGCCGCCCGCGATGAACTGGAGCATCACGGGGACCGGCAGCGTGTTCAGCTCCTTCCGCAGCTCGTGGAAGGCCTCGTGGTGCGCGGCGTGAAACTCGTCGAACACCCGCTTGCGCTCCTCCTCTTCGCCCGGCGCCGCGACGACCACGCGGGCCAGCAGCTGCCCCGGCTCGACCTCCGGGTCATCGCCGTGCTGGAGCACCTCGATGCGCTCGATCGGCGCGCCCGGCAGGCGCCTGCGTACTGCCTCGGCGAATTGCTGCCTGATGCGGTCAAGCTCGGTCTGTTTCATGACCACGCCTCCGAGAGAGTTTCGCGTGTAATCAGCGTAACTCGCGTTTCGCGCGTAGTCGAGGCCTGTTTCAGCTGGGGATGACGGCCTGCGTGGCAGAGGAGGGCAGGCCTACCGGGCCGGGGTGGAGCCTGAGCAGGCGGCCCGCGAGCGGCTCGGCCGCCCGCTGCGCCTCGGTGAGGTCCCGGTACGCCGTGGTCACGAACAGGTCGGCCATGCCGGGGCCGCCGAACGCGCAGCTCGTCGGCTGCGACACGGGCAGCGGGAGCACCGCGTCCTGGTGGCCGGCCGGGGTGAACCGGCGGAGCGTCCCGCCGGCGAACATCGCCACCCAGACGTAGCCGTCGGCGTCGACGGTCAGCCCGTCGGGGAAGCCGTCGGCACGGGACAGGTCGGCGAACATCCGGCGCTCGAACACCTCACCCGTCGCCTGGTCGTAGTCGAACATCTCGATCCGGCGCATCGGCGAGTCGTTGTAGTACATGCGCGAGCCGTCCGGGCTCCAGCCAATCCCGTTGGAGACCGTCGCGCCCTTCACCACCGGGGTCAGCGTGCCGCCGGAGTCCAGCCGGTACAGCGTGCCGAGCGGTTTCTTCTCCTTGATGTCCATGGAGCCGACCCATACCCGGCCCGCCGGGTCTACCGCGGCGTCGTTGAACTGGACTCCGTCGCTGGCTGGCGCCTCGGCGATGGTTCGCCCGGCCCAGCCCTCCCCCGGCCGGGTGGCGCGCAGCGTCAGCCGGTGCCCGCCGGCGGTCAGGACCCCGCCGCCGACCGCTGGGAACGCCGCGGACACCGCGTCTAGCTCAATGGTGATCGTCTCGGCGAGCTGGACGCGGGTCATGTGCAGCAGCCCGCGGGCAATGTCGGCCCACAGCAGAGCCTCGTCTTCCGGCCGCCAGTAGGGTCCCTCGCCGAGCACCGCGGCCACGTCGCCGACTGGCTCGGCGGTGACCGGCATCCGAACGTCCACCACGGCAAACCGCCTCTCGACGCTCCTGCTTACCCAACGTCTACCCAGTCCAGGGTGCGGTTGATCGCTTTTTTCCAGCCGGCGTAGCCGGCCGCGCGGCGGTCTTCCGACCAGGTGGGCTCCCAGCGGCGGGACTCGTGCCAGTTGGCGCGCAGTTCCGCGGTGTCCCGCCAGAACCCGGCCGTCAGGCCGGCCGCGTAGGCCGCGCCGAGCGCGGTGGTCTCCGCGACCACCGGGCGGCTGACCGGGACGCCCAGGATGTCGGCCTGCAGCTGC
>DASYAE010000183.1:0-13081 GCA_036501535.1 Actinocrinis sp. | reverse complement strand
TGGCCTCGATCTCGTTCAGGGCGTTGGCCAGAGTGGCCTGGTCGGCCGTGGTCGGGGTGCGGGTCAGCGCGATCGGGACGAACAGCGAGAAGATGGGGCCGAACGAGGCGACGACGGCGCCGCCCCCGTCGTTGTAGGTGTTCGTGCCGGCGTAGGTCCCGGCCGGCATGAACGCTCCGATGTCGAACTGGATGTCGGAGAACGCGGTGGCGGCAAAGGCCGGCCGCACCGGCATGATCGCCAGCTCGTCGAGCAGAGCGGCCTGGGAGAGCAGGAACAGCGCGCCGGCGGTGCGCTTGATCGCCGAGCGGCGGCTGAGGGCGAAGTGACTGACTTCCTCTGCGTCCATAGCCTTCTTCCTTGAAGAGGTGAGGCATCGGTGGGTAAGGGTGCGGACGGTGGTCGGCGGACCTTGCCGCGGCGGATTCGCACACGCGTCTAGGAGCGCAGGGCGGACCGGCGCAAGGCGAGGTGAGGGTGCGACGCGGCGTCTGTGTGCGTGGGCGGCGGGACGCCGCGGGTTCCCGGATCCGTCGGGGTGTCCTGGGCATGCGGACCGGGTCACGGGTCGGCAGGGTGAAGGAGCCTTTCCCGTCCTCGTCGAGTCGTGCGGCGGGGACACATGCCCGCGCTCAGCGGCGAATGGCGCACTGCGGCAGCGGGACGACTGCCGGCCCCGCCGAAGGCCGGGGCGGGGTTGGCATCTCAGCGTTATGCGAGATGGGGACTCGGTCCGAGATCCGAGGGCGGACGTTAGCGCTGATACACGCGCAGCGGCAAGGGGCGCGGGAGAGTTTTTGCGCACACTGGTCAGAGGATTGTCAACGCGGCGACTTCTGCGACACTGTACAAATAAGGAATTCCCGCTGCATACCACGCGGCATCCGAGCTGAATCCCCGTGAAATCCGCTGAAAGTTACACGCCGGCGCCGGTGGCGCAGTGTCGGCGGGCTCTTCATCGCCCGTCGATGCCGAGCTCGCGCCGGACGTGTGCGACGGACTCCTCCTGCTGCCGTGCGTAGAGATCGAACGGATCCAGGACGGTGCGGCCGATCGCACCGGAGAGCCAGTCCGCGTCGTACGCGGCGGCCGGCCGGTCGTCGCGGCGCGAGCCCCGAGCGCTGAGATTCGACTGGAAGATGCCGGCCGCGGAGCGCGGAAGGAAGTCCTCGTACACGATCGGTTCGGCGCTCGCCCAGCCCTGCTCGACCAGCTCGGCGATCCCGTCCGGCGGCCGCGTCCCGTCCCGCGGCCGGTCGGTCGCCGCGCGGTAGGTGAAGTGGGCCAGCCCTCCGGCCGCGAGCGCGCGCTCGGTGGCCGGGAGGTGCCGCGTCCACACCTCGCGGGACAGGCCGGCGCGGGACGCCTCCGGGTGCGCTGCGGCCTGCTCGTCGACGTAGCCGAGCAGGCGGTCGTAGAGCGCGCGGCCTTGGCGGGTCAGCGCGATGCCGCGGGCCTCGACTTCGCCGAAGCGGACGCGCAGCGTGCCGGGGACCACGGCCCCGTCGGCCAGGTGCATGGTGCGCGGCTCGTCCAGCGCGCGGAACGACGTCTGACGCAGCAGCACATCGGGGCCGTCCCAGCGCGGCGGACCCTGGATCGCGTCGATCATCGTGACGCCGCGGTCGGTCATGCGGCGGTAGAGCTCGTCGATGTCCAGCACCCGCGGGGTCAGATGATTGATGTGGGTGGAGCGCACGCCGGCGATGTCGGCGGCGACCGCGGAGACCTGCTCCAGGGTCTGATACCAGGCCCGGTCCACCGGGTCGGCAGAAAGTTCGAACACGTGCACGGCCAGCTGCAGGAAGCGCTCCGCGTCGGCCTCCGGCAGTTCGCCCTCCGCCTCGGCGCGGTCGGCGAGGGCCAGCAGCTCCGGCGGGAACAGCTCGCGGCCGGCCAGGAACGCCTCCACCCGGGCGCGCAGGTCGTCGTCGAAGAAGCGCGGGTCGGCCGGGGTGAGCATCGAGGTGAACACGCGGAACGGGTTGCGCGCCAGCTGCGCGCGGTCGACCGGGCGGAACGCGGTCGAGACGACCGGGATCGCGCTGGCCGCGGCGTCGCGCAGGTCGTAGAAACCGACCGGGTGCATGCCGAGCGCGCCGAAGACGCGGGCCACCTGCGCCAGTTCCCTCGGCGTGCCGACGCGGATGGCGCCGTGCCGCTCGGCGGTCACCCGGGCGATGGAGCCGAGCCGCTCGGCGCCGGCACCCTTTTCCCGCAGGACCTCCTCGTTCACCTCGCGCGAGACGTCGAGCAACGTGGTGTAGGCGGGCACCTCGCGCCCGTACATGTCCGACAGGCGCGCGGCGAACGCGGCGCGAAGCTGCCACTGCTCGATGCTGCCCGTACGGGTCGTCACCGCGGAGTCCTTCCCGCGACCGGCCGATCCATGCCGCGCGCGCCGGCCGGCGTCCGAGCCGGCCGCGGCCGGGTGGTACGGCGTCCGACCAGTACGGGAGCCGGCCGGGACGTCCGGGCGGCGAAATCTCGCCAGTCGAAACTTTCACACGCCATTCCGGCATTTCGGAACTCGTAAAATCCCCTGGCCTGCGCAAACGCTCCGGCGGCCGGAATCGCGCGGCGCGCGCGCACCACGCGGCATTTCCCGTATCGTCGCCGGACCCTTACGCTCCGGCCGAAAACAGACGTACCGCCAAGCCAAGTAAGGAGGCTGGCAAACGTTGAGGAAACCACGCAGACGATTATGGGCCACCGCGGTTGTTGCGCTGGCTGCGCTGGTAGGCGCGCTCATGACCGCGCCACCCGCATCCGCGCACGGCACCATGATGATGCCGGCGAGCCGCACCTTCCTGTGCTATGAGGACGGCATAACCTCGACCGGCCAGATCGTGCCGCAGAACCCGGCGTGCCAGGCCGCGGTCGCCCAGAGCGGGACCACGCCGCTGTACAACTGGTTCGCCGTCGGCAACCGCTCGGGCACCACCAGCGGGGAGACCACCGCGCTGATCCCGGACGGCGAGCTGTGCAGCGGGGCCAGCAACTACTACGACTTCTCCGGGTTCGACCTGGTCGACGCGAACTGGCCGAAGACCCACCTGACCAGCGGGTCCACCATCCAGATCCAGTACAACATGTGGGCCTCGCACCCGGGCACCATATCGCTGTACATCACCAAGCCGACCTGGGACCCGACCCAGCCGCTGAGCTGGTCGGAGCTGGAGCCGACGCCGTTCTCCACGGTGACCAACCCGCCGTCGGTAGGCAGCCCCGGCAGCATCAACAGCTACTACTTCTGGAACGCGACGCTGCCGTCCGGGTACACCGGCTACCAGATGATCTACTCGATCTGGGCCCGGTCGGACAGCACCGAGACCTTCTACGGTTGCTCCGACGTGGTCTTCGACGGCGGAACCGGCCAGGTCACCGGCATCGGCGCGACCCAGCCGCCGCCGAACCCGGTCCCCTGCACCGCGACCTACTCGATCACGAGCACCTGGCCCGGCGGGTTCCAGGCCGCGGTCAACGTGACCAACCCGACCACCGCCACCATGTACAACTGGACGGTCAACTGGGACATGCCGGACGGCGAGAGCATCAGCAGCGCCTGGAACGGCACCCTGTCCCAAGCCGGCTCGCTCGCCTCGATGGCCGAAGCGAGCTGGAACAACGTCCTGGCGGCGGGTGCGAGTACCTCCTTCGGGTTCACCGCGAACTTCACGGGGACCCCGGCCCAGCCGACCAGCCTCTCGTGTCAGAGTCCATAATCCCCAGCACCTCACCCTGGGCGGCGCCGGGCCGATCGGTCCCGGCGCCGCTCGCGGCCGTCCGCCGCAGAACCGACGACGACTGAACTGAAGGGAGCCGTCCGCGTGGCCGGCCGAGTTTCCACCCGCCGCAGCCGCGGCCTGATCGCCGTCCTCGCCGTCGCGACCGTGCTGGCCACAGCCGCGGCCTGCACGTCGGCGGGAGCCGGGGCGAGGCAGAGCCCTCCTGCCGGCATGTCGGGGATGACGGGCATGGAGGGGATGTCGGGCATGCCGATGGTGCCGACCGCCCCGACCACGCCCGCGCTGGCGGCCGCGGCACCGGACGGGACGGGCCTGTCGAGCAGCCTGTCCGGCTACACGCTGGTGCCCTCCACCAGCACGGCGATCGCCGACTCGGCGAGCACCTACTCGTTCCACATCACCGGCCCGGACGGCAAGGCCCTGATGGAGTACCAGCCCTACGAGAGCGAACTCGTGCTCTGCTACGTCATCCGGTCGGACCTGACGCAGTACAACTACGTGCAGCCCGCGATGCGCCAGGACGGCACCTGGAACGCGGTGGTGCCGGCGCTGCCCTCCGGGAAGTACCGCGCGTTCGTCACCTTCGCCGCGCCCGACTCGAGCCAGGGCACGCCGCTGCTCTACCAGCTCTCCGCGCCGTTCACGGTCCCCGGCCCGTCCTCGGCGGCCGCGCTGCCCGCCCCGGCCTCGACGACGACCATCGACGGCTACACCGTCTCGCTGAAGGGCAGCCCGAAGGCGCACACCTCCGCCCCGCTGACGCTGACCATCGCGAAGAACGGCAAGCCGATCACCTCATTCGAGCGCTACCTCGACGGCTACGCGCACCTGACCGCGTTCCACTCCGGCGACATGGCGTTCGCGCAGATCTTCTCGCTCGGCGCCATCCAGGCCCACACCGGAGCGCTGACCGCGGAGGCGACGTTCCCGGAGAGCGGGTCCTGGCGGGTGTTCGCGCAGTTCGAGCTCGACAACACGGTGCACACGGCTCAGTTCACCGTGAACGTGCCGGCCGGGTCGTAAGACCTCGGCGACCGGGCTCAGCCGGCGGCGTCGTCCCCGAGCGCCGCCCAGCGGATCCGTGTGGAGCACAGCGAAACGACCAGCGCGCACGCGGCGACCGCGGCCATGCCCCAGACCAGGCCGGTCGCGTTCGCGATGAAGCCGATCGCCGCCGGGCCGAGCAGCAGGCCGGTGGTGCCCGTGGCCGCGACCAGCGTCAGCGCGTCAGAACCCTGCCGCGCCGCCGCCACGTAGACGCACGGGGTCACGGCAGCGACGCCCAGGCCGATGCAGGCGAAGCCGAGCAGCGCCGGGACCGCGCCGCCGAGCAGCAGGGCGAGCGCCAGTCCCGCGCCGGCCACCGCGCTGCCGACACGCACCAGGCGGCCGTCGCCCCAGCGGGTGCGCCAGCCGTCGGCGAAGGTCCGGGCCAGGACCATCATGACCGAGACGACCGCGATGCCCATCGGCGCCAAGTCCGCGGCGACCTTGGCGACGTCCTTCAGGTAGAGCGCGGACCAGTCGTTCATCGCGCCCTCGACCACCGTGCCGAAAGCCATCGCCAGGCCCATCCACAGCGTGATCCGGGTCGGCAGCGCCAGGCCGCGAAGCCCCTTGCGCCCGCGGGCCGCGGTCTCCGATTCAGCCTCAGCCTCAGCTTCAGCCGCGTTTTCAGACCCGTGATCGTTCCGGTCCTGCTTCAGCAGTCCCGGCCGGGCATAGGCGATCAGCAGCACGAGGACGGCCGCCGCCACACCGAAGTGCACTGCCAGAGTCGGCGTCGCAGCGCTCACCCCGGACGCGACCAGCGCACCGAGCAGCGCACCGCCGCTGAACGTCGCGTGCAGCCGGCCCATGGTCGCCCGCTGATACTGCGCCTCAAGCGCGGCGCCCTGCGCGTTCATGGCGACGTTCAGGCACCCGACCGCCACGCCGTCGCAGCACACGACGGCAAGCGCGACCGGGTAGTCCGGTGCGGCCGAAAGCGCGAGCAGCACCGCGACCAGGCAGAGTCCTGACACGAGGGACAGCCGGCGCGAGCCGAGCCGCCTCATCAGCATCCCGACCAGCGGGAACGAGGCCGCCGCGCCGATCCCGCAGGCCATCAGCAGCAGGCCGACATCGGCGTCGGTCAGGCCCAGCCGGCCCTTGATCGCGGGCAGCCGCGACTCCCAGCTGGCGTACTGGAAGCCGAGGAGGCAGAACAGCGCCGCGATGGCGAGCTGCGCCCGCCGGAACGGATCGGCCGGGTCGAGCGCACGCGGGCGCGGCCCGGTACCGGCCGGCGCGGCGTCCTCGACCTCAGAGTTCAGACTCATATCGCTCTCGACATGTAGATAGCCTTCGGCCCGTAGCTCTCCGGCAGCGCGACCTCAGGCAGAGCGCCATATCCTTGTGCCGACCAGAACGTGTCGCTGCCGCCGACCGCGACCAGCGAGATCTGTTCGTACCCTGCCGCCCGCACCGCGGCTGTGAGATGGTCCAGCAGCAGCCGCGCCATGCCGCGGCCCCGGCGGTCCGCGCCGATGACGAGGTCGTGCAGGTGGAGGTTCCGCGACGCGAACGCGCCCCGCTCCGGCTCGTGCAGGTCCGGATACTGATACGGCGGGTACGGCAACGTCAGCACATAGCCCGCGATCCGGGTCCCGAGGTCCAGCACGAAACACGTCGCCGGCGAGGCCTGCGCCCGCGACTCCAGTGCGGCTCGACCCTCCGACAGGCCGCTGTCGCGGTAGGTCTCCGCCTCCAGCGCCGCGATCTCGTCCCAGTCGTCCGCGGCGATATGCCGTATGCGCACGCCGTCGCCGATCGCCATCCGTCTACTCCAACCCCTCGGTCAGGACGGGCCCGCCGCGAATGCACTGATACGGCAGGGGGCTTATTCCGTTGAAGCCCGTCGTCATGTAGCTGATCGAATACGCGCCGCAGGACAGGATCCAGACCGGGTCTCCGGAGGAGAGCGTTCTGGGCACCCGGACCAGGGGATGCTCGTGGTCGTGCGCGTAGGCGTCGTCGCTGTCGCAGGTCGGGCCGGCGACGACCGCCGGGACCGAATCGGCGTCCTGATCCGGGTGCCCGGGGAACACCAGCCGGTACCGCAGCTGGTCCATCTCGTAGAGCCCGTTGAACTTCCCGCAGCTCAGGTAAAGCCAGTGCTCCTGCTCGCCGGTCGGCTGCTCGCGCGAGGAGAGCCGGGCGACGTGCGCGCGGATCGCGCCGTGCGGCGCAATGAGGTGGCGGCCGGGCTCGACCAGGAAGTCCAGCTCGGACCGCGCCGTCTCGCGCAGCCGCTGCACGCCCTCCCGGATCACCGCGAAGATCTTGTCGAGCGGCGGCTCGAGCGGCACGCCGCGCCGGTCGAGGTAGCCGGGCGCGGGCAGGCCGCCGCCGAGGTTGACGTGGCCCGGCGCGATGCCCAGCGCCCCGAGCTCGGCGAGCACGTCCGCGATCGCATCGAACGCGTTCTGCCACGCCTCCGGGTCCATCTGCTGCGATCCGACGTGCACGGACAGGCCCGCCGGGACCAGGCCGGCGTTCCGCGCCGCCGCCATCACGCGCACCGCGTCAGCGCCCGAACAGCCGAACTTCCGGCTGAGCCGCCACACCGCCCCCTCGCCGTTCGTGGCCAGCCGGCAGAACACGCGGGCACCCGGCGCGTGGGCGGCGAGCGCGGCCACGTCCTGCCGACTGTCGGTCGCGAAGTCCCGCACGCCCAGGCGATACGCCTCGGCGATGCTCCGGTCCGACTTGACCGTGTTGCCGTAGTGGATGCGCCCGACCGGCACGCCGGCCCGGACCGCCTGCTCGACCTCGCGCGGGCCGGCCGCGTCGACGCCGGCGCCCATCGCCGCGAGCAGGCCGAGCACCTCGTCCACCGGGCCGGCCTTCATCGCGTACCGGACCGCGACGCCGGGCAGCTCCCGCAGAAGGCTGACGTACTGCTGCGCGATGCCGCCGAGGTCGAGGACGATCCGGTCCTCGTCGGCCGACTCCAGCGCGGCACGCATATACGGGTTCATGCGCGTCCGGGTCCTGCTACCGGCCCGGCTCGGGCACCGGCGTGGCCCGGCTCGCCCGCACCAGCGCCGCCCAGGCCTCGGTCAGCAGCGCGAAGTCCTCGATGTCCGCCAGCGCCTCGACCAGCAGCAGTCCGCGCCGCGCGGAGATGTGGTCTGCGACCGCGGCGTATTTGCCGCCGAGCCTGCGGTAGGAGCGGTCCAGCACGTCCAGCCGCCACTCGTTTTCGGCCCACTCCAGCGCGGTGCTGCGGCGGGCCAGGGCGGCGACCGCGTCCGGGCGCACGTGGTGCTCGGCGTCGAGCAGCGCCGAGCCGGCCTCGGCCATCCGGGCGTAGATGAAGTTGAGGTAGAGCATCGAGAGGAAGAACTTTGCGAACCGCAGCTGGTAGGCGGTGAAGCCGGGGCCGGTGCGCCGCTCGGGCGTGTAGTAGTTCACGATGTTGCGGTTGTGCACCACGCCGGGCAGCCGCGCGTCGTGGACCAGGTGCATCAGGAAGTAGTCGCTGCCGATGGTGTCGGTGGCGGGCAGCAGCGGGACGCGCTCGTAGACCTCCCGGTCGAAGCTGATGTTGCACATGTCCAGCCGCATCGGGTCGGCGTATGTCAGCACCGAGTGATCGGTCGCGAACGGCCCGGCGCCGGCGCCCTTGAAGGACTCGTCGACCAGGTCGCGCCGCTGCTCGGCGGTCCAGTCGCCGGGCGCCCAGAGGCCGACCACGTCGTGGTAGACCTCGGGGTCGAGCCGCTGGATCTCGCCGATGTCCACGGAGAGCTCGCCGATGAAGGAGCTGCCGACCAGCGCCACCGGCCGGTCCGCGTCCGCGGCCCCGAGTTCGTTCACTGTGACGCCGTCGGCGGCCTCGCCCGCGCGCCGGCCCAGCGACATCAGCTCGTGGTGGATCGGGAAGATCTCCTCGCCGTCCAGGGTCTGATAGCTGCTGTCCGAGTCGCGGCGGTGCACCGACGTGCAGCCGAGCGCCGCGGCGATGAGGAACGCCCGGTTGGTGCAGGCCCCGTACGAGACGGCGTCCGGGAGCATGAGGTCGAGCATGAGCTCCGGCTTCGCCAGGCCGGCCCGCTCGATCGCCGCGCGCAGGAACCGGCGCTGGTCCGCCTCGCCGAGGTGGTGCGCGACGATCTCGGGCTCCAACGGCAGGTCGGCCACGGCCTTGGCGTGCCCGGCGAAGTCCAGCTCGCGCGCCGAGTCGAGGATCAGCAGGTGGACTTCGACGTCGAAGTAGCGGGCCGCGTAGACGGCCTCCCGGCCGACGGCCGCGATCGTGCCGGCGCAGGGGCGGTTGGTCGGCAGGACCAGGCAGATTCGGCGCACGCTCACTCCCCGGCGGACGGCGCGGACGCGGGCTCTTGCCGGGATTCGTGCCACGGCTCGTGCCACGGCTCCAGGCCGAGCAGCCGCGCGCCGAGGCCGGTCAGCTCGGCCGGGCCGTAGCGCAGCGACTCGTGCTTCGCCGCGTCGCCGAGCAGTGTGGCGTTCCAGTCCGGGGTGCTCAGGGTGCGCCACGACTCGATCCGCGACTTGCGCAGCGCGGCGTGCTCCTCCAGCGCCGGCATCATGGAGAGGTACTGGACCGCCCGCACGCCCCGCTCGGAGCCGTTGGGCGCCACGCCGTGCGCGAGCAGCCCGTTCCAGATCAGCAGGTCGCCGGCCTTCAGCTGCGGCCGGACCACCGGGAACTCGGCGCGGTCGGCGTTCGGGCGGATCGGGTCGCGGCCGGCCGGCTGGGCCACCCGCCACGGGTCGAACCGGCGGAAGAGCTCCGGCGAGCACTGGAACCCGCCGAGCTCCGGCTCGGTGTCGTTGAGCGCGATGATGCCCTGGACCCGCTGTGGCAGCACGCTGAGCGTGGTGTCGACGTCCCAGTGCAGCTCGATGTCGAAGCCCTCGTCGGTGGCCGCGATCAGCCTGCGGTCGCGGTTGCGCACGTTCGGCGGGTTGAGGTTCAGCCGGTCCAGGGTGACCCAGAGCTCTGCGCAGTCCCACACGTCGACGAAGGCGTCGTAGACCTGCTGCGCTTGCCGGCTGTCCCAGATCAGCTGATGGTGGTAGGCCTCGACGAAGCCGTAGATGTGCAGCTCGCGGTCCAGGTCGCTGCGGTACTCCCGGTCTTGGTACCAGGACTCGGGGTCGGCGGGGTCGAGCCCCTGGAACTCCCACGCGAAGTCGAGCAGCCGCCGCGCGGCCGCGGCCGGGATCGCCTCCTTGACCACGACGTAGCCGCCGGTCTGCCAGGACTCGAAGTCCTGCGCGGAGAGCACCCGCAGCGGGAGCGTCTTCTTCAGGTCCCGCAGCGGCGTCTGGGCCAGGTAGGTGTCGCCGTCCGAACTGAAGTACGGGGTGTCCGTCGCGGCTCGGTACAGGTAGCGGTCGGGAGTCGGCATGCAATCACTCCAAGATACGGAACATCTTTGCTCCGGTTCAGGACAATGGGTGCAGGCGGGCGGAAGTGCGGCACGGCACAGTGCGATAACGAGTGGTGTGATGCAGCGCAGTGCAGCACGATGCAATGTGACGGGAGCGAGTCTGCGCGGTGGAACCGGTGAATGTCGCCGCCCGGAAAATCCCCCCGGCGCGCATGGTTCACAGTAAGGTCACGGTATAGCTGAACCCTGCGTCGGCCGCATCCGGGCAGCGCGCCGCGAAGGATCGCCTCGCAGCGCGTGGACATCCGTGCCAGACCAAGCCTCGGGTAGAAGGCAGCGCTGACCGGCCGACTTGCTCCTCCGGCGGGGAGTCGCGCCAGGGCCCTCACTCGCCGGACTTGCCTTGACACTACGGTGGACTAGACCACCGCTCGGTGTCAACCCCGCCGCCCCGGCTCTGCCCGGCAAGGCGTCTCAACCTTCTCCCCCGGTCACCCGTCCGGAGATGCAGAGCCCGATTTCACAGCAGCCCCGAACAGGGCGCAGATGAACGGCAGGGCGCGAAAGGGTAAACTGATATTCGTGAACTAATAAAGTGATAAGGCGGCGCGCATCGGCGGCGCCGGTCAGTCGACCTCGGTCGCGTAGAACATCGCCATGAGGTTCACCTGGACGTCGCCTTCGGCGGATCCCGGCGGCTCGTCGGTGAACTCCTTGACCAGCGTGTGCAGCCGCTCGGCGAAATCCGCCGCCGTCTGCTGCGACACCCGGAAATCCGAGATCGTGCCGACGGAACGCACATGTGGCGGGTGCTTGAGGCTGTCCTCGGAGCGCACGCTCGTCCTGCCCTCGCGCAGCGCGCGCTCATAGCGGACGAAATAGTCGTCGATGGCCGCGTCGGCGACGCCGAAAAGCTCATCGGAGATCGGCGCGGCACGGTCCTCGCCGGGCACATCGGTATTCACCGCCCAGCCGGCCTGGGCCACCCGGTAGTGCTGTTCCACGATGCCGCCGGCCAGCCGCAGCTCGGCGATCTGGATCAGGTCTGCACCAAGCAGCTGCTTGATGTGCCAGTAGAGCTTCGTGGCGGGCTCGCCCAGCTCCTCGGCCAGCTGCTTGACGGTCATGATGCGGGGCTTGATATGCGCGTCCCGGCCGAGGACCCGCATGATGTTCAGGCGCAGCGGGTCGGCGAGGGCCTTCATCGTCTCCGCGTCCGCGATGTGCCGGTGCTCGATCAGCTCGGGCAGGGGCTGGGGACCGAGCGGCAGCGCCACCTCGTCGGCCCTGTCGGCCTTGCCGCCGGTCCTGTCCTCGGCTCTGTCGTCGGCCCTGCTCCGCTTCGGTTCCCTGGCCTCGCCCTTTGCCATGGCTTCAATGCTACACGTCGGCACAGCGTTTTACTTGACTCGATCATTCATGTGTGCGTGAATGATGGACGAGCCTTAAAGGGCGGCATTCGGCCGAGCCGGGGCGCACGGGCAGGGACAGGGGCAGGGGACTGATGACGGGCATGGCCGAGACCGAGATCCAGACGGGGACCGAGAGCGGGACCAAGAGCACAGAGACCGCACCGGCCGCGGCGGCGAACGTCTCGCTGCGCGGAAACCGCGCGCTGAACCTCATCTACACGGGCAGCTTCACCGCGTATGCGGGTCTTGCGATCGAGGACGTGGTCTACCCGCTGCTGCTGCTCGGGTTCACCGGGAAGCCGCTGTTGGCGGGGCTGTTCGGCACCATCCAGTTCACGGCCATGCTGATCGCCTCGATCCCGGCCGGGAGCTTCGTCGACCGGCACGACCGTCGCCGGGTGCTGATCGCCAGCGAGGTCACCCGGGCCCTGCTCGCCACCGTGCTCGCGGTCACGCTGGTCGGGGGGCACGTCTGGCTCGCCGAGGTCTATCTCATCGCCGCGCTGATCGGCGCCACGCAGCCGCTGGCCGGAGCCCGCACGCTCACCCTGCGCGCAGTCGCGCCCAAGGCGAAGCTGACCACGGCGCTCTCCGTGCAGCAGGGGGTCATGGCAGTCGCCCAGGTGGTCGGGCCCGCGATCGGAGCGGTTCTGTACTCGATCGACCGGTCGCTTCCGTTCGTCGCGATCGCCGCGGGCACGGCCGTCTCAGCGCTCTGCGCTCTCGCCGTGCGCGTCGACGCCCGGCCCGAGCGGGCTGAGACTCAGCAGTCTGAGTCCGACGGTCCGGCCGCTGACCAGCCCGCTGCGGAGGGCCCGTTCACCGGGCTGCGCATCATCTGGAACAACCCGGTCATGCGCGCCACGACGCTTTTCATCATGCTGATCAATCTGATCGGCATACCGCTCGACCTCGTGCTGATCCTCCAGGCCGAGCACGAGGGCGTGCCCACGCACTACGTCGGCATGATCCTCGCGGCGTTCGCGATCGGCGGGATCCTCGGCGCGCCGTTCATTCCCCGGCTGCACGCGCTGCTGCGCCCGGGCCACCTGCTGGTCTGTTTCGGACTGATCGCGACCGTCAGCCTCGCCGCGATCGCGCTGCCGTTCGGCGGATTCTGGATGGCCGGCTGGATCGTCGCGACCGGCTTCGTCATCCCGGCCGCACAGGTGCTGGTCGACGTGCTGGTCCTGCAGCAGGTGCCGGACGAGCAGCGCGGGCGCGTGCTGAGCGCCGTGATGGCGATAGTCGGACTGGGGATGCCGCTCGGCGCGGCATTCGGCGGCAGCCTGCTGCAGGCGCTCTCCCCCGCCACCGTGTTGGTCGGCGCGGCGGCGGCCATGGCCTGCATCACGCTGTTCGCGCTCTCCCAGCGGGCGCTGCGCACGTCCCGCTGGCCGGCACCGGCCGCCGCCACCGACTGAGATCAGCTTTGAGATGTCGCGTCTGCTACAGGCGACGCCAGCGTGCCTCACACCACGAATACACGCCGAAGGCCGCCAGACCGGCCGCCATG
>DASYAE010000182.1:0-14472 GCA_036501535.1 Actinocrinis sp. | reverse complement strand
GGTGGCCGACGTCGTGGTCGCCGGCGACGACGAGCCGATCGCCACGATGGACCGGCCGTGGTTCACCCACGCGCTGGAAGCCGAGACCGCCGAGGCGTTCCTGCGGGTGTACGTGGCCGGGGTGGGCGACGTGCTCGAGCGGGTCGCGGAGATCGCGAAGGTGGTCGTCGCGGCCTCGGCGATGGATCCGGAGGTGGCCGAACTGTGGTCGGACGGCGTGGATCCGCGCTTCGTGGTCCAGCAGACCGCTGCCAAGGCCCTGACGAAGAAGCCGGGCGCGCGGCCGGGCCTGTCCGACGGCGAGGCGGCCGACCTGGTGTACTGCCTGCTCAGCCCGGAGCTCTACCTGCTGTTCACGCGGGAGCGCGGGTGGCCGCAGCAGCGGTGGCAGCAGTGGGCCTTCGACACGTTGCGCAGCCAGCTCTGCGAGCCGTGACCCGGTGATCCGGGCGGCCGTCGCCTCCGTCGCATCCGCCGCCTATATCAGCGTGCGGACGCCGGGGCAGGGGGCCCAGTCGCACCTCACCCGAACCGGTGATGTCGGGCGGAGTATCCGCAGGCGCCGAAAGATCCACATTTCAGATGGTCGATTTCGGCCCGCGAATCGGTACCATGGCCATCAAGCGACTGGACGACACGTGGAATTAACACGATCTTCGCACAGGGCGCTTTCCATCCGGACCACAGCGTGGTGGACCCGGGCGTATATCCGTTAACCCTGACGGACGACCGGAGGAGTCACCCCGTGACCAAACCCGTGGTTCTCATCGCCGAAGAGCTCAGCCCCGCGACGGTGGAAGCGCTCGGCCCCGACTTCGAGGTGCGGTACTGCGACGGCGCGGACCGCGCCCAGCTGCTGCCCGCCATCGAGGACGTCGACGCGATCCTGGTGCGCTCGGCCACCAAGGTGGACGCCGAGGCGATCGGCGCGGCCGAGAAGCTGCGCGTCATCGCCCGCGCCGGCGTCGGCCTCGACAACGTGGACATCGGCGCCGCCACCAAGGCCGGCGCCATGGTGGTCAACGCGCCCACCTCCAACATCACCTCGGCGGCCGAGCTGACCGTCGGCCTGATCCTGGCCAGCGCGCGCAACATCGCCTCGGCCAACGCCGCGCTCAAGGGCGGCAAGTGGGCCCGCTCGAAGTACTCCGGCGTCGAGCTGGACGGCAAGACGATCGGCGTCGTCGGCCTCGGCCGGATCGGCGCGCTGGTCTCCGCGCGGCTGCTGCCGTTCGGCGTGAAGCTGCTGGCCTACGACCCGTACGTGCAGGCCGGAAAGGCCGCGCAGATCGGCGCGAAGCTGGTCACGCTGGACGAGCTGCTGGCCGAGTCGGACTTCATCACCGTGCACATGCCGAAGACGCCGGAGACCATCGGCCTGATCGGCGAGGAGGCGCTGCGCAAGGTCAAGCCGACGGTGCGGGTCATCAACGTGGCCCGCGGCGGCCTGGTCGACGAGGCGGCGCTCGCCGCGGCGATCAAGGAGGGCCGGGTCGCCGGCGCCGGCATCGACGTGTACGCGAAGGAGCCGTGCACCGACTCGCCGCTGTTCGAGCTGGACTCGGTGGTGGTGACCCCGCACCTGGGCGCCTCGACCGAGGAGGCGCAGGAGAAGGCCGGCGTCGCGGTGGCCAAGTCGGTGCGGCTCGCGCTGGCCGGCGAGCTCGTGCCGGACGCGGTGAACGTGCAGGGCGGCACGATCGCCGAGATCGTGCGACCGGGCCTGCCGCTGGCCGAGCGGCTCGGCCGGCTGCTGACCGGCCTGGCCGGCGGCGCCGTGCAGCAGCTCGACGTGGTCGTGGCCGGCGAGATCACCGAGCACGACGTGAAGGTGCTCGAGCTGTCCGCGCTCAAGGGCGTGTTCGCCGACGTGGTCGAGGGCTCGGTCTCGTACGTGAACGCGCCGCTGCTCGCGCAGGAGCGCGGGCTCGAGGTGCGGCTGACCACCACCTCGGAGTCCCCGGACTACCGCAACATGGTGACCGTGCGCGGGACCATGGCCACCGGCGAGGTGTTCTCGGTGTCCGGCACCCTGTCCGGCCCGAAGTCCGTCGAGAAGATCGTCGACATCAACGGCTTCACCGTGGACCTGGCCGCCTCCGAGCACTCGGCCTACTTCCGCTACCTCGACCGGCCCGGCGTGGTCGGCGTGGTCGGCAGCCTGCTCGGCGAGTCCGGCGTCAACATCGCCGGCATGCAGGTCGCCCGCAGCGCGCGGGGCGGCGAGGCGCTGGTCGCGGTGACCGTGGACAGTGCGGTGCCGACCGAGGTCATGGCCGAGATCGCGGATGCGGTCGGCGCCTCCTGGGGCCGCGCGGTCTCGTTGCCGTAGCCCTGCCGCCTGACCCGGCGTCAGAACGCTTGCCGAAGGCCTTCTCCGCGTCCGCGCGGCGGGGGCCTTTAGCGTTCCTGCCGCATTTTCACCCGCGGCGCACCATCAGAGCCCGGTGAAACCCGCCGGCCGAACTCGAGCGCCACTTGAGCCGATCGGGTCCCGGCGCATCCGGAAAAGCCGCTCCGGACCGCTCACCGGGCGCTGCCGCAACCCCTGCCGACCCCCTACCACCTGCGCATTCCCTCGCTCGCAGCCGTGCCGCGCCGCCGTCGACGGCCGCGTACTCCCCGTTGCCGACCCTTTACCGTCGTCTCAGATAGTAGGAAGTCCGAACATCGAGCGGGACATCCCGGGCCGAACCGGGTACCGTCGTTTGCTAGGACTTCCGAGTATCCGGGCGCCCCACCCCCAGCGCCCCGCCGGGATCCGTTCAGGACCGCGATGCCGAGCCACAAGCCGGCGTGTCCGTACCCGAGCCAGTGGATCACTACGGCCGGCTCACCCGGCCGGGGACGGAACACGACATCATGCAGCAGGAAACCGACTTCCGTTACGAGGACGTGGACGTCCAGGACGAGCGGGACGCGCGAGCACGTGCGCGCAACGCGCTCCAGGACGCTTATGACTGGCGCGACGACTTCGGGCCCGACCGCCCGTCGGCGCAGCGGCCCGCAGCGCCGGCCGCCTCGGCCGGTTCGCGCCCCGGCGGCCGCACCGAGCGCACCGCGCCGCAGCGCACGTCCATATCGCGGACGGCCGGTGTTTGAGCCGCGAGACGCACAGTAAGCTCCCGCACATGGTTTCTCCCACGGTGTCAGGTACCGGTGCAGCTACCTCAGCCGGCGGTCCCGGGTCCATCGACCTCGCGGTGATCGGCGGCGACGGGATCGGGCCGGAGGTGACCGCGGAGGCGCTCAAAGCGCTGCGCGCCGCGCTCCCGGCCGGCGTCCGGGTCGATGCCGCCGAGTACGACCTCGGAGCCCGGCACTGGCACGCCACCGGGGAGACCCTGACCGACGACACGCTCGCCACGCTGGCCAAGCACGACGCGATCCTGCTCGGCGCGGTCGGCGACCCGAGTGTGCCGTCCGGAGTGCTGGAGCGGGGGCTGCTGCTCCGGCTGCGCTTCGCCTTCGACCACTTCGTCAATCTGCGCCCGTCGCGGCTCTACCCCGGGGTCACCGGACCGCTGCGCTCCGAGGCGCCGATCGACTTCGTGGTCGTGCGCGAGGGCACCGAGGGCCCGTACACGGGCAACGGCGGCTCGCTGCGCACCGGCACCCCGAACGAGGTCGCCACCGAGGTGTCGCTCAACACGGCGTACGGCATCGAGCGGGTCGTGCGCGACGCGTTCGCCCGGGCGCAGGGCCGGCCGCGGCGCAAGCTGACCCTGGTGCACAAGAACAACGTGCTCGTGTACGCCGGCCACCTGTGGAAGCGGATCTTCGACGCGGTCGCCGCCGAGTACCCCGAAGTGTCCACCGACTACCTGCACGTCGACGCGGCCACCATCTTCCTGACCACCCAGCCGGAGCGCTTCGACGTCATCGTCACCGACAACCTCTTCGGCGACATCCTCACCGACCTGGCCGCAGCCGTCACCGGCGGCATCGGCCTGGCCGCCTCGGGGAACATCAACCCCGCCGGGACCTTCCCGTCGATGTTCGAGCCCGTGCACGGTTCGGCGCCCGACATCGCCGGCACCGGCAAGGCGGACCCGACCGCGGCGGTGCTCTCCGCCGCGCTCCTGCTGCGCCACCTCGCAGCGGTCCGCGCCGTCGGCGCGGAGCCGGAGCCGGGCCTGACCGCCGCCGCCGCGGCGATCGAGGCCGCGGTCGAGGCCGACCTGGCCGCCCGGTCCGCGCACGGCCCCCGCACCACCGGCCAGATCGGCGACGCGCTCGCGTCCCTGGCCGCCTCCGCCACGGCTCGAGTATCCGCCGGGCAAGCCACAACCCAGTGAGCCGATAGCCGGAATGGGTTACCGTCTCACTGGGCGAGAAATACAGTGTGACGGGCCCAGCGCGGATATGCGCAGCGCAGTGCCATTCGTTCCCTATTGCCGGGCTCCGTCACGGTCGTACCATCCTTGCACCGTTGCCAGCCGCAGCCCCCCGGGGCCCATCAAGAGGAACGCCGATGCCGCCCGTCACGATCGAACTCAAGCCCACGACCGAGCCGCTCGCCGCCGCGACGCGCGAGGAGATCCTCGCCAACCCGGGCTTCGGCCGCCGGTTCACCGACCACATGGTCACCGTCAAGTACACCGAGGGGCGCGGCTGGCATGACGCACAGCTGCGGCCCTACGGCCCGATCGAGCTCGACCCGGCGACCTCGGCGCTGCACTACGGCCAGGAGATCTTCGAGGGCCTGAAGGCGTACCGGCAGGACAGCGGCCGGCTCGTCGCCTTCCGGCCGGACGCGAACGCGGCCCGGCTGAACCGGTCCGCCCGCCGCATGGGCATGCCCGAGCTGCCCCCGGAGCTGTTCCTCGGCGCCGTCGACGCGCTCGTCGCGCAGGACGCCGCCTGGGTGCCGGACGACCCGGAGAAGTCGCTCTACCTGCGCCCGTTCATGTTCGCCACCGAGATCGGCCTGGGCATCAACCGCCCCTCCGGCGAGTACCTGTTCATGGTGATCGGCTCGCCGGCCGGCTCCTACTTCGGCGGCGCCGCCAAGCCGGTCAAGGTGTGGCTGAGCGAGGACTACGTGCGCGCCGCGCCGGGCGGCACCGGCGAGGTCAAGTGCGCCGGCAACTACGCCGCCTCCTTCCTGGCCCAGGCGCAGGCCGTCGAGCAGGGCTGCGACCAGGTGTGCTGGCTCGACGCGATCGAGCACAGCTACGTGGAGGAGATGGGCTCGAACAACCTGTTCTTCGTCTACGGCGCGGGCGACGAGGCGCGGCTGCTCACCCCCGAGCTGTCCGGCTCGCTGCTGCCCGGCATCACCCGCGACTCGCTGCTGACCGCCGCCGCCGACCTCGGCATCCCGGCGGAGGAGGGCCGCATCACCGTCGAGCAGTGGCGCACCGACGCCGCGTCAGGCGCGCTGACCGAGGTGTTCGGCTGCGGCACGGCCGCCGTGGTGACCCCGGTCGGCTCGGTGAAGTCGCGCACGGACGAGTTCGTCATCGGCGACGGCCGGCCCGGACCACTCACCCTGCAGCTCAGGGAGCGTCTTCTCGGTGTTCAATTCGGCCGGGTCGAGGACAAGCACGGCTGGCTGCACGCGATCCCGCAGGCACCAAACGGGTTGTGATCAAACCGGGTCGGTGACAGGCTCCGTCGGTGAGCATCGATCACCCGGAGTCGGCCACCGACCCGGAGCACGAGGAGTCCCTGCGCCCGCCCGCATCCGACAGCGCGACGTCCAAGACGGCGACGTCCAAAAGCGCAATGTCACTGTGGCGGCACAGGGACTTCATGCTGCTGTGGGGCGGTCAGGCGGTCAGCGAGATCGGCTCGTCCGTCTCGACCCTCGCCTTCCCGCTGATCGCGGTGACCGCGATCCGGGCCACCACCTTCGAGGTCGCCGTCCTGTCGTTCCTCGGCAGCCTGGCCTTCCTGCTGGTGGCACTGCCGGCCGGCGTCATCGTGGACCGGTCGCGCAAGCGCCGCATGATGCTGGGCTGCGACGTGGCGCGGATGCTGTTCATGTTCTCGATCCCGCTTGCCGCGATCTTCTGGCATGTGACGCTGTGGCAGCTCTACGTCGTCGCGGCGTTGGTAGGCGTGCTGACGGTGTTCTTCGATGTCGCCTATCAGAGTTACCTGCCGGCCCTGGTGACGAAGGACCAACTGGCCGACGGCAACGGCAAGCTCGGCACCACCCAGTCGTTCGCCCAGGTGGCCGGGCCGTCGCTGGGCGGCCTGCTGGTCACGCTGATCGGCGCGGCCCGCGCCGTCACGTCTGACGCCGTCTCATATTTCTTCAGCGCCCTGTCCCTGGCAGCCATCCGGACCGCGGAGCCCGACCGGCAGCCGTCCGACGGCGACGAGCGCGTCTCGTTCCGCGCGTCGATGAACGAGGGGCTCGGCTTCGTCCTCAAGCACCCGATCCTGCGCAAGGTCGTCGGCTGCACCGCGACCGCGAACTTCTTCGGCGCCGGCCAGGGCGCGATCGAGGTGGTCTTCCTCGTGCGCACCCTGCACGCCACCTCCGGCCAGGTCGGCCTGCTGTTCGCCCTCGCCGCCGTCGGCGGCATCATCGGCGGCCTGACCAGCGGCCGGCTCAGCCGGCTGGTCGGCAACGCCCGGATCATCTGGGCCGTGCAGATCGTGCCGGCCCCGCTGTTCCTGCTCATCCCGCTGGCCCGGCCCGGCTGGGGCCTGCTGATGTTCGCCGCCGGGAACCTCGCCTACAGCGCCGTGGCCGTGGTCTACAACGTCGCGCAGGTGACCTACCGGCAGTCGATCTGCCCGCCGGACCTGCTCGGCCGGATGAACGCCTCCGTGCGCTGGATCGTGTGGGGCACGCTCCCGCTCGGCGCCCTGGCCGGCGGCGGGGTCGCGACCTGGATCGGCCTGCGGCCCACGCTGTTCATCACCACGATCGGCGGCGTGCTGGCGTTCCTGTGGGTGTTCTTCTCTCCGCTGCGCCGGATGCGGGACTTCCCGGCCGAGCCCGAGCCGGCCAGCGCGGGGTAGGTGATGTCCCCTACACGAATACACAGAGGCCGTCCGGATCGTGATACGCGGTGTCCGGCTTCGGCCAGGCATGGCAGACTCGAGCTCATCATGTACGCCGTGCGGAGCATTATCGGCCGCGGCGCATCGGTAACGGACTGACCACCGGATGACTCGGGCAGTCCACGGCCGATGCGCAGACCTCTCGCGATTCGCGAGGGGTCATTCGCTTTTTTGGAGGCGGCAGCGCACGGAGTAGTCCCGCCCGGGGCAGCGGAAGACGAGGAGCCACAGGTGACGGCGAGCGACGCTTTCCACGTGTACGACACCACGCTGCGCGACGGCATGCAGCAGGAGGGGCTCAGCCCCTCGGTGGCGGACAAGCTGGCGATCGCCCGGGAGCTCGACGGCCTCGGTGTCGGATTCATCGAGGGCGGGTGGCCCGGGGCGATCCCCAAGGACACCGAGTTCTTCAAGCGGGCTCGGACCGAGCTCGACCTGAAGCATGCGCAGCTCGCCGCGTTCGGCGCGACCCGCCGAGCCGGTGTGAAGGCCGCCGACGACCCCCAGGTGGCCGCACTGCGCGAATCCGGCGCGCTTGTCATCACCCTCGTGGCCAAGGCGCACGACCGGCATGTGGAGCTTGCCGTGCGCACGACGCTGGAAGAGAACCTGGCGATGTGGCGGGACACGGTCGCGCACCTCGTCGCGGAAGGTCGGCGCGTATTCGTCGATGCAGAGCACTTCTTCGATGGCTATCGCGCCAATTCCGCTTATGCACTCGAGTGTGTCCGTACGGCAGTGGAGGCTGGCGCAGACCTCGTCGCGCTCTGCGACACGAACGGCGGAATGCTGCCGAGCGAGCTCGGCGACACCGTCCACCGGGTGATCGAGGCCACCGGCGCCCGGGTCGGCATCCACTGCCACGACGACTCCGGCTGCGCGGTGGCCAACTCGCTCGCCGCGATCGACGCCGGCGCCACGCACGTCCAAGGCGCCGCGAACGGCTACGGCGAGCGCACCGGCAACGCGAACCTGTTCACGATCGTGGCCAACCTCCAGCTCAAGCTCGGCCGCGAGGTCGTCCCGCCGCAGTCGCTGGCCGAGATGACCCGGATCGCGCACGCGATCTCCGAGGTGACTAACGTCGCGCCCTACACCAAGCAGCCTTACGTGGGTTTCTCAGCCTTCGCGCACAAGGCCGGCATCCACGCTTCGGCGATCAAGGCGGACCCGAACCTGTACCAGCACATCGAGCCCGGCGAGGTCGGCAACGACATGCGGATGCTGGTCTCGGAGATGGCCGGGCGCGCCTCGATCGAGCTGAAGGGCCGCGAGCTGGGCTACGACCTGTCCGGCGACCCGGGGGCGCTGTCCCGGATCACCAACCGGGTCAAGGAGCTGGAGGCCTCGGGCCACTCCTTCGAGGCCGCCGACGCCTCGTTCGAGCTGCTGCTGCGCGGCGAGCTCGGCGCCGGCCCGGACCGGTTCTTCACGGTCGAGTCCTGGCGGGTGATAGTCGAGTCGACGGCGGACGGCCGGCACGTGAGCGAGGCGACGGTCAAGCTGCACGCCAAGGGGGAGCGGATGATCGCCACCGGCGAGGGCAACGGCCCGGTCAACGCGCTCGACACGGCGATGCGCGAAGCGCTCGGCAGGCTCTATCCCGAGCTGGCCAAGCTGGAACTGGTCGACTACAAGGTGCGCATCCTCGAAGGCGACCACGGCAGCGCGTCGCGTACTCGAGTCCTGATCACCACCTCAGATGGCGACGACGAGTGGTCCACGGTCGGCGTGGAGGAGAACATCGTCGCGGCCTCATGGTCCGCGATCGCCGATGCGGTGACCTACGGCCTGCTGCGGGCGGGGGAGAACCCGGCCAGACGATAGGCTCGTGACGTGCGCATCGCGAGATTCTCATTGCCCGACACGGCCGCCGACGCCGGCACCGTGCGCTTCGGCCTGGTCGACGGCGAGCCGGACCGGCCCGAGACCATGGTGGTCGCCGAGCTGACGAGCCATCCGTTCGGCGTGGACCCGGCCACCCTGGAGTCGCAGACCACCGGGCGCGCATGGCCGCTGGACGAGGTCCGGCTGCTCGCCCCGGTGCTGCCCAGCAAGATCGCCGCGATCGGCCGCAACTACGCCGACCACGCGAAGGAGCTCGGCAACGAGGTCCCCGAGGTGCCGATCGTCTTCCTCAAGCCGTCCACCAGCGTCATCGGGCCGAGGGAGGGGATCGTCTACCCGGAGGCCTCCAAGAACGTGCACTACGAGGCGGAGCTGGCCGTGGTCATCGGCCGGATGTGCCGCCAGGTGCCGGTCGAGCGGGCCGCCGAGGTCGTGCTCGGCTACACCTGCGCGAACGACGTGACCGCCCGCGACCTGCAGCGGGCCGAGGAGCAGTGGGGCCGGGCCAAGGGTTTCGACACCTTCTGCCCGCTCGGCCCCTGGATCGAGACCGGCCTGGACATCGCCGACCTCGCCATCACCTGCACGGTCAACGACGAGCTGAAGCAGGCCGGCCGCACCTCGCAGATGGTCAGCGGCGTGCCCAAGCTCATCGCGCACATCACCGAGGCGATGACGCTGCTGCCCGGCGACGTGATCCTCACCGGCACGCCGGCCGGTGTCGGGCCGCTGGCGGCGGGTGACATGGTCAGCGTCACCATCGAGGGCATCGGCACCCTGACCAACCGCGTCATCGGCCAGGACTAGGCGTCCGCGGCCAGAAGAAATGCGGATGCGAAGAGCCGGCTGACCGGGTAATCAAGTAACCGAAGAACCGAAGAAGCAGTGAGTCGACTATTCATGAAGGGCTCGGCGTGACTACCCCTGGTGTGCCGACCGCCGACCGGACCTCCGGCGAGAAGGTCCGCGTCCGCTTCCCGCCGTCGCCGACCGGCGACCCGCACGTCGGCCTAGTGCGCTCGGCGCTGTTCAACTACGCGTTCGCGCGGCACTACGGCGGCATGTTCGTCTTGCGTATCGAAGACACCGACGCCGCGCGCAGCACCGAGGAGTCGTACCAAACGCTGCTCGACACCATGCGGTGGATGGACTTCGACTGGGACGAGGGACCCGAGGTAGGCGGCGAGTACGGGCCCTACCGCCAGTCGGAGCGCACCGAGATCTACAAGGACATCGCCGGGCGCCTTAAGGCAGCCGGGCATGCCTATGACTGCTACTGCACAGCCGAGGAGCTGGAAGCATCGCGCGAGCGGGCCAAAGCAGAGCACCGCACCCCCGGCTACGACGGAACCTGCCGCGATCTGACGGCCGAGCAGATCGCCGCACACGAGGCCGAAGGGCGCACCAGCGTGCTGCGCTTCCGCATGCCGGACAAGCCGCTGGCCTGGAACGACATCGTACGCGGCGAGATCACCTTCGCGCCGGAGAACGTGCAGGACTACGTGCTGGTGCGAGCGGACGGCTCGCCGCTCTACACACTCGTCACACCGGTCGACGACGCGATGATGCAGATCACGCATGTGCTGCGCGGCGAGGACCTGCTCTCCTCGACGCCGCGTCAGATCCCGCTGCACGAAGCACTCATCGAGCTCGGCGTGTCCGAGCGGGTGCCGCAGTTCGGCCATCTGCCGTACGTCATGGGTGAGGGCAACAAGAAGCTGTCCAAGCGCGACCCGGGTGCCGCGTTCAGTTACTACACGAAGCGCGGCTTCCTGCCGGAGGGCCTGTTCAACTACCTCGCACTGCTCGGCTGGTCGATCGCCGACGACCGGGACGTGTTCGACGCCACGGAGATGATCGAGGCCTTTGACGGGACCCGGATCTCGGTCAACCCGGCCCGCTTCGACCTGAAGAAGTGCGAGGCGATCAACGCCGTCCACCTGCGCAAGCTAGCCCCGGACGACCTGGCCAAGCGGATCCTGCCGTTCCTGCGCGACGCCGGCCTGCTGCGCGGCGACGGTAAGGAGGGCCACCTCGCGGACGACGACGAGTGGCGCACCCTGCTGGCCGCGATCCCGCTGATCCAGGAGCGCATGGTGGTGCTCTCCGACGCGGTCGGCATGACCGGGTTCCTGTTCGTCGACGAGCGCCGGTTCGCCGTGGACGAGGCCGACGGCGCGAAGGTCCTGACCGCGGACGCGGAGCCGATCCTGGCGACCGCGATCGCCGCGCTGGAGGGCCTGCCGCAGTGGGAGACCGCGGCGATCGACGAGGCGCTGCGCACGGCGCTGATCGACGGCCTCGGCCTCAAGCCGAAGGCCGCGTTCACCGCGCTCCGGGTCGCCGTCACCGGCCGCCGGGTCTCGCCGCCGCTGTTCGAGTCCCTGGAACTGCTCGGCCGCCCCCGCACCCTCGACCGCCTGCGCAGCGCCCGCGCCACGTCGGCCGCCCGAGCCTGACCCGGGCAGTCAGCGGCCAGGCCTGCGCATCTAACTGATTTGGGGGTCTGGGCGGCGTCCGCTAAAGTAGGTCCAGCAACGCCGCCCGTAGCCTGCTGAAAAGCCTGTTCGAGCGACATTGATGCCAAGCAGTATTTATGCCAAGCAGTGTTGATGGGGTATGGGGTAATTGGCAGCCCAGCAGATTCTGGTTCTGTTAGTCTAGGTTCGAGTCCTGGTACCCCAGCAAGCTTTCAACCGCCCTCCGCGCACGCACCACTTTGCGCCGGGGGCGGTTTGCATTGGCGCCTGCAGTACGACCCCCGCCTTCCGCCCCTCACACTCCCGCGCCACGTGTCGTTCACACCCGGCTGGTTCCGGCCGATCCACACCGACCGGAACCACCCGCCGTCACCTCACCTCACCTCGGCCTCATACCAATCCGCGGCGCTTCAGCAGGGGGTCGATCTGCGGGTCGCGGCCGCGGTAGGAGCGGTACGCCTCCATCCCGTCCACGCTGCCGCCGCGGGAGAGCAGGCCGGCGCGGAACCTGTCCCCGTTCTCCCTGGTCAGGCCGCCGTTTTCGTGGAACCACTCGACGGTGTCAGCGTCGAGCACTTCGCTCCAGATGTACGCGTAGTAGCCCGCGCTGTAGCCGAACGAGAAAGCGTGCGCGAGGTAAGTGCTCAGGTAGCGCGGCGGGATGTGCGGGAACAGGATCCCGGCCCGGTCGAGCGCGGCGGTCTCGAAGTCCTCGATCTCGCCGGGTTCGGCGCCCTGGGGCAGGGCGTGCCACGCCCAGTCCAGCAGCGCGGCGCCGAGGTATTCGACCAGCTGGAAGCCCTCGCCGAACTTCTCCGCGGCGCGCATCCGCTCGAGCAGGTCGGCCGGGATGGCCTCGCCGGTCGTCACGTGCTGCGCGTACCCGGCGAGGATTTCCGGGTAGTCCTGCCACATCTCGTTGACCTGCGACGGGAACTCGACCAGGTCCCGCGGCACCGCCGTGCCGCTGAACGTCGGGTACCAGACGTCGGAGAACAGCCCGTGCAGCGCGTGCCCGAACTCGTGGAACATCGTGCGCACCTCGTCGACGGTCAGCAGGGTCGGCTCGCCGGCCGGAGGCTTCGCGATGTTGAGGTTGTTCATCACGACCGGCTTGGTGCCCAGCAGCCCGCTCTGGCTGACCAGGTGATTCATCCACGCCCCGCCGCGCTTCGAGGCGCGGGCGTAGTAGTCGCCCATGAACAGGCCGAGCGGCGAGCCGTCCTGGTCGAAGACCTCGAACACCCGCGCGTCGGGATGGTACCCGACCAGGTCGGGCCGCTCGGTGAAGCTGATCCCGTAGAGCCGGTTGGCGGCTTTGAACACGCCGTCCTGCAGCACCCGCTCGAGCTCCAGGTACGGCCGCAGCTCGGACTCGTCCAGGTCGAAGGCGGCCTTGCGGGCCTTCTCGGCGTAGTACTTCCAGTCCCACGGCGCGAAATCCTCGGTCTGGAAGCCGTCGGCCTCGAAAGCGGCGTACAGCAGCTCGCGCTCCCGCGCCGCGTTGGCGACGGCTGGCGGCACCAGCTTGGCGAGCAGATCCCCGACAGCCTCCGGAGTCTGAGACATCTGGTCCTCGACCTTGTAGGCGGCGTGGTCGGCGTACCCGAGCAGCGCCGCGTGCTGCGCGCGCAGCCGGGTGATCAGCAGCACGAGGTCCCGATTGCTCGTCCGCCCCCGCGCCATCGACGCGGCCAAGAGACGCTCGCGCACATCGCGCCGAGCGAGGAACGCCAGCTCGGACTGGTTCGTGGGCAGCTTCAGGCTGATCAGGAACTTGCCGTCATGCCCCCGCGCCGTGGCGTTCGCAGCCGCCGCGGCGATCATGTCGTCGGACAGCCCTTCGAGCTCCGCGGCGGTGTCGAACACCGGCGACAGCTCGGCCGTGTCGTTGAACAGGTTCTGCTCGAACTCGATGCAGGCAGCCGCGATCTGCTCATTGAGCGACCGAAGCGTCTCCTTGTCGGCGTCCGAAAGCCGCGCCCCGGCCCGCACAAAGTTCGTGTGATAGCGCTCGACGAGCCGAACCGCCTCCGGGTCGAGCCCCAGCGAGTCGCGCTGTTCATAGACCGCCGCGATCCGCGCGTACAGAGCCCCGTTGAGATGAATCGCGTCGCGATGCGCGGCCAGCTGCGAGCTCAGCTCCTTGTCCAGCTCCTGCACCTCGGGCGACGTGTCGGTCGCGGTCCGGGTGTCGAACACCCACGAGACGCGCTTCAGAACCTGTCCCGACCGCTCCAGCGCGACCACCGTGTTCTCGAACGTGGCGTGCTCACTGCTCCCGGCGATCGTCTCCACCTCGGCCAGCTGCTCGGCCATCCCCCGGTCGTATGCGGGCCGGTAGTGCTCGAATCGGATCTCCGCGAAGTTAGGCAGCTGATACGGAAGAGGGCTGGTCTCGAAGAATGGGTTCGCCATGGTCATGTTCTCGAACATACGCCAGGACCCGCCCAGCTGACTTGCCGCTTTCTTGCCGCGTCCCCGGTCCGCGCGGCGGACGCCTTAAGGATTTGGCCGGACTGCTGCACGTCGCCTATGCTTAGGCACGTTGTGAAGGTGAGAGCCCACAACCAACATGGCCCCGTTGTGTAGTGGCCTAGCACGCTGCCCTCTCAAGGCAGTAGCGCGGGTTCGAATCCCGTCGGGGCTACTTCGGAGGACCAGGCCAGATACTTTCTGGCCTGGTCTTTTGTTATTGGTGGACTCTGCAGCCGAATGTTCAACCCATGTCATGAGGTGCCACTCTAGGCAGCGGTTTGCAACCAGTCGCGGCCAATACGCGGCCAAGTTTTTCGGGCCGGGATTCGTCGAGCTAGTGCGAATGATCATGGCTGTCGGTGGCTTGAGCTTGCTCTCGTGAGACACGGTCGTCGCGGGCATCATCGGTAGCGATCAGTTCTCCGCCAGAGACCCCACTTCGGCCCGAGTCAGCCGTCGACCCCGCCGATTCCATCGGGCTGGAGCCCTGACAGCGGCGATATCGCCCGGTCGCTGCACTACCCGAGGCGGCGGTTCGGCCCCGCCACCGGCGGGGCCGAACCATGTTGAGCACTGGATTCTCAGCCGTCGTCGCCGGGCGCTTCTCCGATCGCCTTGTTCGCGGCGTCGTCCTCCTCGTCGA
>DASYAE010000181.1:0-74745 GCA_036501535.1 Actinocrinis sp. | reverse complement strand
CGACCGACCCAACCAGACACAACAAAACCCCAGCTCACCCCACCCGACCCGCCTCCCCCATCTCAGCGGAGGGCCCGTCGGAGACCGCCGTTGACCTTCCGGTCAACGTCATGCCTTTCAGTTCGAGCGACCCCGCTCGTCCACGAAGCCCGCGACCACAGGCTCGACATCGCACAGCCGGTCAGGACTCACCGTCGCCGTCGCTGTCAGCGTCGCCGTCACCCGCAGAATCAGGGCCGGTGACGCGGGGTCGGGCCTGATGCCAGCCCGCCCCAGCCCCCGCCCCGCGTCGGTCCCAGGCGGCGCGGTGGTCCCGGGCCTGGTCGAGTGCTGCTTTCGCGGCGGCCGGGTCGATTTGTTCTTGGTCGGCGAACCAGGTGGAGGCCTTTTCCGCCATTCCCCGTACGAACCGCTCGCCGAGGGCGGTGAGCGACTCGGACTGCAGCATGACGTTGATGGCCTCAGAAGTCTGGAGCCGCCAGCGGGCGAACTGCTCCTGTGCCGTCTGCCGCGCGGTGCCTGCCGACGCGGTCAAGCGCTGCACCCGCCAGAAGTCGGTAACGGCCACATACGCGTAGCTGCCTTGTAAGAGGCCTTCCAGGGGCCGCGGGTCGTCGCGCCACGGAGCGTAGTACAGCGCGTCGTCATCGGGGTCGAACAGGTCGAACAGGTCCAGCAGCGCCCCGAGCTTGGTGTGCTGGAACTCGTGCGCCAGCAGCAGCGCCAGCGCCGGGCCGTCGGACGGCAGTGCGAGGCTGGCTGCGCCGAAGGAGTGGCGGGCGGTGGCGCTCATCGGGTGTCCGTCCGGGTGCGGCAGGAGCGGCGTCACTGTGGTGAGGCCGGCCCGCAGTGCGGCGAGGTAGTCCGGTAGCGCGTCCGCGAGATGGTCGATCGCATGCTGGAATCGCTCGTGCCATAGGGCGACCTGATCGTCGGTCAGGCGGCGGCTCACCGGCAGCGCGCAGCTGTCCCGGTATGGGTCCGTATCCTCGAGCCAGACTGCCAGCTCCGCGCTGTCTCGCTTTGTCCGGACCTGGAGCTGCCGGCGCGGCTGCCAGGCCGTGCTGGTCTGCGTGCACGGCGCGATGCTGATGCAGTGGTCGCGGCCGTCGACCTCCACGACCGCCGTGCCGTCCGGCTTCGTCGTGATCCACGCCGGACGGTCTGGGCCGCCTAGGTCCAGTGCGCCGAGCGTCGGCAGGAATACGAGCCCTTCCTTCACTGCCGCCTGCAGGTTCACCGACTCGCCGGACCGCAGCGCCGCGGCGGCAGCGATGGCGGCCGCGTACTCCTCCCCCGCGCGGGTCATGCCCGGCAGGGACTGCGGCTTTAGCCGTCGGGCCGCCCAGGACCGGACGTAGGGGTGTGCCAGGACCTCGTCGAGGCCGGCGGCCCCGGCCTCGTCTAGGCGGACCAACTCGCGCCACGCGTCGGCCTCGCCGCCTTGCCCTGTCGGTTTTTGGCTGGCGATGGCCCGCGCGACGACTGCTCGGCTCACCGACCGCTCGGCTGCGCAGAGGCGGCGTATGGCGGCCGCGTCGCCGAGTCCTGAGGAGAGGCCGTCGAAGTCGGATGGCGGCAGTGTGTGCCGCGCCAGCGAGTCCGGGGCGCCGTTCGCCGGGGCCTGTGCCCGCTCGGGGCCGCTCGCGTTATCGGTCATGCCGTGATGTCGTCCGGGCCGGGCGCGCACCGGCCCTGCGTTCGGTCGCTGGGCCGGTCAGACTGCGGAGTTGAAGGTCGAGGAGACCAGCGGACGGGCGGCGGCGCGGGACCGGTCGCACCCGATCTGGTGCAGCACGCCGACGACCGCGTCCTCATGTCGGCCGTCCGCCAGCTCGCTCAGCGGCACCCGGCTCATGTCCGCCACGTGCGAGGTGAGCTCCGGGGCGGCCCCGTCGGTGCGATCCATGAGACAGCCTCTTTCCATGTCGGAGCGCAGAACCGGGAGCGGTCCGGACCGGCTCGCGCGGCAGTCGCTTTGGTACGGACGCGTTCCCTTTAGGCATAGAAGCATGTATTCGAGCCCTGGGCAATGAGCGTTCCGGCCCCGGTCCGGGCGCCGATCACGCGCTGGGCCCCGCGCCGCCGCCCGCCGGTCCGAACGCCGGACGTGCGGGAAGAGCCCGTCTATCATGAGTACCGGGTAGGGACGCGGATTGCGCACGGACCGGTGCAAGACCCGGTGCAAGATTCGGTGAAAGGCTCGGTGAGCCTGGCCCGGCGTGCGGAAGCAGCGTGCAGAGTCGGCGCGCGAGACCAGCGCGCAGAACCGGTTCGACAGGGGCGGATGCGACGTGGACGGACCAGCCGCGGGCCGCGCGCCGCAGTCCTTCCCGGCCACCCCGGACCACAGCGCCCCGATCTTCTTCTTCAGCCACGCCAACGCGCTCGCCACTCGCAACGGGACCTCCGGCGCGAGCGCCGACGAGCCGTTCCTCACCTTCTTCACCGACCTGTCCCTGAACGTCAATCAGCTCGTCTACCGGCCGCCGGGGGCCGACCCCGGTTTCGTCGACAAGGGTCTGAGCACGGGCGTCGACTGGGAGCACGAGATACTCACCGCGGTCAGCACCTGCCAGGTGTTCATCGCCCTGATCTCCGAGCCCTACATCCACCGGGCCTGGTGCGGCAAGGAGTGGGACGCCTTCGCCCGCCGCCGCACCTGGCACATGGAGCAGTGCCGCGTGGTCGACTCCCCGTGCATCATCCCGGTCGTGTGGGCGCCGCTGGGGGCGCGCAACCGGCCGCGCGCGGTGATGGCCCGTCAGCTGTTCACGCCGAAGGACCCGCGGGACGCCCAGGTGACCGCGCGCTACCGTGCAGAGGGGATTTTCGGGCTGCTCAAGACCGACCACGACGCCTACAGCAGCACGGTGTGGATCCTGGCGAAGGAGATCCAGCGCCTCGTGTTCGACTACTGGGTCGAACCGTGCGAGACGCCGGGCATCGACGATCTGCGCAACGTCTTCCGCGAGGAGGCACCATGACCCGCAGCGCCGGGGCGGACGCGGCGACCGACTTCTTCTTCCTCAGCTACGCGCACACCGCGCCCCTGGACGGGCTCGAGCCGGACCCGGTCGACTACTGGGTGGAGAAGCTGTTCCGGGACCTGTCGGCGGGCATCTGTCGGGAAACGGGCCTGGCGCCCGACACGCCGGTGGGTTTCTTCGACGGGACGCTGCAGGCCGGCGCCGACTGGAAGGCCGAGACCACGGCGCGGCTGAGCACCGCCGAGGTGTTCGTGCCGCTCTACTCCTCGCGCTACTTCGCGATGAGCTGGCCCGGCCGCGAGTGGGCCTGCTTCGCCACCCGGCTGGCCGGCGAGCCGCCCGGCCGGCCGAGCCCGCACATCGTGCCGGTGTTGTGGTCGCCGCTGCCGTCTGCGCTGGACCTGCCCGAGGCGGACGATCCGGTGGCCCTGATCGGCGACGCCGGGGAATTCGAGGAGTACGCGGCGAACGGGCTGCGCGCTCTCAATATGCTCAGACTCTACCGCGAGCTCTACGAGAAGATCGTCGGGCAGCTCGCCAAGCGGATCGTGCACGTCGCCCGGGAGCACCGGCTGGGCCGGCGGGCGGTGCCGCCGCTGGACCGGATGCCCAGCGAGTTCCGCCGCAAGGGCGCGGACGACGACTTCGTCTTCGCCGTCGCGGCACCTACCGCGCAGACCGTCCCGGCGGGCCGCGTCCCCGGCTGGTACGGGGCCGAGAGCACGGACTGGCGCCCGTTCGGCGACCGGCAGGAGCTCTCGCTGGCCGACCACGCGATCGCCGTCACCGAGCGGCTCGGCTTCAGCACCGAGGCCCTGCCGGCCGGCTCGGCCGCGGCGCACGGCGCGACCGCCCCGACTGTCGTGCTGATCGATCCCTGGATCGCGGCGCCGCTCGACCGGCCGGAGGGCGCTGCGCTGCGCGAGCTGCGCAAGCTGTTCGAGGGCGGCCGGGCTCCGTGGACGATGCCGCTGCTGGTCGTGAACACCGCCGACCGCGAGTCCGCCGAGTGTCACAGCCTGCTGTCCGAGCGCATCGCCTCTATCCTGAGCGAGGTCGGCGCGTTGGAGTCGCGGACGGCACAGCTGGGCGCCGAAGGGGTCAGATCGCTGGGGGACTTCGCCAGGCTGATGCCGATGCTGGTGGCCGAGGCGGAGCGGTGGTACCTGCGCAGCCCGCACTTCGGACGCGCGGCAGGGCCCGGCGCCGCCCGCGAACAAGCAGCGTCCGAGCAAACAGCGACCGAAACAGCGACCGAACAATCAGGGCGCGACGACGGCACCACCCGTCCCGGCACCGGAGCAGGAGCGTAGAGCGATGACGCGCGCGAGCGACGGACAGATCGTCACCTTCTACTCGTTCAAGGGCGGCACCGGACGGACCATGGCGCTCGCCAACATCGCCTGGATACTGGCCGCCAACGGCAAGCGGGTGCTGGCGGTGGACTGGGACCTGGAGTCGCCGGGCCTGGGCCGCTACTTCGCCCCGTTCCTCGCGGCCGGGGCGGTCCGGGACACGCCCGGCGTGATCGACCTCATCCGGCAGTTCGAGACCGAGGCGCGGCGCCGGGTCGAGCGGCGCCGCCCGTTCGAGCAGATCGCCGACGCCGCCCGGATCCAGCCGTACGCGCAGTCGCTGAACTGGACCTTCCCGGGCGAGGGCACCCTTGACTTCGTCAACAGCGGCCGGCAGAACCTGGACTACGCCACCACGATCGGCAACCTGGGCTGGGACAACTTCTACGACCGGCTCGGCGGCGGCGCGCTGCTGGACGCGCTGCGCGAGGACATGCGCAGCAACTACGACTACACCCTCGTCGACAGCCGCACCGGCTTCAGCGACATCGCCGACATCTGCGCCATCCACCTGCCGGACACCCTGGTGAACTGCTTCACCCTGAACACCCAGGGCATCGAGGGCGCCGCGCAGGTGGCCGAGCGGACGGGCCAGTACCCCAACCGCAGGATCAGGGTGCTGCCGGTGCCGATGCGGGTGGAGAACGCCGAGCGGGCCAAGCTCGAGTCCGGGCGCAACCTGGCCCGGCAGCGGTTCGGCGACCTGCCCGCGGAGCTCTCCGCGCCCGACCGGGCCGACTACTGGGTCCACATGTCAGTGCCCTATCAGCCGTTCTACGCCTACGAGGAGACGCTGGCCACCTTCGGCGACGACGTGCCGGGCCCGACCACGCTACTGGCCGCGTACCAGCGGCTGACCGGGTACATCACCCGCGGCGCGGTCACCGAGATGCCGCCGATCCCGGCCCGGCTGCGGGAGAGCTGGCTCAAGCGGTTCGAGCGGCACCCCACCGTCGACATCGGCGAGATCGTGCTCGACCACGAGCCGGAGGACGACGCCTGGGCGGAATGGATCGAGCGGGTGCTCAGCGAGGCGAAGATCACCGCGGTGCGGGCCGGCGACCTGCCGCCGGACCACGCCTCGGTGCCGAACACGCTGACCCTCTCGATCGTCTCGCCGCAGTACCTCCGGGCCCGCGAGGACGGCCAGTCCGACGGGCGGGCGTCCGGCGGGCGCGCCACGAGCGACGTCAGGGCGCTGTACATCGCGGACATGCGGCCGCTGACGCGCTTCCCGGCCACGCAGTCCGAGCACGTGTACGCCCAGCCGCCGGCCGAGGGCCTGGCCCGGCTCACCCAGCTGCTCGGCTGCGCCCCGCTGGCGGAGGACGCGGCGCGCCGACTCGCCCCGCACTACCCCGGCAACGAGCCGAAGATCAACAACCTGCCGCCCCGCAACGACTCGTTCACCGGCCGCGCCGACGCGCTGCGCGCACTGCGCGACATGCTGCGCTCCCGCGAGGCCTCGGACGGACGCCCGGCAGTGCTGCACGGGCTCGGCGGGGTCGGCAAGACCCACCTCGCCCTCGAATATGCGCACCGTTACAAGTCGGAGTACGACGTCGTGTGGTGGATGTCCGGCGGCCAGCCGAAGTTCCTCGACACCCTCCTGACGGACCTCGGCGAGCTGCTCGCCACGAAGTTCGAGCTGCAGGTCGGCGCCGGGCCCGGTCGTCCCGCCGAAGAGGTCGCCGGGGCTGTCGTCGAGGCGCTGGCCCGCGGCGACGGGGTCGGCCGCTGGCTGCTGGTGTTCGACGACGCCAGGCAGCCGGACGACTTCCTGCGGTTCATGCCGCGCGGCCACGGACACGTGCTGGTCACCACGCGGTTCGGCGAGTGGGAACGGCGCGGCCAGCTGATCGACGTCAATGTGTTCAATCGCGCGGAGAGCGTCGGCCTGCTGCGCCGGCGGGCGGAGAGCCTGGCGGCCGACGACGCCGACCGGGTCGCCGCGGCGCTGGGCGATCTGCCGCTGGCCGTGGCCATGTCGGCGGCCCTGTTCAAACAGACCGGCGCCCCGGTCGACAGCTTCCTGCGCCAGCTCGAGCAGCACGGCCCGGTTGCCCTGGCCGAGGCCGGCGACGCGCAGTACGGCACGGAGGCGTCGGGGGCCGAATACAGCCGGCCGGTCGCGGCGGCCTGGGACCTCTCCTTCGCCGCGCTGCGGGAGAACTCCGAGGCCGCGTACCGGCTGCTGGAGCTGTGCTCGGTGATGTCCGCGGACGGCATCGGATTCGACCTGGTCTACTGCCCGGCGATGGTCGACGCGCTGGCCCCGCTGGACCCGACGCTCATCGAGGCCGGCGACGTGGCCCGGCTGGTGAACCAGATGAACCGGCTGGCCCTGGTCCGGCTGGACAGCCAGAACCGGCAGATCCAGATGCACCGGCTGGTGCAGCAGGTCGTGCGCAGCCGGCTGAGCACGGCAGACCTCGACGAGACCCGGCACGAGGTGCACAAGCTGCTGGCCAGCTCGCGACCGCGGCGCGACGTGGACGACCCGGACACGTGGCGGTACTACCGGGTCCTCTGGCCGCACCTGGAGCCGTCGCAGGCGGAGCGGTGCCTGAGCGAGCCGGTGCGCAGCCTGCTGGTCGATCGGGTGCGCTACGTGTGGATGCGCGGGCCGCTGACCGACGCCGAGGAGACCGGGCGGGCGATCGAGCGGACCTGGACCGAGCACCTGGACCGGCTCGAGGAGGGGCCGGAGAAGGTCTCGCTGCGCAAGCAGTTCCTGCACCTGCGCTTCAACCTGGCCAACGCACTGCGCGACCTGGCGAAGTACGACGAGGCGCTGGACCTCGACGGGCAGGTGCTGGCGGAGCAGACCAGGCTGCTCGGCCCGGAGCACCGGCAGACCCTGATGACCGCCGGGTCGGTCGCCGCCGACCTGCGCGCGGGCGGCCGCTACCAGGAGGCGCTGGAGCTGGCCGAGGATACCTACCGCACCTGGGCTGCGGTCTTCGGGGACGACTTTCCCCGGACCCTGGACGCGGCGAACAACTACGCCATCTCGCTGCGGCTGGCCGGCCGCTACGCCCACGCCAGCACACTCGACGAGGCGGTGTACGAGCGCCGCCGCATCGTGCTGCGACCGCTGCATCCCCGAACCCTGATCTCGGCGAACTCGGTCGGCCGCAATCTGCGCGAGGCCGGCCGCTACGTGGAGTCGGTGGCCTGGCTGGAGGAGCAACTCGCGCTGTGCGAGAGCGAGCCGGAGCCGAACCCGCGCATCCTGGCCGAGATCCAGGTCAACCTCTCCGCCTCGCTGCGCGCGGTGGGCCGGCACGCCGAGGTGGTGCCGCATCTAGACGCCGCCTACGCGACCATGTCCGCGATCTACGGCGAGAGCCACGTCGACACGCTCGCCTGCCGCCTCTCGCGCGCCGCGAACCTGCTGGCCACCGGCGAGAACATGCTCGCCGACCAGGAGATGCGCAACGCCCTGGTCACCTATGAGGAGACGCTGGGCGCCGACCATCCCAACACCCTGCTGTGCGCGAGCAACCACGTCACGGTCCTGCGCTCGAACAAGGCGCTGGGCGAAGCGCTGCGCACGGCACGCAACACGGTCGCCCGGCTGACTCAACGGCTCGGCCCGGACTACCCCTACACGCTCGCCGCCACCATGAACCTCGCCGTCTGCCTCGCGGACCAAGGCGACACGCAGGAGTCGCTCGCACTGGACCGCGACACCACCCGCCGCATGGACGCCCTGCTCGGCGAGAACCACCCGGACAGCCTGCGCGCCCACGCGAATCTGGCCCTGACCCGCCGTCAGCTCGACGAGCCGAAGGCGGATCAGGAGTTCGCCTCGATCGTCGAGCGGCTGGCCGGCCTGATCGGCATCGACCACCCGTCGCTGATCGCCCTGCGCAGCGGAAACCGCGTGCACCGGGTGCTCGACCCGCAGCCGATCTGACGGTCCGGACTGCACTCGACTGCGCTGGACTGCGCCGGGTCGCGGGCTACGCCGCCGCGACCGAGCCGGCCGCGGCGGCGGCGCGGATTCGGCTGAGGACTTCCCGGAGCATGTCGCGGACCCAGCGGTCGAACCCCGGCATGGCGGGCACCGGCACGCGGTGCTCGGCCCGGCCGGCCAGGTAGGCCGACAGGGCGCGGTCGAGGAATTCCGGCTCTGCGACGCGGGAGCGGGCCCAGAGCCAGCCGCCCAGCTTCGAGGAGAGCGCGCAGTCGACGGCGTAGCGCCAGGCGCGGGCGCCGTTCAGTGCGGCGTAGACCAGGTCGCCGTCGGCAAGCGCCCACTCCAGCTCGCGGGCGAGTGCCTGCAGCACGACCGAGCGGTGGGGCATGGGGAAGGTCTCGCGGGGCGGCGGACCCTTGAGGGCGAGCCCGGCCTGGCCGCAGACGGCGAAGTGCAGCACCAGGTCCGGGTCGTCGTATCCGGCGCCGGAGACGAAGCGCTGGCGCTTGTCGTCGAGGGTGAAGTGGAACCGGAACGGGCGGTGCAGGCCGGCGGCGGCGAGGTCGGCGCGGTCGAGCACCGAGCACTCCAGGGCCAGCAGCTCGTCCGGCCGCGGGGTGTCGCGTACCGCCTCGAAGAAGGACTCGGGGCAGGCTTCCGTCTCGCCGATCACGATGAGGACGTCGAGGTCGCTCGATCGGGCGACGAAGTGGCCGAAAGCCGCCGAGCCGTGGAGGTAGACGCCGTGCAGGGCTGCGCCGTAGTGCTGTTCGGCGAGAGCGGTGAGGGCGCGCGCGTAGAGCAGGACGCTGTCGGGCAGTGTGCCGAGCCGGGCGTCGTCCGCGGGCCCGGTCCGTGACGTGAGCTCCACCGGGTCAGCCGGCCGCCACGGCTTCGACGGCTTCGACGGCTTCGGCTCCTACTTTTGCCTCCGCTCCGGCTGCGGCCCGGACTCCGGCTCGGGTTCCGGCGGCGTCGGGCGGCGGCTCGGTCTGGGCGGCTTTCCGGACCGTCTCGGCCAGCCAGTTGAGCACGTCGGGCATGGTCTCGAAGGCGGCGAAGTGGGCCGCGCCCTTGACGATGCGCAGCTGGACCTCGCTCAGGTCGACCCGCGTGCTGCGCAGTTGTTCATACAGCCAGCGAGTGTGCGCGGCGGGCGAGAAGCGGTCGTCGTCGCCGTGCCAGAGCAGAACAGGGCACTCCACGTCGGCGATCTTAAAGCCCCACGGACGGCGCAGCGCGAGCGCGTCGTCGATCCAGCCGCCGCTGCCCTCTCGCACCGCCTCGGCGTATGTATCCACCAGCAGCTCACGCATCGCCGGGTCCTCGACGATCCGCCGGTCCGAGGCCGCCAGGTCCGGTAGCAGGAACCTGACCAGGCTGTCCGGGTCCTCGGCCATGAGCAGGGCGCGCGCGTCAAGGCCCTCCAGCAGGCCGCCGCGGCCGCCCTCCTTCGCCAGCAGCCGGTCGACCTGCTGGTAGCTGTCCGCGTTCAGGTCGGTCATGCCGTCGAGCCAGTCCAGGCCGGACGCGTCCGCGGGGGCGACGCTCACCAGCACGGCGGCGCCGACGACGCGGTCTCGCGCGCTCGCGGCGCAGGCGAGGGCGTGCGGTCCGCCGCCGGAGCGGCCCACCACGCAGAACCGCTCGATTTTCAGGTGGTCCGCGATGGCCAGCACGTCCTTGCACGCGTCTACGACCTTGCGCCCGGGCGCGCGGGTCGAGTGGCCGTAGCCGGGCCGGTCGTAGCTGATCAGGCGCACGCCCATGCGTTCGAGCACGATGCCGCGCGGGCGCGGCCCGATGCGGCTGCCCGGGGTTCCGTGCAGCAGGAAGACGGGGACGCCGCCCTCTGCGGCTCCCGAGCACTCGACCGCGAGCTCGCGGTCGCCGACGGGCACCATGAGAGGCTCCGACCGCTCACCCATCGCAGGCCATCGCAATCCTCCCATCGACCCGCCGCGGCGACAGGGCTACCGCCACGAGTGCCTACCTTAGAGAGTCGGCCGGCCTGATTGCCTGGAGAACCGCGCTGCCGTACGGAACCGAAACATCTCGACCTCAACGCAGAGTACTGGCAAATGGGGCAGAAGCACCACGGTCGTTTTGAAGCACGACCACCCTTCCGGGTGCGCGACCTTGCCCCTAGTACCTAAGCGCACAGCGCCCACGCGCCGCTGACAAGGACATCTCCAACCGCTAACCGCTCACACTGCCGCCCCCTGCAGCGCCTGGATCAGCCGCCTCCGGACGTCCTGCACCTCGGGCCGGGCGGACCAGCGGGCCAGCGAGTGCGCCAGCCGGCCGAGCTCCACCCGGACGGTGGCCGAGTCGACCACCACCGCGGCGTCGACGACCTGGCCGGCGAGCTCGCAGGCGCTGTCGACGTCCCCGGCCGCGGCCTTGCACAGGGCCAGGCGCGCGCCGAACCTGGCGTAGCTGCGCCGCGCCGCGTCCGGGAGCCGTTCCAGCTCGGGGTCGAGGATGTCCGCAGCCGCCTCGGGCCGGCCCAGGTCGTGGTAGCACCAGCCGCGGATCACGGCGGCGAAGTCAGGGGTCGACATCGGGCCGAGGGCGAGCACCGCCGCGTCGTCCCGGGCCGCCGCGTCGAGCAGCACCGAGCCCTGTTCCAGGGTCCGCTCGCAGGACGACCGGTCACCGGCCAGCGCGTGGCCCTGCGCCTCCTGCAGCGCGGCCAGGCCGCGTATCCGGGGGCTGATCGATCGGTCGGCCTGCGCCAGCCGGGCCAGCTCGATGGTCTGCATCGCGTCGTCCCGGTAGAGCGCGACCACCGCGCGGCGGATCAGGGCGTTGGCGCCCATCTCGCGGTCGTCCGCGGCCGCCGCCATCTCGACGGCCCGGTCGGTCCACCACAGCGCCGCCCTCGGGTCGCCGCTCTCCTGGGCGAGCCAGCCTGCATATTCGGCATATCGCGCGGCCAGTAACAGCAGCGAGGCCTGCCGTCCGCCGCGGGCCGAGGCGGCGATGCCCTGGAGCGCGTGCGCCTGCGCGATCACCGTCGGCAGCACGATCGCCGGGCTGGCCTCCTGACCGAGCCGGCGCAACTGCCCGAACATCACCACGAAGGGGTCGACCGGCACCGTCCTTGCCGCCAGCGCCCGCGAGAGCGGCGCCGCCGGAGACACCGTCAGGCCGAGCAGGGACTGGTCGCCCGGAAGGCCGGCCGGACCGGGCGCCGCGGCGCGGCGGCCGACCGGCGTGAACCGGCTCGCCCCGCCCTGCGACAGCTCCATGATCCACACCTGGCTCTCGTCGTCAGCCCACAGCGCGCCGTCGTCGGCGGCGGACTGCGGCCCGGCCCCGGTCCCCGGCTCCTCGTCCTCCCGCACCAGCGCGGCGAGCGAGCCCTCCGCCTCCAGCACGGCGTCGCAGCGGCGGGCCAGGTCGACGCCAGGCGGCTTGGCCCCGGTCTCGATCCGGCTCAGATAGCTCTTGCTGTAGTGGACCAGGCCGGCCAGGTCGGCGAGGGAGAGGCCGGCCGCGGTGCGGCGGCGGCGCAGCTGCGCGCCGAAACCGCGGTCCGGCCCGCCGTCGCGGCGGGACTCGCCGTCGACCATTGTGTTCCGGTCCACCAGCGCCGTCCTCGGGTTTCCGTTGCCTGTCCGGCCGGGGACGGTCAACGGCTCCCCCCGGCCGTGCGGGAAATGCACAGTGGAATTGCCAAGCGGTGGGGCTACCAAGCAAGAGGTCCATACCGTGCAGGTGCCGACACTCGACGCTACCGCGACTTCGCAGTGCGGCCCAGCAGCATCCGAGAGGCCTGGTGAACCATGACCATGACAGACGTCGGAAAGGGGCGGGGACGGCCGGTCCGCGATGACCGCGGCGACCGGCGCATGAGCACGAGCCCCGAGAAGAACGGCGACACGCACGGCGGCGACGGCCGGGACGGCGCCGGCCCCGGCGGATCCGGGCCGGCGCCCGGATCCGGGCCGGGACGGCGCAAGTACATCGTGCAGTGCCCGGCGTGTGGCGGCACCGGCCGGATCGTGCCGCGCGGCTCGCTGGCGCGGGTCAGCTGCCGGCTGTGCTGGGAGCGCGGCCGGGTCTCCTGGCTCGTCGCCGAGCGCTACGCCCGGCACAACGACGGCCGGCCGGATATCTGAACCCCGACGGGCGCGCGCCGCTGACTGCGGAGGGGAGGGTCAGGGCGCGATGTCGACCAGTGGGAGGGCGGTGGAGGAGATGTGCGACCGGACCTGGTCGTCGGCCGGATCGTCGGCCGGGTCCCGGTGCACCACCAGGTGGTTGTAGAGCGTGTCGCGCTGCGCCGGAACGCGCCCGGCGGTGCGGATCAGGTGGATCAGCTCCATGCGGTTGGAGCGGTGCCGGGCACCGGCCGAGGAGACCACGTTCTCCTCCAGCATGACCGAGCCGAGGTCGTCCGCCCCATAATGCAGCGTCAGCTGCCCCGCCTCCTTGCCGACGGTCAGCCACGAGCCCTGGATGTGCGCCACGTTGTGCAGGAACAGCCGGGAGATCGCGATCATCCGCAGGTACTCCAGCGTGGTGGCCTGCGTGCGGCCCTTGAGGTGGTTGTTCTCCGGCTGGTAGGTGTACGGGATGAAGGCGCGGAAGCCTCCGGTGCGGTCCTGCACCTCGCGGATCATCGCCAGATGCCTTATCCGCTCGGCGTTGGTCTCCCCGGTGCCCATCAGCATCGTCGAGGTCGACTCCAGGCCCAGCCCGTGCGCCGTCTCCATGATCTCCAGCCAGCGCTCGCCGGACTCCTTCAGCGGCGCGATGGCGTTGCGCGGCCGCTGCGGCAGCAGCTCGGCGCCGGCCCCGGCGAACGAGTCGAGGCCCGCGGCCTTGAGCCGCGCGATGGCCTCCTCGATCGGCACCGCGGAGACGGTCGCCATGTGCTGCACCTCGGAGGCGCCCAGCGAGTGGATGACGAGCTGCGGGTACTCGGCCTTGATCGCGGCGAAGGCGCGCTCGTAGTACTCGACCCCGTAGTCCGGGTGGTGGCCGCCCTGGAACATGATCTGGGTGCCGCCGAGCGCGACCGTCTCCCCGCACCGGCGCAGGATCTCGTCCAGATCGTGCGACCAGCCCTTGTCCGACTTCGGCGGGGCGTAGAACGCGCAGAACTTACACGCCGTCACGCAGACGTTCGTGTAGTTGATGTTGCGTTCGATGATGTAGGTCGCGATGTCCGCGGTGTCCGTGTATCGCTTGCGCCGCGCGGCGTCGGCGGCCCGGCCCAGTTCGTGCAGCGGGGCATGCCGGTAGAGATCCACGGCCTCCTGCTCGGTGAGCCGGCCGCCCTCCGCGGCGCGCTCGAGCGGCTCCCGCAGGGCGCCGAGCCGGCCGCCGCCAAACGCACTCACCGTGCTGATCGCGCCCTTCGGCGTCCCGCTCATCGCGTCGAACCTCAACCTTCGCTGTGCTGATCTGAGCTGATCTGACCGCGCTGCTTATTGCCGTTTATTGCCGACCAGACTACGCGCCCGGCTCCAACAGCTCGATCGGCACGGCGGGGTCGATGCCGATCTGGTCGCCGACCCGGCGGGCGAACTCGCGCACCCCGGCCAGCTGCCGCTCGCCGAAGGAGAAGTCCAGCGTGGTGAAGTAGCGCTCCAGCACCCGGGCGTCGAACGCCTCCCAGCGCGCGGTGTGCTCGGCCACTTTGTCCACCTCGCTTATCGCAAGGTCGCGCGAGCGCAGACAGGCCTCGTGCACCTCGCGGGTCAGGCCCGGGTTGGCGGCCAGGAACTCGCGCCGCACCGCCCAGACCGCGAAGACCATCGGCAGGCCGGTCCAGTCCTTCCACTCCGCGCCCAGGTCCATGACCCGCAGCCCGAGCCGGGGCGCGTCGTAGAGCGAGGCCCGCAGCGCCGGGTCGCCGATCAGCACGCCGGCCGCCGCCTCCTGCATCATCCCGGCCAGATCCGGCGGGCAGGCATAGTAATCGGGCTGGACGCGGTAGCGCTCGCGCAGCACCATCCGGGCCAGCTGGACGGTGGTGCGGGAGGTCGAGCCGAGCGCCACCCGCTCCCGGTCGAGCCGGTCGAACGGCAGCTGGGAGACGAGGTTGCAGGACATGACCGGGCCGTCCGAGCCGACCGCGAGGTCCGGCAGCACCACCAGGTCGGCGGCGTGCCTCAGGTACTCGACCAGGCTGATCGGCCCGATGTCCAGATCGCCGGCCACGAGCTGTTCGGAGAGCCGCTCCGGGGTGTCCTTGACCAGGTCGAGGTCGAGCAGCGCGCCCGACCTGACCAGGCCCCAGTAGATCGGGACGCAGTTGAGGAACTGGATGTGTCCGAAGCGAGGTCTGTCCACCATGCGAACACTACGCCGCCGCGCCCCGGGTTCAGCCGGCACCCTCGATGCACTAGCGTTGACCCCGGACCATGGACCGATGGGCCCAGGTGGACGGCGGCTCTGCCGGCCGAGGGCGGTAAGGGGCGAAGAAGTGAGCGTGCAGGTACCGGCCCCGGTGCCCGTCGCCGGAGCAGCGGCGCAGTTCCTGCCGCCGATGGACGATCCCGAGCTCGAGCAACGGATCCGGGCCGGCCTCGACCGGGTCGAGGAGCTGCTGCGCGAGTCGGCCCGCAGCGACCACCCGCTGATCGCGCAGACCGCGATCCACCTGGTGAACGCGGGGGGCAAGCGGTTCCGGCCGCTGCTCACCCTGATGGCCGCCGAGTTCGGCGATCCGCGCGCCGCGGGCGTCGTGCCGGCCGGCGCAGTGGTGGAACTCACGCATCTGGCGACGCTGTACCACGACGACGTGATGGACGAGGCGGAGCTGCGCCGCGGCGTGGCCACCGCGAACGCCCGCTGGGACAACTCGCTGGCGATCCTGACCGGCGACTTCCTGTTCGCCCGCGCCTCGCGGATCCTGGCCGACCTCGGGCCGGAGGCGGTGCGGCTGCAGGCGGTCACCTTCGAGCGGCTGGTGACCGGCCAGATCAACGAGTGTGTACAGCCGGACGACGGCGAGGCGGCGCTCGACCACTATCTCAGGGTCCTAATGGACAAGACCGGCTCGCTGATCGCCACCAGCGCCCGGTTCGGCGCGCTGCTGTCCGGGGCGCCGCAGCGGGACGTGGAGCTGCTGACCCGGTTCGGCGAGGTGTTCGGGGTGGCGTTCCAGCTCGCCGACGACGTGCTCGACCTGGTGGGCGACCCGGAGCAGTTCGGCAAGACGCCGGGCACGGACCTGCGCGAGGGCGTGCCGACGCTGCCGGCGCTGTACGTGCTCGCGTCCAGCGACCCGGAGTCGGCGCGGCTGCGCGAGCTGCTGTCGGCGCCGATCGAGCAGGACGAGCGGGTCGAGGAGGCCATCGCGGCGCTGCGGGTGCACCCGGCGATGGACCAGGCGCGGGCGACCGTGGCCCGATACGCGGACGAGGCGCGGGCGCTGCTGGAGCCGCTGCCGGACATCTCGGCGAAGAAGGCGCTGCTGAGCCTGTGCGATCTGGTGATGTCGCGCACTGTGTGACGGCAGGCGTTGACGGCTGGGCTGAGGCGGCCGATCGGCTGACGCGCCGTGAGCTGACCGCCGGTCAGGTCCGTTGCCCGAAACGAGTGACGTAGCGGCGCTGCCAGGGCGTCTCGACCGCCCGAGGGGCGTAGCCCGCTCGGACGTAGGCGACTGCTTCGTCACCGGGGACGCCGTCGAGCACGGCGAGGCAGGCCAGCGCGGTCCCAGTGCGCCCAACCCCGCCGCCGCAGGCGACTTCGACCCGCTCGGCGCTTGCTCGCTCCCACGCTTCGCGCAGTGCCGCGGCGGCCACGGCCGGATCGGAGGGCAGCCGGAAGTCGGGCCACCGGATCCACCGCGCCTCCCAGGCAACCGGCGGCGGCTGACGGCCGGTCAGGTAGAGCGCAAAGGTTGGTTCGGGGGCATCGGCGGGCATCGGGCGGCGCAGACCGCGGCCGCGCACGAGCCGCCCCGAAGGTAGGCGCAGCACGCCCGGCGTCGCCGGATCCCAGACGCCGGCCGTGCGCCAACCGATCATTGGCAGAGCGTAGCCCGGATGGCCGCCGCGACGCGGCCTCGCGCCCGCTACAGCTCCACCTCTAAAGCTCCACCTCGCCGACCTCGCCGACGTCCCTGACTTCGCCGACTTCTCCCACGTCCCCGATCGCACCGCCCGCGATGCCGCTGCCGGCGCTGTGGTCCCGCTGCGCCGGAATCGGCGTCCGGGCCGCCTTCCCGGCATAACGGTCCGCCAGATGGCTGAACAGCGGCAGGTTGGGCACCTGGCTGCAGTTCACGTTCAGCACCGACTTGTCCTTGCCGTACACGAACACGTGCACGTACCCGCGGATCGGCTTGACCAGCCGGATCTGCGTCCACGGGATCGGCCCGCGCTTCTTCGGCGCCAGCGCCTGCGCGCTAAGGCCCAGCGGGCCGAACGGCAGCGTGGCGCCCTGGGCCAGGGCCGCCTCGGCCGCCGGCAGCAGCACGCTGGAGACCGCCGCGTTGATGTGCGAGCCAAGCGCGCGGGCGCCGCGGAAAGAGCCGTCCAGCTTGAACCGGCTGCCGTCCAGCAGCACCAGCTGGAACAGCACCGACGTGTACTGGTACCGGCCGTTCTGGTAGTGGTCGACGGCGTTCTGGTAGACCTCGGTGACGTGGTCCCAGCGGTAGGCGTCGGCCGTGGTCGGGCCGGTGGCGTGCAGGAATCCCTGCTGGAAGAGCAGGATCCGGCGGTCCCTGGTGGCCTGTGTCCGGAACAGCGCGTCGTGCGCCGGCCGGTACATCTTCCGCAGCGCGCCGAGGCTGTTCGCCTCGGCCAGTCCGAGCAGCGCCGGCGGAAGCACCAGGCCGGGTGGTATGTCCCCGGGGTCGTTCTGGTCCGCAGTCAAACGGGCCTCCGTTCCCCGCACCGCCGGCGGCTGTGGGCGGCCTCGGCGGAGGCGGTGATTCTGGCTGGAGCGCCCGAATCCTAGCCCCAGAACTCAGCTGTCTGCAGGCCCCGCTCAGTGCGTCCCGGCGGAATCCGGGCTGTGACCTGCGCCGTGTTCCGCCTCGGGCGCCTGGACCAGCTCGGTGAGCACGCCGTGGCAGTCCTTGGGGTGCAGGAAGTTGATGCAGGACCCGAAGGTGCCGTGCCGCGGCTCCGGGTAGAGCGCCCGCACACCGGTCGCCACCGCCGACTCGGTGCCGCCCACCACGTCGGCGGTGCCGAACGCGATGTGGTGCACGCCCTCGCCGTTCTTGGCCAGGAACTTGCCGACCGCGCTGTCCTCGCGCAGCGGCTCGAGCAGCTGCAGGTAGGTCGCCCCGCCGTCGTCCGTGCCGTTGATCCGCAGCATCGCCTCGCGGACCCCCTGCTGCTCGTTCTCCTCCTGGTGGTAGACCTCGAAGCCGAAGGTCGAGCGATAGAACTCGATGCTCGCGGAGAGGTCTCGGCAGGCGATGCCGATGTGATCGATCCGGGTGAACGCGGCGGTCTCATCCACGGTGGTCTCCTCATTCAGGGCACGGCGGTGCGGCGGATGGGGCGGATGCGGGCCTCGGCGCCCGCGCACGGGGCGCCCGGTCTTGCCTTGCACAGGGTCGCCTCACGCCGAGTCGTCTCACACTGTGGCGTATCCGACACTGCCAGACCCTACTGGCAAGTAGCTAAATTGTGGATAGTGTCGGAGTAGAACCCGACCGCCATCTGACCGTGACCGCAGTGACCTCGGAGGCGTATCGCCATGACCAACTCCGTCATCGTCGCCGGAGCCCGCACCCCGATGGGCAAGCTGCTCGGCGCGCTCACCCCGTTCAGCGGCGTGGACCTGGGGGCGGTAGCCATCCGCGCCGCCCTGGAGCGGGCCGGCGTCGCGCCCGACCAGGTCGATTATGTGATCATGGGTCAGGTGCTGCAGGCCGGCGCCGGGCAGATCCCGGCCCGGCAGGCCGCGGCCAAGGCCGGCATCCCGATGACCGTGCCCGCGCTGACGATCAACAAGGTGTGCCTGTCCGGTCTGGACGCGATCGCGCTGGCCGACCAGCTGGTGCGGGCCGGCGAGGTCGAGGTCGTGGTGGCCGGCGGCATGGAGTCGATGACCAACGCGCCGCACCTGCTGCCCAAGTCCCGCGAGGGCTACAAGTACGGCGCGATCTCGCTGCTCGACTCGATGGCCCACGACGGCCTGACCGACGCCTACGACCACATCCCGATGGGCGAGTCGACCGAGCGCCACGTGGCGAAGCTGGGCATCTCGCGCGAGCAGCAGGACGCCTTCGCCGCGCTCTCCCAGCAGCGGGCCGCCGCTGCGGCCAAGAACGGCCTGTTCGACGCCGAGATCACGCCGGTGGAGATCCCGCAGCGCAAAGGCGACCCGATCGTGGTCAAGCACGACGAGGGCGTGCGCGGCGACACCACCGCCGAGGGCCTGGCCAAGCTGCGCCCGGCGTTCGCCAAGGACGGCACCATCACCGCGGGCAACGCCTCCCCGATCTCCGACGGCGCGGCCGCGGTGGTCGTCATGTCCAAGGCCAAGGCGGAGGAGCTCGGCCTGGACTGGCTGGCCGAGATCGGCGCGCACGGCATGGTGGCCGGCCCGGACAACTCGCTGCACTCGCAGCCCTCGAACGCGATCGGCAAGGCGCTGGGCAAGGCCGGCCTCACCGTGGCCGACCTGGACCTGATCGAGATCAACGAGGCCTTCGCCGCGGTCGGCCTCCAGTCGATGCGCGACCTCGGCGTCACGTCGGACAAGGTCAACGTGAACGGCGGCGCGATCGCGCTCGGCCACCCGATCGGCATGTCCGGCGCCCGGATCGTGCTGCACCTGGCCCTCGAGCTGCAGCGGCGCGGCGGCGGCACCGGCGCGGCCGGCCTGTGCGGCGGCGGTGGGCAGGGTGACGCGCTGATCGTGACCGTGCCGCGGCGAAGCTGATCTGACGGGTCGTCAGGCGCCGACGGGCCGGCCTACACACGGCCCGTCGATCGACCTGGCGGTCCACCGACCCCGCCCCGTCTTCTAGAGTCGAGACCGTGAGTCCGGAACGCACCGAACGCAGCCTGAATCCGCAGGACCTGGTCGATCGCGCGCGCAGCGGCGATCCGCGCGCAGTGGCCCGGCTCGTGTCGCTGGTCGAGGACGGCTCGCCGGCGCTGCGCGAGGTCATGGCGCTGCTCGCGCCGCTGTGCGGCGGTGACTCAGGGGCCTACATCGTCGGTCTGACCGGCTCGCCCGGCGTCGGCAAGTCGACCACCACCAGCGCACTGGTCACCGAGTACCGGGCGCGCGGCAAGCGGGTCGGCGTGCTGGCGGTGGACCCCTCGTCGCCGTTCTCCGGCGGGGCGCTGCTCGGCGACCGGGTGCGGATGCAGGAGCACGCGACGGATCCGGGCGTCTACATCCGGTCGATGGCCTCGCGCGGGCATCTCGGCGGGCTGTCCGCGACGGCTTCGCAGGCGCTGCGCGTGCTCGACGCGGCCGGCTGCGACGTGGTGCTGCTCGAGACGGTCGGGGTGGGACAGTCCGAGATCGAGGTCGCCTCGGCCGCGGACACCACGGTGGTGCTGCTGGCCCCGGGCATGGGCGACGGGATCCAGGCGGCGAAGGCCGGGATCCTGGAGATCGGTGACGTCTTCGTGGTCAACAAGGCCGACCGGGACGGCGCCGACGCGACCGCCCGCGAGGTCAACCACATGCTGGCGCTGGGCGAGCGGCGCGGTCCCGGCGACTGGCGGCCGCCGATCGTCAAGACCGTGGCCGCCCGCGCCGAGGGTATCTCCGAGGTCGTCGAGGCGCTGGAGAAGCACCGCGCGTGGCTGGCCGAGACCGGGAACCTGGCCGTCCGCCGCCGGGCCCGGGCCGCGGCCGAGATCGAGGCGATCGCCTTCGCCGCGCTGCGCTCCCGCTTCGGCTCGGTGCACGGCGACAGCCGCTTGGCAGACCTCGCCGGCGCCGTCGCCGAGGGTGAACTCGACCCGTTCACCGCCGCGGACCGGTTGCTGGAGGAGGTCCCGGCGCGCACCGGAGAGTGACCGGATTCAGCGGCACATCGAGCAGGGCCGGCCCCCGAAAAACGGCGCATCGTGCGGCCCGCGGCCCGCGGCCCGCCAGCCCTCGGTCAGGCCGTTCCGACCTCGTCCTCGTCCTCGACTGCGTCGAACGGCCAGGCGTGCGGCGGCCGGTCGACGATCTGCGCCGGTGGGTCGGGCACGCGCCAGCCGGAAGCGGGCGGCGGGACCGGGCGCAGGATCGCGACGAGCCGGTCCGCGCTGCGGAACAGCTCCACCGCGCAGCCCTCCGGCAGCGTCGGGTCGACCTCGCCGCGCCACCACGCGATCATCCCGTCCGCGTCGCCCTTGGCCTCCCACATCAGAACCCGCATCTTGATTGCCCCCGTCCCGTCCTGTCCCGTCCCGTCCTCAGACCAGCACCTCGGTGACCGGCATCGACGAGTCCGCCGGCAGGTCGAGCGCCGAGGGCCGCGCGCCGCGGGCGACAAGCTCCGCGCCCAGCGCGGCGACCATCGCCCCGTTGTCGGTGCACAGTTTCGGCCGCGGCACCCGCACCTTCAGGCCGACCGCCTCGGCGCGCTCCTGCGCCAGCGCGCGCAGCCGGGAGTTGGCCGCGACGCCGCCGCCGATCAGCAGGTGGTCCACGCCGTTCTCCCGGCAGGCGCGGATCGCCTTGCGGGTCAGCACGTCGACCACCGCCTCCTGGAACGACGCGGCGACGTCGGCGACCGGCACCGGCTCGCCGGCCCGCTCGCGCGCCTCGACCCAGCGGGCCACCGCGGTCTTAAGGCCCGAGAAGGAGAAGTCGAACGCCGGGTCGCGCGGGCCGGTCATGCCGCGCGGGAAGTCGATCGCCGCCGGATCGCCCTCGCGGGCCGCCCGGTCGATCAGCGGGCCGCCGGGGAAGCCGAGGCCGAGCACCCGGGCGACCTTGTCGAAGGCCTCGCCGGCCGCGTCGTCCACCGTGCTGCCCAGAGGCCTGACATCAGAGGTCACATCGGGCACCAGCAGCAGCGAGGAGTGCCCGCCGGAGACCAGCAGCGCCATGCACGGCTCGGGCAGCGGGCCGTGCTCCAGCTGGTCCACGCAGACGTGCGCGGCCAGGTGGTTGACCCCGTAGAGCGGCTTGTCCAGCGCCAGCGCGTAGCCCTTCGCCGCGGCAACGCCGACCAGCAGCGCCCCGGCCAGGCCCGGACCCGCGGTCACCGCGATCGCGTCGACGTCCGAGAGCTTCAGGCCCGCGGTCTCCAGCGCCCGGTGCACGGTCGGGACCATGGCCTCCAGGTGGGCCCGCGAGGCAACCTCCGGGACTACGCCGCCGAACCGGGCGTGCTCCTCGACGCTGGTGGCCACCGCGTCGGCCAGCAGCTCGGTGCCGCGCACGATGCCGATCCCGGTCTCGTCGCAGGAGGTCTCGAAGCCGAGCACGATCGGCGTGTCGCCGGCGCTAGCGGATCCGCCCGTTGCGATGCTGCCTGCCATCCCCGGCATCCTTTCTCCCGCCGAACCGGGCCGCCACGCCGACGGCCCGCATGACCAGCGCGTCGGTGTTCGACGGCTGATAGTACTTCGGCCGCAGGCCGATCAGCTCGAACCCGAACCGGTGGTAGAGCGCCTGGGCCCGATAGTTGTCCTCGCGCACCTCCAGCAGCACCTCGTCGCAGCCGCCGCGGGCCGCCTCGGCGAGCAGCCGGGTCAGCAGCCGGGAGCCGATACCGCGCCCCTCGCGGCGCCGGTCCACCGCGATGGTCTGCACCTCGGCCTCTCCAGCGCCTATCATCAGGCCCGCGTAGCCGACGATCCGCGGGCCGTCCCGGTCCGGATGCGTCGAGTCGAAGCCGTACTCCTCGGCGACGACGTAGCGGCGGCTGGCCGCCTCGGCCAGCTCCGACCAGAACATGCCGACGGTCCAGGCGTCCTCGCCGAACGCGTCGAGTTCGAGCACCATCACCGGCGGGATGTCCCACCAGCGCATCGGACGCAGGATGCACTCGAACTCGTCGGCGTAGCCCGTTGGAGGACCCTGCGGGGCGGGGGCCGGCGCCGGCGCGGGCTGCTGCACCGCCGGGTGCGCCGTCGCCGAGGCGTCCACCGCAGCCAACTCGTCCTGGCTGGTCATCGCAACGCCGGCTGGCTGACCGGCTTGCGCGCGGATGGCTCGACCGCGTCGGGCCGACGCAGGTAAAGCGGGACCGGGAGCAGCAGCGGCACGCTCGGGAGGTCCGCGGACCCGTCCGGGCCTGCCGGGCCGGCGGCGAGTGCGTGGGCTGCGATGTCACTGAGGACCGCGGCGCTCGGCAGGACCGGGTCGCGGCGCTCCGGGAAGGCGTCCGGGTACAGCACCGGCCCCTCCCCCGCGACCGGCATGCCGCCGACGAGCGGGGCCACGGTCTGGGGACGGTCGACGGCCGGTTCGGTGAGCCGGCGGCCTAACGCGTCATAGAGCGCCCAATAGACTTCACGGCGGCGTGCATCGGTGGCGACGGCGAAGGGCACGGCAACCGATGTACCCGCCAGGACCCCGGCCATCACGTCCGCGGCGACGATATCGAGCGTGCACACTCCGTGCACCGGGATGCCGAGCGCGTCGCCGAGCGCACGTGCGGTGACCAAACCGACACGCAGACCGGTGAAAGGTCCGGGGCCGACGCCCACCGCGACGTCGGTCAGGTCGGTCCGGTCCCGTCCGGCCTTGGCCAACACTTTGCCGATTCCCGGGGAGAGCAGCTCTCCGTGCCTTCGCGCGTCGGCCTCGGTGTGTTCGGCCAGTACCGTGGTCCCGTCGTGCAGTGCGACGGTTACAGCGGCGGTCGCGGTGTCGAAAGCCAGGAGGAGCACGCCGGCCATTATCCACCGCATCGGCCGTTGCACTCCGGATCTGCGCGGGATACCTATCTTCGAAGCTGTACGGCATGATGAGTGTGCGCTGCTCCGGCCCCGCCGGCAGCGCGCCGCGCCGCCGGAAAAATCACCGGCGCGGCATCAACCCGGATCCATCCACGCGGCGGCACGAGAAGGGAAAGGCTTCAGTGGGCAGACGCGGCATCGATCCCCGCGACCCGGCTGACGAACCCCCAGACGACCCGCGTCGGCGCGGCCCGCGCCCGGAGCCGGGGCCGCGGCACCCTTCGGACCCGTACGGCGACGCCTACGGCGACCCCGAGCTTCCCGACGCGACGCGACCGGTGCCGCAGCAGCCGGGGCGGCCGGGTGCGGGCAACGCCGGCAATGCCGTTCCGCCCGGGCCCGCAGGACCGGCCGGCCAGGGCCCGCGCCGGCCGGGAGCGCCGCCGCTTCCCGCGCCGTACGGCGATCCCAACGCCCCCAACCCTGCGGGACAGTATGGACGCCCGCCGCGGCCACCGGGCCAGGGCGGGCAGCCGCAGCCTCCGCGCCCGGCGCAGTACGGTGAGCAGCCGCCACGCCAGCCCGGACCGGGGCAACGCCCGGGTCTGCCGCCGGGTCAGTCGGGCCTGCCGCCGGGGCAATCTGGCCAGCCCGGACAGCCCGGCCCCCAGGGCGGCCGACGCGACCTGCCTCCGGGCCGGTCCGGACAGCAGCCGCAACAACAGCCGCCACTTCAGCAACAGCCTCCGCCGCGTGGTCCACAATCGCTGCCGCCGACCACGAATCAGCCGTGGCACGCCGGGGACCAGGACGCTCGGCCCGGCTCCGGCTACCCCGAGCAGTACGGCGCGCCCGACCCATACGGTGCGGCGGACCGCACCCGGCGCGCCGACTACCAGACCCGCGCCGATTACGGCGGCCGCCAAGACCAACAGCGGCCGGACCAGCAGCGCCCGGGCCGCGCCGATCCGCCGGGCCGCGCCGATCCCCTGGACTACGGCGGCTACGAGAACCGTCCGGCACGACAGCCGGCCGGCCACGAGCAGCCGCCCTATCGGCCCGCGGAGCCCGGCCCGTCTGGCCAGCCCGGCCAATCTGCCCCGGGCGATTGGGCACCCGAGCCGCCGAACCGCCGCGCGAACGGCTCGGGCGACGGCGACACGGCCTATGCGCCGCGCCGGGCCGCGCAATCGCCGGCCGATTCGGGCGAGTACGACCGCCCCTCGTCGCGCCGCGCTTCGCATCAGGGCCCGTCGTCGCACAGGCCAGGGCGGGAGCCGGAGGCGCCGTCGCGCCGGGACGGCTCCGGACCGCCCGGTCCCCCGCCGCCGCCATCGCCGTCCTCGAGACGCCGCCGCGGCGCGACCGCCATGGTGCTGCTGATGACCGTCGGGGCTCTGCTCGGCGTGGCCGCGCTGGCCGCGCAGGCGGCGCACACCTCGAACCACGGCAAGGTCAACGCGCAGACCGCGGGCGCCTCCTCGGCGCAGAGCAGCTCCGCCACGGCCCACTCCTCGGCCGGCGCAACCTCGTCCCGGTCGCCCAGCGCGCAGCACTCCTCGGCCGCGCCGAACCCGAGTTCGCTCCCGGCGGACTCGGGCAGCGGCGCGCGGGTCGTCTACTCGCTCTCCGGCCACCGGGTCTGGATCGTCTCCTCGGGCAGCTCGGTGTCCAGCACCTTCCAGGTGGTGCCCGGCACCCTGGCGCCGCCGGCCGGCTCCTACCAGGTCACCGAGAAGGAGGCCTCGGGCAACGGGTCCGACGGCACGCCGATCCAGTACGTGGTGGTGTTCGGCCAGGGCACGGTGGACGGCGAGAGCGCGGTGTTCGGCTTCGACGCGGTCGCCGGGCAGCCCAGCCTGCCGCCGGCGCCGACCGGGCCCACCGGCGGGATCAGGATGGCGCAGGAGAACGCGAAGGCCATCTTCGACTTCACCTCGACCGGCACCACCGTGGTCGTCGTGGCCTGAGCCGCGGCCGGACCGGGCCGGGCCGGTTCTCAGAGCAGCCCGGCCTGGAACTCGTGCTGGATCAGGGCCTCGCGCTGGGCCGGGTCGAGCCAGCGGGCGGCCGAGCCGGCCGGGCCGCGCTCGACCCAGAGGACGTCGTCGACGGCCTCTGCGACCGCGTGCAGATGGCTGATGACGACGACGAGGCGGTCGCCGTCGGCCTGGCCGCGCAGCACCGCCAGGGCGGTGTCCAGCGAGGCGGTGTCCAGCGAGCCGAAGCCCTCGTCGAGGAAGAGGGCGCCGAGCCGCGGGCCGCCGCGGCCGTGCAGTTCCACCAGGCCGAGCGCCAGGGCCAGCGAGGCCAGGAAGGACTCGCCGCCGGACAGGGTCTTCGGGTCGCGGGCGTTGCCGGTGGTGAGGCTGACGACGCGGAAGTCCTCGCCGAAGCCGAAGCGGCCGCCGGTCAGGTCGCCGAACAGCTCACCGGCGACGGCTAGCAGGGCGCGGGTGCGCTGGTTGATCAGATGGCCGACGAACTTCGCCTCGGTCAGCTGGGTGCGCACGACGTCGACCGCGGCCACGCGCGTCCGGCCGGCTTCGAGGGCTGCGTCGAGTGCGGCGGCGGGGGCGATCTGCGCCTCGGCCTCGGCGGCCTCCTTGCCGGCGCGCTCGGCCGCGGCGCTGCGGCCGGCCTGCGCGGCGACGAGGCCGTCGAGGGCCTGTGGCGCCAGGAGGTCGCCTTCCGGGTCCAAGGCTGCTGTGTCGTTCGCCGCCTGGAGTGCGAGGGCGCGCAGTTCGCCGACGCGGGCGCCGACCTCCTCGTCGGCCGCGCGGCTCGCCGTCTCGAGTGCGTTCCGGGTCTGCGACGCGAATTGTTCGACGGCGTCGGCGAATCGGGCTGCGCCGGTGATCGTGGGGTCGGCGTCGGCGGCGAAGTTTTCTGGTGCTGTTGCGGCCGCGGCCGCGTGTGTGTGGGCGGTGGCCGCGGTGGCGTGGGCGAGGGATTCGGCGGCACGGGTGGCAGCTGTGTTCCAGGCGGCCAGGCGGGTCAGGAGGTCCTGCAGTGGGCGGCGGATCTCGCGCTCGCGTCGTGTGGCGAGTTCGGTGCGTTTTGCAGAGTACGTATCCAGGGCGTCGCGCGCGTTGTCGTGGTCCTTCTGCAGGCGCAGTAGACGCTCCGCAAGCTCGCGTACGGTGTCCGTGGCGCGGGTGATCGCGGCGTCGTCGATTTCTGCGGTGCGGGGTGGCAGGCGGTCCCGTGCTGCGGCGGGAAGGGTGGCCAGCTCCTGGTCCAGACCGGCGCGGCTCGCGGTCAGGCGCTGCTGCTCCTCGTCGGCTTGCCGGGCATCGATCTGCAGGGCCTTGCGACGGCTGGTCAGTGTGCTGTCGCCGGCCGCGGCCTGCGCGGTGAGCTCGGTCTTCGCGCGCTCTCGGTCCGACAGTGCGCTTGCCAGCGCTTCGATCGGCTGGCGCGCCGGGATCAGCAGGCGATCGGCGAGCTGCTTGCGGCGGCGGTCGGTGTGCTGTTGGCCGTCCTTGTTGGCTGCGAGGGCCTGGACTTCGGCGGCCAGATCGGCCGACCAGCGTGCCGCATCCGGGGCCGCCGGCGATCCGCTGGTCCGAACCGATGCAGCGAACGAGTCCGCGGCTGTGCCGACGGCTTGTAGCGCATCGCGCAGCTCGGTGCGGGCCGCGTTGATCTCGGCGAGCCGGTCCCGGTGCGTCTTCGAGGCCTGCTCGACTCGGTTTTCGGCGACCGCGCGCTCCGCCTCGGCTTTGCGTGCCGCGCCTGATGCGTCGCGGTCCGATCGCTCGGCCTCGGCCAGGGCCCGCGGATCGACCGGGACCGGTGGCTCGAAGCCCTGCGGCAGGACCCGTACGCAGACCGGACAGTCGTCGTGGCCTGCGACCAGGCCGTGTGCCGCGCTCGCTGCGGCCTCGCCGCGCCGGATGTCGGCGAGTCGGGCCGACGCTGCCGCCTGCTTCTCGTCGGCCTCTTGTGCGGTCGCCCGAGCTATGGCGAGTGCCGCGCCGGCCTCCTCGGCCTCGGCCTCAGCGTCGCGTGCGAGCTTCGAGCTCTTTGCTACCGCGGTTGCCTCGCTCAGCGCGTCCGTGACTGCTTCGGCGAGCCGAGCCTCCTCGCTGCGGACTTTTCGCGCGATCTCCGCGAGGCGTTCTGCATCAGCGGTCTTCGCCGCCGCCTGATCCCGCAGCGCCGCGATGTCGGCGGCCATCGCCTCGACTGCCGCGTGCTCCGTCTTGATCCGCTCTCGCTGCTGCTCGATCGTGTCCTGACGCTGGCGCGATTCCGCCAGCCGGGCGGGCAGTGCGGCCAGGAAGCCCTCGGCCCGCGCCAGCGCCTCGCGGGTGGAACCTGCGGCCGCGGTCTGCTCGATCCGTTCCCTTGCCGCGCCCTGATCGGCCCGCGCCTTCTCGATCAGCACACCGATCTCGGAGTCCTGCGCGGCGATCTCGGTATCGGCCGGACCGAGCGCATCCGTGCTCTGACGCGCGTCGGCAACCGCCTGCCGGGCCAGCAGCACGATCTCCTGCCGGAACTCCTTCGCCTGCAATGCCGACCGTGCCGCCCCGGCCCGGCCTGCCTGCATCCGCTCCAGCAGCCCGGCCAGCCGGTCCGCGTCCGCCCGCGCCTGATCAGCCTCCTGACGCGCTTCGGCGGCCTGCGCCGCGGGATCGGCGCGCAGCCGCGCGCGTCGGACCTCAGCCTGCGAAATCAGGTTGTTGAGTGCGTCGCAGCGGCGTGCCGCGCTCTCCCGCAGCCGGATCAGCGCGTCCGAGCCGAACAGCTTGCCCAGCAGCTCGCCGCGGTCCGCGTCGGTCGCGTTGAGCAGCCGGTCGAACCGGCCCTGCTGCAGCAGCACGACCGACTGGAACGCCTTGTAGGGCAGGCCGGTCAGCTGCTCCACCCGGGCCAGCACCGGCCGGGCGTTGTCGACCTGCTCGCCGGTGTCGAGGTTCTCCAGCAGGTGACTGGAGGGACGGGTGTTGCGATACTGCCGCCGCTGCACCCGCCACCGCTCGCCCTCGTGCAGGAAGGCCAGCTCCACGGTCATCGCCTCGGCCGCCTCGCAGATCAGCGGCTCGGTCCGGGCCGACCACGAGCTCTGGCCGTAGAGCGCGTAGGTGATCGCCTCCAGGACGGTGCTCTTGCCCGCGCCGGTGTCGCCGATCACGCCGACCAGGTCCCGGCCGGTGAAGTCGATGCTCGCCTCGCCGGGATAGCTGCGCAGGCCGGAGAAGGACAGAGTCAGCGGCCTCATGCGCCCGCCTCCAGCACCGAGTCACGCAGCGTCGATTCACCCAGTGCCGCGCGCAGCTGGTCCTCCTCGCAGCAGGGCCCTGGCTCCTCGCGCTCGACCGAGCCGAGCATCCCGGTGAAGGTCTCCAGCACCCGGGCCGCGTCGAAGCTGCCGGTCTTCAGGGTGCCGAGATAGTCGTGGAAGAGCTCGGACATGTCCGCCTCGCGCCGCTGCGCCTCGCTGCGGCTGATCACTTCCACCGCCCGCGCCGCGCAGCGCTCCTCCACTGCGACCACGGTCGCCTCGGGCAGCGCCTTCATCACCGCGTCGGCCAGATCCCGGGCCGGCTGCTCGGTGTCGACGACCGCCTTCACGTAGGCGTCGCCGATCCGCTCGGCCCGCTGCGCGATCTGCTCCAGCGTCCCCTCGACCTCCACCAGCGTCCGCCCGGCGGTCAGCGGCACCGGCTCCACCTTCGGGCGCCGCGACCGGCCCGGCTCCGCCTCGACCACGACCACGCTCTTGCGCTCGCCGGCCTCGCCGAAGTCCAGTTGCAGGGGGCTGCCGGCGTACCGGGCGACGAATCCGGCCCGCGTGACGTCCTGCGGCTTGTGGATGTGGCCCAGCGCGCCGTAGGCGACCCTCGGCATGGAGTCCGCGGGGCTCGCGTAGCTGTCCGCGATGTCGATCCGCCGCTCCGAATGCGAGGGCTGAGCGCCCTCGACGAACAGGTGCGCCGCGAAGACGAGCACGTCCCGGTCGTCCCGCGCGCCCTCGGCCAGCCCTTCGGCCAGCCGGCTCTGAATCGTCCTCAGCTGCTGCGCATAGTCCTGAGTCGCCGACTCCGGGCTGGCGAACCCCTCGGCGAACCGGTTCTGGTGCACGAACGGCAGCGCGGCGATCCGGATCGTCTGCTCGCCGTCGCGCGCCGGGTACTCCAGCACGCCGCCGTCCTCGGGCGCCCGCGCCGTGTCGGCGAAGGCGATCCGCCGCGTCTCGCCGGGCTGCCGGCCGAAACCGTTCTCCATGCCGTCGAGGAACCGCAGCAGGTTCGGCGAGTCGTGGTTGCCCCGCACCACGAGCACCGGCGCCGTCCGCGCCAGATCGCGCAGCGCGCCGACCGCGCGGCCGAGGTCCGCCACCGCCGGCAGGTAGACGTCGAACAGGTCGCCGCTGTGCACGATCAGGTCCGGCTCGGCGTCCCGGGCGATCTCGGCGATCTCGGCCAGGACCGCGTCGAACTCGGCGTCGCGGGGATGCCGCCCGATCTGCCGCCCGAGATGCCAGTCGGACACGTGGAGCAGCCGCACCGCAGCGTTCCTTTCCCTCGTCCCGCGCACGGCTTTCGGGCCGTGGTTCCGTGGCGAACCTACCGCCGGGCACGGACCGATTTCACCGCGAGCCGGCACCTCGCCCGGCCGGGGTTTCCGGTAGCGCCCCCGAGCTGGCAGTATTCTGGACAATGACCGAAGACCAGACCTTGCGACCGCGCGCCGCGCGCTCCGATCACCAGTCGCGGCCCGGCTCCGGGCCGGGCCGGCTCGAGGCCCGGATCGACCTGCGCGCGCTGCGCGAGAACGTGCGCCGGATCCGCGGGATCGTGGGCCCGGCGCAGGTGATGGCCGTGGTCAAGGCGGACGCCTACGGGCACGGCATGGTCGAGTGCGCCCGCGCCGCGGTGCGGGCCGGCGCGACCTGGCTCGGCGCCGCGATTCCGCAGGAGGCGCTGGACCTGCGCCGGGCCGGGATCACCGCGCCGATCCTCACCTGGCTGCACGCGCCCGGCGACCCGTTCGCCGACCTGCTGCGGGCCGGGGTCGACGTCTCGGTCTCCGGCCTGTGGGCGCTGCGCGAGATCACCGACGCGGCGCGCGAGACCGGCACCGCCGCCCGGATCCAGCTGAAGGCGGACACCGGGCTCGGCCGCAACGGCGTGCAGCCGGAGGACTGGCCGCTGGTCGTCGAGAAGGCGCTCAAGGCGCAGCAGGACGGGCTCGCCGTGGTGACCGGCATCTGGTCCCACCTCGCCGCGGCCGATGAGCCCGGACATCCCTCGGTGCCGCAGCAGCTGGACGCCTATCGCAAGGCGCTCACTTACGCGGAGAACGCGGGCGTGCGCCCCGAGGTCCGGCACCTGGCCAACTCGCCCGGCGCGCTGTTCGTGCCGGAGAGCCGGTACGACATGGTCCGCGCGGGCCTGGCGATGTACGGCCTGAGCCCGAACCCGCAGCTCGGCTCGCCGGCCGAGCTGGGGCTGCGCCCGGTGATGACGCTGCTGGGCCGGCTCGCGCTGGTCAAGCGGGTCCCCGGCGGGCACGGCGTCTCCTACGGCCACACGTATCACACCCCGTCAGCGGGCAACCTGGCGCTCGTGCCGGCCGGATACGCCGACGGCATCCCGCGCACCGCCTCTGGCCGCGGCCCGGTCTGGATCGGCGGGGAGCGCTACACGGTGGCCGGCCGGGTGGCGATGGACCAGTTCGTGGTGGACCTCGGCGACCGGGAGGCCGGGCCGGGCGACGTGGTGGTGCTGTTCGGCCCGGGCGACCGCGGCGAGCCGACCGCGCAGGACTGGGCCGACGCGGCGGACACCATCTCGTACGAGATCGTCACCCGGATCGGCGCGCGGGTCCCGCGCGTATACGTCGACCCGGCCGGCTGACCCCGTCCCGTCGCTTTCGTACCCGGACCGCGACAAAACCGGGGCCCGCCGCAGGCTTAGATAGAAACCCCGCGGTAACAAAATAGGCAGGCGTCGGGGCGGTGGGCACCGGCGGCGGGGCCCTGGCCGGGAGCGCCACGCGGTGCGGACGCACGCAGCCCGGGCCGCGGCAACGGACGAGCGAGGACGAGGAACGTGGCGGACAGCGTGCCTGGCGGTGGCGACGGCGGCGATCACGGCGGCCCGGGCCGCGTGTTGCCGCGCGGCGCGGGCCTGATCGGCGCAGCGGTCGGCGTCGTCGCGGCCGGCACAGCGGTGGGCATCGCGGTCGAGCGGCTCACCATAGGCCGGGCGGTGCGCCGGATGGCCCAGCACCGCGACCCGGGCGAGGTGTTCGGCTCGCTGCGCGGGATCCCGCAGACGGTGACGGCGCCGGACGGAATCGAGCTTTACGTCGAGGTGGACGATCCGTACGGCCGGCCGCGCACGCTGCCGGGGCGACGGGGCGCCCTGCGCGCGGTGCCGGATCCGGCTGCGGACCCACGCCCGACGCTGCTGTTCACCCACGGGTTCTGCCTGCCCCAGGACTGCTGGCACTACCAGCGGATCGAGTTCTCCGGCGATTACCGGATGGTGTTCTGGGACCAGCGCGGGCACGGCCGGTCGGACCGGTCGAAGGCGGGCGCGCACCTGTCGGTCGAGACCCTGGGCGAGGATCTGTACGCGGTGCTCGAGGCGACCTGCCCGACCGGGCCGGTGGTGCTGGTCGGGCACTCGATGGGCGGAATGGCCGTGCTGGCCCTCGCCAAGCAGCACCCGGAGCTGTTCGGCACCCGCGTCGTCGGCACGGCGCTGCTGGCCACCTCGGGCGGCAGGTTCGACGAGGCGGCGTTCGGCCTGCCGAAGAGCGGGGCGAAGCTGTTCCACCGGGCCGCGCCGGGCATATTCGACCTGCTCGCCAAGCAGCGCGCGCTGGTCGAGCGGAGCCGCCGGATCAGCGGCGACGTCGGGCTGGTGCTCACCAAGCGCTTCGCCTTCGGCACCGACGTGCCCGAGGCCGTGGTCCGGTTCGTCAAGGAGCTGATCGAGTCGACGCCGATCGAGGTGATCGCGCAGTTCTTCCCGATATTCAAGCGGCACGACGCGATCGCGGCCGGCGACACGGTCGGGCGGGCGCCGACGCTGGTGCTCGGCGCGGGGCGGGACCTGCTGCTGCCGCCGGAGCACAGCGAGGCGCTGGCCGAGGCGATCCCGGGCGCGGACTACGTGCAGCTGCCCGAAGCCGGACACGTCGTCATCCTGGAGTGTCCCGACGAGGTGAACGCCGCGTTGCGTAGGCTGGTCTCGCGCGCCGAGGAGCGCGCCGCCCCCGGCGACCGGCCGCCGGACGGCGTCCCGCGGCGGCCGCGCACGAAGCGGTCCGTGCAATAGCGAGCGTGCGACGAGCCGCGCAGCACGCAGTGAAAGCGAGCGAGCAGGCGATGAACGGCGCGAACCCGGCTGCGGACGACACTGCTGCGGAGAACGCTGCGGCCGATGACACTGCGACCGGTGACACTGCGTCAGGCATCGACGAGGGCGTGCGGATCGCGCGGATCGACGCGGCGGGCGCGCAGGACACCAAGGCCGCCGCGGCCCGGCTGGGCCGCCGGCTCGCCGCGGGCGACCTGGTCATCCTGAGCGGGGAGCTGGGCGCGGGCAAGACCACGTTCACCCAGGGCCTGGCCGAGGGGCTCGGCGTGCGCGGGCCGGTCACCTCGCCGACCTTCGTCATCGTGCACGTACATCCCTCGCTGGCCGGCGGCGCGCCGCTGGTGCACGTCGACGCCTACCGGCTCGGCTCGCTCGCCGAGCTCGACGACCTGGACCTCGACGCCTCGGTCGAGGAGTCGGTGACCGTGGTGGAGTGGGGCGAGGGCAAGGCCGAGGTGCTCTCCGGCAGCCGGGTGGACGTGCGGATCGACCGGGCGCTGGCCGGCGCCGCGCCGCCTGACGGCGCGTCACCCGACGCCGACCCGCGGGTGATCACGATCAGCGCTTACGGCGCCGAGCTGGCGGCCCGGCTGCGCGCCGGCACCGCCGGCTGAGCCCGGGCCGCCGATCCGCCCTCACCATCACCCTCGCCCTCAGCTCAGTGGGTGGCCAGGGCGCGCAGGCTTTCCCGCAGCGATCCGGTGGTCGCCAGGACGGCGCTGGGCTCGTATCCGCAGTGGGCCATGCAGTTGTCGCAGCGCGGGTCGCGGCCGCGGCCGAACGAGTCCCAGTCGGTGGTCTCCAGGAGCTCCTTCCAGGAGGCGGCGTAGCCGTCGGCCAGGAGGTAGCAGGGGCGCTGCCAGCCGAGCAGGGAGTAGGAGGGCACGCCCCAAGGGGTGCAGGCGAATTCGCGCTTGCCCTCGAGGAAGTCCAGGTAGAGCTGCGAGTGGTTGAAGCGCCAGTGCTTGCGGCGGCCCTCCGCGAACACCTTGGCGAACAGCTCGCGGCTCTGCGTCACGCCGAGGAAGCGGTCCTGGTCGGGGGCCTTCTCGTAGGCGTATCCGGGGGCGATCTCGACACGGTCGACCCCGAGCTCGTCGTTGAGGTAGTCGAGCACGTCGATGACCCGTTGCGGCGTGTCGGTGTTGAAGACGGTCGTGTTGGTGTAGACGGCGAAGCCCGCCTCCTTGGCGGCCCGGATGGCCGCCACCGCCTTGTCGAACACCCCCTGCTTCGAGACGGCCTCGTCGTGCGCGGCGCCGACGCCGTCGATGTGGACCATCCAGGCGAAGTCGCGGTGCGGCGTGAACTTGTGCATGTGCCTGTTCATCAGCAGGGCGTTGGTGCACAGCACGACGAACTTCTTGCGCTTGAGCAGTTCCGCGGTCAGCACATGTATCTCGGGGTGCATTAACGGCTCGCCGCCGGAGAGCGCGACCATCGGCGCGCCGCACTCGTCCACGGCGGCCAGCGCCTGCTCGACCGGCATCCGTTGTTTGAGCATCGACGCGGGGTGCTGGATCTTGCCGCAGCCCGCGCAGGCGAGGTTGCACGCGAACAGCGTCTCCAGCTCCATGATCAGCGGGTACTTCTCCACCCGGCGCAGCTTCTGCTTCACCAGATAGGTGCCGAGCTTCACCGTCAGGTGCAACGGCATCGCCATGTCCGCCTCCTCGTTCACTGCCCCGGACTTTCACATACACGCTGTATGTCACATGATGGCTGTATGACCGCGACACCGCAAGGGCGGCGTGCCGAGCACGCCTCCGACACCAGGACGGCCCTGCTCGGCGCGGCCCGGAAGCTGTTCGCCGCCGAGGGCTACGACGGCACCGGGACGGAGCAGATCGTCGCCGCGGCGCGGGTCACCCGCGGCGCGCTCTACCACCACTTCCGGGACAAGGCCGACCTGTTCCGCGCGGTCATGGACGAGGCGGCCGGCGATGTCGCGCGGCGGCTGATCGGCTATCAGCTCGACGCGGCGTCCGAGTCGGCGCTGGACGACGTGCGCAGCGGCGTCAGCGCGTTCCTCGACGTCTGCGTCGGCGGCGACTTCCAGCGCATCGTGCTGATCGACGGTCCGCGCGTGCTCGGCGAGGACGCCTGGGACCAACTCGCCGAGCGCTACGGGCGCAGCCTGCTGGAGGAATGGCTCGGCCGCGCCGTCGCGGACGGCGAGATCGAGCCGGTGCCGGTCCGGTCGCTGGCGCGGCTGCTGATCGCGATGCTGATCGAGGCCGGCCTCGCCATCGCGCGGGCCGGCGATCCCGTGCGGGAGCGCGCGGATTTCGGCGCCACGCTCGACCGGCTGCTCGACGGCCTGCGCCGCTGACGCGCGGCGCAGGCCGGGCCGGCCAGCCCTGTGTCGGCCCTGTGTCAGGCCTCGGTCAGGGCGGCGTACCGGGGTAGGTGGCCGATGAGGTCGGGCTCGGCGGTCAGCCGGATCCCGGTCGCCGCCAGCGTTCCGGAGGCGACCTGCGCCGAGGCCTCCGCGAAGGCCGAGGCGCGCGCCCCGTCGTCGGCGACCAGCGTGTAGTGCTTGCCCGAGATGCGCACGCCGGGCGCCACCGGCTGGCCGAGCTGGTAGCCGGCCTCGCGGATCAGCCAGCTGGCGCTGACCCGGGTCCGGCCGTCCGGGAAGTCGTTGACCGGCGCGCCGGCCGCGCGCAGCCGGACCGCCGCGCCGGCCCCGATCACCGGGCTGAGGAACACGCTGCCGACCGAGCGGCGGTCCGGGTCCAGCGGGTCGAGGACCATGCCCTTCTTCACCCGCACCGCGTGCACCGCCGCCGCCGTGTCGGCGATCGGCACCCGCCCGCCGGGCGGCACCCCCGCGGCGTCGGCCACCGCGGGATAGGTGATCGGCGGCCCGAGCCGGGCCGGCATGAGGGCGAAGACGACCCGCAGGACGAGCCAGCGGGCCGACCGTTTGAACAGGCTGCCGCGGTGCCGGAAGGCGCACTGCCCGCCGGTCAGCCGCACCCGCCGGCCGAGCAGCCAGTCCCAGGCCTCGACCTCGACCACCGTGTCGGCGACCTCCTGGCCGTAGGCGCCCACGTTCTGGATCGGGGTCGCGCCGACCGTGCCGGGAATGCCGGTGAGGCACTCCACGCCGGACAGGCCCTCGGCGACCGTGTAGGCGACCAGGTCCTGCAGGCTGTGACCGGCCTGCACGCGGACGAGCACGGCGCCGTCGCCGTCGCGGCCGGCCGCCTCGATCCCGGCCGTGGCCGTCCGCAGCACCAGGCCGTCGAATCCGCCGTCCGCGACCAGCACGTTGCTGCCCCCGCCGAGGGCGAGCGGGACCAGACCGCTGGTCCGGCAGTAGCCGACCAGGTCCGGCAGGTCGGCCGGATCGGCCAGCTCGGCGTACCGGGCCGCGCGGCCGCCGAGCTCCAGCGTGGTCAGGGGAGCGAGCCCGACGCCGCGCCGCACGTGAACCGCCACATGTTCTCCTTCTCGTGTCCGTGAAGCGGACCGGCCCCGGCGGGCCGGCGCCGTGCAGCGGCGCTCGGCACCCGCGACGGGTGTCGCGGGTGGGGAGGATGGGATCGCTGCACATCGCTTCGGCTTCGGCCGGGCTGTGTCGTTCGACTGCGTGGCGCAGTCGCAGCGGCGGCCGGTGACCGCCGCGACGGAGAGCGGCGTCGTTCCATCGCGCGGCGCAGCAATTGTAAACGCCGCGTGCACGATGACCACTGGCTTCGTTAGAAGAGCGTGAGGACCCTGCGTCGTGCGGCCATCGCCGGTGGAATACCTTACGACGCACGGGTCACGCTGGGAACCAGATGTCGATCTTCAGAGCCCTGAAATGTTGCCGGCATATCCCGACGGGCCGCTGTGCGCTGTGACAAGCCGTCGTAAAAGACTCCATTCCCGTCATGCGGCGCACAGGGCGTCGGCTCGCTCCACGACCCCCCGGGCGCTGTGCGCGTCGACGTCCTCCATCGCCGTGCGCAACTCCGCCAAGCGCGTCTTGACCCGGGCGGAGTGCGCCGAGCCGACCAGGCCCAGCGCGGCGTGCGCCGCCTCCGCCGCCCCGTCCGCGTCGCGCAGCGCGAGGCGCGCCTGGGCCAGCGAGATCCCGTGCAGCAGCCGGTTGCGCGGCTGGTCCTGGCCGAACAGCTCGAGGCCGGCCTCGAGCCGGTCCACGGCGCGGGCCGGCGCCCCGGCCTCGAGCAGGGCCCGGCCGGCGTCGGCGGCCAGCACGGCCGGGGTGACCCAGTAAGCCCACTGCGGGCAGTGCTCGTCGGCCGACGCCGGCCGGCTCGACTCCGCCACGCCCGCCTCGTCCAGCGCGGCCAGGCAGGCGTTCATGTCGTCGGACGCCGCGTGCGCGCGGCCCTCCCGGCTGGCCAGCAGGGCGCTGACGGAGCCGTCGCATTCGGCCGGGATCCCTTGGCGGGCCAGCCGGATCAGGCGCACCGCAGCGTTCGGCGCGCCGGTCCACATCGACTGGTAGCTGAGGCAGGACACGGTGTGCGCGGCGAGCTCGGGCTCCGCGGCGGCGTGCGCGCAGTGCAGCGCGACCAGGAAGAGCCGCTGGGCGCTCGCGCTGCGGCCGAGGTCGGCGGCGAGCCACCCGCCGAGCTGGCCGAGCTCCGCCACCGAGCGCATCAGCACCCTGCCGGCCTGGTCGTCGTAGGAGGCGGCGCAGACCAGGTGGGCGGCCCAGCTCAGGTCCTGCATGATCCAGTCCAGCAGCAGCGGCCCGCCCTGCGCGTCGTCGAGCCGGCGCAGCTGGCCGATCCGCTGGCCGAGCACCTCGAGCACGGCCGGGTTGACCGGCTCGCCGCCGCGGTGCGCCACCGGCACGCTCTTCGGCGCGGCGAGCCAGTCGGCCACGCAGGAGACCAGTGTGCCGCCGCCGACCGGCAGCAGGTCGGTGCCGGGCGGCACGGCGGCGAGCGCGGCGCAGGCTCGGGCGCCGGCCGCGTCCCAGGGCACGTCGAGGCCGTGCACGGCGGTCGCGGCGACGGTCGTGCGGTCCGCCGCGCCCGGGAACAGCGCCGCCGCACCGACCAGTTCGCCGAGGCCGCGGCTGAGCACCAGCGCGGCGATCTGGGGCACCCGGCCGCGCGGCACCGCGCCCTTGAGCCAGCCGTACGGCGCCTTCATGCTGACCGTGTCGGGCCCGGCGACCCGGTTGATCTCGCGGGCCAGCCGCTCCGGGCCCCAGCCGAGCCGGTCGAGGCAGAGCCTGAGCAGGCAGGGTCCCTGGGCCACCGTGCGCATCTGAATGCTCCGAGCTGCCGTGACGACGGAAAGAGCCTTTTCTGCCGGTCATGCTGTCAGGTCCGGAGGCCCGCTGTGGGCGGCTTACCAGATGTCCACCCGAATCGGTTAATCCGAACCGAACCACCGTCATACACCTGGCCAGGCCGAGCGATCGCACATGCGGCCGACAGGTCCGGCAGAAGACCGATGCCTTTGATCGGGCGGCATATCAGAAGCGGCGTATCAGAAGCGTTGCGTTGCTCCGAACGGCGCAGCGGCGGGGCCAAGCTGACCAAACTGACCGCCCGTCACCCGACCTGACTCACGATTCGGCTCAACAAGAGCCGCCGGACGTGGTGCAGTGTCTCTATGCGTCCGTCGCGTTACGTGCAGCGGTCAGCCGAGCTCCGCGGCGCGATGCGGCACACCGTGCTCAAGGTACGAAACCGTATGGTCCCGGCAGGCGTCCAGGGCTGCGTGCAGCCGCCGGGCCAGCCGGGGAATCAGCAGGCCGTCCAAAGCCGCCCGCGGATGGTAGGCGAAGTCGACGATCTCGACGCCGTCCGCCCGCAGGTCCGCGGCCTGCCCGGAGTCCAGCCGCCCGCAGTCGAACACGAACAGCAGCTTGTCGCCCACCGGCTCGACCGGCGCCCAGTCGGCGACCAGCAGCGGGCCCGCCGCGACCGCGATGCCGAGCTCCTCGGCGATCTCGCGCTCCAGCGCCCGGGCCGGGGTCTCCCCCGCCTCCACCATGCCGCCGGGGATCTCCCACAGCGGCTTGTACGAGGGCTTGACCAGCAGGATCCTGCCGTCCTCGGTGGTGATCAGGGCACCGGCCGCGACCGCGGGCCGGGACCAGCCGCCGGCCCCGTCACCCGTCTTTTCCCCCCTGTTCGTCTCACTCACCCGGCTCACGCTAGCGGCAGCGGTGCGGCGCGCGACGACGGCGGCGGTCTCGCCACCGCGCCCTTCGGATGAAGGCATGGCATTGATCACTGAAATGCACCGCGCCGACCTTCCCGGCTCCGCGGTCGACGGCCGCCCGGCACCGGCCCCGACGACACCGCCCGCCGGCCCCCAGCCCAAGCGGATCACCCTGCCGGCGATGCCCGGGCTGACGCCCCTGCAGCTGGACCTGCTGGACCTGCAGGAGCAGGCCGCGCAAGACACCGAGGCGGCGGAGACGCGCGAAGCGGAGGCCGGCAGCGCGGACGCGGCGGGCCGGCCGGACCCTTGCGCCGGCCTCCTGTTCGGCTGGCACTTCCCGGCGCAGCGCCGCTGCGCCCACTACGCCCGCCGCTGGTTCGGCGACCTGCTGCGCGCCACCTGGCCCGACCAGGACGCGGTGGAGTCCTGCGAGCTCGCCTTCGGCGAAGTCGTCGCCAACGCGGTGGTGCACGGAGCCGGCGGCGCGGTGCGCGTCGAGGTGCGGATCGACGAGCGCGCCTGCTGCTTCGAGATCACCGACGGCGAGCCGGAGACCGCGTTCGGCGCGCAGGGCGAGGCGCAGCAGGAGGCCGGCCCGGCCGAGCGGCCCGGCGCGGCGGGGTCCGGCCCGGCCGGACCACCGGTGGGCGCGAAGCCGAAGGGGAAATGCACGGTCACGCCGCGCCGGGCGGGCTTCCTGGACGAATCAGGGCGCGGGCTCGAGATGCTGGGCCTGCTGTGCGAGCGCTGGAGCGTGCGCGCCGCGGCGCACGGCCGCGGCAAGACGGTCAGCGTGGTGGCCAGCTCGGTGTCTGTGCGCTGAAGCGGGCGCGCTGACGCGGCGTCGGGCCGGGCGAACGGCGCAGGGCCCGGGACGGTCGGCGTGCGCCGACGGACCCGGGCCCTGCGGCCGTCCGTATCCCTATGACGTGCCCTGCTACCTCGCCAGCACCGACGAGTTGTTCGCCAGGTGCAGCAGCGCCGCCGGGGCGATGCCCATCGCGACCGTGGCGAGGGCCGCTATGGCCAGCGCGGCCTTCACGGCGATCGAGGGGTTCGCGATGGTCGGGCCCTCGGGCAGCGGGTCGGAGAAGAACATCACCACGACCACCCGCAGGTAGAAGAACGCCGCCAGGGCGCTGGCCAGCACCGCGACGATGACCAGCTGCGGGGCGCCGGCCTGCAGCGCTGCCTGGAAGACCGCGAACTTGCCGACGAACACGCTGGTGAACGGGATGCCGGCGAAGGCCAGCAGGAACACCGAGAGCAGCGCGGCCGGGATCGGGGCGCGCCGGCCGAGCCCGGCCCAGCGGGACAGGTCGGTCGCCTCGCCGCCGCTGTCGCGCACCAGGGTCACCACGGCGAACGCGCCGATGATGGCGACGCCGTAGACCGGCAGGTAGAACAGGATCGCCGAGATGCCGGTGGCCGAGGTCGAGGCCAGCCCGATGATGATGTAGCCGGCGTTGAGGATCGCCGAGTAGGCCAGCATCCGCTTGATGTCACGCTGGGTCAGCGCCAGGATGCCGCCGACGACCATGGTGATGATGGCGACCGCCTCGATCACCGGCCGCCACACGTCCACCGAGCCGAGCAGCGCCACGTCCAGCACCCGCAGCAGCGCGCCGAACGCGGCGATCTTGGTGGCGGCGGCCATGAAGCCGGTGATCGGGGTCGGCGCGCCCTGGTACACGTCCGGGGTCCACATGTGGAACGGCGCCGCGCCGACCTTGAACAGCAGCCCCATGCCGAGCAGCGCCACGCCGGCGTAGAGCAGCGCCGAGCCGTGCGCGCCGGCGGAGACCGCCTGCGCGATGCCCGGGTCGGACGGGTCGGTGTCGGAGAAGGTGACCGAGCCGGCGTAGCCGTACAGCAGCGCCGCGCCGTACAGGAAGAACGCCGAGGAGAACGCGCCGAGCAGGAAGTACTTGAGCGCGGCCTCCTGCGAGAGCAGCCGGCGGTGCCGGGCCAGGCCGCAGACCAGGTACAGCGGCAGCGAGAGCACCTCCAGCGCCACGAACATGGTCAGCAGGTCGTTCGCGGCCGGGAACAGCAGCATGCCGCCGATCGAGAACATCAGCAGCGGGTAGACCTCGGTGGTCAGCCAGCCGGCCCGGGTGGTGTCCCGCTCGGCCTGCGAGCCGGGCACCGAGGCGCCCTGCGAGGCGAACGCGTCCTGCCCCTTCTCCGTCCTGCGCTCGGCGATCACCAGCACCCCGATGAAGGAGATCACCAGGATGGTGCCCTGCAGGAACAGGGTGACCGGGTCGACCGCGACCGAGCCCTGCGCCACGGTCTGCGCGGCGGTCGCGTGCAGCGCGATCACCGCGGCGAAGGCCGCCGCGAGGCCCAGCAGGGTCAGCGCGACCTGCGCGTAGTAGCGGACCTTGCGCGGAAGGAAGGCCTCGAACAGCACGCCGAGGGTCGCCGCCGCGAACACGACGATCATCGGCGAGAGCTTCGCGTACTCCACGTGCGGCGTCACGAACGTCGTCGTGCCGTTCGACGCGGCCGCCGCCGCGTGCACCGAGCTGGCGAGGATGGACATTACCGGCCACTCCCGATCTGCTGTGCTGGCTGGGGTAGCGGAGACAGCGCCAGGTCGTGCCCGCTCGAACCAGGCTTCTGGCTGTGGTGCGGCGCCGTGGCGTGCACCGCAGTGACCGTCTTCTGGATGTGCGTGTCGGTGATCGCCGGGTTCACGAAGTTCGTCAGGATGCTGGGGACGAAGCCGAGCACCACGATCAGCGCCAGCAGCGGGCCGATCGCCGCGACCTCCCGGAAGCTCAGGTCCTTGAATCCCTTGACCTGCTCGGTCACCGGGCCGGTCATGGTGCGCTGGTAGAGCCACAGGATGTAGACCGCGGCCAGCACGATCGAGGTGATCGCGACGATCGAGGCCACCGGCCACCGCTCGAAGGTGCCGACCAGCACCAGGAACTCGGAGATGAAGGTGGACATGCCGGGCAGCGCCAGCGAGGACAGGCCCGCCACCAGGAAGGTGCCGGCCAGCACCGGGGCCACCTTCTGCACCCCGCCGTAGGCGTCCACGCTGGTCGAGCCGCGCCGCCGGATCATGAAGCCGGCCAGCAGGAACAGCGCGCCGGTGGACAGGCCGTGGTTGACCATGTAGAGCGTCGCGCCGACCTGGCCGCGCGGGGTGAGTGCGAACACGCCGATGGTGATCAGGCCGAAGTGCGAGACCGAGGTGTAGGCGATCAGGCGCTTGATGTCGGTCTGCCCGATCGCGACCAGCGCGCCGTAGATGGTGCTGATCACCGCGAACACGATGATGGTCGGGGTGAGCCAGTGGCTGGCCTCCGGGAACAGCTGCAGGCAGTAGCGCAGCATCCCGAAGGTGCCGATCTTGTCCAGCACGCCGACCAGCAGCACCGCGGTGCCCGGGGTGGCCTCCCCGGCGGCGTCCGGCAGCCAGGTGTGGAACGGCCACAGCGGCGCCTTGATCGCGAAGGCGATGAAGAACCCGAGGAACAGCCACCGCCCGGTGCCCACCGACATGTCCAGCTGTCCGTGGGTGACCGCGTAGGCCAACGTCGGGAAGTTGAACGTGGCGCCGACCGGCGAGCGGTTCGCCACCACGTAGAGCCCGATCACCGCGGCCAGCATCAGCAGGCCGCCGAGCAGGTTGTAGAGCAGGAACTTGACCGCCGCGTAGGAGCGGCGCGCGCCGCCGAACGAGCCGATCAGGAAGTAGCTCGGGATCAGCAGCGCCTCGAAGAGCACGTAGAACAGGAAGATGTCCTCGGCGACGAAGACCCCGATCATCATGGTCTCGAGCACCATCAGCAGCCCGAAGTGGGCCTTGATCGAGCGCCGGCCGGTCAGCGGCGCCGAGCCGTCGCCGAGCTCCGCGTCGTTCCAGGCGGCCAGGATGACGACCGGCACCAGCACCGCGGTCATCAGGAGCAGGACCAGTGCGACCCCGTCCACGCCGAGGGTGTAGTCGACGTGGAACGCCGGGATCCACTCGTGGTTCTCGTTGAGCTGGTACTGCGGGCCGCCGGTCTTGAACGCGACCGCGCAGGCGATCGCGAAGCCGAGCGTGATCAGCGAGAAGAGCAGCGCGATCGGCTTGGCCAGCGCGCCCCTCTCCTTGGGCAGCGCGGTGATCGCCACCATGCCGACCAGCGGCGCGGCGGCGGTGACCGTCAGATACGGGAACGAGGACACGTCGATGTCTCCCTCTCAGCCTCGGACCAGCAGCAGGGCCACGATGAGCAGGCAGGCGCCGCCGAACATGGACAGCGCGTAGGAGCGCACGAACCCGTTCTGCACCCGCCGCAGCCGGCCCGAGCTGCCGCCGAGCCCGGCCGCGGTGCCGTTGACCACGCCGTCGATGCCCTTGAGGTCGAAGAACACCAGCAGGCGGGTCAGGTACTGGCCGGTGCGCATGAAGACCAATTCGTTGAAGGCGTCGCCGTACAGGTCGCGGCGGGCCGCGCGGGTGAGGGGCGTGCCGACCGGGGCCGTCGCCGGGACCTCGCGGCGGTAGAGCCGCCAGGCGATCGCGAAGCCGATCACGATGGCGACGAAGGTGATGCCCGAGGTCACCCACTCGCTGAACGGCGGGTTGCCGTCGGAGTGCCCGGTGACCGGCGAGAGCCAGTTCAGGAAGCTGCTGTTGATCGAGAACAGCCCGCCGGCGAAGACCGAGCCGACCGCGAGGATGACCATCGGCACGGTCATCGAGAGCGGCGACTCGTGCGGATGGGGCTCGTGCCCCCCGGCGTCCGGGACCCAGCGCTTCTCGCCGAAGAAGGTCATCAGCACCATGCGGGTCATGTAGAAGGACGTGATGACCGCGCCGACGATGGCCACGGTGCCGAAGATCGCCCCGCTGGTGCCGCCGAGCGCGAACGCGGCCGCGATGATCTTGTCCTTGGACCAGAACCCGGACAGCAGCGGGAAGCCGATGATGGCGAGGTAGCCGGCGATGAAGGTGGCGCCGGTGACCTTCATGTACTTGAACAGGCCGCCGTAGTGCCGCATGTTCACGTCGTCGTTCATGCCGTGCATGACCGAGCCGGCGCCGAGGAACAGCCCGGCCTTGAAGAAGCCGTGCGTGATCAGGTGCATGATCGCGGCGACGTAGCCGAGCGGGCCGAGGCCGGCGGCCATCACCATGTAGCCGATCTGCGACATGGTCGAGCCGGCCAGCGACTTCTTGATGTCGTCCTTCGCGCAACCGACGATGGCGCCGAACATCAGCGTGATCGCGCCGATGATGCTGACCAGCAGCCGGGCCTCGGGCGCGACGTCGAAGATGGCGTTGGAGCGCACGATCAGGTACACGCCCGCGGTCACCATGGTCGCCGCGTGGATCAGGGCGCTGACGGGGGTCGGGCCCTCCATCGCGTCGCCGAGCCAGGACTGCAGCGGGAACTGGGCCGACTTGCCGCAGGCGGCCAGCAGCAGCAGGATGCCGAGCCCGGTGACCGTCTTGTGGTCGGCGCTGCCGGCCTTGGCGAACACGTCGGTGAAGGAGAAGGACCCGAACGTGGTGAACATGATCATCACGGCCAGGGACAGGCCGATGTCGCCGACCCGGTTGACGATGAACGCCTTCTTCGCCGCGACCGCCGCCGAGGGCCGCTCCTGCCAGAACCCGATCAGCAGGTACGAGGCCAGGCCCACGCCCTCCCAGCCGGCGTACAGCAGCAGGTAGTTGTCGGCGAGCACCAGGATGAGCATCGCGGCCAGGAACAGGTTCAGGAACGCGAAGAACTTGCGCCGGTTCGCGTCGTGCGCCATGTAGCCGACCGAGTAGATGTGGATCAGCGATCCGACACCCGTGATCAGCAGCACGAAGGTGATCGACAGCGGATCGAGGTGGAAGCCGGCGTCGGCGCTGAAGCCGGGCACCGGCACCCAGGTGTACACGTGCTGGTCGTAGGACCGGGCCGTGCCGGGCTTGCCCAGCAGGCTGAAGAACAGGATCGCGCCGAGCGCGAACGAGCCGAGCGCGGTCAGGCAGCCGAGCAGGTGCCCCCACCGGTTCGTCCGGCGCCCGCCGACCAGCAGGATCAGCGCGCCGGCCAGCGGCAGCACGACCACCCAGGCGGTCAGCGCGAACGCGCCGGTGGCCGCGGCCGGGGCATACGTGGAGGGTGGCATCAGTCGGATTCCCTCTCAGTACTTCAGCAGGTTCGCGTCGTCGACCGAGGCCGAGCGGCGGGTGCGGAACACGGTGATGATGATCGCCAGCCCCACCACGACCTCGGCCGCCGCGACGACCATGGTGAAGAACGCGATGACCTGCCCGTCGAGCTTGCCGTGCATCCGGGCGAAGGTGACGAACGCGAGGTTGGACGCGTTCAGCATCAGCTCGACGCACATGAAGACCACGATCGCGTTGCGCCGCACCAGCACCCCGAGCGCGCCGAGGCTGAACAGGATCGCGGACAGGTAGAGGTAGTTGGCCGGGTTCACGCCTCGACCTCCTCGGTCTCGGTCTGCGCCGCCGGCGCGGCGGCCGGGCGGCGGATCACGTCGACGCCGTCGCCGTCCAGGTCGACGTGCGGCAGCGGCACCGGCAGCGGCCGCAGATCGCGCTGGTTGCCGTGCGAGCGCAGGGTGGCGTTGAGGCTGAGCTCGGAGATGCTGCCGTCGGGCAGCAGCGCCGGGGTGTCCACCGCGTTGTGCTGGGCGTAGACGCCCGGGCTCGGCAGCGGGGTGACGATGGTGCGCGGGTCCCGGCCGTACCGCTGGAACCGGGCGATCGCCAGCTCCCGCTGGGTCTTGCGCGGGGTGATGCGCTCCCGGTGGGCCAGCACCATCGCGCCGACCGCCGCGGTGATCAGCACCGCGGAGGAGACCTCGAAGGCCCAGTAGTACCGGGAGAAGAGCAGCACGGCCAGGGACGACACGTTGCCGCCGTTCGCCGCGTTGGCCGCGTCGACCCCGGCGAAGGTGCCGAGGTGCGCGTGTGCGAACACGCCGATCAGCACGCCGCAGAAGGCGACCGCGAACAGCACGGCGATCCAGCGCTGGCCGGGGATCGTCTCGTTCAGCGACTCCTCCGAGTCGACGCCGATCAGCATGAGCACGAACAGGAACAGCATCATGATCGCGCCGGTGTAGACCACGATCTGCACGACGCCGAGGAAGATCGCGCCCTGGGCCAGGTAGAACAGGGCCAGGCAGATCATCACCGCGCACAGGCACAGCGCCGAGTGCACGGCCTTCTTCGACAGGATCAGGCCGACCGCGCCGGCGACGGCGATGATCGAGCCGATCCAGAACAGGTAGGTCTCGCCGTGGCCGGTGGCGACCACCTGGCCGGTGTTCGCCGCGGCCGCCAGATGGACGGAGACGGCGCTGTGCAGGGATTCGAGGTGCGCGCTCATCAGGACCCGACCTCGCTCGGCGCGTCCTCGACGTCTGCGTCCGACCCGCCGGCCTCGCGCTGCCGGTCCTGATCGGCCAGCAGCGAGCTGTCGGCCCGGGTGACCTGCCCCTTGTAGTACTCCTTCTCGGTGGTGCCCGGGTACATCGGGTGCGGGGCCGGGACCATGCCGTCGGTCAGCGGGGCGAGCAGCCGGTCCTTGGTGTAGATCAGCGACTCGCGGCTGGTGTCGGCGAGCTCGTACTCGTTGGTCATGGTCAGCGCGCGGGTCGGGCAGGCCTCGATGCACAGCCCGCACAGGATGCAGCGCAGGTAGTTGATCTGGTAGACCCGGCCGTACCGCTCGCCCGGCGAGAAGCGCTCCTCCTCGGTGTTGTCCGCGCCCTCCACGTAGATCGCGTCGGCCGGGCAGGCCCAGGCGCACAGCTCGCAGCCGATGCACTTCTCCAGCCCGTCCGGATGCCGGTTGAGCTGGTGCCGGCCGTGGAAGCGCGGCTGGGTCGGTACCTTCTCCTCCGGGTACTGCTCGGTCATCGCGGGCTTGAACATCGTGGCGAAGGTGACCTCGAACCCGGCCAGCCCGGCGCCCGGACCGGGCTGCTTGGGCGGCGGGTTCTTCAGCTCCGCCGGCTCCTGCGGCGCCTTGCGCGGCGCGACGTCCTTGCGGGTGGCCGACTTCTTGGCCGGCGCAGCGGACTTCTTCTTGGCAGGCGGCTGCTGCTTCTTCGCGGAAGCCGCGGACCGGCGCGGGACCGGCTTCTTCGACTCGTCACTGCTCATCGGGCTGCGCCTCCTGGACGTCGGAGTCGTTCATCAGCAGAGGGGCCGTCGCACCGGCGTGTGCGTAAGCGGGACGGCGCGGCGGGGGCGGCACGCTCTGGCCGGGCATCGGCGGGACGGGGAAGCCGCCCTCGCGCGACCCGAACTCGCCCGGCGGCTCGGCCATGGCCCGTCTGAGCACGTTGCGCTCCCGGGCCTCGGCCAGCACGAACACGATCAGGAACAGCACCAGCGCCCCGATCGCGATGGGCACCACCTTGGCCTGGTTCATCTCGCCGGTGTTGCGCAGCTGGCGGAAGAACGCGACCGCGAGCAGCCACAGCACCGAGGCCGGGATCAGCACCTTCCAGCCGAACGACATGAACTGGTCGTAGCGCAGCCGGGGCAGCGTGCCGCGCAGCCAGATGAAGACGAACACGAACAGCATGATCTTGACGAGCATCCAGATCATCGGGTACCAGCCGCTGTTCGCCCCGTGCCACAGCGCGAACGGCCAGGGCGCCCGCCAGCCGCCGAAGAACATGGTCACCGCGAGCGCGGAAACGATCACGATGTTGATGTACTCGGCGAGGAAGAACAGGGCGAACTTGAGCGAGGAGTACTCGGTGTGGAAGCCGCCGACCAGCTCGCCCTCCGCCTCCGGCAGGTCGAACGGGGCCCGGTTGGTCTCGCCGACCATGGCCACGATGTAGATCACCGCGGAGAGCGGCAGCAGGTAGATGTACCAGCCGCCGGCCTGCGCCTGCACGATGCCCGCGGTGCTCATGGTGCCCGCGTAGAGGAAGACGCCGGCGAACGACAGGCCCATGGCGACCTCGTAGGAGATCATCTGGGCCGACGAGCGCAGCGCGCCGAGCAGCGGGTAGGTCGAGCCGGAGGACCAGCCGGCCAGCACGATCCCGTAGATGCCGATCGAGGAGACGGCCAGGATGTAGAGCACGCCGATGGGCAGGTCGACCAGCTGCAGCGTCATCGGGTGGTGGAAGACCGAGACCTGCGGCCCCCACGGGATCACCGCGATGGCCAGGAACGCCGGGACCGCGGAGATGATCGGGGCGAGCCAGAACACCACCTTGTCCGCGTTGACCGGGACGATGTCCTCCTTCAGCGCCAGCTTCACGCCGTCGGCCAGGGACTGCAGCAGGCCCTGCGGCCCGACCCGGTTCGGCCCGATGCGGTGCTGCATCCAGGACACGACCCGGCGCTCGAACCAGATGTTGAACAGGGTCAGCACGACCAGGATGGCGAACGAGGCGACCGCCTTGATCACGACCAGCAGGAACCACCACGGGATGTGCGTGTCCCAGCCGTTGATGACCCAGTGGCCCGCGTTGGCGGCGGGCACGCCGGAGGCGGCGGTCGCGGCGGCGGCCAGGGCCGCGGAGGCGGACATCAGGACTCCTCTTCGTCGCTGACCGGAGCGGTGACGTCCGGTGCGGCTGCGCGCGGCTCCGGAGCTGCCGGCGTGGCGCTGATGGTGACTACCGCGCCGGCGTCCGCGCGCAGCATGGCGTGCACGTGCGAGCCGGGCGAGAAGGCCGGGACCCAGGCCACCCGGTCCGGCATCGCCTCGACGAACAGCGGCAGGGTGATCGCGCCGGCGTCGGTCGCGACGGTCACCGGCTCGCCCGCGCTCGCGCCGATCTCGGCCGCGGTGGCCGCGGACAGCCGCACCACCGGCCGCCTTGCGGTGGCGGCCAGGTACTTCTCGCCGTCCTGCAGCCGGCCGTCGTCGATCAGCTGGCGGTGCGTCGCCAGGACCGCCTGGCCGACCGCGGGCGCGGGGACCGGGCGCGGCTGGCCGAAGGGCCGGGCCGCGCGCACGCCGTCCCAGCCGCCGAGGGCGGCCAGCTCGCGGCGGGCGGCGGCCGGGTCCGGCAGGCCCAGGTGGTAGTCCATCGCGTCGGCCAGCGCGTCGAGCACCCGCAGGTCGCTCATGCCGCCGTGCACGGTCTGCTGCGTCTCCGGGGAGAGCGCCGGCTCGAAGCTGCGCGGGCGGCCCTCCCAGTCCACGAAGGTGCCGGCCTTGGCCGCGGTCGCGGCGACCGGCAGGACCACGTCGGCCAGCTCGGTGACGGCGCTGTGCCGCTGCTCGAGCGAGACCACGAAGCCGCCGTCGCCCTGTCCCAGCGCCGCGATCGCGGCGCGGGCCGCCTCCGGGTCCGGCAGGTCGTCCGGGTCCACCCCGCCGACCAGCAGGCCCCTGATCTGCCCGGCCTGCGCGGCGGCGAGGATGCCCTCGCCGTCCCGGCCGTCCAGGGTGGGCAGCGCCCGTACGCCCCAGGCGGAGGCCACCTGGCCGCGCGCCTCGGCCGCGTCGGCCGGCCGGCCGCCGGGCAGCAGGTTGTAGAGCGCGCCGGCCTCGACCGCGCCGCGCTCCCCGGCCCGTCGCGGGACCCAGGCCAGTTTCGCGCCGGTCGTCTCGGCCAGCGCCAGCGCGGCGGTCAGCGCGCCGGGCACGCAGGCCAGCCGCTCGCCGGCCAGGATCACCGATCCGGGCCCGCGCAGCAGCCGGGCGATGACCTTGCCGCCCTCGCTCAGGCTCTGGTACGCCGACCCGGTCTCCGGGTCGGAGGCGAGCGCGGCCAGGAACTCCGGCTCGGTGTGCGGCGCGGCCTTGAGCAGCTCGCCGTCCAGCTTGCGCAGGCCGACCGAGGCGTAGGGCGCTATGGCCGCCACCCGGGTGCGGCTCTTGCGGATCGCCTTGCGCAGCCGCAGGAACACGATCGGCGACTCGTCCTCGGGCTCGAGGCCGACCAGCAGCACCGCCGGCGCCGTCTCCAGGTCCTGGTACGTCGCCTGGAGCGTGCGGCCGGCCACCTGCGCGGCCAGGAACTCGGCCTCCTCGGCCGAGTGCGGCCGGGCCCGGAAGTCGATGTCGTTGGTGTCCAGGGCGACCCGGGCGAACTTCGAGTACGCATATGCGTCCTCGAGCGTGGCCCGCCCGCCGACCAGCACCCCGGCCGCGCCGCGGGCCTGCCGCAGCCCCTGCGCCGCCGCGTCCAGCGCCTCCGGCCAGGAGGCCGGGACCAGCTCGCCGTCCCGGCGCACCAGCGGCCCGGGGATCCGGTCGCCCGCGGTCAGGTAGCCGAAGGCCCAGCGGCCCTTGTCGCAGTTCCACTCCTCGTTGACCGCCGGGTCGTCGCCGGCCATCCGCCGCAGCACCTTGCCGCGCCGGTGGTCGGTGCGCAGCGCGCAGCCGGAGGCGCAGTGCTCGCACGCCGAGGGCGAGGAGACCAGGTCGAACGGCCGGGCCCGGAACCGGTAGGCCGCGCCGGTCAGCGCGCCGACCGGGCAGATCTGCACCGTGTTGCCGGAGAAGTAGGACTGGAACTCCTGGTCGTGCGCCACCGAGATGCCGACCTGCTGCTCCGGGCCGCGCTCGATCAGGGCGATGAACGGGTCGCCGGCGATCTGCTCGGAGAACCGGGTGCAGCGGGCGCACGACACGCAGCGCTCCCGGTCCAGCAGCACCTCGCTGGACAGCGCGATCGGCTTGGCGAAGGTGCGCTTGACGCCCTCGAACCGGGTCTCGCCGCGGCCGTTGCTCAGCGCCTGGTTCTGCAGCGGGCACTCGCCGCCCTTGTCGCAGACCGGGCAGTCCAGCGGGTGGTTGATCAGCAGCAGCTCCATGACGCCCTGCTGCGCCTTGTCGGCGACCGCCGAGGAGTGCTGGGTGCGCACCACCATGCCGTCCATGACGGTGGTGGTGCAGGAGGCCATCGGCTTGCGCTGCCCCTCGACGTCGACCAGGCACTGCCGGCAGGCGCCGACCGGGTCGAGCAGCGGGTGGTCGCAGAACCGCGGGATGTCGATGCCGAGCCGCTCGGCGGTCCGGATGATCAGCTCGCCCTTCGGCGCGACGGTCGCGATGCCGTCGACGGTGAGCGAGACGTGGCCCTCGGGCACCGCCGGCGCCTTGGCGTCTGATGCGGTGACGGTCATGCGCGCGCTCCCGTCAGATGCTGTGCGGCGGCCCAGGCGGTGCTGGCCGCCGGGTCGAAGGGGCAGCCGCCGGAGGTGATGTGTTCCATGTACTCGTCCCGGAAGTACTGGATCGAGCTGGTGATCGGGGACGTGGCGCCGTCGCCCAGGGCGCAGAACGCGCGGCCCAGGATGTTGTCGCAGAGGTCGAGCAGCTTCTCCAGGTCCGCCTCGGTGCCCTGGCCGTTCTCCAGCCTGCGGTAGACCTGCACGAGCCAGTACGTGCCCTCGCGGCACGGCGTGCATTTACCGCAGGACTCGTGCATGTAGAACTCGGTCCAGCGCAGGGCCGCCCGCACCACGCAGACCGTCTCGTCGAAGATCTGCAGCGACCTGGTGCCGAGCATCGAACCGGCGGCGGCGACGCTCTCGAACTCCAGCGGGACGTCGAGGTGCTCGTCGGTGAACAGCGGCGTCGAGGAGCCGCCGGGGGTCCAGAACTTCAGCCGGTGCCCGAACCGCATCCCGCCGGCCAGGTCCATCAGCTCGCGTGCGGTCACCCCGAGCGGCGCTTCGTACTGACCGGGCCGGGCCACGTGGCCGGAGAGCGAGAAGAAGCCGAAGCCGGGCGACTTCTCGGTGCCGAACCCGCGGAACCAGGAGGAGCCGTTGCGCACGATCGAGGGAACCGAGGTGATGGACTCGACGTTGTTCACGACAGTGGGGCTCGCGTAGAGGCCCGCGATGGCCGGGAAGGGCGGCCGCAGCCGGGGTTGCCCGCGGTAGCCCTCCAGCGAGTCGAGCAGCGCCGTCTCCTCGCCGCAGATGTAGGCGCCGGCGCCGGCGTGCACCACGATCTCGAGGTCGAAGCCGGATCCCAGGATGTCCTTCCCGAGGAATCCGGCCTCGTAGGCTTCGCGCACCGCGGCCTGCAGGCGCCGCAGCACGTGCACGACCTCGCCGCGGAGGTAGATGAAGGCGTGATGGGCCCGGATCGCGTAGGACGCGATGATGGCCCCCTCGATCAGCTCGTGTGGGTTCGCGAGCATCAGGGGCATGTCCTTGCAGGCGCCCGGCTCGGACTCGTCCGCGTTGACCACGAGGTAGTGCGGCTTGCCGCCGGCGGCCGCCGAGCTGTCCTGCGGGATGAAGCTCCACTTGACCCCGGTCGGGAAGCCGGCGCCGCCACGGCCGCGCAGCCCGGACTCCTTGACGAGGTTGATCACCTCGTCCGGCGCCATCGTCAGGGCCTTGCGGACGGCCTTGTAGCCGTCGGCGCGCTGGTAGCCGGCGAGGGTGTAGGACTCCGGGTCGTCCCAGCTACGGGAGAGGACCGCGGTGAGCTTTGATGCGTCGCCTTGCGTGGCGGCGCTTGCGTTCTCGGTCATCAGGCACCGTCCCCGGTCCGGTCGGTGGACTCTGTCTTGCCAGCCGTGCCCTCGCGCTGCGCCTGTGTTCTGCTGCCGGCGGCCTGCCGCACGTGCTTCAGCCCCTCGAGGCTGGCCGGCCCGGCCGGCCCGCCGGCGCGCACCGCGTCCGGCCGCGGGTCCTCGAAGCCGGCCAGGATCCGCTCCACCTCGCGGAAGCTGCACACGCTCGGCCCGCGGCTCGGCGTCGCGCCGCGCCCGGCCAGCAGGTCGTCGACCAGCTCGACCGCCGAGGTCGGGGTCATGTTGTCGAAGAACTCCCAGTTGACCGTCATCACCGGGGCGAAGTCGCAGGCCGCGTTGCACTCGATGTGCTCGAGCGTCAGGCTCCGCTCACGCCCCGGCGCGTCCGGCGTCCGCTCGTCGTTGCCGACGCCCAGGTGCGCCTTGAGCGTCGCGAAGATCTCGTCCCCGCCCATCACCGCGCACAGCGTGTTCGTACACACCCCGACGTGGTAGTCGCCGACCTGGCGCGCCTTGTACATGGTGTAGAACGTCGAGACCGCGGAGACCTCCGCGGTGGACAGGCCCAGCTGCTCGGCGCAGAACAGGATGCCGTCCGCGGAGACCAGTCCCTCCTCCGACTGCACCAGGTGCAGCAGCGGCAGCAGCGCGGAGCGGCTCTGCGGATAGCGGGCGATCAAGGTCGCCGCGTCGGCGTCGAGGCGGGCGCGCAGCTCCGGGTCCTCGGCGTAGGCCGCGCGGCCGCGCGGCTCGCCCGACTTGATCTGCAGCAGCCCGGACAGCGCCGCATGCCCGTTCGACCCCTCGGTCACGCTCACCGGTCCACTCCTCCCATCACCGGGTCGATCGAGGCGACCGCGACGATCACGTCGGCGATCATGGATCCCTCGCACATCGCGGACATCGCCTGCAGGTTGTTGAAGGACGGGTCGCGGAAGTGCACCCGGTAGGGCCGGGTCCCGCCGTCCGAGACCACGTGGCAGCCGAGCTCCCCCTTGGCCGACTCGACCGGCACGTACACCTGGCCGGCCGGCACGTGGAAGCCCTCGGTCACCAGCTTGAAGTGGTGGATCAGGGCCTCCATGGACTCGCCCATGATGTGCCGGATGTGGTCGAGCGAGTTGCCCAGGCCGTCGCCGCCCAGGGCCAGCTGGGCCGGCCAGGCGATCTTCTTGTCCTCGACCATGACCGGCTGGTTGCGCTGCTGCTCCAGCTTGTCCAGGCACTGCTCGACGATCCGCAGCGACTGGTGCACCTCGTCCATCCGCAGCCGGTAGCGGCCGTAGGCGTCGCAGGTGTCCCAGGTGCAGACCTCGAAGTCGTAGTCCTCGTAGCCGCAGTAGGGCTGGGACTTGCGCAGGTCGTGCGGCAGGCCGGTGGAGCGCACGATCGGCCCGGTGATGCCCAGCGCCATGCAGCCGGCCAGGTCGAGGTAGCCGACCCCCTCGGTGCGGCCCTTGAAGATGGCGTTCTCGTTGAGCAGCTTCTCGATGTCCCTGATCCGCTTGGGGAACAGCTCCAGCAGCTCGCGCACCTTGTCGGTGGCGCCCGGCGGCAGGTCCTGGGCCAGCCCGCCGGGGCGGATGAAGGCGTGGTTCATCCGCAGGCCGGTGATCATCTCGAACACGTCGAGGATCAGCTCGCGCTCGCGGAAGCCGAAGATCATCGCGGACAGCGCGCCGATCTCCATGCCGCCGGTGGCGACCGCCACCAGGTGCGAGGAGATCCGGTTGAGCTCCATCAGCATGACCCGGACGATCTGCGCCCGCTGCGGCACCTGCTCCTCGACGCCGAGCAGCTTCTCCACGGCCAGGCAGTAGGCCGTCTCCTGGAAGAACGGGGTGAGGTAGTCCATCCGCGTGACGAAGGTGGTGCCCTGCGTCCAGTTGCGGTACTCGAGGTTCTTCTCGATCCCGGTGTGCAGGTAGCCGATGCCGCAGCGGGCCTCGGTGACGGTCTCGCCCTCGAGCTCGAGGATGAGCCGCAGCACGCCGTGCGTCGACGGGTGCTGCGGGCCCATGTTGACCACGATGCGCTCTTCGTGCGCCTCGCCGAGGCCCTCGGCGATCTCGTCCCAGTCGCCGCCGGAGACCGTGAAGACCCGGCCCTCGTGCGCGCCGTCGGCGCCCTCGCCGGGCGCGGCGTACGGGTCGAAGCCCTCCTGGCCGCCGTCCGGACGCTGCTCGTCCTGCGCCGGATGCTCCTGCCCCTGCTGCTGGTCCGCCGCCGATTCGGATACCGGCACTCTCATGAGTACGACCTCCGCTGGTCGGGCGCCGGGATCTGGGCGCCCTTGAACTCGACGGGGATGCCGCCGAGCGGGTAGTCCTTGCGCTGCGGGTGGCCGGGCCAGTCGTCCGGCATCAGGATCCTGGTCAGCGAGGGGTGGCCGTCGTAGATGATGCCGAACATGTCCCAGGTCTCCCGCTCGTGCCAGTCCACCGCGGGGTAGACCGAGTAGAGCGAGGGGATGTGCGGGTCGGCGTCCGGGCAGGTGACCTCCAGCTGGATCCGCCGGTTGAAGGTGACCGACAGCAGCGGCACCGTGCTGTGCAGCTCGCGGCCCTCCTCGTGCGGGAAGTGCACGCCGGACACGCCGAGGCAGAGCTCGAATCTCAGGGCCGGGTCGTCCCGCAGCGTCTTCGCGACCTGCAGCAGGTGCTCGCGGCGCACCTGGAAGGTCAGCTGGTCGCGGTACAGCACGGTGCGCTCGATCGCCGTCTCCGGCGCCAGGCCCTGCTCGGCGAGCGCGCCGAACAGCTCGTTCTCGACCTCGTCGAAGTACCCGCCGTAGGGCCGCGGCGCCTGTCCGGGCAGCTCGATCCGGCGCACCAGCCGGCCGTAGCCGGAGGTGTCGCCGGAGTTCCCGCCCTGCGATCCGGTGAACGAGCCGTGCTTGGTGGCGATCACCTCGGCGGTCTGCACCTCGAGGGGCTGCGTCGAGGCCTGCTCGTGCGGCTCGGGCAACTTCGCTGCGCCGTCCCCCCCTTTGTCTGCTCCGCTCACCGCAGCAGGCCCTTCATCTCGATCGTGGGCACCGCGGCCATCGCGGCCTCCTCGGCTGCCCGGGCGGCGGCCACCCGGTCCACGCCGAGCGGCATGCGCTGGATCTCCGCGTGCAGCTTGAGGATCGCGTCCATCAGCATCTCCGGCCGCGGCGGGCAGCCGGGCAGGTAGATGTCGACCGGGACGACGTGGTCGACGCCCTGCACGATCGCGTAGTTGTTGAACATCCCGCCGGACGAGGCGCAGACGCCCATCGACAGGACCCACTTCGGCGCCGGCATCTGGTCGTAGATCTGCCGCAGCACCGGGGCCATCTTCTGGCTGACCCGGCCGGCCACGATCATCAGGTCGGCCTGCCGGGGCGAGGCCCGGAACACCTCCATGCCGAAGCGGGCCAGGTCGTAGCGGCCCGCCCCGGTGGCCATCATCTCGATGGCGCAGCAGGCCAGGCCGAAGGTGGCGGGCCACAGCGAGCCCTTGCGCATGTAGCCGGCCAGACCCTCGACCGTGGACAGCAGGAACCCGCTGGGCAGCTTCTCTTCGATTCCCATCGGCGTGCGGCTCCTTCCTTCCCGTCAGGACGCGTGAGCGTGAGTAAGCGTCAGTCCCAGTCGAGTCCGCCGCGGCGCCACACGTAGGAGTAGGCGACCAGGACGGAGACCACGAACAGGACCATCTCCGCGAGCCCGAACCAGCCGAGCGAGTCGAAGGCGACGGCCCACGGGTAGAGGAAGACGATTTCGATGTCGAAGACGATGAACAGCATCGCCGTCAGGTAGTACTTGACCGGGAAGCGGCCGCCGCCCGGAGGTTGCGGGGTCGGCTCGATGCCGCACTCGTAGCTGTCGTAGCGGGCCCGGTTGTACCGCTTCGGACCGGTCATCGCGCCCATGAGGATCGAGAAGACCGCGAATCCGCCCGCGATCAGGCCAAGGACGAGGATGGGCATGTAACTGTCCACCGCGCCGCCACCTTTCCGCCGCTCGTTCGGTCCGCCGGCTGCTCGCCGGCGGGTGGCGCTGTTCTTCGGCCGGGCCGTCCCGGGACGGCCGGTCCGCCGGGGTGCTTGCCAGTGCCTTGATAGACACTGCCCCGCCCCGGGCGCCGTCCGCGCTCGTGAACACTTTCACAAGCAAGAGCGGACCGAGCCCCTCCGACCTTCGGCCGACAGCGGACTCCACCGCCCGAGGGGCCATCCTACGGCGCCGCCGATGTGATCTGCGCCACGGGTCGCCATTACGGCGGCTCGCACGTCGGTAACGTAGTCCTTACCCACCGAGCGGCGCGCTGTGATCTTAATCACGCGCAGCTCAGGGGCATGATCCACCCGGTCGAGGGGTGAATCGACATTTCATTACATCGCATCACGGTGACCGTCATCACAGTCTCGGGAGTGATCCCGGCGGCACCGGATCGCAGCCGCCGGAGGCGATCGGCGGGCGGGCGCGGGCCAGCGCGGCGCGGGCCCGGAACCGGAACGAGGCGGTCGTGCGATGCCCGCGGACGCTCGGGATCCGGACACCTGACTTGCATTTTTGTCTCTACCTCGTGTAGAAGCCGATCTTCCGTGCGCTTGTGCACGCGCGCACATGGCGGCAGGCCGGATGAGCGGGGCGAACAGTGAGCGAATATTCGATTGCCGAGCCGAACCCGGACGTGTAGTATCCAGATTATGCGGATGAACGAGGGGGTCGAGTGGGCAGCACACTGCTGCATCCTGCTCGACTGGCTCGGTGACGGTGAGTCCGGTGACAACGAGTTCGGTGACGGTGGATCGTTGCCGGACCGCGCCCCGGTGCCGGCCGCGCGGCTGGCGGCGGCGTTCGAGGTGCCCCCGGCCTATCTGAACAAACAACTCCAGGCCCTGACGAAGGCGGGGATCCTGGCCTCCGTGCCGGGCGTCCGCGGCGGATTCCGGCTGAACCGGCCGCTGACGCAGATCACCATGATGGACGTGGTCGCCGCGATCGAAGGACCCGACGAGGCGTTCACCTGCACCGAGATCCGGCGCCGCGGGGCGGGCGCGCAGACGCCGCCGTCCGCCGCGGCGATGCGCAAGCCCTGCGGCATCTCGGCGGCCATGCGGGCGGCGGAGATGGCCTGGCGGCGATCGCTGGCCGGCACGACGCTGGCCGCGCTCAAGGCCGGAGCCGAGCGGGACTCGCCGCGGGTCGGCGAGCGGATGCGCGGCTGGCACGCCCGGTACTGATCGAGCATGTGTTGATCGGGAGCTGCATCGATAGAGAGCTGCGTTGACCGCCCGCCCGAGGTCCGAAAACTGGATACTGGATATCGATATTCGCCAGCGAAGGGAACCGAGACCATGACCGCGAGGATGTCCTTCCCGAAGGTCGCGCCCGAGGCGTACAAGCTGCTGGTCGACCTCGGCGGCACGCTGCGCGAGAGCAGCGTGCCCAGGGTGACCCGCGAGCTGGTCGCGGTGCGGGCCAGCCAGATCAACGGCTGCGCCTTCTGCCTCGACATGCACACCCGCGACGCCAAGGCCGCCGGCGCGACGGAGAACCAGCTCGTCACCCTGGCCGCGTGGCGCGACGCGCCCTTCTTTGACGAGGCCGAGCAGGCCGCGCTGGAGCTGACCGAGGCGGCCACCCGCCTCGCCGACCGCCCCGACCCGATCCCGGACGAGCTCTGGGACCGCGCCGCGAAGCACTACGACGAGCGCGGCCTGGCCGACCTGCTGGTGGCGATCGCCAAGATCAACGCGTGGAACCGGCTGATGATCGCCACCCGGGCGATACCGGCGAGCGCCGGGCGGAAGTAGTGCGGCAGTCGCGGCCGAGCAGGAGTATCGGTCGAGCACGCATCGATCGGGCACGTGCATCGGCCGGGCAGGAGTATCGGTCGAGCACTGTGCCGATCGGGCCGCGGTCAGTTCTTCCGGCCGACCGCCGCCCAGACGTAGACTCCCGCGCCCTGCGGTTCGCCCTCCGCCTCGGCGGCGAGGTCGGGCCGCCACCGCGAGATCTGCACCAGGCCCGGCTCGACCAGCTCGAGGCCGTCGAGCAGCGCGCGGAACTCGGCCTCGGTCCGCACCGTCATCGGCGTGGACGAGCCCTCCATCACCGAGCCGATCGCGGCCAGGTCCGCCAGCTCCTGAGGCGGCGTGAGGTCGTTGGTGACGTGGGTCGCGGCGACGAAACTGCCGGACGGCAGCGCGTCGCACAGGGCCGCGACGATGCGGCCGGGCGCGTCCAGATCGCTGAGGTAGTAGAGCAGCCCGTTGAGCACCATGCCGATCGGCTGACCGAAGTCGAACAGCTCGCGCAGCGCGGCGTTCTCCAGGATGCTGCTCGGCTCACGCGCGTCCGCCGGGATGAAGACGGTGCCGGCGATACCGGCCAGCCGGGACTGCGCGTGCACGCGCACGATCGGATCGTTGTCGACGTACGCGACCCGGACGTCGGACGCGATCGCGCCGGCGACGTCGTGCACGTTCGGCGCGGTCGGCACGCCGCTGCCGACGTCGAGGAACTGGCGCACCCCCGCGTCGGCCATGAAGCGCACCGCCCGGAGCGTGAACCCGCGCAGCTCGTGCGCGGCCTGACGGGTCGTCGGCATCAGCTCGATGAGCCGCTCCGCGGCGGCCCGGTCGATCTCGTAGTGGTCGTAACCGCCGAGCAGGTAGTTGTTCATGCGCGCCGGATGCGGCCGGGTGGTGTCGACATCGACCACGTCGTAGTCGCTCAGCGCGTTCTGCACCGGATACGACCTGATCATCCCTTCGACCCCGTACTCGGGCCCGGATGCCGCGCCGGCACCGCCGCCGGCCGCCGACTCGTGCTCACCGGGACCGTGCTGACCAGAACCGTGCTCAACCGTGCCGTGCTCAGCCGGACCCGGCTGGCTCATCGAGGTCCCCTTCACCGAGCGCACTCGGGCGGTCACAGCAAATCAGGCCCATACCGGTGCCGCCGCCGTACTTTACCGCTGTACCGCACGACGCGTAGGCCTTTCTGGCCACTCGCGTCCCGCCTCGCGCTACGCGCTCGGGGTCACCCGGGCCAGACCGTTGATGATGCGGTCCATCGCGTCGCCGCCGCGCGGGTCGGTCAGGTTGGCCAGCAGCTTCAGGGTGAAGCGCATGAGCATCGGGTGCGAGAGGCCGCGCTGGGTGGCGAGCTGCATCACCTTCGGATTGCCGATCAGCTTCACGAACATCCGGCCCAGCGTGTAGTAGCCGCCGTAGGTCTCGGCCAGGATCTTCGGGTACTCGGTGAGCACCAGCTCACGGTCGTACGCCGTGCGCCGCCCCTTCGCCTGCGCGATGGTGCGCGCCGCGATCTCGCCGGACTCCATCGCGTAGGCGATGCCCTCGCCGTTGAACGGGTTGACCATCCCGCCCGCGTCGCCGACCAGCAGCAGGCCCCGGGTGTAGTGCGGCTTGCGGTTGAAGCCCATCGGCAGCGCCGCGCCGCGGATCGGGCCGGTGCGGTTCTGCTCGGTCATCTCCCACGCGGCCGGGGTGCCGCCGAGCCAGCGCCGCATCATGTCCTTGTAGTCGACCGAGCGGAACGCCGTCGAGGTGTTCAGGATGCCCAGGCCGATGTTGGACGTGCCGTCGCCCATGCCGAAGATCCAGCCGTAGCCGGGCAGCAGGTGGCCCGGGCGGTTCGCGTCGGTGAGCTCGAGCCAGGACTCGAGGTAGTCGTCGTTGTGCCGCGGCGTGCGGTAGTACGCGCGGTAGGCGACGCCCATCGGCCGGTCGGTGCGCTTGTGCAGGCCCATCGCGATGGACAGCCGGGTCGAGTTGCCGTCAGCGGCCACCACGATCGGCGCCCGGAACACCGTCTCCGCCTTGTCCGCCCGGCCGCCGCGCGCGTTCCCGTTCCCGTCCCCGCCCGCGTTCCCGCCGGTCTGCCCCTCGCCGTACGCGGCCTCGCCGTCGACCCCGGCCCCGGCCGCGTCGGCCTGGCCCTGCCGCGCCTTCACGCCGATGATGCGCGAGGTGCGCGGGTCGAGCACCGGACCGGTCACCGAGCAGTTCTCCAGCAGCCGCGCGCCGGCCTTCTGCGCCTGCCGGGCCAGCAGCTCGTCGAAGTCGGACCGCGGCCGCACCAGGCCGTAGTTCGGGTGCGCGGCCAGCTCCGGCCAGTCCAGCTCCAGCTGCCGCCCCCCGCCGATGATCCGCAGGCCCTTGTTGTGCAGCCAGCCGCGGCCCGGCTCCGGCCCGGCCGCGGTGTCGATCCCCATCCGCAGCAGCTGGGTGACCGCGCGGGGGGTCAGGCCGTCGCCGCAGATCTTCTCCCGCGGGAACTCGGTCTTCTCCAGCAGCAGCACGTCGAGCCCGGCCTGCGCCAGGTGGTAGGCGGTGGCCGAGCCGGCCGGCCCGGCGCCGACCACGATCACGTCGGCGTGGTTCTCGGAGGCGGCGCGGTCGCCCGCGCCGACGGTTGCTGCGGCCATGCCCGTGGTGTCCTCTTCCGCTTCCGCTGGTCCCGGCGACCTCGGCCCCCGGCCGCGTCGCCGGGCCGGCGCCGGTCGCTGCGCGTCGTGTGGCCGCCAGTCTAAATGGCGCTCAGCCGGACCACGGCTGGAGGGTCATCAGCGCCTCCACGTTGGAGACGTACTGCGGATTGAGGATGCCGCTCGACGTGCCGGTCGGGTTCACGTTGCCCGGCCCGTCGTTGTAGGCCGATATCACGTCGTCCAGCAGGTTCCGGTTGGACGACAGGTCGAAGTCGTCGTTGTAGTACACCTGGCCGAAGTAGGCGATGAGCCAGTCGACGTACTCGGCGCCGATCTGGGTGTTGCCGGCCAGCGTCGTGTCGTCGTAGGCCGTGTGGAAGCTGCCGTTCATCCAGGAGGCGGTGCCGCTCATGATCTGCATCGTGCCGTAGCCGCCGTCGCAGGACACGATCGCCGACTGCCAGCCGCTCTCCTGCCAGGCGATCGCCGCGAGCAGGTCCTGGGGAGTGGTGATCGCCACGGTCTGGGTCGTACTGCCCGGCACGTCGTAGCCGAAGGTGCGCGTCGTGTCGGCGGCGGTGACCAGGGCCGTGCTGACGTCCGTCGCCGCGGCGTTCGTCCCCACGTAGCTCGGGCACCCGCTGCCCGAGGCCGCGACCGACGGCGAGAGCGAGTGCGGCGGCGGCGGCAGCACGATGGAGCCCGCGGCGGCCGCGTTCTCGCTGGGCACCGGGGCGCCCGAGGCCAGCGTGATCGACGACGGGGAGTCGGAGATCTGCGTGCTCTGATGGGTCGCCGCGCGGGGCTTGGACGTCGCGCTGGCGCTCACGGTCGCGGAGGCCGCGCCGGCCAGCGGGGCCGGCTGGCTGCGCGGCGCGCCGGTGGCCGCGCTGCCCGAGGTGACGCCGACGGTCAGCCACGCGACGGCAGCGGCCACCCAGAGCACGGCCACCGCGGCCGCCGCCCTGATCCTGGCCTTCTTCGACATGGTCGGAATGCTCGGTACTCGCACGGGGTTCCAGCCTGCCAGGCTTTCGCCGCTCAGTCGATGCCGAGGCCCTCCCCTTGAGGAACCCCCAGCGCCGCGGTGTTGTCCGTGGCGGGGTGAACCTTCCCGGCCGGCCCCTGCTCGAACGCGTTCATGAGGTTCAGCGTGGAAGTACGCACAAAAGCGCGATCCGCGTCGGTGTCGTAGGACGAGCACTCGGGACCGAGCGCGCACTCCCAGCGCATCGTCGCCGCGTCGAACACGCCGGCGCCGGACGAGGTGGTGTAGTACGACGAGTTCTGATAGCTCGAGTTTCCCTGGCAGGTCAGCGGCGACTCGCTGAGCACGTCTATCGGGTGCGGCGTGGTCGCGATGTCCACCACCCGGTCGTACTCCGGCCCGACCAGCCCCGGGTAGCTCGACCCCTGCGTCGCCCCGGTGCCGGCGAAGATCCAGCTGCTCGCGTCGTAGACCACGTATGCGGCGCTGACCGGGTTGCACTGGTAGAGCGAGCCGGTGATCGAGTTCTCCGGCCGCGGATCCGGGTCGTCCCGCCAGTTCTGCGTGGTGTCGTCCGGGTCGGTGCCGTAGTCCGGGTCGATCTCGGCGCTCTTGTAGCAGATGATCAGCCGGTCGTTGCCCAGCTGCGTGGAGCCCCACCTGATGTGCCGGTAGATCGCGTTCGCGCCGAGGAAGGCCAGGTTGGTCCCGGCCGCCACGGCGGAGGTGAGCGTGTCGCGCATCTGCTGCGAGTAGTACTCGTCGTGCCCGTCGGAGACGATCGCCCGGGCGCCGTCGAACACCTGCGGGTCGTCCTCGAGTTCCAGGTCGGTCTCGTAGGCCACGGGCAGGTTGTTCTGCTCGGCCCAGGAGATCATGCCCTGGTCGAACGGGAAGAACAGGGCCGAGCCGTCGCTCTCGTCCGGGTCTATGTACGGCCGGTCGAACGACACGGCGTACGCGCGGTCGTTCACCGAGCCGTCCGGCCCCTGGTAGAGCGAGTAGCCACCCCACGTGTTGTACGCCTCCCACGTCGAAATGCCTTCGACGAGCACGATCTTGCCCGCGGTCGAGGCGGAGCGGACGGTCATCGGCACGTAGCGCTCCCCCGAGCCGTCGTCCGCCTTCAGCACGATCATGTAGTCGCCCTCCGGCCAGCCGGTGGTGGCGACGCTCAGCGACGGAGTCCAGTTGCACTCGACCTCGTGCGTCGTCGGATCGGTGGTCTGCGAGGTCTGGTCCTGGCCCGGCGTCGAGGAGGACTGCCACACCTGCCGCGCGTCGGCCCCGCCGTAGTAGCCGATCCGGAAGGCGGTCGCGGTGAACGAGGACGCCGTGGTGGAGACGTAGAGCTGGAAGCTCTGCCCGGGCAGCACGTCGGCCACGCTGGTGTAGCCCTGGATCGCGCTCTGCGAGCCGGTGTTCAGGTTGTCCCAGGCCGAGTCGGGCGCGCCGGGCTTGGCGTTCTCCGCGGCCACATTCAGGCCCGACGACGGCGACGGGCTCGGCGACGCAGACCTCGCCGTCGAGGCCGGCGGCGGGGCGGCGGTTCCGCCGGTCGTACCGGTCGAGCAGCTCGCCGCGCCCGTGAGAAATGCCACTGCTGCCACGAACGCCGTGATGCGCCGCGCCTTCCGTGCCACCGCCTGTGCCCTTCCGCCGCGCCGAGGTGTCAGGATATCCGTGTGAGCAGAGCATCCCTGGATAAGCAGCCGCACGAAGTCGCGGCCATGTTCGACGGCGTAGCCCCGCGCTACGACTTCGTGAACGACGTTTTGTCGCTCGGGCAGACGCGCTCGTGGCGCAGGACGGTTGCGGCCGCGGTGGACGCCCGCCCGGGTGAGCGGGTGCTCGACCTGGCCGCCGGGACCGGCACCTCCTCCATGCCGTTCCAGCTGGCCGGGGCGTCGGTGGTGGCCTGCGACTTCTCCCTGGGGATGCTGGAGGTGGGCCGCCGGCACCACCCCGACCTGGACTTCGCCGCCGGGGACGCGGCCGCGCTGCCCTTCGCCGACGCGGTCTTCGACGTGGTCACCGTCTCCTTCGGGCTGCGCAACATGGCGGACACCACGGCGGTGCTGCGCGAGATGCGGCGGGTGACCAAGCCCGGCGGCAGGCTGCTGATCTGCGAGTTCTCCCACCCGACGAACAGCGTGTTCCGCACGGTGTACCTGGAGTACCTGATGCGGGCGCTGCCGGCGATCGCCGACCGGGTCGCCTCGAACCCGGAGGCGTACGTCTACCTGGCCGAGTCGGTCCGCGCCTGGCCGGACCAGCGCGGGCTGGCGACGCTGATCGGGGTCTCGGGCTGGAACAGGGTCGGCTGGCGCAACCTGACCGGCGGCATCGTCGCGCTGCACCGCGCAACCGCGGCCTAAGGCACACTCTGATCTGATGTAGCATCGTCGCAGGGGTGGGATATGCAGATCAGTGACGTGCATTGGCAATACAGGACCGCCGAGTTGCTGCGCATCCGCGCCGAGACTCATCGGCGCTACAGCGAGGCGCCGGTCAACGCGGACGCGGAATGCGTCGCGGTGCTCCGGCCTACCGGCGATGAGGCATTGCTGGATGTCGGCTGCGGACCGGGCGCTTTCCTTCGCTACCTGAACGCTCGGGGGCACCGCGGACGGCTGGCCGGACTGGACCAGTCCCAGGCGATGATCACCGAGGCCGAGCGGGTCGCGGCGGGGACCGGGATCGAGTGGTTCACCGGCCGGGCGGACGCGCTGCCCTTCGCCGACGCGGAGTTCGGCCTGCTCTGCGCCCGGCACATGCTGTACCACGTCCCGGACATCCCGGCGGCGCTGCGCGAGTTCGCCCGCGTGCTCGGCCCCGGCGGAGTGCTCCTGGCGAGCACCAACAGCGAGCGCACCACCCCCGGGCTGACCGAGCTCGTGGACGGGATCGCGCGGAAGTTCGAGCTCGGCGAAGGATCGCAGCCGACCCTGTCCTTCCACACCGGCAACGCCATGGACCTGCTGCGCGAGGTCTTCCCGGTGGTCGAGGAGAAGATCCTGCCCGGCGCCCTGGTCTTCACCGAGCCCGGCCCCATCGTCGATTACGTGATGACGCTGTCCGTGCCGCAACGAGCCGCCGGCGACCCCGAGCTGTTCGGCAGAATCCACGCTTGGCTCACCGTCCAGGTGACGAGTGGGCTCAAGGCGATGGGCGGCACCTGGCGTGACCCGAAGAGCATGGGGCTGTACCGCTGCACGGTCGAGTGAGGGCGGCGCAACTAAGCGCGGTGGACGATAGCGCCGCCGAGGACGGTAGCGACACATCGGTGCGCCCGATCCGCTGCCGCGTCGAGGAGCGCTGCATAGATCGGGCCGGCCTCGAGCGGGCCGTGCGCATCGGACCCCGCCGCAGCGAGCCCTGGCAGCTCGAACACGGCCAGGTCGGCGCGGGCGCCCGGCTCGATCCGGCCGACGTCGGCCAGGCCCATCGCGGCCGCGCCGCCGAGCGTGGCCGCCTCGAAGATCCGCCGGTCGAGGTCGTCGTGCCGGTAGCCCTGGTCCCGGGCCAGGGCGCGCAGCGCGGCGGCCTCCTCCAGCAGGTCCAGCGACGGCGAGGAGGCCAGCGAGTCGGTGCCGATCCCGAACGGCGAGCCCTCGTCGAGGTAGGCGGCGACCGGCGGCTCCCCGGACTGCAGGATGCGGTTCGAGCGCACACACAGGGCGACAGCGACGCCGCGCGAGCGCAGCGTCTCGCGGTCCTGGCCGTCGCAGTGCACGCAGTGCGCCGCGTGCACGTCGGGCCCGAGCGCGCCCATCTTGTCCAGATAGCCGACCGGGCTCAGCCCGCACCCGCCGTCCCGGATCAGCTCCATCGCCATGCCCGCGTTGGACATGAAGTCCCGGAACGGCCCGGTGCCGGTGGCGACATATTCGACTTCGGCGGCCGACTCGGCCACATGGGTGTGGATCCGCAGCCCGCGGTCGCGCGCGACGGCGACGCAGTCCACGAACACGGCGGTGGCCAGCGTGTACGGCGTGTGCGGCGAAACGCCGACGGTGCGGCCGGCCGGCGCCGCATCCAGGGCGGCGGCGAACCGGTCCCGGCCGCCGCCGGCCCAGGCCCGCGCGTCCAGGAACACGGCCTCCAGATAGGAGATCCCGGCCAGCCCGGACCGCGCGGAGGGCTCGAGCACCTCCGGGTCGGTGACGATGTCCGCGACCGCCGTCGTCCCGGCGGCCAGCATCAGCTCCAGCCCCCGCTGTGCCGAGCGCTGCCACATCTGGCGGGTGAAGGTGGCCCGCTTGGCCGCCATCCGGGCGATCCACACCGCGAACGGCTCGCCGAGCGAGTTCAGCTCCTCGAAATCCGAGTACTGCGTATGGGCGTGCGCGTTGACCAGACCCGGGGTCAGAACGCCGGTCCACGCATGCTGCTCGGCCGTCGGATGGCGCCCGGCCAGCTCGGCGCGCGGGCCGACCTCGGCGACCCGGTCCCCGTCGACCAGGACCGCGCCGTCGGCGATCGGCTCGCCGGTGACCGGCACGACTATCGGGGCACTGTGCAGTATTGGAACACCGTGCGGTCTCGGAACACCGTGCGTCGTCACCATGGGCCGAGCCTATCCTCCGCATCGCAGGGTTCGGCAGTACTGGATCACTTCCCGCCGCACCGGCCGGGCCGCCCCATCAGCCCACGCTGACGTTGAGGAAGTCGCAGTCGATGTTCAGCTTGGTGCCGCCGTAGGTCTCGTCGTGGCCGCCCCGGTACTGGTGCACCCGCGCGTTCGGCCAGTCGGCCGGGGGCGCCGCTCCCGGGTCGTCGTCGGCGTTGCCGTTCCAGTTCGCGACGCTGAGCACGTCCGGCTCGGTCATCTTCCCGACGTTCGCGACCAGGTCGTCGATGCCGCTGGACTCGCTGCTGTAGATCGCGGAGAGGAAGCCGTCCGCGTGCAGCTCGGTGGTCCACGCGGAGAGGAACGACATCGCCGTGGAGGTGTTCGACCCGCCGCGGTTGTAGGCCTCCATGTCGTAGTAGATGAGCGCCCCGTTGCCGTAGCCGAGCGCCCGGGCCGCCGCGACGGCCGCGTCGGCGTTCTGCGCGCCCTGCGACGCGGCCGAGCTGACCTGCTTGTAGGCCACCTGCGGCCCGACCCACAGCGGCATGGTGTGCCAGCCGAGGGCGGACTGCGCGCTGAGCCAGGCCGAGGTCAGGTTGGGGTCGTCCGGGCAGGCGAAATCCGAGCCGCCGAGGTAGATGCCGACGCTGCGGTAGGGCGAGGAGGCCATCCACGTCGCCATCTGCGCGGTGCTCGGCGCGGTGCAGGCGTCGAAGCCGGGGCCCTGGGCCTGCGCGGTGGCGGCCGTCGGGTCGACACCGGCTGAGACGGCGCCGGCGGCCTTGGCGCTGCCGGACCGCAGAGCGCTCGGCGCGGCCTGGGTCTGGGCATCCGGGCTCGGCAGCCCGGCCGTGGTGAGCGCGTTGAGCACGGCCTCGCGGTCGTCGCCGTAGGAGGCGGTCACGTCGACGCCGGGCGAGCTCGCCTTGATCAGGCTCTCCACGCTGTCGTCCTGGGCCGCGACGGGTGCGGCGCGGCCCTGCAGGGACGGCTCGATCAGCAGGGCGCCGGCGCGCTGCCCAACCGCCGATGCGGGGCAGTCCTGCTCCCGGCCGGGCCGGCCCAGGTAGACCGCGTGCGAGTCGAAGAGCACGCAGGTCTGCGGATGCGTCGTCAGATCGATGACCGGCCAGGCGGCCGGCACGGTGAACTCCCGGCCCAGGTAGCTGACGGTCTTGGTGGCCGACGCCCCGCCGGCGGCGGAAGCGGGTTCGGGCGGACCGCCGGCGAGGGCCAGCACGAACGCGCCCGCCAGGCCGGCCGACATCCGGATTCCCCTGCGCATACCAGCCCCCTTAGCTGCACTCTTCCGAGATCGGCTGATCCGATATCCGATGATTCGATCCTTTTTCGACGTATCCCAAAGTCTGCCCCGCCGTCAACCACTATTATTCACAACACATATCCACTTTCTGCATATCCGTCAGATAATACCCCATTCGGCGCATTTATCTGATGACTCGTCGAGTGCGCACCCGAGTGGTCCTACGTCTGATCAGCAGTTCGCCGGTCCAACCAGCCGGTAGGGTGACAGCCATGTGCGGAATCGTGGGCTATGTGGGCGGCAAACCGGCGCTGGACGTCGTGCTGGAGGGGCTGCGCCGGCTGGAGTACCGGGGCTACGACTCCGCCGGCGTCGCCGTCCTCACGACCGAGGGGCTCGCGGTGCGCAAGAAGGCCGGGAAGCTGGCGAACCTGGAGAAGGAGCTGGCCGAGCAGCCGCTCCCGGAGGCGACGCAGGGCCTCGGCCACACCCGCTGGGCCACCCACGGCGGCCCGACCGACGCGAACGCGCACCCTCACACCGACGCCGCCGGCAAGCTCGCCGTGGTGCACAACGGGATCATCGAGAACTTCGCCGCGCTGCGCGCGGAGCTGACCGAAGCAGGCGTGCAGCTGCGCAGCGAGACCGACACCGAGGTGGTCGCGCACCTGCTGGCCGCCGAGTTCGAGTCCGCCGGCCGGGACCTGGCCGAGGCGATGCGCCGGGTCAGCCGGCGGCTGCGCGGCGCGTTCACCCTCGTCGCCGTCCACGCGGACGCGCCCGGCGTCGTGGTCGGCGCCCGGCTCAACTCGCCGCTGGTCGTCGGCGTCGGCCCGGACGAGGCGTTCCTGTGCAGCGACGTGGCCGGCTTCATCGGCCACACCCGCGACGCGATCGAGCTCGGCCAGGCGCAGGTGGTCGAGGTGCGCCGCGGCGGCGAGGTCGTCGTCACCGGGTTCGACGGCGCGTCAGCCGAGGGGAAGCGATTCCACGTGAGCTGGGACGTGAAGGCCGCCGAGAAGGGCGGCTACGACTGGTTCATGCTCAAGGAGATCGACGAGCAGCCCCGCGCGGTCGCCGAGACGCTGCTCGGACGGCTCACCGCGCAGGGCCGGCTGATGCTGGACGAGACCCGGATGAGCGAGGCGGAGCTGCGCCGCGTCGACAAGGTCGTGGTGATCGCGGCCGGCACGGCGTTCCACGCGGGCATGATCGCGAAGTACGCGATAGAGCACTGGACCCGCATACCGGTGGAGGTCGAGCTGGCCTCCGAGTTCCGCTACCGGGACCCGGTCCTGACCCGCGACACGCTGGTCATAGCGATCTCGCAGAGCGGCGAGACGGCCGACACGCTGATGGCGATCCGGCACGCCCGCGAACAACACGCGCGCGTCCTGGCGATCTGCAACACGCACGGCGCGACGATCCCGCGCGAGGCCGACGCGGTGGTCTACACGCACGGCGGCCCAGAGATCGCGGTCGCCTCGACGAAGGCGTTCCTCACCCAGCTGATCGCGTGTTACCTGGTCGGCCTGTACCTGGCGCAGGTGCGCGGCGAGAAGTTCGAGGACGAGATCAGAGACCTGCTGACCCAGCTGTCCGGGGCGCCGGACAAGGTGGCCGAGACGCTGGGCCGGATGGGCCCGGTCCGCGAGCTCGGCCGGGCGCTCAAGGACGAGGGCCGGGTGCTCTTCCTCGGCCGCCACGTCGGCTACCCGGTCGCCCTCGAGGGCGCGCTCAAGCTGAAGGAGCTGGCCTACGTCCACGCGGAGGGCTTCGCGGCCGGAGAACTGAAGCACGGTCCGATCGCCCTGATCGAGCAGGACCTGCCGGTGGTCGTCATCGTGCCGCCGCCCTCGGTCCCCACGCTGCACGACAAGATCGTGTCCAACATCCAGGAGATCCGCGCGCGCGGCGCGAAGACGATCGTGATCGCCCAGGACGGCGACGAGGCGGTCGAGCAGTTCGCCGACACACTGATCCGCGTCCCGGAGCTGCCCACGCTGCTGCAACCGCTGGTCACCACGATCCCGCTGCAGGTTTTCGCCTGCGCGCTGGCCGAGGCCAAGGGCCTGGACGTGGACCAGCCGCGCAACCTGGCCAAGTCGGTCACCGTCGAGTAGCCGTTCCCCCGGTAATCTCGGACGGCGAGCCACCATCGCACCGCGCACCCACCTCCCGCGCACCGCCGTACGGAAGGGACCGCCACGGATGGGCATCGTCGGCATCGGGATCGACGTCGCGGACATCGCCAGGTTCGAGGCGACCCTGCTGCGCACTCCGCGCCTGCGCGACCGGCTGTTCACACCCGGCGAGCGCGACCTGGCCATGCAGTCGCTGGCCGCGCGCTTCGCCGCGAAGGAGGCCCTGGCGAAGGCGCTCGGCGCCGGGGGCGGCATGAGCTGGCAGGACGCCGAGGTGGTGAGCGAGAAGTCCGGGCAGCCCAGGCTCCGGATCACCGGCACGGTCGCGGCGCGGGCCGAGAAGCTCGGCGTGACGACGCTGCACCTATCGCTCAGCCATGACGCAGGCATCGCCTCCGCGATAGTCATCGCCGAGTCCTAACGCCTGCCAGTCCATAGAGTTGAGAGTTGATCGCGCCGTCCGCAGAGACCGACCCCGGAGGTCGCCGAGCATGCGCCGAGCCCACACCGTCGAGACGGTCCGCCGCGCCGAGGCCGAGCTGATGGCCCGTCTGCCCGAGGGGACCCTGATGTCCCGCGCGGCCGCTGGCCTGGCCACCATCGCCGCACGCATCCTGCGCGACCAGACCGGCGCCGTCTACGGGGCACGGGTCCTGCTCCTCATCGGCTCCGGCGACAACGGCGGCGACGCGCTCTTCGCCGGCGCACGCCTGGCGCGCCGGGGCTCCCGCGTGGAGGCGGCGCTCGCCGACCCTCAGCGCGCCCACTCCGCCGGCCTGGCCGACCTGCTCGCGGCGGGCGGCCGCGTCGTCGCCGTCCCCGATGGCACGGACGCCGCCTACCGGCCGCCGAGCCCGGATCCCGCCTCCGCGAAGTCACCTGACGCCGCGTCGGACCCGCCCGACTCGGTCCTGCGCGCCGCACGGAACGCCGACCTCGTCATCGACGGCCTGGTCGGCATCGGCGGCAAGGGAGGGCTGCGCGAGCCGGCGGCAGCCTTCGCCCGCGCGGCCGCCGCGTCCGGCACCCCGGTTCTGGCCGTCGACCTGCCGAGCGGAATCGACGCCGACACCGGCGAGGTCAACGGCGAGACGGTCACCGCGGACGTCACCGTCACCTTCGGCACCTACAAGCCGGGCCTGCTCGTCGATCCCGCCGCCGAGCGCGCCGGCGTCGTCGAGTTCGTCGACATCGGCCTCGGAACGGAGCCCGGCGGCCCTGGCACCGGCACCGGCACCGGCACCGGCAGCGGCAGCGGCAGCGGCTTCCTGCCGGAGGGCGCCGCCGTCGAAGCGCTCCAGTCCGCCGACGCCGCCGCCCTCCTGCCGCCCCTGGCGCACGAGACCGACAAGTACGGCCGCGGCGTGGCGGGCATCGAGTGCGGGTCGGCGAAGTACCCCGGCGCGGCCAGGCTCTGCGTCGGCGGGGCGCTGCACTCGGGCGCCGGCGCGGTCCGCTACAGCGGCCCCGATTCCGTCGCCCAGGCCGTGCTCGCGGACTACCCGGAGGTCATGGTCGGCCGGGCGCGGGCCCAGGCCTGGGTCGTCGGCTGCGGGCTGGATCGCGACGCGGCCGCGGCCGAGCGCCTGCGCGACGTCCTCGCGCTCGACACTCCGGTCCTCGTCGACGCCGACGCCCTCGCCCTGCTCGCCGAGCAGGGCCCTGACGTCCTGCGCGGGCGCCGGCACGGCGTCGTGCTCACGCCGCACGCGGGCGAGGCGGCCGGGCTGCTGCATACGGATCGGGGGCAGATCGAGGCACGCCGGCTCGACTCGGTCCGCCGGCTCGCGGACACCTACGGCGCGACGGTCCTGCTGAAGGGCACGACCACGCTCGTGGCGCAGCCGGGCCGCGAGACCGTCCGGGCGAACCCGACCGGCACCCCGGCCCTGGCCACCGCCGGCAGCGGCGACGTCCTCGCCGGACTCGTCGGCGGGCTGCTGGCCGCCGGGCTCGAGCCCTTCGACGCGGCCTCCCTCGGAGCCTTCCTGCACGGCCTGGCCGGCCGCCGGGCCCGGTCCCGCCGCCCCGACTCGGCTCCGGCCCCGATCACCGCACAGGACCTGCTGCACGCACTGCCCGGCGCCTGGCGCGCCCTGGCAGCGTTCTAGGAACCTGTCGACCGACTGACCGCCCGACCTGCTGACCGGCCGGCCAGCCAGCACTAGCTACCCGGGCAGGACCACCAACTCCCGCGGCGTCAGATTCAGCCGCTCGCCGCCGGATTCGGTGCACACCACGATGTCCTCGATCCGCGCGCCGTGCCGCCCGGCCTGGTAGATCCCGGGCTCGACCGAGAACGCCATGCCGGGCTCGAGCGGCCGGTCGCTGCCGGAGACGATGTACGGCTCCTCGTGCGTCTCGAGGCCGATGCCGTGGCCGGTGCGGTGCAGGAACTCGGCGCCGTACCCGGCCACGGTGATGGCGTCCCGGCCGATCGCGTCGAGCGCCTCGGCCGTGATGCCCGGCCGCACCGCCTCGGTCTGCGCCCGCTGCGCATCCAGCAGCACCGCGAAGTAGTCCGCGTACGAGGCCGGCGGCTCGCCGACGCAGTAGTTGCGGGTCGAGTCCGAGCAGTAGCCGTCGGCCGTGGTGCCGCCGATGTCCACTACGACCGGCTCGCCCGGGCCGATCACCCGGTCGGAGACCTCCGCGTGCGGGCTGGCCCCGTTCGGGCCGGACGCGACGATCACGAAGTCGGTCCGGGCGTGCCCCGCGTCCAGGATCGCCGCGGCGACGTCCCGGCCCACCTCGCGCTCGGTCCGCCCGGCGCGCAGCCATTCGCCCATCGCGGCGTGTACCCGGTCGATCGCCTGCCCGGCCCGGCGCAGCGCCTCGACCTCGGCCGCGGACTTGCGCAGCCGCAGCCCGCTAAGCACCGGCCCGGCCAGCGCCGGCTCGGACCCGGGCAGCGCGGCGCCGAGCGCCAGCGCCTTCTCCGCCCACATCTGGTTGTTGACGCCGATCCGGCGCAGGGCGCCGACCCGCCCGGCGATCAGCGCGTAAGGATCCTGCGTCTCGCCCCACACGACGATCTCGATGCCGAGGCGGCCGGCCGGGGACACCTCCGCGGCCGGCCGCTCCAGCAGCGGGACCACCAGGAACGGCTCGCCCGAGACCGGCACGACGAGGCAGGTCAGCCGCTCCAGCGCGACCGCGGCGTAGCCGGTCAGGTACCTGAGGTCCGCGCCGGGAGCGACGAACAGGGCGTCGAGCCCGGCCGCCGCGGCGGCGTCGCGCGCCAGGCCGAGCCGTCCGGGCGGGAAGAGGTTCGGATCGTGAGACACGCCGGCCAACCTACTCGACGACCAGTGCCCCGGTCAGCCGAGCTCGGATTTGCCCGGCTTTGCTCAGCCCTCTTCGCCGTCCTCGAAGGTCGCCGCGTCGTTGAACTTGCGGCCCAGGCGCTGTGTCCTGGCGACGATGCCGGCGGACATCTCGTCGCGCTGCCGGGAGAGCACGACCAGTGACGCGGCGCTGGACAGGAACAGGGCCACCGCGATCATGATGAGCCGCGACGTGTCGGTGGTCAGGTCCATGTGCAGCAGCGCCGCCACGGCCCACACGAGCACGAGCGCGCCGAGAAAGAGCGCCATGCGAAGGGTCGTATAACGCAGCGCCGCATGACGGCCCTTCAGCCTGACCGGCGTCGCGTCTGTGTTCGTCGTGCCTGCATTAGCGCCTTTTTCGGCGACGGCAGCACCCACTGTCGGCGCAGGAGCATTCGCCTTCGCAGCGCCACCGGCCTTGGCACCGGCCTTGGCCGCACCGCCCTTCGGCGCACCGCTCTTCTTCGACACGGTGTTCTTCGGTGCGATGCTCTTCTCACTGTTCGCGGCGGCCGTAGAAGAAGAAGCCACAGTAGAAGCCGCAGTGGTTGCAGCCGCAGAAGACGCGCCCGCCGGGCTCACCTGCTTGGTCATGATCGTCAGTCAATCCTTCGTGGCGGTCGGGCTCACCACGCTACCCGACCCGGCTCGTGCGTTTGGAGCCGCCCCGTACCGCTACTCTGCTCCACCACTTCGGATCGACGCCGCGCGCCGTCAGTCCAGCGGCAGCATCATCAGTATCTGCTCCCGGTAGTCGCCCGGCCCCAGCTTGAGTCCCTTCGGCATCCGCCCGTATTCCGCATATCCGCATTTCTTGTAGAACAGGTCGTTGCCGGTCTGGCCCCGGCAGCGCAGCGCCAGCGCCTCCAGCCCGAGCCCGCGCGCGGCCCGCTCCACCTCGGCCATCACCAGCCGGCCGTACCCCGCGCCCTGGCGATCGGGACGCACCATGACCCGCCGCACCGTCCGCCAGTGCGCCACGACGTCCTGGTGGCGCCCGGCGACCAGGGAGGCCGTGGCGGTCAGCCGGCCCCGACCGGCGGCGTCCCCCGCTATCGACTCGCGCCCGATGATCAGCGTGTCTATCCCGGCCGCCGCCGCCTCGAGCACCTCTTCCGTGGCCGACCGCAGCTCCTCCGCGGTGAGCGGCGGCACATAGCCGGCCGAGCCGCCCGCGTTCGCCACGTCCGCCCACAGTTCGGCGTACTCGGCCCGCAGGGCCGCGTCCGGAACCGGGTCCACCTCGAAGATCAGACTCATGGATCCAGTATGCATGAACTTGCCGGAAGGCGCATCAATTATCATCACCGTTCCGGAACATCACCGCTACACACAGGGGTGGCGCAGGGGTAATTGAGGGGCAGATGCAATCGAGGGGCTGAGCGCCCGCGGCTGGCTCAGGCGAACGTCATCGCCTGCGGCTGCTCGCGCCGCTCCGGGTCCGGTCCGTCGAACTCGCGCACCACCTCGTAGCGGGTGTTGCGCTCGACCGGCGTGAAGCCCGCATCCCGGATCAGCTCGAGCAGGTCCTCGCGGGTCATCTTGTCCGGCGTGCCGAACTTGTCCGCATCGTGCGTGATCTTGTACTCGACCACCGAGCCGTCCAGGTCGTCCGCGCCGTAGTTGAGCGCCAGCTGAGCCGTGGTCAGACCGTGCATGACCCAGAAGCACTTGACGTGGTCGAAGTTGTCCAGCAGCAGCCGCGAGACGGCGAAGGTCCGCAGCGCCTCGGCCCCCGTGGCCATCGGCTGGTTCATCAGCCTGTTGCGGACCTTGCCGTCCTTCGAGTCGTGGAAGTCGTGCTGGAAGCGCAGCGGGATGAAAACCGCGAAGCCGTGCGTCTCGTCCTGCAGTTCGCGCAGCCGCAGCACGTGGTCGACCCGGTGCCTGGGCTCCTCGATGTGCCCATAGAGCATCGTCGAGGGCGTGCGCAGCCCCTTGGAGTGCGCCAGCCGGTGGATCCGGGACCAGTCCTCCCAGTGCGTCGCGTGGTC
>DASYAE010000180.1:0-3734 GCA_036501535.1 Actinocrinis sp. | reverse complement strand
GGGCTAGATGTCCGACTGGAACGCCGCGACGGGCACCCTCGGCCGCGACGGCGAGGGCACGATCCGCCTCAGCGCCCGCAGGTCGGCCGCGGCCAGCTCGGCCAGCGGCACAGAGCGCAGGTCGGGCATTCCCGAGGCCGTCTCGGACATCGGTTCGACGGTGGTATCCATTCCCTATATCCGTTTCTAAATCAACGATCCCCGGCATTTCCGACAGGAGGCCGAGGGACCGAGCCCGAGGCAGCCTGACCGCCCTCTTTGCGGTCAGGAGTCAGTTGTCTGCCCGGGCTGCGCGCATCTTAGCCTCAGGCCTGACGATCTGTCAGTTCGGGCCTTGAGAATCACCTGAACAGCTCTAAAAGCGCCAGGTTTCGCCTTTGCGATTTAGCGGCGTTTTTCCGACACGTCACCAGCCCGCCGAATTCTTTCGGGTATATTCAACGACCCAGTGTGCCACCATGCGTCACTAGCTGACTATCGCGCGTGACCAAGTCTCGAGCAAGGACGAGCGCGCCGCAACAGTGCTCGTCATCAGCGCCCGTCATCAGTGCCCGTCGTCCGCCGCCCGCCCGCCGGCCCCCGGCCGTGGCCCGGTCCGCCCTGGGTCTCCCGGCAGCGTCAGCGCGGCCAGCGTCCCGCCGCCCGGCGCCGGCTCCAGCGTGATCGAGCCGCCGCACTCGTGCGCCACCTGCGCCACGATCGCCAGGCCCAGGCCCGAGCCGGGCAGCGAGCGGGCCGAGTCCGCCCGCCAGAACCGCTCGAAGACGTGCGGCAGGTCCGCCGGGTCGATGCCCGGCCCGCGGTCCCGCACCCTGTACCGGCCGCCGGCCAGCCGGACCGTGACGGTCCCGCCCGGTGGGGAGAACTTCACCGCGTTGTCCAGCAGGTTCACCACGGCCCGGTCCAGCGCGGTCTGATCGCCGCGGACGAACCAGGGCTCGATCGCCACGTCGAACTCCAGGCCGGGGCCGCGCAGCCGGGCCCGCGCCACCGCCCGCGCGACGCCCTCGTGCAGCGCGACCCGGGTCGCCCGCCGCGCGCCGCCCTCCTGGCCGCGGGAGAGCTCCAGCAGGTCCGCCACCAGGCCGGAAAGCTCGTGCAGCTGCTGGTCCACGCTCTCCAGCATCGCCTCGCGCCGCCCGTCCGGCAGCGGGCGGCCGGTCCGCTCGCTGCGCAGCAGCAGGTCGATGTTGGTGCGCAGCGAGGTCAGCGGGGTGCGCAGCTCGTGCCCGGCGTCCGCGATCAGCTGCCGCTGCCGGTTGCGCGACTGCGCCAGCGCCCCGGTCATCGAGTTGAACGCGGCGCCGAGCCGGTTGATCTCGTCCCGCCCCTCCACCGGCAGCCGCACCGACAGGTCCTCGGTGCGCGCCACGTGCTCGACCGCCCGGGTCAGCCGCTTGACCGGGCGCACCGCCGAGCGGGCCAGCGCCAGCCCGGCCACCGAGGCCAGCGCGATCCCGGCTGCCGCGGCCACGGCCAGCCCGGTCACCAGCTCGCTCAGATCCTGGTCGGTCGAGGTGAGCGGCAGGAAGTGCGAGACGGAGTAGCCCCGGCCGGGCGAGAACGTGTAGACCCGGAAGTGCGTGCCGCCGATGTAGCTGTCGTAGAACTGGCCGCTCTCGGTGCCCTCGGCGACCGCCAGCTGCGTCTGCGTGGGGGCGATCGTGGCGGCGGTGTCGGACCGGCAGGCCGCGGAGTCGGAGGCGCGTACGACCTCGGTGACCATGCCGCCGAAGCCGCCGTACGCCATCCGCCGCTGCTGGCATTCGGCCAGCATGTCCGCTCCGGACGGCGCGCCGGGCGGAGCGCCGCCGCCCGGATGTGCTCCGGTGCCTTCACCCTGCCCCGGCTGGGCGCCCGGAGCGGGCGGCCCGTGCTGGTCGGACATCGCCAGCTGGTTGTCGATCTGCGCGTAGAGCCGGTTCTGCACCAGGAAGTAGCAGGCCAGCGCGGCGCCGATCACCGCCACCGAGACCGCGACGGCGGCCAGCAGCGCGAACCTGCCGCGCAGGGAGAGCCGGTCGAGCGAGAGCCGGCGGCGGGGGCGCGCGCCGGGCCGCCGACTCACGGCGCGCCGCCGGACGGCTCCGCCCGCAGGACGTACCCGACCCCCCGCACCGTGTGCAGCAGCCGCGGCTCGCCGCCCGCCTCGGTCTTGCGCCGCAGGTACATGACGTACACGTCGAGCGAGTTGGACGTCGGGCCGAAGTCGAAGCCCCAGATCGCGCTGAGCAGCTGCTCCCGGGAGAGCACCTGGCGGGGGTGCCGCAGGAACATCTCCAGCAGGTTGAACTCGGTCCGGGTCAGCTCGATCGCCCGGCCGTCCCGGCTGACCTCGCGGGTGAGCACGTCCATCCTCAGGTCCTCGTACTCGACCAGGTCCGCGGCCGGGTCGTCGGCCAGGCCCGCGGCCTCCCGCAGCAGCGCGCCGCGCCGCAGCAGGGCCCTGACCCGGGCGTAGAGCTCGTCCAGATCGAACGGCTTGGCCAGGTAGTCGTCCGCGCCGACGTCGAGCCCGGTGACCCGGTCGCCGACGGTGTCGCGCGCGGTCAGCAGCAGCACCGGGAGCGCCGCGTCGAAGGTGCGCAGGCGCCGCAGCATGGTCAGGCCGTCCATCCGCGGCATCATCACGTCCAGCACGATCGCGTCCGGGGCCTGTTTGGCGATCGACTCCAGGCCGCCGAGCCCGTCCGCGGCCACGGCCACCTCGTAGCCCTCGAACTCGAGGCCCGCGCGCACCGCCTCGCGCACGGCCGGCTCGTCGTCCACGACCAGGATCCGGCCGGTCGTCTCGTTCGCGGGCATGCTCGCTCCCTCGTCCACGTCTCGCGCCGGCCGCCGCGCCGCGGGGGCGCCGCCGCCGGCCGATGTCCCGATGCTTCCGATTCTTCATGAGCGGACGATGAGAATCCGCTGGGAAATGTGGTGCAAAGCGCCGGCGGCGCATGATCGACACTGCCGCCAACCAGCGGCGCATGACCAACCCTGCTGCCGACCAACGGCGCATGATCGACGCAGCGCGCCCGTGGCACGCGGCGTCGGCAGTGTGCGCTTTCCGCGCACGGAGCCAAGGCGCTGACGGCACCGCCACGTGGCGGCGCCGTCAGCGCCGGGCTGTTCCTTTATGGAGAGCGGGGTCGCCGGACCGCGCCGGTTCAGGCCCTGCCGGCGGGCGCGGCGTCCTTGGGCTCCTTGTCCTTCACGGCGCCCTTGGCCGCCTTCGGCGGCGCTTCCCGCTTGATGGTGAGTTTGCCGTTCTTGATATGGGCCAAGCGGGGGACGCGCCGAGCGATCACGGAGTCGTGGGTGACCAGGATGATGGTCAGCCCGCGCTCCTTCCACAGCCGGTGCAGGACGGCGAAGATTTCGTCGCGGGTGTCTTCGTCGAGGTTGCCGGTGGGTTCGTCCGCCATGATGACCTTGGGTTCTTTGACCAGGGCGCGGGCGATGGCCGTGCGCTGCTGCTGGCCGCCGGACATCTCGCTGGGCAGGTGCCCTGCGCGGTCGGCCAGGCCGACGTCGGCGAGGGCTTGGGCGGCGCGCTTGCGCCGTTCCTCCTTCGAGATCCCGAGCGGGACGAGCGCGGTCTCGACGTTCTCCTGCGCGCTCAGCGTCGGGATCAGGTTGAAGGACTGGAAGATGTAGCCGAAGCTCTCGGCCCGCATGCGGGTGAGCTTCGTCTCGTTCATCCTCGTCATGTCCTGGCCGTCGAACGTGAGCTTTCCGGCGGTGGG
>DASYAE010000179.1:0-3059 GCA_036501535.1 Actinocrinis sp. | reverse complement strand
GCGACGCCGATGACGTCGACGCGGCAGTGCGGGCGGCGGCGGCGGCAGCCGGTGCCTGGGGCCGGACACCGGTCGCGGAGCGGTGCGCCCTGGTCACCCGCCTGGCCGCGGAGATCGAACAGCGCCGCGAGGCGTTCACGCGCCTGATCACAACGGAAAACGGCACCCCGGTCGGCGAGTCCGGGTACGCGCCCGCGCAAGCGGCAGCGCACCTGCGGCACTGCGCCGAGGCAGCACCGTCGGTTTTCGCCGCCGACGTGCGGCCAAACCCCATGGGGGCCGGATATACCTCGGTACAGCGCAGGCCGCTCGGCGTGGCCGGGCTCATCACCCCGTGGAACTACCCGCTGAGCCTGATCGTGGTCAAGCTCGGCCCGGCGCTGGTAGCCGGCTGTCCCGTCGTGATCAAGCCCGCCGCGGAGACTCCGCTCGCCGCACGGCTGCTGATCGACGCCGTCGAAGCGGCGGGCTTCCCGCCCGGCGTGATCAACCTGGTCACCGGCGACGGCGACACTGGCCAGGCGCTGGTCGAGCACGAGCTGGTGGCCACGATCTCGTTCACTGGCTCCACGGCGGTCGGCCGCGGCATCGGCGAGACCTGCGGCCGGATGCTAAGGCCGGTGGTCCTCGAGCTGGGCGGTAAGTCGCCCGCGCTGGTGCTCGACGACGCCGACGCCGAGGTGATCGCGGCCAACATCCTCAAGGTCGCGATGCGCAACACCGGCCAGACCTGCAAGGCCTGTACCCGGCTGATCGTGCCGAACCGCCGGCGCCAGGAGCTGGTCGATCTCGTCTGCGACGTCATCGCCGCCGCCCCGCTAGGCGATCCGTTCGATCCGGCCACGTTTTTCGGGCCGCTGGTCTCGGCTCGTCATCGCGAACGGGTGCTGGGATATCTGGAGGCCGGCCGTCAGGAAGGCGCGAAGGCGGTACTGGGCGGCGGCCGCCCGCCCGGTTTCGACCGCGGCTGGTTTGTCGAGCCGACAGTCTTCGATGACGTGACGCCCGGCATGCGCATCGCGCAGGAGGAGATCTTCGGCCCGGTCCTTTCCGTGCTGGGCTACGACAGCCTCGACGAGGGCGTAGCGATCGCCAACGGAACCCCCTACGGGCTGGCCGCTACGGTCTTCTCCCGCGACGAGGAGCGAGCCATGGCCACGGCCGACCGGCTCCAGGCCGGAACCATCGGCATCAACGAGTATGGCTCAAGCGCCGCCGCGCCGTTCGCCGGCCACAAGGCCAGCGGGCTCGGCGTGGAGTTCGGCATCGAGGGCATCGAAGAATTCCTCGCCCTGACCTCCGTTCACCGCCTGCCGCGGGGCTGACCGGCCGGCGGGCGAATGAGCACAGAACCAGGGGCTCGATCGGGCCCGCGCGGGCCGAGAGGAGAAACGAGCATGAGAGCAGCAGTCCAGTGGACCTCGGGCGGCCCGTTCGAAGTCGGCGAGGTCGACGTGGCCGCCGCTGGTCCCGGCGAAGTCGGGGTGCGCCTGCGCGCTGCGGGCGTGTGCGCCTCGGACTTGGCCCTGACGACGGTGTTCGGCCAGCCCACACCGGTGGTGCTGGGACACGAAGGGGCAGGCGTCGTCGACGAGATCGGACCAGGGGTGAGCGACCTGCACCTGGGCGATACCGTCTTGGTGCTCTGGGTGCCCTCGTGCGGTGAGTGCACGCCGTGCCGCCGGGGCGACGAGTACCTGTGCGCGCGCCGCAGCTCGAGCGCGGACGCCCGGGCAGGCCGGCCGCACACGGCCGCCCACCGGCTGTCGACCGGCGGCAACCCGATCCATCAGGGCATGAACACCGCGACCTTCGCCGAGCGCACGGTCCTGCCGCGCAAGGCGGTGCTGCCCATCCCGCCCGACATCCCGTTCCCAGTCGCCGCAATGCTCGGCTGCGCGGTCCCGACCGGCGTCGGCGCCGCGCTGCGCAGCGCGCGGGTCGCACCTGGCGACACGGTCGCTGTCATCGGCTGCGGTGCCGTCGGCCTGAACGCGGTGATCGGGGCGGTCATCGCGGGGGCGGCCCGGCTGGTAGCGGTAGACCCGGCGCAGCGGCGGCGACAGGCGGCCCTCGCGCTCGGTGCGACCGAGGCAATGACGCCGGAGGAATTCGCCGAGCAAGCCCGCGACCTCGACGTGGTGATCGACGCCGTCGGCCAGCCGCCTACCGTCCTGGCCGCCTGGCGGGCGGCCCGCCGGGGCGGCACGGTCACCGTCGTCGGCGCCGGCCGCCCCGGGGATACCGTGCCAATCCCGGCGTACGAGCTGTTTCACGACGACAAGAGGCTGACCGGCAGCTTCGCTGGCGGGATCAGCCTGCGGCGTGACATCGGCCTGCTGACAGGGCTGTGGCGCACCGGCAGGCTGCCGGTCGAGCGGCTGATCAGCGGCACGGCCGACCTCAAGCAGATCAATGAGGTGGTCACCGCGCAGCGCGACGGCACGGTCGTCCGGACCGTCCTCACGATGGAGTGACCGGCGCCTCCACTAGAAGGTTGGCCTGGAGCGACGCCAGTTCACCGGAGCTGAGCCCGCATTCCCGCTCCAGGTAAGTCCGAACCGAGCCGTACGTTTCATCGAGCCCGGCCAGCGCAGCCGTCATGGCCGCGGCCGGTGAGTCAAACAGCATCGCGATGTCAGCGAGTTCGACGCCGGACTCGGTGAACAGGTGCGCGTACGCGCGCACGCGGTCCGGGCGCAGGACCCCGGTCAGCGCGTAGTCGGCCACGACGACCGGCCGGGAGACTCCCAGCGCCTCCAGGAGCAGTGCCACCAGGAGCCCGGTCCTGTCCTTGCCCGCCGCGCAGTGGACGAGGACGGGCAGCCGCGCGGCGTCGGCGATCACGCGCAGTCCCGCCCCGAAATCCGGCGCACGGCGGCGGAGCGTCGATGCGTAGAAGTCGGCCAGGTCTTCTTTGGTGAACCGGGTGCGCTGGCCAGCGCGGATCTGGGCGACGAAATTCGTGTCGCCCTCGGCCCCCTCGTCCATCGGCAGAGCCACGTAATCGGCACCGGTGGCGTCCGGCCAGGCGGACGGCGCCCGTGCGCTCTCCGCGC
>DASYAE010000178.1:0-34147 GCA_036501535.1 Actinocrinis sp. | reverse complement strand
GGTGCTTTTGACTGAAAACTCGCCTTTGGTCTTTGGCCAAGTGCGTAGCGGATTTGAGGTCAAAAGATGCCCGTGGCAATCCGCCGCGACCACGTGTTCTGGACTACTTCGAGTCACGCGACGGATCACCACGGACCGGTTACCGCGGTCGTCTTGCGCTGTACTCAACTGGCCAAGCAGGCCCCGCGGTCGCCTCAAGTTCCAGCGAACCCACTGCCGTGGCCGAGTTCCAGCGTCGGGGAAAGTGCGCGGCTGGGTTTTGTTAGAAGGCTGCGTTCCAGCGCGTCCTGGTGTCAGGCGCCGAGTGCTGCCACCATCACCGGTGTGGTGGTCGGCTGGATGCTGCCCCCGGCCGGTTCGATCGTCATGCCTACCTGCACCTCACCGGTCAGTCCATTGATCACGATCGGCGCGGACGGGGTCGAAGGCATCAACCCTACCGAACGGGCCTTTCCGTCCGGGGTCATGAGCCAGAGCTGGTAGATCCTGCCTGTGGGGGCGCTGGCCAGGCCGGTGAAGGCCACCGCGGCCTCGTTGCGCTCGCGCGAGTCGACGATCAGGGCGCTGCCGCCGCCCGCCACTGCCGCCCGCACCGTGTACGCGTCGGGAGCCGAGAGCAGCTGCGAGATCTGCGTCGACTTGGAGTTCAGGCCGTTGATCTGGTGCTGCTGGTCGATCACGCGCCAGCCTAGGCCGGCGACCACCAGGGCGAGGGCCGCGGCGACTGCCCATGCGGAGCGTATGCGCAGCGCCCGCTTGCGCGGTGCCGGCGTCCCGGGTTCACCATCGGTGGCTGGGGGGACCTGGCGGGTCACTGCGATGCGGGCGTCCAACCCGGCTTTGAGGGAGGCCGGGGGGCGCTGCGCGACTGCCATTGCCATGGTCGCGGTGACTTCTCTGAACTCGCGCACCTCGGCTGCACATTCCGGGCACTTGGCCATGTGCGCCTCGAATGCGGCACGCTCGTCCGCTCCGAGCGCGTCGCACACGTACGCGCCGGTCAGAGTGTGCACCTCGGCATCTGCCATGACCGTCACCTCCCGACCCCCAGGCAGTCGCGCAGTTTCGCCAGTCCGTCGCGCATCCTCGTCTTGATCGTGCCGAGGGGGGCTCCGAGCAGCTCAGCGACCTGATGGTACGTATATCCGCTGTAATACGCCAGGGTGACCGACTCGCGTTGCAGGTCGGTCAGCCCTGCCATGCACCGACGCAGCCGCTGCCGCTCGAGCCGGCCCTCGACCTCCTCGACCACGTCCTGCTCCTGCATTACCCGCGCGGACTCCCGCGCGCTCTTCTCCACCCGGTCTGACGCCGCCTGCTCCGCTCGCACCCGGTCGACCGCGCGCCGATGCGCGATCGTCATCACCCACGCCTTCGCCGAGCCGCGCGCCGGATCGAACCTGCTCGCGGTCCGCCACACCTCCACCAACACCTCCTGCGCCACCTCCTCGGCCAGCGCCGGGTCGCGCAGGATCCGCGTCGCGAGGCCGTAGACCGGCCCCGAGAGCTCCGTGTAGACGTGGTCGAACGCGTCCTTCTCGCCGAGGCTGACCCGGTGCAGCCACACATCGAGACCCTCGGCCGCCAAGCCGGAGCCGGCACCGAGCGCGCGAAGGGAATCACGGCCGCTCATTCACGCCACCCATGCGTCCTACCGGTCGGCGCCGCCGTTTTCGACAAGGTCATAACCAGTCGTTCGGAGCGGAAGCGGATTCGGATTGGTTTGATGTTGGTCTGGTGCAGTTCTGTTGCCCAGGCGATTCTGCCCCAGCGGGTATGCAGGGTGGACTGCGCCGCGCCGGTCGGCTCATCCGACGACGACCACCAGGCTTTCGTACCCGGACGCGCCGGACGGGTAGGGGCTGGCCTGCGCAGAGGTCTGGAAGGCGCCGGAATCGTCGGCCGCGCGCGCCTGGATCGAGTGGGTCCCTGCGTCTGCCTGCCAGTCGTACGTCCACTGCCGCCAGGTATCCGGGCTGTCCGATGCGGCGAGCGTGGCCTGCTGCCAGGGGCCGTCGTCGATCTGCACCTGCACCGCGGAGATGCCGCGGTCGGTGGCCCAGGCGATCCCCGCGACGGTGATCGGGCCCGGGTTCAGGTGTGCGAAGGGTTTGGGCACGTCGATGCGGGATTGGGTCTTCATGGTGCCGATCTGGGCGTAGCCGCGCGTGACCCAGTAGGCCTTTTCGGCGGCGAAGGTCGTCACGTGCAGATCGGTGACCCATTTGCACGCCGAGGCGTAACCGTAGAAGCCGGGGATGAGCATCCTTGCCGGAAAGCCGTGCGCGATCGGCAGCGCCTGTCCGTTCATCGCTACCGCAAGCATCGCCGCGCGCCCGTCGAGCACGGATTCGAGCGGCGTGCCGATGCTCATGCCGTCTACCGCGCTCGCGAGAAGCTGGTCCGCGCCAGACTGGACACCGGCTTGGCGCAGCAGCGCGGGGACGGATGCGCCGATCCAGCGCGCGTTGCCCACGTAGGGGCCGCCGACCGGGTCGGAGACGCACGAGAGGGTCAGGCCGTGCTCGTGCAGCGGCAGGGCGAGCAGGCCGGGGAAGTCGAGTTCCATCGGCCGGTCCACCATCCCGTGGATGCGCAGTGTCCACGACTGCGGCCGGACCTGAGGCAGCACCAGGTCGGTGTCAACGCGGTAGAACGCGTCGTTGTCGGTGAAGAACGGGCTCAGTCCCGCCACGTTCGGGTGCACGCCGGCCGGCAGCGGCGGGGCGGGATAGGCGGGCTTGGGGATGCGCACCCCGGCGCGAGCGGCGGATACGTCATAGCGGCGGCTCGTGATCAGGTTCGCGCCGTAGCCGGCCGCCACGGAGCCGACCGCGAGAGCCGCGGCAGTGCCGAGGAACGCGCGGCGTCCAGTGCCTGCGTCGTCGGTGCTGGTGTCGGTGCCGGTGCCGGCGTCGGTGCCAGCAGGCTGAGGCGTGCGATAGACGCGAACCAGCAGCCACAGCGCGCCGATCGCGACGCAGGCTCCGATGATGCTCGGCAGCGACCATGCCGGCCCCGACTCCGGCTGTGAAAGTGCAGCGGCCGTGCCGATCGCGCCGATCAACGCCCCGGCGGCGATCTCGGGGGCGCGGGCGAGCAGTGATCGGATCCTCGGCCGCCGTGGTCGCCATAGTCGCCATGCTCGCCGAGGTCGCCGGGAGGGATTCGGGTCGGTCATCGGGCACCTTCTCGAGGCGGTGCCGGTGCGGCGTCCGGAACGTTCGTGTCACGGGCGCCGCACCGGGGCGTGTGGGCGCCGGATCAGCTCGCGGGCATCAGGACCGTGTCGATGATGTAGACCGTGGCGTTCGCGGTCTGCACGTTCCCGCAGATCACATTGGCGGTGTTGCTCGAGGAGCCGCCGGTGACCGTGTACGACTGGCCGCTGCCGGCCACCGTGATCGTGCCGCCCTCGAGCGTGGTGTGGGTGCCGGGAAGCTGCGCCGGGGTCAGGCGTCCGGAGACCACGTGATAGGTCAGGATCTTGGTCAGCTCGGACTTGTTCGCCAGCACGGAGTCCAGCGTCGCCGACGGGATCTTCTGGAAGGCCGCGTTCGCGGGGGCGAAGACGGTGATGCCCTGGGCGCTGTTGAGCGTGTCGGCCAAGCCCGCCTGCTGGACCGCCGAGACCAGGGTGGACAGGACCGGGTTGGCCGACGCGGCGGTGGCCACCGGGGCCTGCGCCATGCCGGTGAAGCTGCCCGCGCCGGTCTTCGGCACCGCCGAGCAGGCGCTGCCGAAGTCCATGGCGGCGCTGCCGGCGGCCGGCGCCGAGGACGTCGTCGGGGTGCTCGAGGTCGGCGAGCCGGACGAGCCGGACCCGCTCGAGCTGCACGCCGCCAGCCCGGCATCGGCGGCAGGCGGCGAGGGCCGATGCCGGTGCCGGGCCTGCCGCGGGTGTCGCGGTGCGGCCGCCCGCACGGTTTGCATCGGGGATTCGGGGAGGCGGCCGGTTTGGATTGGTCCCGCTCACCCGATTCACCCGAACGGGAGGGGTCCCGCGCGATATTGACGCCCGGATCTTCGTGCGCATAACGTGAAAGAACGCGTCGAGTGCGAGAGTTGGAGGCGATCCGTGCAGCTCACGTTTGCGCCGGTCGTCGTCCCCTCCAGCGACGTCAGGGTCCCGACCTTCTCCCGGCGGCGCCACATCGATCTTGAGCGAGTGACCACCTGTCTGTGTCTGTGTCGCTCGTAATGCCGCACGGCATCAATCTGGTCTGACCGGCGGTCGCCGACCGCTGATTCCCTGTGTCGATTCCCTGTGTTGATTCCCTGGGTCGACTCCCACTGTCGATTCTTCGTGCCGTACGCCTGCGCGCCGACTCGCGGCGCCGGCGACGGCCGAGCAGCGATCGGAAGCATGATGAGCGAAATGCTCTGGTACATCCCCAACACCGTCGAACCGGGCCACCGCGGAGACGACACGACGTCCGGCTGGGGGTCCGTCGAATACTCGACCGACCTCGCCCGCACGGCCGAGGACCACGGCTGGGGCGGCGCGCTGCTCGGAACCGGATGGGGGCGCCCGGACACCTTCACCCTCGCCACCACGCTGGCGGCCCGCACCGAGACCTTCAAGCCGCTGATCGCGATCCGGCCCGGCTACTGGCAGCCGGCCCACTTCGCCAGCGCGGCGGCCACGCTCGACCAGCTCAGCCGCGGACGCGTGCTGGTCAACATCGTCAGCGGGCTGGACAACCTGGCGGCGTACGGCGACACGCGGACCGATCCCGCGCAGCGCTACGCCCGCACCCGGGAGTTCCTGCATCTGCTGCGGCGGCTGTGGACCGAGGAGGCCGTCACCTTCCGCGGCGAGCATTTCCAGGTCGAGGACTCCACGGTCGCGCCGCGTCCGTACCGCATCGGCGACACCGGCGAAAGGGCGCATCCAACCCTGTACTTCGGCGGCGCGTCCGAGGCCGCCGAGCAAGTTTCGGCGCAGGAGGCCGATGTCCAGCTCTTCTGGGGTGAGCCGCTCGACGGGCTGGCCCAGCGCATCGACCGGCTCAAGTCGCTCAGCGACCGGCTCGGCCGCCGGCACAGGCCGCTCGAGTTCGGGCTGCGTATCACGACGCTGATCCGTGACACGACCGAGGAGGCCTGGCGCGACGCGGAGAGGAAGGTGGAGCGGATGGCGGGCGCCGACGGCGAGAAGACCTGGACGGGCAACCGCAGGACCGCGGTCGGGCAGCGCCGGCTGCTCGAGCTCGCCGAGCGCGGCGAGGTGCTGGACACGTGCCTTTACACGACTCCGGGCAAGTACGGCGGCGGCGGAGCGGCGACCACCTGGCTCGTCGGCTCCGCGGACGACGTCGCCGCGGCGTTGAACAACTACCGCAAGCTCGGCATCACCCACTTCGTCCTGTCGGACACGCCCTACAAGCAGGAGATCATCCGCGTTGGCGACCAGCTGCTCCCCCGGCTGCGCGAATCGGTCGCGTCCTGACCGTGGCACTCGCAAGCAAGCGGCCCAAGGTGGCCACGTTCGGAGCCTCACCGCCGTCGATCGGCGTCACCCGCAAAAACGCCCCCGCGTTCTCCCCCGCGCGCCTCGCCGACGCCGGGCGGCGCGGGGCCAGCGCCAGCGCGATCCTGCGCGCGGTCCTCGAGCACGGGCCGGTCGCGCGCAGCACGATCGCACGGCTGACCGGGCTCTCCCCGGCCTCGGTGACAGGGCACTGTGCCGAGCTGGCCAGACTCGGCCTTATCCGCGACCTGCCCGAGCAGGTGCAGTCGAACGGGGTGGGCCGCCCGCACCTCCCCGTGGATGTCGACACCGCCCGCCACCTGGCCGGCGCCGTCCACATCGCAGTCCCCTTCACCACCGTCGCGCTGATGGACCTGCGCGGCAGGGTTCTGGCGAGCCGGCGGACCCCGCACGAGGCCTCCTCGCCCGCGGGCATCGCCCGGCACGCCGGTGAATGTCTGCTGGAGCTGCTGCGCGAGTACGGCTCCGCCGCCACGCCGCTCGGCGTCGGCGCGGCCTGCGGCGGCTGGGTGGACCAGGATTCCGGGACGATCGTCGAGCACCCGATACTCGGCTGGCGCGAGGTGCCGCTGCGCGACCTGCTGCGCGAGCACACGGGCCTGCCGGTCCGGGTCGACGGGCACTCGCGCGCCCTCCTGCACGGCGAGCGGCTCTTCGGCGCGGCGCGCGGGATCGGGAGCGTTCTGCACCTCTTCATCGGGAACGTGGCCGACGCCGCCTTCGCGATCGACGACTCGGCGCACTACGGACCCCGCTCCCAGGCCGGCGTCATCGCCCACATCCCGCTCGCGGACAGCGCCGAGCGATGCCCGTGCGGCCGCACCGGCTGCTTCCAGGCCTCTGTCTCGGAGCGCACCATCGCGCGCCGCGCCTTCGAGCGCGGAATGGTCGGGGCGCCCGACTTCGCGCTGCTGCTGGCCGCGGCGTGCGCCGGAAACGAGCCGGCGGTCGAGCTCCTGATCGAGCGGGCCCGGCTCGTCGGGCAGGGCGCCGCGATGCTGATCGACGTGTTCAACCCCGAACTCGTGGTCGTCGTCGAGCAGGCGGTGATGACCCTTCCGGCCGCTCTGGCGGCGCTGCGGGCCGAGATCGATGCGAGCGTGCGCACGGAAATCGACGTCGGGCGGTCCGTCGTGCCGACGAGCTTCGCGGGGAACACGCTCGCCACGGCGGGCGGCTCGGTGGTCCTGGACGCGCTGTACCGCGACCCGCTCGCCCTGGTCCCCGAACCGCCCCGTCCAGCAGGTGAGACCAATTAATTCAGGAACTTGCAATGTTGACAGACTCCGCGCCGCGCCGTGACGATGTTTGCATGAGCAGCCGCCAAACAGTCCTGGTGCGGCGCCGCGTCATCGACCTGATGCGGACGGCCCGCTCCTTCTGTCGCCGGTAACCGGCGAGTCAGGCACCCGGCCGAGGCACGGTCCGGCCGACGGCATTCACGAATCCCGGCTTGGCAGCACATTGATCTGCCCTTCGCGCGCACAGCGTCGCGCGGCCGGACTTGTTCGGATACCAGCACACAGCTGAGCCACGCCCGCTGCGCGCATTACCCTGCGACGCCGTGCGGCGGTGGCGGCTGCCCGAAAACAAGGAACCAAACCGCCATGAAGCACGCCCCTGACATACGCAGTGCTCCTGACATACGTGCCGGCCTCGACCGGCGACTTTTCCTCAAGACGCTGACAGCCACGGCGGCCGGGCTGGGCCTGGCCGCGTGTGCCTCGCCCGCCCAGAGCGGGCCCGGCCTTTCCGCCAACGCGCCGCTGCCGACCTCCGTGCCGTCCGGCACGAGCCTGAGCATCGCCTCCTACGAAGGCGCCCAGCAACTCCAGCTCCAGCTCGCCGGGCTGCTCAAGGGACTGCCGTTCAGCGTCTCGTCCTGGCCGAGCCTCGGCGCCGGGCCCGACGTGATCGCGGCCTTCCGGGCGAAGTCGCTCGACGTCGGCGAGAACGCCGGCATCCCGCCGATCGAGGCGCACAACCAGGGCTTCGACACGAAGATCGTGGCGATCAACCTGACCCGCAGCCCCACCTACGTGTTCGCCACCGCGCCGCACAGCACCATCGAGAACGTCTCGCAGTTCCGCGGCAAGAAGCTCGCCTTCTCCGTCGGGCAGGCGCAGGGCGTGGTGCTCCTTCGAGCCCTGAACCAGGCCAAGATCCCGTACTCGGACGTCACGTTCGTCAACCTGACCAGCGACCAGTTCCTCGTCGCGCTCGAGGCCGGGCAGGTCGACATCGCGCCGCTCGCCATCTCCCAGGTACCCGCCTACCTCAACAGCTACGGGCAGGACGGCGCGCACACCATCACCACGACCGTCGTGGACTACCTCTCCCTTCTCTGGGCACCGACCACGGTGCTGTCCGACTCGGCGAAAGCCGCAGCCATCGCCGCCTTCGTGCCGATCTGGGCGAAGGGGACCGTGTGGGAGTACGAGAACCAGGCCACGTGGGAGCAGGAGTTCTACGTCAAGAACCAGGGCATCAGCCTGGCCCAGGCGCAGAACGTGATGAAGCTGACGCCGAAGCCCTGGTTCCCGCCGAGCTGGGACTCGGCGATCGCCTGGGAGAAGGAGACGGTCACGCTGCTCACCGAGGGCGGCTTCGTCAAGACCTTCGACGCGGACGTCCTGTTCGACCGCCGCTTCGAGGGCCTCGCGGCCGCCGCGGTCCCCGCGACCTACCGGAGCTGACCGGCATGACAGACATCGACGCACTCCCCGCCACACTTACCGCCGCACTCCCCGCCGCGGCCGGCCCCGACGTCCGGCGGACGGAGACCCGTCGCAGGGTCCGGCGACTCGCCCCGGGCAAGCGCATCCCCTTCGCCCGCGGCGTCGGGCCCGTGCTGCTGCTGGCCCTGTGGTCCCTCGGCAGCGCCACGAACCGGGTCGACCCGCGGATCCTGCCGGCGCCGTGGACCGTGGTCAGCACCGCGGGCCACCTCTGGAGCCAGGGGATCCTCGGACCCGACATGGCCGTCTCGCTCCAGCGCGCGGCCGAGGGCTTCGCGGTCGGGCTCGTCGCCGGGGTCGCGCTCGCGCTGTTCGCCGGGCTCAGCCGGGTCGGCGCCGCCCTGATCGACGGCAACGTGCAGATCAACCGGGCCGTTCCGATCCTCGGCATGATCCCGCTGTTCATCCTCTGGCTGGGCATCGGGGAGGAGTTCAAGATCGCCGTCATCGCGATCGCCGTCTACATCCCGATCTACATCAACCTCTCCGCCGGCCTGTCCGCGATCGACAGCCGCTTCGTCGAGCTCGCCGAGGTGCTGGGCCTGAGCCGCTGGCAGTTCGTCCGGCAGGTCGTCGTGCCCGGCGCGCTGCCAGGGTTCTTCACCGGCCTGCGGCTCGGCGTCACCGGGTCCTGGCTCGCCCTGGTCGTGGTGGAGGAGGTCAACGCCACCAGCGGGCTCGGCTACCTGATGTACCAGCAGGCCACCTACGGCCTGATCGACAGCGTCGTGGTCGGCCTGGCCATCTACGGCATCTGGGGCTTCACCTCCGACCTGATCGTGCGTTCCATCGAAAGGAGGGCGCTGTCATGGCGGCGGAGCCTGGCGGCCTGAGTACGGCGGCCGTAGACATCAGAAGCCTGAGCCGTGGTTTCGGCGAGCGCACCGTGCTGGACGGGATCGACCTGAGCATCCCGCCGGGCCAGTTCGTGGCGCTGGTCGGGCGCAGCGGCTCGGGAAAGAGCACCCTGCTGCGCGCGATCGCCGGGATCGACCACGACGTCGAGGGCTCCGGCACGATCCGGGCGCCGGGGCGGGTCTCCATGGTCTTCCAGGACGCGCGGCTGCTGCCCTGGCGCAGGGTCCTGCCGAACGTCCTGCTCGGCCTGCACGAGCGCCCGGGCCCGGCACGCGAGCGCGGCCGGGCCGCGCTCGCCGAGGTCGGCCTGGCCGGCCGCGAGGACGCGTGGCCGAACCAGCTCTCCGGCGGCGAGGCGCAGCGCGCCGCCCTGGCCCGGTCCCTGGTCCTCGAGCCCGAACTGCTGCTGGCCGACGAGCCGTTCGGCGCGCTCGACGCGCTGACCCGGATCAAGATGCACGCCCTGCTGCGCCGGCTCTGGGAGCGGCACAGCCCGTCCGTCCTGCTGGTCACCCACGACGTGGACGAGGCCGTGGTGCTGGCCGACCGGGTCCTCGTGCTCGAGGACGGCCGCTTCAGCCTCGACCTCGAGATCGACCTGCCGCACCCGCGCACCTTCCGGGAGCCGCGGCTGGCCGAGTACCGCGAGCGGCTGCTGGCGGCGCTGGGCGTGCGCGAGGACGAGGCCGCGCCCGAACTCGAAGGAGCGCTGCGATGAGCCGCACCCTGCACCTGAACGCCTTCCTGATGAGCACCGGCCACCACGAGGCCTCGTGGCGGCTGCCGGAGAGCGACCCTCGGGCCAACACCGACATCGAGCATTACAAGGCCCTGGCGCGCACCGCCGAGCGCGGCGGGTTCGACTCGCTGTTCCTGGCCGACAGCCCGGTGCTCTTCTCCGACGTGGCGCACCGGCCCGCCGGGGTGATCGAGCCGCTGACCCTGCTGACCGTGCTGGGCACCGCGACCGAGCACATCGGCCTGATCGCGACCGCGTCGACCTCGTACAACTCGCCGTACAACCTGGCCCGCCGCTTCGCCTCGCTCGACCACGTCAGCCACGGCCGGGCGGGCTGGAACATCGTGACCACCGCGGGCCCGGACGCGGCGCGCAACTTCGGCCTCGAAGACGCTCCCGAGCACTCGCAGAGGTACGCGCGGGCGGCCGAGTTCACCGAGGTCGCGCGCAAGCTCTGGGACAGCTGGGAGGACGACGTCTACGTCGGCGACAAGGAGTCGGGCACCTGGGGCGACAACGCCAAGATCCACCCGCCGGAGCACCGCGGCCGGTTCTTCTCCGTCGAGGGCGCGCTCAACATCCCGCGCTCGCCGCAGGGCTATCCGCTGCTCGTCCAGGCCGGATCGTCCGAGGACGGCAAGGATTTCGCGGCGCAGTACGCAGAGGCCGTATTCACCGCGCAGCAGACCCTCGAGGAGGCGCAGTCCTTCTACACCGATCTCAAGGCCCGCACTCAGGCGGCCGGCCGCAGCCGCGACGGCATCAAGATCCTGCCGGGGATCGTCCCGGTGATCGGCTCCACCGAGGCCGAGGCGCGGGAGGCGGACGCCGCGCTGGAGGACCGCATCCGGTACGAGCACGGCCAGCGGCGGCTCTCCGCGCTGCTGCACGTCCCGCTCGACCACCTCGGCCTCGACGACCGGCTGCCCGACGACCTGCCCGCCCCGCAGCTGGTCAACGGCGCGCAGAGCCGGTACCAGCTCGTCGTCGACCTGGCCCGGCGGGACGACCTGAGCATCCGGGAGCTGATCGGCCGGCTCGGCGGCGGCCGCGGCCACCGCACCTTCACCGGCACGCCCGAGCAGGTCGCCGACGCGATCGAGGGCTGGTTCGAGCAGGGCGCGGCCGACGGCTTCAACGTGATGCCGCCGGTCCTGCCCTCAGGCCTCGAACTGTTCGTCGACCACGTCATCCCGATCCTGCGCAGGCGGGGCCTGTTCCGCGCCGAATACGTGCCCGGACAGACCCTGCGCGAGCGCTACGGCCTGCCCCGGCCACGCAATCAGCACGTCCCAGTCCCGTCCGCCGCATCCAGCACCGAAAGCCGCGAAGGCGCCTACGCAAGGAGCACAGCATGACCGTCACCGCCCCGACCCCCGCCGCCGCCGGCACCGGCGCCCTCGCCGTGAAGCTGGACATCAAGAAGGTCACCGCGCGGATCGGCGCGCGCGTCTCCGGCCTCGACATCACCCGTCCGCTCGACGCGGCGAGCATCGCCGCGGTGCGCGCCGCGCTCAACGAGCACAAGGCGCTCGTCTTCGACGCCGAAGGCCTCGACGACGACGGCCAGCAGCGCTTCGCCGCGCAGTTCGGCGACCTGACCTCGGCCCACCCGACCGTCCCCTCGGTCGACGGCGTGCCGAACGTCCTGCCCGTGGACAGCGAGCGCGGCCGGGCCAACCACTGGCACACCGACGTGACTTTCGTCGTGAACCCGCCGCAGGCCAGCACCCTGCGCAGCATCGTCATCCCGCCTTACGGCGGCGAGACGCTGATCGCCAGCTCCGCAGGCGCCTACCGCGACCTGCCCGAGCCGCTGCGCCGGTTCGCCGACACGCTGTGGGCCGTGCACAGCAACGACCACGACTACGCGGTCCCGCCGGAGGGGCTGACCGAGGACGCCCGCGAGCGGCACGCCGTGTTCACCTCGATCAAGTTCCAGACCGCGCACCCGGTCGTCCGGGTGCACCCGCTGACCGGCGAGCGCGGGCTGTTCATCGGCGGGTTCGCCCAGCGCATCGTCGGGCTGTCGGGCGGGGAGTCGCGCAAGATCCTCGAGATCCTGCAGGCGTACGTGACGCGTCCGGAGAACATCCTGCGCTGGCGCTGGTCGCCGAACGAGCTCGTGCTCTTCGACAACCGCATCACGCAGCACTACGCCGTCGACAACTACGACGACCAGCCGCGGCGCCTGCACCGCGTCACCGTCGCCGGCGACATCCCGGTCGGCGCCGACGGCGGCAAGAGCTACTCGATCGCGGGCGACGCGTCCCACTACACGACCGTCCTGGCCCTCGAGCCGACCCGCTCCGCCGTTCCCGTCGCGGCCTGAGCGAAGCCGTGCGGGTGGGCGGCGCGCCCACCCGCACGGTCGATCTCAGCGCTTGGCGGTGATGCCGATCAGGTCCACCGGCACGCCGCCCAGCCGCAGCTTGTAGTCCTGGGCGCCCTTCAGGAAGTCGAACCGCAGGCCCTGCTCGAGGCTGCGCTCGACGAGGTACGAGACCAGCACCACGCCCGGGGCCAAGCCCGCGTGGTCCCCCGTCGCAAAGGCCATGTCGTATGACATGTTATATATGTAAGCAGTCTCCCTGTGGTACAGCATGATGGCCGACGCGAGCGGGCGGCCCGAAGCCCGGAGCTCCACGACATGAGCGGCGTCCACAGCGGCGAGCTCCTCGACGACGGCTCGCACGAAGCCGCCGTACTCGGCCACGAATTCCCGCGTCGCCGGGCTCGCCTCGGATTTCCACGCCAGGAGCCGGTCCAGCGCTTCGAGCACGGTCTCGCGCGTCGAAACCGCGAGTTCGAGCTCTCCGACCGCTTCGGCCAGCCGATTGCGCTTGCGCAGAACATCCGCGCGCCGCTTGGAGTTCAGCATTGCGAGATAACCCGCAGACGCCTGACCGATTCGCGGGGCACGGTCGTATGCCTCGATATTCGCGTCGGGGGCAAAGCGCACTATCGCGTCCGCAATGGCCTGAGACATCGCGTCGTTGTGTACGAGCCCGGCGAGAAATGCCTCGGTCCACGACATTTCTCCGAATATCCATTCCGCCAGCGCGCAGGCGACCTCCTTCTCCCGCCCGGCCACCGCGACCGGCCCCATGTAGTCGACGACGTCCCGCCCTCCGGCGAAGGAGAGCACGCCCTCGGCGAGTTCGAACGCGCAGATCCCGAGCGTGCTCCCGCCGTCCACGACCTTCGCCGTGACGAGCCGGGAGGCCGGGCTGCGGGCCGACCTGTCGCGCCACCACGCGAGCAGGAAGCGCCGGGTGTGGAAAACAGTGCCCTCGGATGCCGCGAGGCCTTCCCAGGTCGATGTGGTGAGCAAACCGGTGCCGGTCTCGGCAATGACCTCGATGCCTGTCATACTCGGTAATTGCCCGGAAATCATTCGCCCGTAACATTCCCGGCGACATTTCCGGTGTGATTCTCGGCATGCGGCTCGCTGATTCTGGAACTCTCTGTGCCGTCAACATAGATATGGGTTCCGCGAAGTGTCAAGCACCGCCGGGCCAGACCATCAAAGCCCTGTGATGAGGTGCGCGGCGGCGGCCGGGATTGTCGACAAAGATTGACAGTTCGATGGATGGGCAACTAGCTTCGAAGACGAGGCTCGAACGGATGGGAATGCCGAGGTGAGCGGATGATGCGGCAGCACGGTCACCGCGCGTCGGCGATGGCGCGCTTCTTCGGCCTGCGCTTCGTCCGCCGGCATGTCGACCTCGTGCGCGTCAGCAGCGCACTCTGTTGCCACTGACACCGCGTTCGGACCGACCGCGTTCGCGCTGATACCGCCTCCCCGCTGACGCCGCGTCCCGACTGACGCCGCGCCTCGCCCCACGTCTCCAGGCCCTCGGCCGCGCCACTGCGGCGCCCGCGCCCAGGCCTGTCCGATCCCCGCCGCCCACCCGGCCCGAGCCGAGCGTGAATGTGAGGACCCTTATGATTGAGAGCGCCACGGCCTGCGCGGTCGCCGGCCGGACCGGGATCGGCCACGCCGAGCTGCGCCGGGGCTTCGGCGCCTTCCCGACCGGCGTCACCGCGCTGGCCGCGCTGGTCGACGGCGAGCCGGTGGGCATGGCGGCCAGTTCGTTCACCTCGGTCTCGCTCGACCCGCCGCTGGTCTCGGTGTGCGTGGCGACCGCCTCGCAGACCTGGACGCTGCTGCGCACGGCCGCCCGGATCGGCGTCAGTGTCCTGAGCCACTGGCAGGAGGAGGCGAGCCGCCGGCTGGCCGCCCGCGGCATCGACCGGTTCGCCGGCCTGGCCTGGTACCCGACCGACGACGGCGCGGTTCTGCTGGCCGGCGCGAGCGCCTGGCTGGACTGCGCGGTGGAGCGCGAGATCCGGGCCGGCGACCACGAGATCGTGCTGCTGACCGTGCTCGGGCTGGACACCGACCCGGCCGCGCCGCCGTTGGTGTTCCACGCGAGCCGGTACCGGCGCCTGGCGGCATGAGAACTCCAGAAAGGCAGGCAGAGAGCGCGATGGCTCCCCGACCGCAGCTGCACCTCGCCGCGGCGCTGGACGGCGCCGGCTGGCATCCGGCCGCCTGGCGCGAGCCCGAGGCCGTCCCGGCGGCCGAGCTGTTCGGCGCCGGCTACTGGCTGGACCAGGTCCGGCTCGCGCAGTCCGGGCTGCTCGACTTCGTGACCATCGAGGACTCCTTCACCGTGCAGTCCAGCCGTTGGGACGGCCCGGACGGGCGGACCGACCAGGTGCGCGGCCGCCTCGACGCGGCGCTGGTCGCGGCCCGCGTCGCGCCGGCCACCGAGCACATCGGCCTCGTGCCGACGGTCACCACGACGCACACCGAGCCGTTCCACGTGTCGAAGACCATTGCGACGCTGGACTTCGCCGCCTCCGGCCGGGCCGGCTGGCGGGTGCAGGTCGGCGGGCGCGGCGGCGAGGCGGCGCTGTTCGGCCGCCGCGAGATCCCCGCCTTCGGCCTCGGCGACCTGGAGCGGCCGCAGACCGGGCAGCTGATCGCCGAGCTCTTCGACGAGGCCGCCGACCACGTCGAGGTCGTGCGCCGGCTCTGGGACAGCTGGGAGGACGACGCGGAGATCCGCGACGGCGCCACCGGCCGCTTCGTCGACCGGGACCGGCTGCACTACATCGACTTCGCCGGCCCCCGGTTCAGTGTGCGCGGGCCGTCCATCACGCCGCGGCCGCCGCAGGGCCAGCCGCCAGTCGTAGCCCTCGCCCACGCGACCACCGCATACGAGTTCGCCGCGCGCTCGGCCGACGTCGTGCTGACCACGCCGCACGACACCGCCGCGATCGCGCCGATCCTGGCCGAGATCCGCGACGCGCAGAGTACTGCGAAGCGTGACGCGGAACCGCTGCTCGTCCTCGCCGACCTCGTGGTCTTCCTCGACGAGAGCGAGGCCGCGGCCGCCGCGCGCAAGGCCAGGCTGGACGAGTTGGCCGGATCGGAATACCAGAGCGACGCAGCGGTCTTCACCGGTACCGCGGCGGGCCTGGCGGACCTGCTGACCGCCTGGAGCGAGGCAGGGCTCGACGGATTCCGGCTGCGCCCCGCGGCGGTCCCGCACGACCTCGCCGCCATCAGCCGCGCCCTGGTCCCCCGGTTGCAGGACCGCGGCGTCTTCCGGCATGGGTACGAGCACCGCACGCTGCGCGGGCAGCTCGGCCTCGCCCGCCCCGCCAACCGCTACGCCGCCGCCTGACGGCACCGGACCACGAGGAGCCAGGCATGGCCGCGACCGGCGCACCGCGCAAGCAGATCCACCTCGCCGCCCACTTCCCCGGGGTGAACAACACCACGGTCTGGAGCGACCCGCGCTCGGGCAGCCACATCGAGTTCGAGTCCTTCCGCCGCTTCGCGCAGGTCGCCGAGCGGGCGAAGTTCGACTTCCTGTTCCTGGCCGAGGGGCTGCGGCTGCGCGAGCAGAACGGGCTCATCTACGACCTCGACGTGGTCGGCCGGCCGGACACCTTCACCGTGCTGGCCGCGCTCGCCGCGGTGACCGACCGGCTGGGTCTGGCCGGCACGATCAACTCGACCTTCAACGAGCCCTACGAGGTGGCCCGGCAGTTCGCCACGCTGGACCACCTCTCCGGCGGCCGCGCCGCGTGGAACGTGGTCACCTCCTGGGACGCCTTCACCGGCGAGAACTTCCGGCGCGGCGGCTACCTGCGCCAGGACCAGCGCTACGCGCGGGCCCGCAGCTTCCTGCACGCCGCGCAGGAGGTCTTCGACTCCTGGCACGGCGGCGAGATCGCCGGGGACAAGGCGGGCGGCCGGTTCCTGGCCGAGCCGGACCCGGGCGCCTTCGCCGTGCACGACGAGTTCTTCGACATCGCCGGGCGGTTCAACGTCCCGCGCTCGCCGCAGGGCCGCCCGGTGATCTTCCAGGCCGGCGACTCGGACGAGGGACGCGAATTCGCCGCAGCCGAGGCCGACGCCATCTTCAGCCGGTACGGCACGCTCGAGGAGGGCCGCGCCTTCTACGCCGACGTCAAGGGCCGGATGGCCCGCTACGGCCGCGCGCCGGGCGAGCTCGCCGTGCTGCCCGCCGCCACCTTCGTGCTCGGAGACACCGACGAGGAGGCGCAGGAGATCGCCCGGGAGGTACGGCTCAAGCAGGTCAGCGGCCAGACCGCGATCAAGTTCCTGGAGCAGCTGTGGAACCGGGACCTGAGCGGCCACGACCCGGACGGCCCGCTGCCCGAGATCGACCCCGACCCCGGCGAGCACACCGTGGCCCGCGGCCGGGCCAGCGTCCGGATGCACCGCGACCCGCTCGCGATCGCCCGGCAGTGGCGCGAGATCGCCGCCGCCAACGGCTACACCACCAGGGAACTGATCGTCCACGTGACCGGCCGGCAGAACTTCGTCGGCTCGCCGCGCACCGTCGCGCGGTCCATCAACGACCTGGTCCAGAAGGACGCCTCCGACGGCTTCATCCTGGTGCCGCACATCACCCCGGACGGGCTGGCCGAGTTCGCCGAGAGGGTCGTCCCGCTGCTGCAGGAACAAGGCGTGTTCCGGTCCGAATACACCGGCACGACGCTGCGCGAACACCTCGGCCTGCCGGACCGGGCGGAAGCGAGGGCGGCGCCGTGAGATTCCTCGCCATCACCCTGATCGTCCACGCTGCGCATCCCGTCACCGGCGAGCGGAAGTCCACCCGCGAGCGGTTCCGCGAGGTGATCGACAACGCGCTGCTCGCCGAAGCGCTCGGCTTCGACGGCTTCGGCGTCGGCGAGCGGCACGAGCGCCCGTTCATCTCCTCCTCGCCGCCGGTCGTGCTCAGCCATGTCGCCGCGCTGACCTCGACGATCCGGCTGTTCACGGCGGTCACCACGCTCAGCCTGCTGGACCCGGTCCGCGCGTATGAGGACTATGCGACGCTGGACAACCTCTCCGGCGGCCGGCTCGAGCTGATCATCGGCAAGGGCAACGGCGCCGCGCAGCGCGAGCTGTTCCACGTCACCACCGAGGACCAGTGGGACCGCAACATCGAGAGCTACGAGCTGTTCCGCAGGCTGTGGCGGGAGGAGAAGGTCACCTGGTCCGGCCGCTTCCGGCCGGACCTGAGCGAGGCCGAGACCTGGCCGGAGCCGCTGCAGCGGCCGATCCGGGTCTGGCACGGCAGCGCGACCAGCAGGGAGTCGGTGGACCTGGCGGCCAGGTACGGCGACCCGCTGTTCTCGGCCAACGTCACCAACCCGATCGAGCCCTACGCCGAGCTGGTGCGCTACTACCGCGAGCGCTGGGACCACTACGGCCACAACCCGCTCGACGCTGTGGTCGGCGCGGGCACGGCCGGCTACTACGCGAAGCGCCGCTCGCAGGACGCGCTGCGCGAGTACCGGCCGGTGTTCGAGGGCTCGCTCGCCTTCCAGCGCAGGCTCGGGCTGCCGATCGTGTTCGAGACCTTCGAGGACTACGTCGAGCGCAGCTCGGCGCTGATCGGCAGCCCGCAGCAGGTGATCGAGAAGGTGCACCGCTACCACGACGAGTTCGGGCACCGGGTGATGCACCTGCACGCCGACGCCGGCGGCCTGACCGAGAAGCAGCACATCGAGACCCTCGAGCTGTTCCAGTCCGACATCGCCCCGGCGCTGCGCCGCGACATCCCCGACCCGCCCTGGCCGTGGGGCCCGTCCGGCGCCGCGGAGAACTGAGAACCGAGAACCGAGAAAGGAGCGCGCGGCGATGGCCGACATCCCCCTCGCAGTACTCGACCTCGTCCCGATCAGCACCGGCTCGAGCGCGGCCGAGGCGCTGCGCAACAGCGTCGATCTGGCCCGGCAGGCCGAGCAGCTCGGCTACGCGCGCTACTGGTTCGCCGAGCACCACCTGAACCCGGGCGTGGCGGGCACCTCGCCGGCCGTCGTCATCGCGCTGGTCGCCGGCGCCACCTCGACGATCCGGCTCGGCTCGGGCGCGGTGCAGCTGGGGCATCGCACAGCCCTGTCGACGGTCGAGGAGTTCGGACTGCTCGACGCAGTGCACCCGGGCCGGATCGACCTTGGGCTCGGGCGCTCCGGCGGGCGCGGCAAGCCGCCCGGCGCCTCGTCGTCGGCGGCGAAGCAGGAGGGCTACGTGACCGAGCACGGGCTGAAGATCCCGCCGCCGTTCTCCTTCGCGCACCTGCTCTCCTCGCCCCGCTTCGCCCTGCAGAAGACGCTGCTGCAGCTGCCGAACGCCGAATCGCAGAACTACACCGAGCAGGTGGATGACATTCTGGCGCTGCTCAACGGCACGTACCGCTCGGCGGAGGGCGTCGAAGCGCACGTGGTGCCCGGCGAGGGCGCCGACGTGCAGGTCTGGATCCTCGGCAGCAGCGGGGGCGAGAGCGCGCAGGTCGCCGGCGCGAACGGCCTGCGCTTCGCAGCGAACTACCACGTCAGCCCGGCCACCGTGCTGGAGGCCGCGGAGGGCTATCGGGCCGCCTTCGTGCCCTCGGCAGAACTCGAACGGCCCTACGTCAGCGTCTCCGCCGACGTGGTCGTCGCCGAAGACGACGACACGGCTCGACGGCTCGCGGCCGGTTACGGCGCCTGGGTCCGCAGCATCCGCACCGCGGAGGGCGCGATCCGGTTCCCGACGCCGCAGGAGGCCGACCGCTTCGCCTGGTCCGACGAGGACCGCGCGCTGGTGGCGGACCGGGTCGAGACGCAGTTCGCCGGCTCGCCCAAGACCGTCGCCGACGGGCTCGAGATCCTGGCCGAGGCGACCGGCGCGGACGAGCTGATCATCACCACCATCACGCACGACCACGCCGACCGGGTGCGTTCCTACGAGCTGCTGGCCGCCGAATGGGGCAGCCGGTAGGTTCGGACGACCACGTTCAGTGCGTTCAGAGCGAGTGCCCCACGCCGGTGTGCTGAGCGGAGGGCTTGGCCGGCTCCCGATCGGCCGGCTCCTCTTCGGCCGCCGCATCAGAACCGGATCCGGATCCGGATCCCGTCGCGGCGGACGGCGTGTTGACCGACCTTTCCCGCGTATCGCCGTCGATGCGGAACACCGCCCGCGTGGAGGTCGCGTCAAGCGCCGTGCGCACAGCGAGGGAGGGCGCCTGCAGCCGGAACTGAGTCGCGTCCTTCGCGGCGGCTTGGCGCAGCTCGAGCAGGGCGCGCAGCCCGGCGGCGCTGAACTGGGTCACCCCACGCAGGTCCACGATCAGCCGCAGCGGGCTCATATCCAGGGCCCGCCGCCCGCCGTCGATCAGCAGACCGACGGTGTCCGAGCGAACCTCGCCGCGCACCGCAAGCATGATCGCGCGCAGCCCGCCGGAAACCTCCACCAGCAGCGCGCCGTTTTCGGGGTGATCAGCGTCCACGGCCGGTGTCGTGACATCGTGCGGCTGATGCTGAGCCGGCGTCAGATCCGTGTCGCGAGGCCGCGCCGGCATCCACTGCGTGTTCTGCGGGTTCTCCCGCGGCTCGTTCCCGTCTGCCGCGATCGCCGAAGCCAGGACCGCGTCGTAAGGCAGGCTCGGAGCCTGCTGCTGCATGTCCGGCACATCGGCCAAAGCATCGCCCCCGCCTCGCCGGCCCGCGGTCACCATCGACGCGGCGGGTCCGCTCCACTGCGCAAGCATCTGGGCGAACAGCGGTGTGGCGGGGAATCGCGTCAGCAGACTCCGCAACCGCGCTTCGTCCTCCGGGGACGGCGGCGAGGGCGCATCGGCCTCGTCCTCGGTCACGGCGCTGTCCGGCTCGCGCGCTGGCGCGGCGTCGGGCTGCTCGCATTCGGCGTCCAACACTCTCTCCGTTCGGGTTCGGAAGGCGTCGCACGCGACGGCGCTCGTCGGGCGAACGGGCCCGTATGCCCGCAGAAGGCTGCGCCACACGAGGGAAGCGGGACTATTCTCGGCTCTCGGCGCGCAGCCGCGAGAGCCATCAGTCGCAATGCTCGACGGGCGCGTCAGCCAAATTGTTTTCGGGGCTTTCGGGGCTTTCGGGGCGGCAGAGTGCGATCAGGTCCTGCGCCCCGGCGAGGTCGAAGAGCCGGCGCACCAGCGGGTCCGCCCCCTGCAGGTGGAACGCGACGCCGTCGGCGGCCGCCCGCCCCGCCGCCCAACGCAGTTCGTGCAACCCGGCGACGGCGCAGAACTGCACGGCGCCCAGGTCGATGATCAGGTGCGCGGGATGCTCGCCCAAAACGCGCGTCACAGCGTCGCGCACAAGCTGCGCGCTGCTCAGGTCGATATCCCCGATCAGAATCAGGACGGTGTATTCGGGAGTCCGGGCGACGTGAGCGCGCAGCATGCCGTGCGACGCCGCGGTGTTGGCCGCGGTGTTGGCCGTATTCCAGGATTCCCAGGGGAGGGTCATCGCCGTTCCTCCTGCCACGCCCGCTGACGGCGGGGCATTCGCGGGAACGCCCATTGCGGCCGCCTGCGATACGGGGACGGGTGCGTGCGAGTCCATGACGATTTCAGCTTAGACCCGCAGCGCGCGCGGCTCAGCCCTTCGCTCGATCGCCCCGTGCTCCATCCGGGCGACCCCGTGGCCCGCGCGCAGCGGGACCGCTACCCCCGACTGCGCGGACGATCCGCCTATTTTCCGGCTCATACGCTGGGTAACCGTGCCAGACCGGACCTGGAGGTGCGCCGTTGTGCGCTGTGTCTGCGAGGTATTCGGCCTGTCGGGCGCGTCCGCACAGACACGCCGTCAGCCGCGGTAACCCGTCAGCTACCGGAGGTGTCTAGAGTGGGCGAGTGCGCCAAGCCACATGACGGCACGGAGGGTGCGGGCTGAAAACAGATGAACGCTGATGCGCCGGCACCGGAGCCGGACGCGGTCGCCGCCGGATTCGAGCAGTTGCCGCTGTTCCTCGTGGTGACCGAGGGGCCGGATCTCATGATCCGGGCGATGAATGCGGCGGCCCGCGCGGTCTCGCCGGGCCGCGGAGTCGGCGCACGCTACGGCCGGGCCTTCCCCGACCACGCGGCTTTCGGCGTCGAGGCAGTGCTCGAACGGGTGTACCGGACGGGGGTGCCGCGCACGGTGCTGCCGCCGGGGTGGCGAACCACGTCGAACGGTCAGGGCAAGGCGGCCGAGGCGGGCGCGGGCCTGCGTGTCGCTCCGTGGCGCGACGCCGATGGCGCGGTGGGCGGCCTGCTCATCTTCGAGTCGCCGCCGAACGGGTCGCCCAACGGCGGCCCGCCCGCGCGAGGGGAGGCCGCGCGGCCGGCCGAGATCGCCACCGCGCTGCAGGAGGCGCTGCTCCCGGTCGAGCTGCCGGTCCTGCCCGGTCTGGACCTGGCCGCCTGCTATCTGCCCGCCGGGCAGGAGGCCGCGGCCGGCGGCGACTGGTTCGACGCCATCGTGCTGCCCGGCGGGCGCACCGCGCTGGTTGTCGGGGACGTGGTCGGACACGGGGTCGAGGCGGCGGCCGTGATGAGCCGGCTGCGCTCGGTGCTGAGCGAGCGCCTTCTTTACGGCGAGGGCTGCGCACAGGCCGTGGCTGCCGCGGGGCGCTGCACGCGGGCCCAGCCGGGCGCAATAGCGGCCACCGTCTGCGTCGCCATCGTTCATCCGGACTCCGGGGCGCTGGTCTACACCACCGCCGGGCATCCGCCGCCGCTGATCGTCGGTGCCGATCACGCCACCACCCAATTCCTGGAGCCGACCGGCGACGGGCCGCTGACGCCGGCGGCGAGCTTCACCGAGCGCACCGGGCGCATCCCGCCGGGCGCGACGATCCTGCTCTACAGCGACGGGATCATCGAAGGCCCCGGACTCTCCCCCATGCAGGGCATGCTCGAGCTGGCCCGCACCGCCGCCGGCGCCGCCGCGAACTGGCCCCTCTCGCTCGACGGCCTCGACCGCGTCGCGCAGCGCGTGTGCCTGCTGAGCGTCGAGGCGCATGCCCGCAGCGCCGTGCCCATCGACGACATCACGGCGCTCGCCGCGACGCGCATCGCCGTGCCGCGCGAGCTGGATGTCACCGTGCCCACCGACACCGAACAGCTCGCCGTCCTGCGCCTCGAAATCGGGCTCTGGCTCCTGGAGCTCGGCGCCGATCCGGCCGACGAGAGCAACATGCAGCACGCGGTCGGCGAGCTGATCACCAACGTGATCGAGCACGCGTACGCCGGGCACCCGATGGATGCCGCGCGCCCCGTGCGGCTGCGCGGCCGCCTCGCCGACGACGGCTGCGCCGTGATCACCGTTTCGGACGAAGGCGTCTGGAGAACGCCGAACACCAACCACCGTTATCACGGCTTCGGGCTGACCATGGCCGCCAACCTGCTCGACGAGCTCACCGTCGGGCACGACGAGCACGGCACCACCGCCCGGGCCCGGCACCGGCTCTACCGGCGCACCCGCGCGCCGGTCCTGCAGGCCGCGCCGGCGGGGCGGGCCGAGGCCCCAGCCACCGGTTTCGAGCTGCACCAGCGCCCGGACCGGCAGGGCTGGCTTGAGGTCTCCGGCGTCCTCGACGCGAGCACCGCCGGCTCCCTGCGCACCAATCTGCGCCGGGCCAGCGCCAACACGACCCGTCCGCTGACGGTCGACCTGAGCGGTGTCACATATCTGGGCAGCACCGCCGTGCAGGTCCTGCTCATCCTGCACGACCAGGCCGCCGACCACGGAGTCGACATCACGCTGCGCGCTCCGGCCGGCAGCGTCGCCGATCACGTCCTCACGCTGGTCGCGCTCCCCCATCATGGCACTGACCCCGACACGCCGTGACGCCGCGCGCGCACGGCGGGGGCAGTTCACGAACGCGCACCGGAGTAGGCTCGACGGTGGTTCGACAGTGAGCCGCGAGAACTCCGGGAGTCGCCGCGCCGCGCCGTGCGCGCGAGCGGCGCCGGACGACGCGTGCTCAGGAGCCCGAGGTGGGTCAGACTTCGTCGATCGAACCGGTCAGCGACGGCAACGGAGGGGCGCTGCGGGTGCGGCTTCTCCACGTCGGCGGCCTGGCCCTGATCACCGCCGGCGGCCAGGTCGATGTCAACACCTCCGAGCTGCTGACCGGCTGCGGCGCGCTCGCGCTGGCCCGCCGCCCCCACCGGGTGAGCGTGGACCTGTCCGACGTCACGTTCTTCAGCGCCGCCGGGATACACGCCCTGCTGGACCTCCAGCGGGCCGCGGCGGCGGCCACGGCCGACTTCCGGCTACGCGCCCCGTCCCTGCCCGTACTGCTCGCGCTGAGCGCGGCCGGCGTCGCCTCGGCGTTCCGCATGGACACGTCGAAGACCTGACGATCCGGACTAGAGCACAGCGCGGCGGGGTACTCGTCAAGGCCGTGTCGCCGAAAGCGCGCGGTTCGGCGCACCCCGTATGCGATCATGAGCCGTCGCCGACTACCGCCGGAGGTGGGCTGCCCTGGCAGGCCGGAACCCGCATGAGCGCAGAGATGCTGCCCAGTCGCTGCTGGCGAGCGTGCGTGGCGTTTCCGCCGCGGAGGTTCCGGCACGGCTGTGCGCGCTGTGCGCCGATCTGATTCCGGTGACCGGCGCGTCGATCTCCTTGATCGCGAACGCCGCGACGCGCCGGACGCTGTGCGCCTCGGATCGCGTGGCCAGGCAGCTCGCCGAGATGCAGTACACATTGGGATACGGTCCCTGTCTCCAGGCCTTCTCCGCAGGCGTGCCGGTAATGGCGCCGGACCTGGGCGCGGACGGCCACGCCTGGCCGATGTTCGCGCACCACGCCGTGGAGTTCGGCGTCAAGGCGGTCTTCTCCTTCCCGCTGGCCATCGGCGCCATCTCCGCCGGTACCCTCGACCTGTACCGGGACGCCCCCGGGCCGCTCACCGAGACGGACATCGGCGTCGCGCTGTTCGTGGCCGACACGACCACGCTGGCCGTGCTGCGCCTCTACGCCGACCGGGGCGATTCGGAGCGGGCGGCCGGCGCAGACGAGGCAGACGAGATGGACTGGATCGGCGGCGAGGCGGACGATGACGAGGTGCACCAAGCCACCGGCATGGTGATGATCCAGCTCGGCGTGAGCGCCGAGGAGGCCCTGCTGCGGCTGCGGGCCCGCGCCTTCGCCCGCGGATCGACGGTCAGCGCACTGGCCCGCGACGTGGTCGAGCGCAGAACGCGATTCGACGAGGACACCGAGGACAGCGCATGAGCCGGGCGGCCGGGACGAACGGAAGGAGGTGGGCATGGGCCGGGAGCTGCAACTGAGCGACGCGTTCGTCGGGCTGGCCGACACTCTCGCCGACGACTTCGACGTCGTCGATCTGTTCGATCGGCTCGGCGCTCACTGCGTCGCACTGACCGGCGCGGACGCCGTCGGGATCTTGATGGCCGACGGACGCGGGCGGCTGCGCGTGATCGCCGCGTCCCAGGAGCGCGCGCAGTTGCTGGAACTGCTTCAACTGCACAGCGGCCAGGGTCCCTGCGTCGAGTGCTACACCCGCGGTGCACCGGTCGCCGTTCCGCGCATCGCCTCCCAGCGGGCGCGCTGGCCGCGCCTGGTCCCCGCGGTGCTCGACGCCGGATTCGCGGCGGTGTTCACGGTCCCGCTGCGGCTGCGGGAGAAGACGATCGGCGCGGTGAACCCGTTCTATCCGGCGGCCGATCCGGCGGTGGACGTCGACCTGCATCTCGCGCAGGTGCTCGCCGACGTCGCCGCGCTGGCGATGCTCCAGTGGCCGCCGCGGCCTGGCCGGCCGGAGGACGTCGTGGCCGACCTGCAGGCCGCGATCACCGGGAGGGTCGCCATCGAACAGGCCAAGGGGGTGCTGGCGCAGTCCGGCGGCCTGTCGGTCGCCGAGGCGGGAGCGGCGCTGCGCGCTTACGCCCAAGCGCACCGGGTGCGTTTGACCGACGTGGCCCGCGGCCTGGTCCGCCGCACACTGGAGCCCGGCACGGTCCTTCGCGCGGTCTCCCGGCAGGACGCCGAGGACTCCCAGAACATGGCCGGCGCCGACTGAACCCGGCCTCCGCGAAAGCAGCGCGTTGTGTCAGTGGTGGCCCAGGACCGCCGTGTACATGACGAGGAGAAGGGTGACGACGGCGAAGAAGCCGTGTGTGACGACGACCGAGACCGGGAAGTGGCGCTCGGCGGCCGGACCTCGCGTCCTGCGCGCATCTCGGCTGTCAGCGGATGCCATCGCGTGCGCCCGCGCCGAGGACAGCCAGACGCCGAACATCATCAGGCCGAGCAGGGGCGGACCACCCGGATGCCCGACGCAACGCTCGCCTGGCCGTCGGCGTCGGATGCCCCGCCTGACAGGTTCAGGCCGGTCGTCTATCCAATCGAACGCGCGTGCGATAACGTCGATGGCCGTGGTCGCGATGCAGATGATCTGCGCAACATCGGTGTTTATAGACGGTGATCCACTGACACTGATTACCCAGACGGACGGCGACACGTACTACGTCTCGCCGGACGTGGATTCCCTGGGGCAGCCGTTCTCCACGCTCCCGGCGGCGATGGCTTTCGCGGAGCGGTGGATCGCGGCCGTCGGCGGGAGCATCGAGCCGGGCGCGCCGGAGAGCAGCCGGCTCTGGGACGACGACCCGGTCCTGAGTTACGCGCTCCGGCCGGTCGAGCGCGATCTGTTCACCTGCCGGCTGCGGAACGCGGCCATCCCCCTGCTGCTCGAATCGGCCGTCCGGCGCGCGTATGAGGCCGATGTGCCGATCGCCCGCATCGCGCAGCTGACCGGCCTGCGCGAGCCGGATGTGAACGCGATGCTGGACACGGCCTCGAACCTGCTCCGTGAGTGAGCTGACTGAGCCGGGGTGCCCGCCCTTCGCTTCGTCGCCCGCTGCGCCTTATGCGTGTCGCAACAGCGCCCCCACGCCGTCCCCGGACGGGCCGGGCTCGCCGCCCGACGTGACCAGAACCCGGCCGTCGAACTGCGCCACCGCGCGCACCAGCACCTCCCCCGCCGGGTCGCGCCGCACCTCGGCCGGCCGCACGGCGCTCAACTCGCCGGGGTCGGCGGCCAGCTGCCCGGGTTCCGCGCCCCACCACAGCGGGACGTCGAGGGCGGCCGCCTGATGCCGCAGCAGCAGCGTATCCACCTCGCCGCGGCGGACGGCCTCGACGACCTCGGCGAGGCCCTCGACGGCGCCGCCGCCGGCCAGCGCCTGCCGGTAGCGCTCGACCTCGCCGGCCCGCGCCTCGTTCTCGAGCTCCGCCGCGACGGACTCGGCGGCCTCGCGCTGCCGGTCGCGGTCGGCGCCGGCGGCGCGGCTCCCCTGCGTTCTCTCAGGCAGCATCACGGCACGGTCCTGCCATGCCGCGCCGAGGTGCTTGACCAGCAGCGACCGGCCGTGCACGTCCCCGGCGACGACGATCAGATCCGCGCCGTGCCGGTGCGCCAGCCCGGTCAGGTGCTCCGCGGCCTGCCTGGCGTTGGCCTCCCAGACCTCCTCGGCGTCCCGCTGCCGCCGCCACTCGCCGGGCTCGGCGGTCCCGGCTTTGTGCGCGGCCTGCGCCTCGCCGTCGAACCGCTGCGTGTCGATGCGCCCCGACGGACCCCAAACCTCGAAGTCGGCGCCGGTGCGCGCGGCGAAGGCGAGGATCCAGGCGGAGCGCCCCGAGCGCTGTGCGAGCAGCGGCAGCGTGTGCGGCAGGGTGCTGACCTCGGAGTCCTGCTCGGACGGCGCGTGGCGCAGCTCCTCGGTCAGCAGCACGCGCCCGTCGGCGCCGAAGATCGCCTGTCCCCACGGCGCGGGACGGCCGCGGTCCGAGCCGACGGCCGTCTCGATCGCGGCGAGAGTGGCCTCGTCCGCGCCGTCCGCGTGCAGGCGCTTGCCGGTCCGCTTCCAGCGCGCGGCGATCTCGCGGCCGGCCTGCGGGGTGGTGCGCTCGGTATCGATGTAGACCGAGACCACGTGGCCCTGGGCGCTGTACAGAGGCTTGAGAAAACCGGTGTCCATCAGGCTGGTGCTCCCTTCGTCTTGCGGGTCCGGCAGGCCGGGTACCTGACGGCCATCCCGCTAACCCGCGGCGCCGGAGGGAGAAGGAACGCCTGCGCCGGCGACGCGGCGGCGTGGCGGATATACCGCCAGGTCAGGGGCACTCGCGCCCGGCACCGGCACCGGCACAGAACGGTTCGTTTCATGGTGGAACGGACGGGTATTCGAGGGATCCCATCCGACCCGGGAGGTGCGACCACAGGTGCCCAGTGAAGCTTCGCCGAAGCGTGAGCGGCAGTATCAGCACGTCAAGCAGAGCGTGAAGAAGCGCGGCGCGGGCGAGAAGCGCGCCGAGGAGATCGCGTCGCGCACCGTGAACAAGCAGCGCGCCCGGTCCGGAGAGTCCCGCACGGCGAGCCCCGAGTCGGTGAACGACATGTCCTCCGGGAAGCGGGCCAGCCAGCGGCGCGGCACCGGCGGTGGCGGCCAGACCTTCGACCAGCTCTACGCCGAGGCACGGCGGCGCAACATCGAGGGCCGCTCCTCGATGAACAAGGAGCAGCTGCAGAAGGCGCTGAGCAGGTAAACGCGGCCCGCCCGATGCATCCAGACTTATCGTGGGGACACGGCCTGCATGACGAGCGTGGGAACGTATGCACACATCCGCGCCAGGCCCCGCATACGCGCCCCCCAGTCTTGGGTAAAAGCCATCAGGGTGCGTGAGGGCGCGCCCATACGCGGTGAGTAAGGTCCACGTGCCGCGATCCTGAGCGTCGGTCACGGCACACGCCTATCCTGTTCGCGAAGCTGGGCAGCGCGCCGCGCAAAGGAGGTCCGGCGATGACCAGCTTGCATCCCACGCCCGACGAACCAGCGCGTCACCGCGATCGCGACCAGACCGAGGCGCCCGTGCAACCGGTGTTCCAGGCGATCCCGCATCGCCTCGGCAGCCAGACGATCCTGAGGCTGATCGGCGCGCTGGACATGTCCACTGACCAGACGCTGCGCGAAACCATCGCCCAGCACCTGGAGAACAACCTCGACGTCCTGGCACTCGACGTATCCGACCTGGACTTCTGCGACGTACGCGGACTGCGCGCCATGCAGTGGGCCCTGACTCAGGCGGCGTCGCGCCACACCGGGCTGCGCATCGTCGCAGCCGACGAATGGCTGTGCAGACTGTTCAGCCTGGCCGGGGCGGACGACCTGCTGGCCGCCACCGAGCCGCGGCCCGTATCGCACGCCCGCGGCACCGGCACCTCCTCGCCTCGAAGCCCGCGCACAGCGCACCAGTCCGACAGAGGGCTGGAACTCGCCCTGGCGATCAGTCGAAGCGCCCGTATGCTGCACGAGCAGTCCTCGTCACGCGACGTGCTGCGCCACGCGGTGGACCTGGCGGCCACCCACGTCAGCGGCGCCACCTCGGCGGCGGCCGCGCTGCACAGCCCGCACGAAGCCGTCGAGACGGTCGCCACCGACGCGCTCGCCCTGGCCGCCGAGCACGCACAACTCACCCACCACCAGGGCCCTGCCTTGGACGCGGGCACGCAGCCGACCCCGCTGCTCTTCTCCGAGATCGCCGACGAGCGCCGCTGGCCCGGCTTCACCAGCCAGGCCCGCCGCCTGGGCATCACCGCCACCCTCGCCTGCGACCTCGGCTACCACCAGAGCCAGCACGCCACGCTGAGCGTCTACACCACCACGCGGGCAGGCTTCGGAGTCAGCGCCGCCGAACACCTCGAACTGCTCGCCGCGCACATCGCGGTCGCGCTCGACAGGACGGCGTCGGTCGCATCGCTGCGCACCGCGCTGTACAGCCGCCAGGCGATCGGCGAGGCCACCGGGATCCTGATGGGGCGTCACCACATCGACTCCCGCGCCGCCGTGGACAAGCTGATCACCGCCTCGCAGCGCACGAACGTCAAACTGCGCGACGTGGCGCAGTACGTCCTGCTCACCGGCCAGGACCCGGACCGGATCACCATCGACGACCTCAAAGAAGCAGGTCCGCATCCCGGCGATGCGAGCAGCCCGGCGGGTGCCCAGCCCTGGAGCGAGTGAGCTGAGCGCCGGCATTCGATCGCCGGCATTCGGCGAGCGCTGGCATTCGGCCGCAGGAAAGCATATTCATGTATGTGAACACTGATCAGTTATCTGAAATTTTGCCCTCCGCGTCCTTGCCAATGACCATGACTCGGCCGAGATTGGGCCCGTGAATCGCTCTTTACCTACCCGAAAATTCAGGCGCACCCGCATCGTCACCGCCGCGGTGGCGGTGGCCGCCGGTATAGTCGGAGCTGCGCTGATCGGCTCCGGCCCGGCTGACGCCGCGTCGGGCAGCAGCCTCTCGATCACCGTGCACCCGGACCAGCTCGGCAACCAGCTGCGCTCCGGATTCGTCGGCCTCTCCTTCGGGGCGGCCACGATCGCGCAGGACAACTACGCGAGCACGGACCTCGGCGGCTACCTGCGCACGCTCGGCCGCACCGGCGTGATCCGGGTCGGCGGCAACTCCGGCGACAGCACCTTCTGGACCTCCACCGGCGAGACCGCGCCGTCATGGGCGACCAGCGGCACGATCACCCCGGCCAAGCTGCAGCATCTAGCCACCATCGTGCAGCACGCCGGCTGGAAGGTGATCCTCTCCGTCAACCTCAAGCACCCGGACCCGGCCAGAGCCGCGGACGAGGCGAAGCACGCGAAGCAGATCTTCGGCAGATCGCTGCTGGCGATCGAGGTGGGCAACGAGCCGAACTTCTACTACACCGACGTCGCCGCGTACTACACCGACTTCGAGTCCTACGTCGCCGCGATCGAGCAGGCCGCACCCGGCATGGGCATCACCGGTCCCGACGCGGAGACCAACCACAGCTCATGGCTAGGCGGGTTCGCAGCACTCGATGCCGGCCACCCGAACGTCACCGAGGTCTCCGACCACACCTACCCGACGAGCGCCTGCAGCGGCTCGACGGCAACCATCCCGGAACTCCTCGGCACCGGCTCGGTGCAGTACGAGACCGCCAACGCGCAAGCGGCACTCACCGCGGCCGCACAGCTGGGGGTCCCGGCGGCGATGACCGAGACCAACACGACGGTCTGCGCCGGCGAACCCGGGGTGAGCAACGCGTTCGCCTCGGCGCTCTGGGTACTGGACTACAGCCTCCTGATAGCGCAGCAGGGCATCGTCAACGCCGACTTCATGGGCGGCACGACCTCCACCGGCGCATGCGACCCATACGCCCCGCTCTGCCCGACGACCGGCGACCTGACCGCCCAGCCGATCTACTACGGCATGCTCGCGACCGAACTCGTAGGCACCGGCCGCTTCGCCGCACTGGACAACCCCGACGCGGCAGACATGCGCGCCTACGCAGTGCGGCACGGCCACGGCCTGACCGTCGTGCTCGACAACGTCCAGGACCCGTCGGCCAACGGCGCGACCACCGTCACGCTCAACCTCGGCGCCGGCTTCCACTCCGGCCGCCTCACCGCGCTGACCACCTCATCCTCGGCCGGCCTGTCGGCGACGACCGACATCACGCTGGGCGGACAGCAGGTAGGCCCGCACGGCGCCTTCCGGCCGCCGTACTCCACGTCAGTTTTCGTACACAACCGGACCGCGACGGTCACGGTTCCCGCAGGTAGCGCCGCGATCATCCAGTTCGATTGAGAGGTCTGACAGGGCGTCTGGCGCCAGTCCGAAGCAATAGCCCAATAGCCTGATTCAGCGGTGCGGCGGCTCAGGTGGTCGGTGACGAACGCGTCGTCGACTTTCACGTACAGTGCCGTGACGAGGGTCTCGAGTTCGCTCTTCACCCAGCGATTCCCGAGGCCTTCGCCACGCGTTCCGGTGTTGGCACGCCTCAGAATTCCTGAGGCAGAGCCATGCACTATCCAGGCGCCCCCGGAGGAACGGCTCAGCACGTCACCGGCCATGCGCCGCGGCGATGGCCCGCGTGATCGCCTCCTCGACAGCCGAGGCGTCCAAGCTGGCGGCGTCCTTCGGATGCACGACAATCCGCAGTTCGTCCGCGGTCCTGATCTGCGACTGATGGCACAGGTAGCTGTCGACGATCAGTCCGATCAAAGCAGACCGCTCCATGTCGACGCGGGCGAGGCCGCTGCCCAGGATGCCGAGCGCCACCGGTCTGCGCTGGCCGTGCCGTTCCACGACCGGCCACAGTCTGGCCAGGGCTTCGCGGAGCTGTTCAGGGTTCGACGTCGCCCGGTTGTCACCGCTCACGGTGCTGTATGCGAGCGCGAAGATTCGGCGGTCGGCGTGGTTCAACACGGCTGCGGTGCCGTTCCGGTAACGGCGGCGATTGCCGTGCGGCTTGGCGGCGCGGTGCTCCACCGTGCTCGGAGTGCTGCGCAGCGCTGCGGCGATCTCCTTGCCGAGCCTGCGGCCGTCACCGCCGTAGAACCGCTCCACCAGCTGGCCGTTCAAGCTGGATCGACTGACGATGAGGTTGCCTGAGACGTTCGTCTCGAACGTGTCGCCGAATCCGACGACCAGATGCGCGTCGCCCTGCTCCAACAGATCGCCGATCCGGACGGTGACCTCGCCGTGTTCGAAGCCTGTGGCGTATCGCCGGTTCAGCCCGCCGCCCGGACCCGTGACGGCGGCCAACTCCCTCACCAGGGCGTGCGCATTGGGATCACCGAAGTGCTCGGCGGCGAATGAGCAGTCCTCTGAGCCGGTCGATCCATGGCCGGGCCCACGGGAGGTGCTCGACGTCGACGAGCGGCCTCTGGCCCCACAGGGCCAGCGCCTCCCTCAGTCGCGGGATGGCCTGGAGCGGGCCCAGGTCGAACGAGTCCAGGACAAGGTGTTCGAACCGCCACACGTCGATCGCGTCGGGGTCGAGGTTCAGCCGGTAGCCCGGATTCGGGCCGGAGTCGGTCGTCAGGAGTGTCGAGAGCTGTCCCCTGCGGCCGGGATCCAAGGCGGTCCTGATCATGGAGATGCACTTGTAGAGGTGAAGTTCGTCGTTCCGCTCCGGGCGGCTCGCCGGGTCGTGGCTGACGGCTTGGAGCACCTCGGAGATCAGGTCGACGGACCGGACCGCTCTGCCGACGTCCATCGCCAGTCGGATGAGCACCGCCATGGCACGTGGTTCCAGATGCCGGCGCTCTGCACCCCGGATCAGCTCCGCGCGATCCATCACCCGCAGCGTCACTTCCGCCACGACATCGGATTGTGCCCGATCAGCGGATCGGCATCAATTCGTCAGCATTTAGCCATCGGAACCCACATTCCATCGTCAGCGGCGGCCGACGTCCCATGGACGCGGCGACCGCGGCACGCAGATCCGCTCTGACCTCGCCGTCAACGGGTGCACCCGTCGCTGCAAGAGGGGGCTCACGTCATGGAGAGATCCGCAGATACGGCCGATCCTGAAATTCCGCAGATAGATGTCAGTACTTCCACGCGTTATCTCTGTAGTGCGCCATACCTGCGCCAACCGATGATCCCCCGCAAGATCACCGCCAGGCCAAAACGCCCCGGGGATCGCAAGAGAGAAAAACTCGTCGTGGGAAGGGCGTTCTGCCGCCTCGCGCTGAGCGACAGCGCACTCGTCAACCAGATGACCGCCGTCGACATCACTCACGTGGTCCACCACGCACACATCGGATGGCGCCAGGCGCGCGTGCGCGACACCGTGCTCTGCGGCCTCGTGCTCGGCTGCGCCGTACTCGCACCGTTCGGCACTGTGGTCTGGTTGCTTCTCAGCGCATCACTGCTGATGCTGCCCCGGATGTGGAAACGCTGGCGGCGTCATCGCCGGCGGCTCGCCGGGCTGTTCGCGCTGACCGTGATCACCGTCATCTCAGTGATCGCACACGGTGGCGACGAGGCGAGATCCCTGCTGACGCCGTTGGCCGTCCCGGTCGGCTGCCTGGTGGTCTACTTCGCCGACGCCGTCGTGTCGTGGTACCAGATCCGGAGGATTCCCCGCTCGCTCGGCCGTGAACCGGCCAGCCGGTTCCGTGCCGGGCCCCTCCACACAGGACTCGCGGCAGCAAAGAGCGCCGCGTCGGAGAACGTCGTCGTGTACGAGCGCGACCGTATCGTCGGGGCGGGCGGGGCTTTCGGCAAACACACCCTGACGGTCCCGATCGACGAGCCGGAGAAGGATGAGACGGTCCAGCCCTTCCTCGCCTCAGACCTGCTGCACTTCATCGCAGGGCACATCCGCGACCAGGGCGTCGCCGATTCGATCACCCACGCGCTGCCCGACCTGCAGGTCGGTGAGGTTCTCGCCCGGCCGATCCGGTTGATGCACGACACACCCCGCCGGATCGAAGCGACGCAGCTCCGCGGCACGCAAATGAATCCGCCCTCCGGCAGCGCCGAGCGCGTCTACGTGAGGGCTCAGGCCACGAGCTGGGGCGGGGAACTGGTCGGCACCATCTTCGTCTCGGTCGCACTCGAAGGGAGATTCCTTCGTCTGGTCGTGCTGCCCTACGTCCTCGGTCCGATCGCGCCAGAACTTCGCGTGGCCGACGCGATCCTCAGGCGTGATCTCGCCACGCACCTTCTCATCAGTTCGGTAATCGCCGCGCGCGAACTATGGCTCGCCGTACACATCGCACGCGCCCGCGCCGTTGCGCTGGCCGCGCGACTGAAGCGCAAAGCGCCGCAACAGCCGGAGTTCACATTCGAGGAAGAGCGGCCCAAGACCAAAACCATCCGGGAACGATATTCGGTGGACACGTCGGACGATCTGCACCAGACCGAGGACGGCGTCAGGATCATCCAGGTCATGGAGCAGCGCGTGTTCACCGTGACCAAGACCTTCCTCAAGCAGCACGGCATCGCCACGCAGCAGTTCGAGCAGCAGGTCAACCAGGTGCTCAACAGCTACGTGATCATCGGAAGCAACAACAACATGACGGCCGCGCCGAACTCCCAGGCCGGCAACAACAACACGGGCATGGCCCCGCAGTCCCCAGGAGCTAACTGATGGCAGCGACCCCGTCCCCC
>DASYAE010000177.1:0-19808 GCA_036501535.1 Actinocrinis sp. | reverse complement strand
GTCCTCACACAGCGCTCCCCGGCCAGTCTTTGAAGCACGAGCTCACAAGCGCATCAAACCAACAGCGGCGTGGACCGGGGCGACCACGACCACTTTCCCACGGACACGGCGAGGCCACGAGCCCCAGCACTCTTTGGCCTGGACGTCAACCGGCACAGCGGCCACTTCCTGCCGTCGGCGGCGAGCCTGCAGACCGGAGTCGACAAGTTCGCCGAAAAGGGAGTCCAGTTCGCCCCCGGTTCGATCGACTGCACGATTGGTTGATATGAGCATCGACCTCCGGCAGATGTCCGCCCTGGACAGGGACGCTCTGCGCAAAGCGCTGTCGCAAGCACTCGCTGAGCACGCCGCCGTCCCCCAAGAGGAATGGCGCGCACTGATCCAGCTCTACACCTTCAATGTCAGCGAGCACCCTGAGGAACTGCGCGCCGATGTGGTCGGCGACGAGATGGCCGTCTTCGAACGGCTCCTCGACGCGGCCGAACAGGCCCACGGGATGTCAGCCTTCGAATGCACGCAACGCCGGCTCTATTTCGGAGCGTCGCTGCTGAAGCGTCTGCCCGCTCGGCACGACGGCAGCCTGATGGACCCGGACCACCTCGTCGAGCTGTTTCTCGGCGCACTGCCGATCTCGCTCGAGGCCGCGGAGCAGGTCGAGGACTGGCGGACCCTCGACCGGGTCGAGATGCTGCGCCTGCGCCACGTGCGGAACCTCCTCGCACCGGCACTGCTCGCGTTGCACGCCGCGCAGGGCGACGACATCGACGAACGCGTCAAACCCTGGGAAGCGCTACTGCCCCGGCTTCCGTGATCCGAGTAATCTCGGATCCTGAGACGGATCAGGGTGCCCACGTTCACGGGCTAACTTCCGAAATCGATTACGGAACCTCTTGGCATGCGGGCCCGACGCGAGTTCACTGTGCAGTGCGCACAAGCAAGGCGCTCCGTCGAGGCGACGCGACCGGTCTGTCCTCCGGACGTCGATGCTGGTGAGCGCCGGGCTTCAGCGAGAGTTCCTGCGGCGCCGGGGACTTGACCGCTGTGGGTCGTCCTGTTCGGCTGTGATCTTCGCGGGCATCGGAGGCCGTAGATGAAGCTGATCCCAAGTACCAGAAGGCGACGCAGGCGGAGGCTGTCGGCGGTCGCCGCGGTCCTGGCCGCACTGCTCTCGTTCAGCTTAGCCCCGGCGGCCGGGCCCGCCTCGGCCGCGACCTCGAGTGCTGACGCCTCGTGTCCCTGGCTCGACCAGTCCCTGCCGATCAGCCAGCGCGTGTCCATGCTCACGGCGCAGATGACGCCCGCCGAGAAGATCAGCATGATGACCGGGGCCGGGACGAGTCAGTCCTATGTCTTCGAGATCGCGGCGATCCCGAGCCTCTGCATCCCGGCGATGGGCGAGGAGGACGGCCCCAACGGCGTCGGCGACGGCCTGACCGGGGTCACCGAACTGCCCGCCGGAGTCTCCATGGCCGCCACCTGGGACACCTCGCTGGCCACCGAGTACGGCCAGGTCGTCGGGTCCGAGGAGCGCGGCAAGGGGGCCATGGTCGACCTGGGGCCGACCGTGAACATCGACCGGGACCCGCGGTGGGGACGCTCGTTCGAGGCCTTCACCGAGGACCCGTACCTCAACTCGGCGCTGGCCGTCTCGGACATCGACGGCGTACAGAGCCAGGACGAGATGGCCCAGGTCAAGCACTACGCCGTGTACAACCAGGAGACCAACCGCAACTCGCCCGCCGACGACGCGGTCGTGAGCCAGAGGGCTGAGAACGAGATCTACCTGCCCGCCTTCCAGGCCGCCACCGTGGACGCCAAGGCGAGCTCGGTAATGTGCTCCTACAGTTACATCAACAGCCAAGCCGCCTGCCAGAACGACTACCTGGACGACACCCTCGACCAGGACTGGGCCTATCCGGGGTTCATCACCTCGGACTACGGCGCGACCCACTCGACCGTGGGCTCCGCGGACGCCGGGATGGACCAGGAGATGCCCAGCGCCGACTTCTACGGCTCCGCGCTGGAGTCGGCCGTGGAGGACGGCCAGGTGTCCATGGCCACCATCAACGACGCGGTGAGCCGGATCCTGACCGAGATGTTCCGCTTCAACGAGTTCAACAATCCGCCCACCGGCACTACCGGCACGACCGTCACCGACGCTGCAGACCAGGACGTCGCCACCAGCGTCGCGGAGTCCGGCACGGTGCTGCTGAAGAACAGCGGCGGGACGCTGCCCCTCAAGGCCTCGGGCGGCGGTTCGGTCGCGGTGATCGGCCCGGCCGCATCCGCTTCCACCACCGACACCGGCGGCGGCAGCGACTACGTCACCTCGACGTTCAACGTCACCCCGTTGCAGGGCATCCAGGCCGCGGCGGGTTCGGGTACCTCGGTGTCTTACACCCAGGGTCTGCCTACCGACACCTCGCTGTCCGCGATCCCCAGCTCCGCGCTGAGCCCGGCCTACGCCGCGACCAATTACGGTGGCAGCTACACCGGCACGCTGACCGCGCCGGAGACCGGCACGTACGTGCTGGCGTTCCAGAACCCCGGCAGCTACACGGCCACCAACCTCTACCTGAACGGCCAGGAGATCCTGGCCAACCCGGGCACGCCGCCAGTCTCCACCTACTCGGTGGGCGTGAACCTGGTGGCCGGTCAGACGTACACGCTGCAGCTCAACGGCGGCGGTCCGTCCGCCAACCTGAGCTGGGCCACGCCGTCCGACCTGGCACCCGGGATCGCCCAGGCGGTCGCCGCCGCCAAATCGTCCGCCACCGCGGTGGTGGTCGTGTCCGACGACACCGAGTCCGAGGCCGCCGACCGGGCCAGCCTGAACCTGCCCTCCGCGCAGAACGAGCTGATCTCGGCCGTGGCCGCGGCCAACCCGCACACCGTCGTGGTGGTCGACGCGGGCGCCCCGGTGGTCATGCCCTGGCTGAATCAGGTTTCTTCGGTAGTGGACGCCTGGTACCCCGGCGAGAGCAACGGCACCGCGCTCGCCGCCGTGCTCTTCGGCTCGGTCGACCCGAGCGGCCACCTGCCGGTCACCTTCCCGACCGACCTGTCGCAGGTCCCCGCCTCGAGCGCGAGCGAGTTCCCCGGAGTCGACGGCCAGGTCGACTACTCGGAGGGGATCGACGTCGGCTACCGCTACTACGACGCGAACAATGAGACCCCGCTGTTCTCCTTCGGCTACGGGCTCTCATACACCAACTTCTCTTACAGCCACCTTCAGATCACTCCCCAGGCGGTACAGAACGGCACCTCGAACCCGGGAGAGACCAGCTGCGGCTGCAACGGCCAGTCGGGCAAGCAGGTGACGGTCTCCGCCACGGTCACCAACACCGGCAAGGTCGCCGGCTCGGACGTGGCCCAGCTGTATCTCACGGATCCGTCGGCGGCCGGCGAGCCGCCGCGCCAGCTGAAGGGGTTCCAGAGGGTCACCCTGAAGCCGGGCCAGTCCACGACCGTGCACTTCACCCTCGACGGTGAGGACCTGTCTTACTACGACGACGCGGCCAGCGGCTGGGTCCTGCCGGACGGCCGGTTCGGCGTCGAGGTGGGCGACTCCTCGGCCACGGCCAACCTGCCGCTGAAGGGCGGCTTCACCGTCGACCGCAGCGTCGGCGCCCGCTACGCGACGCTCAGCGCCCCGGCCGCGGTTTCCGCCGGCGGCACGGCCACGGTCACCGCGAAACTGGTGAACGACGGCGACTACGTCATGCCGGATGCCCAGTTCAGCCTCCAGGTGCCCAAGGGCTGGAAGGTGACCAGGCCCGCCCCGGCCACGGTGGCCCCGGGCCAGACCGTCACCCGCAGCTTCCAGGTGACACCGCCCGCCGACGCCCAGCCGGGTAGCAATACCCTCACTCTCCGGGTGACCACACCGGGCAGATCCGGTGGCGGCGGCCCCGGCCCTGGCGGTGACCGGAACTCCGGACTCGTCGAAGCGTCGACGACACTGCCGGTATCCGCAGCCTCACTCGCGGCCGCGTACAACAACACCGGTATCAGCGACAACTCGAACGAGGCCGCAGGCAACTACGACGGTGTCGGGGACAGCTTCTCGGCCCAGGCGCTGGCCGCCGGCACGCCGACACCGCTCACCCCGGGCGGCAAGGTCACCGTGGACGGGACCACGTTCACCTGGCCCGACGCGGCGTCAGGCACGCCGGACAACGTCGTCGCCGCAGGGCAGACGATCAGCCTGTCGGGCTCCGGGACCGATCTCGGGTTCCTCGCGTCCAGCCAGAACGGCACGGCGACCGGCACGGTCACGGTCAACTACAAGGACGGCACCAGCCAGTCCTTCAACCTCAACGTCGCGGACTGGTACGCCAACGCGCCCGCGGTGGGCGACCAACTCCTCACCACCACCTCCAGCTGGAACTTCCAGAGCAATTCGCTTGGGGCGCACCCGGTGAGCGTCTACTTCGCCTCGGTGCCGCTGGAGAAGGGCAAGGCCGTGGCGTCGGTCACCCTGCCCACGCTGGAGAACTCCGGCGGGACCCTCGCGATGCACGTCTTCTCGATGGCCGTCGGGTCCGGCACGCCGACTGTGGGCGCGCCGTACTCGTCGTTCGCCGCCGCCTATGACAACGCCGGGATCAGCGACAACTCGAATCCGAGCGCCGCCGACTTCGACGGCACCGGGGAGAGCTTCTCGGCGCAGGCGCTGGCTGCGGGCACGCCGACCGCGCTCGTCTCGGGCAGTCAGGCCACCATCGGCGGGACCACCTTCGCCTGGCCGGCCGCCGGAACGGCCGACGACGTGATCGCCGACGGCCAGATCATCGACCTGTCCGGGTCCGGAACCGATCTCGGGTTCCTCGGCGCCGCCGGGTTCGGGTCGGCGACCGGGACCGGCACGATCACCTACACCGACGGCAGCACCCAGTCGTACAGCCTCAGCCTGGCCGACTGGTACAACAACGCCGCGGTCGCCGGCAGCGAGATCGCCGACACCACGACCAGCTGGAACTCCTCCAGCAGCACGCAGACCGCGCATCCGGTGAGCGTGTACTTCGCCTCGGTGCCACTGGAAGCGGGAAAGACCGTCGCATCGGTCACCCTGCCCACGGTGAGCAGCGGCGTGGGGGACAACGTGAACGCGATGCAGCTCTTTGCGATGGCGATCGGCTCGGGGACCCCGACCGGTTCGTGATTCGTGGGTAGCGTGCGGCCGGGGCCGGATCCGGGGCTCGATGCCCGGGTCCGGCCCCGGCCGCGTGTATCAGCTGTCTGACCGAGACGCTACGCGCTGTCCGCGGCGATGGTGTAGACGGCGGGCTCGGTGCCGTCGCCGACGACCACCACATCTCCGGCGACCTGGGACGAGTCGTTCTCCCAGCTGTAGACCTGAGTGTGCGGCGGCGTATCGGCCGATCCGAAAAGGAAAGCCCAGTCGGGTCCGAGCGTCGACGGGTCGTGCTGCGCCGGGCCTCGCTTTCGTTGATCTGCGCAATCGTGGTCTGCGACGGCGCGCCGACCAGTCGTGGCTCTACGAGATCACCGATCTGCACGAGCTGGACAAGGGGGCAGCCGACGCGGCCGGGACCGTTCGGTACTATCCGCGTGGCCTGATTTCGGATGAGCCTGTCGAGACCGGCGACCGCCAGTACGTGGTCGTGGTGGACGGCGACCTCGTCGCGGCCGGGCATGTCGATCTGGACACCGACGACTACTATCAGGGGCGGGTGATCATCACCGGCAGCCTGCGCGCGGACTCGCTCTACTTCGCCGACGGCGTCCGAGTCGTGGTCGAGGGAGCGGCCCACATCGCGTCGGCATGCGTCGGCCGTTACGGAGACCGCAATGCAGCACTCTGCGTCGATGGTGAGCTGTCGGTGCCGCTGCTCGCCGTCGACTCGAACACCAGCGTTTGGGCGAAGGCCGGTCGGCCTCGGCTCACCGGCTGACGGCTTCGGCGGGGAACAGGCGGCGCAGGTGATAGTCGATGACTGCTTGGGCCTGCTCGATGGCGGACTGGCCGACCAGGACACTGATGGCGAGGCCTGCGGACATGGACATCAGGCCTAGAGCCTCGAGGTCCGGGTCCAGGTGCGGCGGGGTGTCGCCGGCGGCCTGGGCCGTGCGCAGCTGTGCGGCCACGACGTCGTTCACCGTGCCGGAGTTCTTGACCAGGGGGGCGATCGCCAGCGCCGGGTCGGTGAGCGAGAGCGCCAGGTAGGCCGTGTTGACGATGCTGAAGGTGCGCCTGTCCTCGTCGGCGGGCAGCGCCTCGGCCAGGATGGCGGCGATCACGTCGCGCGGGCCGGCCGGGCCGGCCGATCCGGCCGCCTCCCGGAACCGCGCCGTGGCCCGAGCGCCGAACTGGACCGCCAGCTGCTGCATGGCGGCCAGCAGGAGTTCCTCCTTGGTGCCGAAGTAGTACTGGACCAGGCGCAGGGACACGCCCGCCTCGGCCGCGACCTCGCGCATCCCGGCGGCGTGCAGCCCGCGCGTGGCGGCCGTCCGGATCAGCGCGTCCGCGATCTGCCGCCGCCGCTCGTCATGATCGACCCGTTTCGGCACCTGCTCACCGTACCTGTCTTTGCCGGCACGACTCGTTGATGATACGTTCGTATCATAAAGAATGCGGGAAGGCGGCCCGCCCCGACAGTCGGACGGTCGGACGGTCGGCGGGCCCGGCTGCGAGGAGCCGATCATGCAGGCACCCAAGGGCGAACCAGGATCCTGGGTCAGCCCGGAGGCGAGGGAGAAGTTCACGGCCGCGTACGAGCGGGCCTTCGAACTCTGGCCACAGCCCCACGAGCAGTACGACGTCGAGACGGCGACCACGACCACGCGGGTGCACGCCTATGCGCCGCGCCCCGACGGACCGCCGATCGTGCTGCTCACCGGCGCCGGGTACAACGCCGCGAACTGGTACCCGCACGTCGCCGCGCTGGCCGCGGAAGGCCCGGTATACGGGATCGACATGCCCGGCGACCCGAACCCCAGCATCTCGCGCGCCCCGATCACGCCCCCGGCATCCTGCGCGGCGTGGCTCGACGAACTGCTCGACCAGCTCACCGACCGGCCCGCGCACCTGGTCGGCATCTCCTACGGCGGCTGGGTCGCGATGAACCAGGCGCTGCGCGCGCCCGAGCGGGTCGCCTCCATCACGCTGCTCGACCCCGCCGGCCTCACCAAGCTCGACGCCCGGTTCTGGTGGTGGCTCTACATCAATGGCCTGGCGAGCCTGGCCCCGATGCCGCTGCGCCGCCGCCTCGCCCGATGGCTGGATAACCCGACCATGCTGGAGCGGGAACTGATGACGCTCATGTGGGCAGGCATCCGCGGCTACCGGATGGAGCCGAAGTTTCCCAGTGTCCTTACGGACGACGAACTGCGCGCGATCACCGTGCCGGTCCTGCTGACCACCGGGGCGCGCAGTGCCCTGATCACCGCCGAACAGGCCCGCGACCGGGCCGCCTGCATGCCGCACGCGCAGGTCGCCGTCGTGCCCGGCAGCCACGGCGGCTTCGACCGGATCGGCGAGCTGAACGAGCGGATCGCCGCCTTCATCAGGACTCAGGCTGCTGACAAGCAGACGGCCGGACCGGTGCAGCCGCCGGCATCCAAGCAGTAGCGCCCGGCTCCGCGAATCAGGGGTTGAAGACCTCGAGCTGCTTGAGCTGGAAGTAGTACGACTTGTACTGGTCCTCGGTCAGGCCGGTGCCGACCACCCGCACGTAGTCCGCCGTCTGGGTGGAGAAGGTGAACTTCATCGCACCGGCGCCGGGCTTGGGATAGCCGGACTCGCCCACCACGGTGGTCCAGCTGCTGCCGTTGGTGCTGACCTCGATGCTGAAGTCGGTCGGGAAGCAGTCGCCGACGTAGCTGGAGTCGTTGCGGGCATAGAGATCGACCTCGTCGACCGGGTAGCTGCCGCCGAGGTTGACCTCGATCCACTCGGTCGCGCTGGCGCTGGTGTCCGCCTTGCTGGACCAGCCGAGGCCCTGGCCGCTCGTCGAGGCGGAGAGGGAGCCGTCCACGGCGTCGGCGGCGGACCAGCCCGCCGAGGTGGTCACGCTGGAGACGCTGACCGACTTGTCCAGCGCGAGATTGGTCACGGGCAGGTTGGCGGTCGTGGTGGCGGGGGCCGCGGATGCGGAGCTGTCGGCGGAGGCGCTCGGAGACGCGGAGGCCGAGGCCGACGCGCTGGCGCTGGGCGAGGGGCTGGCGCTCGGCTTCGGCGTGGCGCTCAGCGACGGGTGGCCGAGCGCGCCGCCCGACGCCCTGGTCGAGTCGTGCGGATCCGCGGCCGCGCTCGGCGAGTGCGAGCCCTGCGAGCTGACGGCCACGGCGACTCCGGCGACGGCCAGGACGGCCGTGACGGAGGCGATCACGGTGATCAGGGTCCTGCGGCTGCGGCGCCCGCGGGGAGGCGGGGGCGGGGGTGGGGCGGTGAACTCCGGAGTCTGATACCCGTCGCCGGGACCGGCCGCGCCGCCGCTGCGACCGCCGCTGTAGCCGCCGCCGTGACCGCCTCCGGTTCCGGTGGTGCCCGGCGCGCCGAACTGGTTGGCGGACGCGAAGGCGGCCGGCGGGAAGTATCCGTTCGGAAGGATGGGGGTGGATTCGTGGTTCGGGCCGTCCAGCCGGGTCCGGGGGAGCGTCACGGTCTCGTCGGACGGAGCGGTGCGCGGTGCGGGGAACGGGGTCGGCGGTCCGGTCGGGGGCGGGGCGGCGTCCGAAGCCGGGACCGGGCCGGGGACGGGGGCGGCTGCCGGAGTGGGCTTGCCGTGCCGACTTGTGCTCGGCGCGCCTGGAATCGGCGCTTGAATTGGCGCCGTGATTGGCGCTGAGATCGGCGCGCCCGGAATCGGTGACTGGAAAGCGGCGGGGTGCGGGATCGGCGCGGCCGGTGCGCTCGGCGGCGGTCCGGACGGGGTCGGCGTCCGCGAGACCTGGCCGTAGAAGGTGCTCGGCATCTCGTAGATGATGCTGATGCCGGTCATCCCGGCCTCGTCCTGCTCGTCGCCCGGCTGCTCGCTGCCATCGTCCGCGCGCTCGCCGGTTCCGGTCCGCTGGTTCGCGTCGGCTGTCTGCGCGGCCGGGGGCGGCGGAAGCGGCGCGGAAAACCCTCCTACGGCCGGCATGGCCTGCGATATCAGGTTTGCCAGAGCGCGGGCGTCGGGCCGGGCCGAGGCGTCCTTGTGCAGGCAGGCCTCGATGATCGGCCACAACGCCGGAGGTATCTGCGGGTGCTGCGGCGGTGACTCCTCCAGATGGCGGTGCAGCACCGCCAGGACGGTGCCGCCCTCGAACGGGGGGTGCCCGGTCAGCAGCTCGTAGAGCGTGGCGCCGAGGGCGTAGATGTCCGCTGCGGGCACCGGGACCTCGCCGCGGATCAGCTCGGGGGACAGGTAGGACGGCGTGCCGACGATCGAGGTGCGGGAGGTGATCCGGGAGCTGTCGGTGATCCGGGCGACGCCGAAGTCGGCCAGCCGGACGGTCGGGGGCCGGGTCGAGGTGTCCAGCAGCACGTTGGCCGGCTTGAGGTCCCGGTGCACCACGCCGGCGCCGTGGATGGCCTCGAGCGCGAGGCAGATCTGCAGGGCGAGGCCCGCCGCCTCGGCCGGGGGCAGCACGCCGCGGGCCCGCTGCAGCCGCTGCAGGTCGCCGCCGCCGACGAAGTCCATGACCAGCGCGAGGCGGTCGTCCTCGACGACCATGTTGTGGATCGACACCAGGTTCGGGTGGCGCAGGCCGAGCAGCACCGTGCGCTCCTGGACGAAGCGGGCCAGGATGTCCGGATCCTGGGTCAGCGCCTCGGCCAGCAGCTTGATCGCCACCGTCGCGCCGGTGTCCAGGTCACGTCCCCGCCAGACGGCCCCCATCGCGCCGTGGCCGACCCGCTCGTCCAGCAGGTAACGCCGGCCGAGCCGTCGCTCTTCGCCCGATGTGTGTGCCAATGCCCCGTACCTCTCGTCTTGCTTCCGTCGACCCACCCTGCCGTACCGGTGCATAAACAGGCCGAGGTTATCAGCCGTACGGCACAGCGCGGGGTCTCGGCGCCGCGGGATACGGGTCGACGGTGTTCGCAGGTCGACCAGGCCACCTGTGGCAGACGTTTCGCCGATATTCTGCATAAGCCCAGAGATCGTTCCTCCAGTGGGTGTGACTAAGGCTTTCAATGGGCTGAAGCGCGCACGAAATGTCGCTCTGATGCGGGGCTTCGGTCTTGACTTAGGCCGGAAGTCGACTAAATATGTGTGCTGCGCCACATCAGCTGTCTTCGTGTGTACGTACCTCTTAGTGATCGCGAAGCTCAGCCGCCGACCGGCGGCGATGAGACGCGCAGGCTGGATCCGTGTGAGGGCCTGTGCGGATTAGGTCGGGGCGCCAGGAAGTGGGCGGGTCGTTCGGCTGGACGGCCCTGCCTTGCCCGGCGGAACGTCAACGACCGATTCGATGGAGGCACTTGTGCTCGTCCAACCCACGCTCCGACGACGAACGCGGCTGCTTGCCGCGTTCGTGCTCTCACTGGCGATCGCGATGCCGCTCTTCGGCACGGCGGCCACGAAGGCTGAAGCGGCGACGTCGCTGCCCTGCGACATCTACGCGTCCGGGGGCACCCCGTGCGAGGCGGCGTACAGCACCACCCGCGCGCTGTTCGCGGCGTACAACGGGCCGCTCTACCAGATCCAGCGCTCCTCGGACGGCAGCTTCCTGAACGTCGGGCTCGAATCGACCGGCGGGGTGGTCAACGCGGCGCCGCAGGTCTCCTTCTGCTCCGGCACCACCTGCACCATCACCGAGATCTACGACCAGACGACCAACGGCAACAACCTGCCCGTCTCGGCCGGCAAGTCCTGCTCCGGCTGCTCGAACGGGCTGGGCGGGCCCGGCCCGAACGGCTCGGACCTCGGTGCGAACGCCATGGCGCTGCCGGTGACGGTCGGCGGGCAGTCGGCCTACGGCGTGCTCGTCAACGCGATCGGCACCGGATACCGCGACGACGCCGCAAAGAACGTGCCCACCGGCTCGCAGCCCGAGGGCGTCTACATGCTGAGCTCGTCCAACCTCAGCAGCGGCGGCTGCTGCTTCGACTTCGGCTCGGCCGAGACCAACGACAGCGACGACGGCAACGGCACGATGAACGCGATCTACTACGGCACCGACTGCTGGACCGGCGGCTGCACCGGCGTCGGTCCGTGGGTGGGCGGCGATCTCGAGAACGGCATGTACTTCAGCAACAACGGCCCAAACCCGTCGAGCATCCCCAGCGAGACCGGCTCGTTCGTGAGCACGTGGGAGAAGAACAACGGCAGCACCAACTTCACCCTGAAATACGGCAGCGGCCAATCCGGCGGGCTGACCACGGCGTATTCGGGATCGCTGCCGAACGGCTACAACCCGATGAAGGTGCAGAACTCCATCGAGCTGGGCACCGGCGGGGACAACAGCGATCTGGGCCACGGCGAGTTCTTCGAAGGCGCCGTCACCGCCGGCTACCCCTCCGACGCCACCGAGAACGCCGTGCAGGCCAGCATCACCGCGGCCGGCTACAGCAACAACACGACCTCATTCTCGACCAGCGTGTCGGTGGTGAGCTTCAAGGCCCACGCCAACGGCGACTACGTGGACGCGGCGAACAGCACCACCTCGCTGATCGCGAACGCCACGGCGGTCGGCAAGCCGGAGGAGTTCGAGATGGTCACCGGCACCGACGGTTCGGTGAGCCTCAGGTCGCTGAACGACAACGACTGGGTCACCGCCGACAACGCCGGCGCGTCGCCGTTGATCGCCAACCGCGGCGGGGTCGGCAACTGGGAGGTGTTCGGGTTCATCCACAATCCGGACGGCAGCGTCAGCCTCCGCTCCGATACCAACGGCGACATCGTGACGGCGGACAACGCGGGCGCCTCGCCGTTGATCGCCAACCGCACGTCGGTCGGGACGTGGGAGGAGTTCGACCTGGTGCACGACACCGTCCCGATCAGCTTCCGCGCGCACGCGAACAACGACATCGTGACGGCGGACAACGCGGGCGCCTCGCCGTTGATCGCCAACCGCACCGCCGTCGGGCCGTGGGAGACCTTCGACCTGATCCCCAACTCGGACGGCAGCGTGAGCCTGCGCGCGCACGCGAACAACGACATCGTGACCGCCGACAACGCCGGGGCGTCGCCGTTGATCGCCAACCGCACCGCCATCGGGCCGTGGGAGGAGTTCGACCTCATATCCAACGGCAACGGGAGCGTCAGCCTCCATGCCCACGCGAACGGCGACATCGTCACCGCGGCCAACGGCGGCGCCTCGCCGTTGATCGCCAGTCAGGCGTCGATCGCCACACCCTCGGAGCAGTTCGACCTCATCTTCGACTGAAGTCGGTCGCTGATCGCGTCGCCGCCTGCGCCTGGTCGATCCACTCGACCAGGCGCAGGCGTCAACAGCAGCCGCGTCCTTCCCGGAAGGCCGGATAAAGCGGTGCGGGTGCCAGGTCCCACTCCTCGCTGGCTTTCACCAGCAGCCGGCACGTCTCGGCGAACGCGGGGTAGAGGCCGGACCCGGCCTCATCCAGTTGCGCGGTCACGTGCGACCAGCGGTGTCTGGCCAGCTGCCTTCCGGTCGGCAGCAGCGTGGGATCCCGGTGCATGGAACCGTCCTCCCGGCGCAGCATGTGGCCGAATGTGGCCGTCAGTGCAGCGGTCCACGCGACGGTCGCCGTCGCCATGCCGAGCAGCCAGACCGCGTCGTCGGACAGATCAGGGTACGCACGGACCACCTCGTCGCGATAAGCCTGTTCGGTTCGCTCTGCGACTGCCTGCGGCAACCGCGTCGCGCACCAGCACGTGGTGAACGGCATGCGCGTGTAGACGGCTTCGCGGAAGACCGCGTGGAAGCCGGCGCCTTCGAAGTCGAGCAGCTGCGCGCCGTCCGCGGTGATCAGGGCATTGTCGGGGCAGATGTCGCCGGGGGAGAAGACCCGATAAGCACCCGGACCGCTATCAGACTCGTCGAACGCCGCCGTGGCTTGCACGACCTCGCGCTCGAGCCCCGGCGGCGGGGTGATGCCGTATTCGTCCAGAACCTCAGCAAGCTCCGCCGCGTTCTGGATGCCGCGCTCGGCGCCAGTAGGCCGAGGGTCTGCCGAATACGCGCTCAGCAGCCTGGTGAACTCGGCTTCGCGGCCCACGCTGCGCGCGGCCATGCGCCCACAGGCCGCCGCCCACGCCGCCAGTCCGTCCTGCGCGGCCTGCGGATCCGAGCCGAGCAGGAGATCCGCCAGGCTTGATGCGCTGCCGAGGTCACTCATCACGACCAACGGCCACGCCAGATCGGTGGCCAGCAGCCGCGGGCAATCCCCGGCGGGCTGCGTGGAATCGGACCCGGCGGACTGAGGCGCTGCAAAGGCCAGTCCCGCTGCCTCCTGTCCGATGGAAACCTGCGCGTCGCCGCGCTTCTTATATGCCTTCACGATGACTGACGCGCCATCGCCAGCACGAGCGCGCACTACCGTGCTGCGCGAGCTTCCCCCGAGATCGACCGGTTCGCTCAGCGACTGCCCGAGAGCTGTCGAGGCGGCGTCGAGAATGTCCTGCACCGTCATTGCATCATCGAAGCAGAGCGCCATCAGGCCTCGCCACGAATATTAGGTGTGCGCGAGCGCGGAGCGGCAACTAAAAGAGGATGTCCAGCGACCCCGCTCAGCCTCAACCCCAGCCTTCGCCCCCCGGCGCGGTCGACAGCGTTCGTGGCCTGAGCCGCCGGCTGGCCCTGGTGCTGCTCGTCTCGCTGCCCGCGGCCGTGTTCGTGGGGCTGCTGGTGCTCGCGGTGGAGAGTACCTGGACGCCGCTTCACGACGTGGACAGGTCGGTCGCGAACTCGCTGCATGCCCAAGCGCTGGACCACCCGGCCCTGGTGCACGCCATGGTGCTGGTCTCGGATTTCGGCTCGCCGACGGTGATGCGTGTCGGGGCCGCGCTGCTGGTGATCGTGCTCTGGCTGCGCCGGGCCCGCCGCCTCGCGCTTTGGGCGGCCGCGACGATGATCAGCGGCGCGGTGATCGACGAGGTGCTGAAAACCGTCGTGGACCGGGCCCGGCCGGTCTTCACGCACCCGGTGGCAACGGCCCCGGGCGCTTCCTTCCCCTCCGGCCACGCGTTCACCGCGACGCTCGGCGCGGGCGTGGTGCTGCTGGTCGTCCTGCCCCTGCTGCCGCGATGGGGCCGGGTCGTCGCCTGGCTGCTCGCCGTGCTCGTCCCGCTGGCAGTGGGCTATAGCCGCATCGCCCTGGGGGTGCACTGGATCAGCGACGTGGTCGGCGGCTGGCTGCTCGGGATCGGGCTTCTCGCGGGGATGACCGCGGCGTTCGAGACGTGGCGCCGGGAACATGCGCTGGCCCGGGTGAGGCCGGTCACCGAGGGCGTTGCGCCGGAGGAGAGCGAGCGCACGGTGCACGCACCGACACAAGAGATCGCACACCGCGGCGAGGATGCATAATCCCGGTCGAGACGGCAACCAGTGGCCATGCTGGATGCGTTGCATGAGATAAGGGCGCGAAAACTGCCCGTGGCCTTCGTGCTCTGGGCCTGCGCCCTTTCTGCGGCAATGATTCTGCTTGGTCTGCTGCTCACCCGGGATATGGCGCACATGTGGCCGATATCGGCGGAGGACGGCATCGACAGGTCCTTCGCCGCGCACCGCGTCGGTTGGGCGAACGCCGTGACCGACGCGTTGTGCACCCTGGCGGGTACTCTCGGCGCCGCCGTCGTGGCGCTCGTCGCGGTGATCTGGGCGCGGTGGCGCTGTCGGCGTTGGCGCGAGCCGCTGTACCTCGCGTTCTCGGCGCTGCTCGAACTCGCGGTGTTCTTGGTGACGACGGCTGTCGTGCACCGGCCACGCCCTGCAGTGACCGAGCTCGACGCCTCTCCGCCGACATCGAGCTTCCCCTCGGGCCACACGGCCGCCGCCGTCGCACTTTACGGTGCGATCGCGCTGCTCATCCACAAGCGCACCGGCCATAAAGAGGCGTGGCTCCTGTTGCTCATGCCCGCTGCGGTCGGCGTAGCGCGCCTCTATCGCGGCATGCACCACCCGAGCGACGTACTGGCCGGCGCCCTGCTCGGCGCGGCGTGCGTATGGGCGGCGTATCGCCAAGTCCTGCGCGGCTCCGATGACGCGAGTGGCCTCCCGCGCCAGGCGTCCGGTCACGATCGCGATCACGACACGCAGGCGAGACCGCGGGCCGAGACCGGCGCCGATGTGTTGATCGTGAACGGATCCAAGGCCGACGCCGCCGCCGTGGCACGCCTGCTCGGACACTTCACCGAACTGTGCGCACGCGCCGGACGCCCCACGCCACGCGCTGAGACGACGTCAGCGGACGAGCACGGTGCGGGACTGGCGAGGGACGCCGTTGCCGCCGGTGCGGGCATGGTCGTGGCCTGCGGCGGAGACGGCACGGTGAACGAGGTGGCGGGCTCGCTGGTGGGAACCGGCGTCACGCTGGGCGTGGTCCCGCTCGGCACCGGCAACCTGCTGGCGACCAACCTCGGCATCCCGGCGAAGGCCGGGGACGCGCTGGCAGTGCTCGTCGACGGTGCCGACCGGCGCATCGACGTCGGCCGGGTGGACGGCCGGATCTTCCTCGCCATGACCGGGATGGGCCTGGACGCCGCGATGGTCGAGGACGCGCCGGAAGGCCTCAAGCACCGCGCCGGCTGGGCCGCCTACGCCGTGGCCGTGGCTCGGCACCTGGGCGACCGGATGCCCCTTGTCAGGGTGCAGGTCGACGGCCGCCGCACCCGGCACCGCGGTGTCAGCATGCTGCTCGTCGGGAACGCCGGGCGCATCCAGGCGGGACTCGCGCCGCTGCCGGGCGCCGAGGTCGACGACGGGCTGCTCGACCTCGTCGTCATCGCCCCGCACGGACCGCTCGGCTGGTTCCGCGTCGGCGCCGCACTGCGCCGCGTCCGCGGCCGAGCGGAAGGCGGCGGTAACGGCACCGGCACCGGCACTGGCAACGATGTCGGCGACGGCGATGTGGGCCGGGTCGTCTACCGCGACCGCGGTCGCCGGATCAACGTACGAACCCGGCGCCCGGCGCCGCGCGAGGCGGACGGCGAGCCGCTGCCGACGGGATCGAGCCTTGATGTGGAGGTATGGCCGGACGCGTTGACCATCCGCGTCCCGCGCTCGCAGATGCCGGCCGCACCGGTACTCCACGTCCCAACGAATACAGCCGCACAGCGAGAGGTCACCCGGTGAGTACGGCCACGAAGGTCCCGCAGACTCGCGACATGGCGGGCGACGACCTCTCCGCCGACGACGCCTGGGCCACGCTGCGGCGCGGAGGCGTAAGGACCCTGCTCCGCGATGCTTTCCTGCGGTTCCGGTACGCCGACGGTTTCAGCCACTCGAGAGCGCTCGCGTTCCAGATCTGCCTCGCCGTCCTGCCCTCGGTCATCGCGTTCTTCGGCTTGTCCACGACGCTGCACCACGAAGCGCTGGGGCAGGTGCTGGCCCACGTCCTCGACAACCTCACCCCGGGCGCGGGCCAGCCCGTCGTCCGCCAGGCGCTCGCCCACGCGCAGGCGGACGCACAGTCCGGCGGCCTCGCACTCTGGCTCGGGCTCGCCTTCGCCCTGGTGTCCACGGCCACTGCGATGGGCCAGATCGAGCGCGGGGCCAACCGGATCTACGGAGTCGAGCGGGACCGCCCCTTCCCCCGGAAGTACGGCACGGCCGCGCTGCTCACACTGCTCGCCGGAGCGCCGATGGCAGCGGGGATGGTCATCACCGTCGCCGGGGGAGCGGTCGGCGACGCACTCGGGCAGGTCTACCACTGGCCGCATGCAGTCCGGCTCGTCTGGGTGATCGCCCGCTGGCCGGTCGGGGCCGGGCTCGCGCTGCTCTCGATCAGCTTCGTCTTCCGCCGCTCGCCGCGCCGCCACCAGCCGACGGTCGGCTGGCTCGCCTTCGGCGCCGGCGTCGCGCTCGTGCTGTGGGTCGCGCTGACCGGGCTGCTCGCCTTGTACGTGAAGGGCAGCGCGACCTTCGACGCCACCTACGGCCCGCTCACCGCCATCATGGCCCTCATGATCTGGGCCAACCTCACCGCGATCGCGCTCTTCTACGGCCTGGCCGGCGCCGCCCAGCTCGAGGCCGCCCGAGCCGGTGCCGTGCCTCCGGTGCGGCCCGATCCCGGGGCGTAGCAACGCCGCGCGGGCCCGGCATGATCGCCGGGTCCGCGCGGCTGGTGTCAGTCAGCGTTGGAACTCACTTACTGAACGACGGTCCACACGAAGGTGGCCGTGCCGGATACTCCTTCCCCGTCGGTGGCGGTGACGGTGACTGTGTAGGTTCCCAGGGTGCTGCTGGAGCCGGAGATGGTGCCGTTGCCGGCGATGGAGATTCCGGGTGGCAGTCCGCTGGCGGTGTAGGTCAGCGATGCTGCGCTGTTGGAGTCGACGGCCTGCATCTGGAAGGAGACTGCGGCGCCCTTCGGGCTGCTGTAGCCGTAAGGGTTGACTACGCCGACGGTCTCGGCGCCGGGGACGCCGGAGTTGGCGGTGACGTTGGCGCTGACGGCGGTGTTGGCCAGGGAGACGCCTGCGCTTGAGGCTCCGGCGGCGACTTGTCCGGTGAGTTTCTGGGCGAGGCTGGTGGTGCCGGACAGTGGCAGGTTGTTGGATGCGTCGCCGACCTTGATCGAGTAGGAGCCGGCTTGTGCCTCCCACGCGTTGTCCGTGGATGACCAGGAGGCGAGGTCGTGGATGGTCAGCGGGAAGGAGACGGTCGCGCTCTGGCCGGGTGTCAGGTTGACCCGGTCGAAGCCCTTGAGCTGGTTGGGCGGGTCCTGGCTGGCGGCCGGGTCGCCGACGTACATCTGCGCCGCGTCCGCGCCCGCCACCGATCCGGTGTTGGTGATCGTCGCGGTCACCGTCGCGTTGCCGTCCGAGTTGAACGCGCCGACCTTGAGGTTGGAGAAGGAGAACTTCGTGTACGACAACCCGTACCCGAAGGAGAACATCGGGGTGATGTTCTGGCTCTGGTACCAGCGGTAGCCGATGTCCACGCCTTCGCTGTAGCTCACACCGGCAGAGGTGCCCGGCCACTGTGCGGTGGTCTGGGCCGGAACCTGGCTCAGGCTGCTGGGGAAGGTGACCGGCAGCTTGCCGGACGGGTCGGCGGTGCCGAAGATCAGCGCGGCCATCGCCGCACCGGTCTCCTGCCCGCCGTACCAGTTCTCGAAGACGCCGGCGACGTTGTTCAGCCAGGGCATGACGACCGGACCGCCGCTGTTGATCACCACGATGGTGTTCGGGTTCGCCGCGGCCACATCGTCGATCATCGTCTCGTCGGTGCTCGACAGGTCGAGCGTGGTGAGGTCGGTCTCCTCGCCTTCCGGCAGGTTGACGTAGATGATCGCGTCGGTCGCCGCCTTGGCCGCGGTGACGGCCTGCGGGATGTCGGTCGTGCCGTTGTCGTTGCCCGGGGTGTAGGTGACCTTCACGTTCGACCCGACCGCATTCTGGATCCCGGTGATCGGCCAGATCGTGTTCGAGCTGGTCACCGTGCCGCTGCCGCCGCCGGCGAGCTCGACGCCGGCGCCGCCGTCGGTGCCGATCACGGCGATCGACTCGGTGCCGTTCGGGTTCAGCGGCAGCAGGCCGTTGTTCTTCAGCAGGACCGAGCCCTCCTCGCCGAGCTGCAGCGCGGTCTGCTGATGCGCCGCGCTGGTGACGGTGTTGGACAGGGACCCGGTCTGCGGATTGTCGAACATGCCGAAGGCGAACATCTGGGTCAGGATCCGGGCGACGTCCTCGTTCACCGTGGACTGGCTCAGCGTGCCGTTCGCGATCGCGGCGGCCAGGTCGCTCGGGATCGAGCCGGGGAACGGCATCCCGATGGACATGCCGCCCTCGACCGACGCGACGTTGTTGTAGTCGGCGCCCCAGTCGGAGGTGACGTAGCCGCCCCAGTTCGCCTGGTTGTACAGGCCGTCCTGAAGGATGTCCGCGTTCTGGCAGGAGGCGTTGCCGTTGACCACGGCGTAGGAGCACATGATCGAGGCCGGCGCGGACTGGTCGATGGCGGTCTGGAACGGTGCGAGGTAGAGCTCTTCGAGCGACTGCTGGCTGACCGTCTCGTTGTTGTCGCCGTTCGGGTACTGCTCCTGGTCGTATGCGGCGGCGTGCTTGACCATGGCCATGACGTCCTGGCTCTGCAGGCCGTCCACCTCGGCGGAGGTGATCTGCCCGGCCAGGTACGGGTCTTCGCCGTAGGTCTCGTAGGTCCGGCCCCAGCGCGGGTCGCGCACCAGGTTCGTCGTCGGGCCGAGGGCGACGTTGACGCCCTTGCCGGCGAACTCGGCGCCCATCGCCGTGCCCTCTTGCTGGATCAGCGTCGGGTCGAAGGTCGCGGCGGCGTTCTCACCGTCCGGGAAGGCCGTCACACCGCCGGTCCCGTCACCGACCCCGTTCGGGCCGTCCTGCATGTTGGTCGCGACGATGCACAGGTTCGGAATCGCGGCGACCTGACCGATGTAGCTGGAGCCGCCGTCGCCGGAGAGCAGGGTGAACTCTTCGGACTGGTCCATGGTGTTGAGCACCTGCTGGACCCGCTGGGAGACCGGCGCGGTGGAGCCGAGCCAGGAGCAGGTCCCGTTGCCGCCGCTGCCGTTGCCGCCGGTGACCGGGGCGGTCGTCGTCAGGCCGTAGACGTCGAACTCGAAGATCGAGTAGCCCCACTGGGTGGCGCGTACGGTTCCGTACATGCGGATGTAGCGGTCGGTGTTGGAGAGGGTGAAGGTCTGGCTGCCGCCGGTGCCGGTGGTGGTGGAGTAGACG
>DASYAE010000176.1:0-18391 GCA_036501535.1 Actinocrinis sp. | reverse complement strand
GCTCCCGCCGTCGCTGCGCTTTTGAGGTCGTCCATGGGTCCGTCACGCTCCGAACATGCTGTCCGCGGGCATGGAGTTGATCTGGCCGCGTACGGGGAACGCAGTGGCCGCCCACATGGATTTCTACGTGGCCGCTGTCAGGCCGAGCACCGGTTGCTCGAGCCGACGACCCTAGCGCAGCTCATTCTCGCATCCCTCGACGACGTATCTGGTGCCGGCGAAGAACAACACGACCGATAGCGGTCTTGACCTGCATCTACCGGGCTCGCTGGGGCGAGTCTGGGGTAGTCCAGGCAGTGACGGGCCGCACCCGGCCATGGGTCGCTCGAGACGAATTTTCCGATTCGCCGGATTTTGTCGGTTGGAGGTGCCACCATGGAATCAAGCAGTTCCCTTACGGGTCTCGGGAGCGTCGCCGCAGTTCAAGGACATATTGCACGGAAACGGGAGAGATCGACATGGAGCAGGCCGAACGTACGAGCACGAACTCGAACGACTATCTGGGGCTGGAGCACGTAGCGTTCTTGCCTGATTCCGCCGGGATCACAGCGCAGACATTCGCAGTGCTGGCCGACTTGGATCCCGATCAGCTTGACGAGCCCGAGTTGCTTCAGTCGCTCGTCGCCGTGGACCGGCACAAACGCCGGCTCGAAGCGCTGGCGGTGAAGACCCTGGCCAAGTTGCATGCGCTCGCTGCTCGCGACGGGCAATTGGACCGTAGCGCAATGAAAGCGGAGATCGCCTGCGCACTTCACCTATCCAGCAGCACAGCTGCGTATCGCATCCGACAAGCTGTCACGTTGGCGACGAGGCATCCAAGAACACTGCACCAGCTTGAGTCCGGCGCCATCCACTACACACAGGCCGTCGCCGTCGGCGAATCCACCGCGTACCTCGGCGACGATCAGGACACGGCGAGGGACATCGAAACCCTGGTGCTCGCTCGCATGCCAGGACAGACCGTGGCCACCACCCGCGCCGCTCTGCGCCGCGCGGTGGGCAAGGCCGATCCGGACGGGGCAGAGCATCGTCACGAACATGCGAAGAAGCTTCGAGCCGTGCGCATGTGGTCGAAAGGGGATGGGATGGCGACTCTGCGCTGGCATACCACGGCCGAATTCGCTGTCGCTGCCATGGAGCACATCGACGAACTCGCTCGGCCACGGGACGCCGACGATCATCGCACCCTCGATCAGCGGCGTGCCGATACTCTCGCGCACCTGATCATGCAGGATCCCTCGGCCCAAACTGGCACGAACACCGGCAAGGCCGTTGACGACCCAAGCGCTGTATCCAGTGAGAGACCCCGTCCGGACGCCAGTCCTGCAGCGGTGGTCAATGTCACCGTCAGCATCGAGACGTTGCTCGGCTTGAACCAGGACCCTGGCGATGTACAGCGATACGGACCGGTCACCGCCACGACAGCACGGGCCCTGGCAATCGCCCCCGGTTCAATCTGGCGCTGGCTCGCGTACGATCCGGCCACCGGGACATTGATCAAGACCTCGCCGACGACCTACCGTCCGACCGCGGAGACTCGGCGACATGTCCAGCTCCGCGACCGCATCTGCGCATTTCCCGGCTGTCGGATGCCTGCCATCGGCTGGTGCGAACTGGATCATGTGAGGTCATTCAGTCATAGGTTTCCGGAACTCGGTGGCCTGACCACGCCTGACAACCTCGTCCCGTTGTGCCCACACCACCAACGGCTGAAGACTGCGCGGCTCTGGGGCGCCCATCGCAACACGAGCAACGACATTATTACCTGGACTGCGAAACGCACTGGAAATGTCTATCAGCACCGGCACACACACGACTACAGCGACACCGTGTAGCGGTAGCTGCGTCGGCGTGGGTGAGTGCGACGGGCTCCGGATCTCCTCAGGCGGCAGAGCTTCATCACGCCATGTGCTTCGGAACCTCGGCACGGGTATCTGCCTATGCAGTGAGGTGTCGTGCTTCTGCGCACAAAACAAGGGCGGTGCCGGACCATGTCGGCCCCGCACCGCCCTCCCCCGATTCAATGTTTTCGTCTCACGCCACAGAAGACCGTGGCAGTGACGCAGGGCTACATCACCCCTTAACGCAAATAGCCTGCTTGAGCTCCGCGACGATTTCCACCAAGTCGGTCTGAGCCTGCATGACCTGCTTGATGGGCTTGTAGGCGCCTGGAATCTCGTCGATCACCCCGGCGTCCTTTCGGCACTCGACCCCGCGGTCTGCTTCGCCAGATCCCTGATCGTGTACGTCCTCTTCGCCTGGGCTCGGCTCATTCGGCGGCCGGCTCCGTGCGAGGCGGAGTTGAACGCTGCGGGGTTCCCCAGACCGCGCACGACATATGATCCTGTGCCCATCGACCCCGGGATGATCCCGAGATCTCCGGCCCCGGCTCGAATGGCGCCCTTCCGGGTGACGAGCAGCTTCTGTCCGTCGTATACCTCCTCAGCGACATAGTTGTGGTGGCAGGAGATCACGTCGTCGAACGTGACCTTCGCCTTCGGGAACTGCTTGCGCACCACACTCTGGTAGAGCGCCATCATCACGGATCGGTTGTACGCGGCGTACTCCTGAGCCCAGAACAGATCGGCCCGATACGCATCCATTTGAGGCGTAGACGCAAGGAACACAGCCAGGTCGCGGTCCATCAGGCCCTGGTTGTGGCTCAGAGAACGCGCGACACCGATGTGGTGCTCGGCGAGTTCCTTGCCGATGTTCCGAGACCCGGAGTGCAGCATGAGCCAGACCCGGCCGCCGGTGTCAAGGCAGAACTCGATGAAATGGTTGCCCGAGCCGAGGGTGCCCATCTGGCCGGCCGCCCGGTCCCGCCGCGCCTTCACCGCGGAGGCGAGTCCGCCGAACCGGTCCCAAAACGCCGCCCAGCCGGTGGCGGAGATTCCGTGGAACCGAGCCGGGTCGACCGGATCCGCATGCACGCCGCGCCCGACCGGGATGGCCGCCTCGATCGCGCTACGGAGCCGAGAGAGGTCGTCCGGCAGGTCGCGTGCGGTGAGCGATGTCTTGACGGCGGTTACCCCGCAGCCGATGTCCACGCCAACCGCGGCAGGACAGATCGCATCGCGCATAGCGATGACGGATCCGACCGTCGCACCGATTCCGACATGGACGTCGGGCATCGCCGCGACGCCTGCGATCTGCGGTAGAGTCGTAACGTTGTAAAGCTGCTGAATGGCCTTGGGCTCCACTGCATCCGCATCCGCCCAAAGACGGATCGGCACGTGGTGCCCAGGCAGTTCGATCATGGCCATGGCCGAAGTCTCTCCAATTCGCCTCGCCAGCCTCAGCCCGCAGGAGAACGTCTCGATACCTGCGAGCGCACGGTTGAGACGCAGCGTCAGCTGCTGCAGCGTTGTCATTCGGTGAATCGCGATGATGGGCGCGGCCGGTGCCGCCGAGTCGCAGCCGGAGGAAGGGCCGGCCGCCTCGGCGGCTATGCCCGGACGGGGGCGTTGTTACCGGCGCTCGCCGCGGGAGGGCCTGCGACAGCGCAGCGGAGTGGATCGCTGCTTCATCTGGAGGCCTCCTTCCCGCGGTCAGCAGTGTCGTGGATGCACTGCACGCGCCCCGCCCGCACCGTCCGGGCCGTCGGCCGCGCCATGGTCAATGAACTCATATGCCCGGCGGCAGCCGCAACGGAATATCAGCCCGACCGCCGTCCGCCGTCCGAACAGCCTACGACCGATGCCGAACCCACCACCGCCCGAGGCAACAGGCCCAAACTGGCGGAACCGGACTACTGGACAACCGGGCTACCGCTCGCGAGCAGTGATCAACTCGGTACCGAAGCGCTCGGTCACCACGCCCGCCGGGAAGACGCCGAGCAGCAGCTCACGCTCCATCGCCAGGAACGCCACCGGGTCCGCAAGCTCGGCGATGTACGACTTCGAGTTCAGGTTCTGCAGGTGCCGCTCCACCGGCACCTCCCGCTCCCAGCTGAACTGGTGCCGGGCCGCGACGAGGCCGAATCCGTCCTCGGTGTCGAAGTCCTTCCGCGAATTGGTCGAGATCTGATAGTCCGCCCAGTTCGGCACGGCCCGGGCGATCCGCTGTTCCTGCTCGGCCTCCCAGTCGCTGTCCCGCTGCGTGAAGTTCCACCATGCCGCGAAAATCCCGCCCGGCCGCAGCACCCTGCGGACCTCCGGCACTCCGGTCTCGGGGTCGATCCAGTGCCACGCCTGCGCGCAGGTGATCAGATCCGCCGTGTCGCCGCGAAACGGCAGCGCATGCACACTGCCCTGCACCGCTCGCACGCCTGGCGAGTGCGACACCAGCTGAGCAAGCATCGGCCCGGACAGTTCCAGCGCGGTGACCCGCGCACCGCGTTCGGCCAGCTGCCGGGACGCGATACCGGGGCCTGCTCCGAGATCCAACGCGTCGATGCCGCAGAGCGGCCGACCGAGATCCGCGCTCAATGCGTCGAAGAGCTCTGCCGGGTAGTTCGGGCGCCCGGCTGCGTACTGACCGGCCACGGTGTTGAATCTGGACTGCTCGGCCATCGCGTCGCTCTGCCGGATCTGCGCAGCAAGAGCCTACGTCACGCACTCCGCGCGGCTACCACAGCCCCGACTGCGACGCCCACGGCCACGGCCACGGCACTACCGCGCCCACGGCACGACGATCAGACAATCAGCCGCCGCACCAAACCCGGCGAGCCAACCGGCCAACCGACCGCCAACGGCCGACAGCGGCTCTTCAGCAGACGCTCCCCTTCGCCCGCGCCGCCGCGTCGCACGCCCCGCTCATCTCCCGCAGTTCCCCGTAGTTCGCCGCGATCCGCCGCAGCATGTCCCGCAGCAGTGTCCGCTCCGTCCCGCTCAACGGGCTGAGCAGTTCCTCCTCCGCCGCGGCCGCCGCCTCGTCGATCGCCTTGAGCCGCTCGACCCCGGCCGGCGTCGAGCGGATCAGCCTGCTGCGCCGGTCGCTCGGGTCGGGCAGCCGCTCCACCAGGCCGGCCCGCTCCAGGTCGTCGACGAGGTAGACCATCACGGTCCGGTCGACGCCGAGCTGCTTGGCCAGCTCCGTCTGGCTCCGTGCGCTGCAGTGCGCCGCACCGGACAAGGCGTGGTATCCGCGCTGGCCGTGCGGCAGGTCCGCGGTGGCGTGGTCCAACACGGCCAGGTGGGCCCGGAAGCACTGCGCCAGCAGCCAGCCGAAGTTGTCCTCGAGCCCGGCGGGCAGCGTCGACTGCTTGGCGCAGGCGGCGTCCGCCGCAGTCTCGGGCACGCCGCTCCCACCAGTAGCAGTGCTCATACCCTCCATGGTAGCTACATCGTACAGTTTGACAAATCGTCTGTGATACAGACAGTCTTGAGTCTAGACGAGCTTCCCCACAGACGACCTTGGAGCGCATCATGGCCCACCTGCTGCACATCGACGCCTCGGCCCTGTCGGCCGGGTCGGTTTCGAAGCAGATCGCGCAGACCTTCCGGGACGCCTGGGACGCCGAGCATCCGGACGGCACCGTCACCTACCGCGACCTCGGCGTCAACCCGGTGCCGCCGCTGCTGGAGGCCGGGATCACGGCCGGCTTCCTGCCGCCGGAGAGCCACAGCCCGCAGCAGGCCGCCGCCTTCGCCATCCGGGACGAACTGGTCCGCGAGATGGAGGAAGCCGACGCGTACCTGTTCACCATGGGCATGTACAACTGGGGCGTGCCGGGCACCTTCAAGCTCTGGATCGACCAGGTCATCCTCGGCGGCCGCACCACCGCCCGGGCGGGGGACCCGCCGCTGGCCGGGCGCCCGGCCACCGCGATCCTCGCCTACGGCGGCGGCTACGACCCGGGCACCCCGCGCGAGGGCTGGGACTTCGTCCAGCCGTACCTGGAGACCGTGCTGGGCAAGGCGATGGGCCTCGACCTGACCGTCATCAAGACCCAGCTGACCCTGGCCGAGGTCAACCCGGCGATGGCCGAGCTGATCCCGCAGTCCCGGCAGCTGCGCGAGGCCGCGCACGAGGACGCGCAGGCGCACGCCCGCAAGCTCGCTGCAGCGTTCACTGCCGCGCCCTGATTACGTCGACGTCCGGCGGCGACCGCGGGCCGGAACGGATGGCACAAGGACATCGGCGATGGCAATAGCCGGCACAGCGACAGCGGCCGAGATCGACTGTCAGTCTGCATGAGTGAGACACCGTCAGGACGGTCACCCCAGACGCTGAAGCCGGCTGCGGCACGCGCCTCCGCAAGTCGCACGCGCGACAAGCCCGAATACCGCAAGAGCCGCAGCGCGGCGCGGCCGAGGGCGGGCGCGGCGGCCCGAGGAGCCGCAGGCCGGTGGTTGAACGAATGTCCGTCTGAATACAATCCGAGCCATGTCAGAGACTCCGGAGCCCGATGCAGCCCTCGAGATACGCGCCTCCGACCTCGATCGGGAGCGGTTCGCCGAACGGCTGCGCGACGCGGCCGGGGACGGCCGGCTGACCATGGACGAGCTCGAGGAACGCCTCGAGCTGGTTTATGCGGCCAAGACCTACGCCCAGCTCGAGCCCCTGGTCAAGGACCTGCCGGCGCCAGGGGCGGCGCAGGCGGCGGGCGCGGCGCTGGCGGCCCCGGCGCACGGGTCGCTGGCCCGGGTCGGCGGCACGCCGAGCGGGCGGCACCGGTCGCTGGCGATCATCGGCGGGGCGCGCCGGCGTGGCGCCTGGGTGGTGCCGAAGCGGTACACCTCGTTCGCGTTCTGGGGCGGCGTCCAGCTGGACATGACCGAGGCGAGCTTCGCCGACCGCGAGGTCGTGGTGAACACGGTCGCGATCATGGGCGGCATCCAGATCATCGTCCCGGAGGACGTGATCGTGCAGGTGGAAGGCATTGGCGTGATGGGCGGGTACGACGAGCCCGCGGCCCGGAACCAGCCGCCGGCCGGGTCGCCGGTGCTGCGGGTGACCGGGTTCGCGTTCTGGGGCGGGGTGCAGGTGACCCGCAGGCCGAGCAAGCCTGAGCCGGACAACGGCTGATCCGCGGACGCGCGGGACGCGCATGCAGCGGGTGCGGGCGGGGGTCGGCTTGATCTCACGATATATCGTGTTCTAGGCTGGGCGCGGACACCGCGACCGTCCCGGCGCGGAGCCGAAGCCACGCCGCAGCCGGCCTGCACCGGCGGCAGCGGGGCTGCGATCAGCCAGCCTGTCACCGACCCCGGGAGGCCCGCCATGTCCGAAACCGCCGTCCGCGGCCTGACTCGGCGCCTGATCGAGCTGGGCACCGTCCACGCCACGGTCGAGGCGACCGAGTGGGTCACGCCCCGGATGCGCCGAATCGTGCTTCGCGGGCCGCAGCTGCGGGTTCTGCGGTCCGAGCCGGGGCAGCAGGTGCGCGTCCACGTCGACGGCTCGGGCGGCATTCCCGCGCGGCGCACGTACTCCGTGTGGCGGCATGAGGCCGACCGGATCGAGCTGCTCGTGCTCGACCACGGCGACGGGCCCGGATCGCGCTGGGCCCGCGAGATCGAGCAGGACGGCGAGGTGGTGCTGTCCAGACCGCAGGGCGGGTTCGTGCTCCAGCAGCCGGACGCGCCCTACTGCGTCTTCGTCGGTGAGGAGACCGGATCCGTCGCACTTGGTGCGATGCTCCGGGCCCTGCCGGAGTCGGTCCCGGTCCACGGCGTCATCGAGATCGGCGAGCCGGCCGATCGGGTGCCGTTGCCCCGCGCCGACGAGCTGACCTGGACCTGCCGCCACGGCGCCCCGGCGGCCGGCTCACCACTCCCGGTCGAGGCGCTCAGGGGGCTGGCGCTGCCGGACCGGCCGGGCGTCGCCTACGTCGCCGGCGAGGCGAAGGTCTGCCAGGCCGTGCGCCGGCACTTCGTCGCGGAGCGCGGATGGCCGCGCCGCGCGGTCGTCACCAAGCCGTTCTGGACCCCCGGCCGGACGGGCATGGACTGAAGTATCGGGCACGGGTCCCGAGTACCGTCCGCGCCGCCGGCCGGGGGTCCGGTCAGCCGGGCCGTGCCGATCGGCTCACCCGAGCGTGCACGTCGCGGTCGTCGGCGGCGGGCCGTTGCCGTTGGCGTTCATGCCCCAGGACGTCGATCCGCCGGGGTTGAGCTGGCCGTTGTAGGACGCGTTGACCGCGGTCACGGCCTGCCCGGACTGCGTCGTCGTCGCGTTCCACGACGTGGCGATGTCGTCCGAGTTGGGCAGGTCGAGCACGGTCGTCCAGCTCGGCGTCTGGACGGTCCCGTTGTTCTTCACCGTGATCGACAGCTCGTAGCCGCCCTGCCAGGAGTTGACCGTGCTGACCGTCGCGGTGCAGGCCGCGCCGGACGGGCCGGTCGGGCTCGACGACGGCGAGCTGCTCGGGCTCGAGCTCGGCGAGCTCGACGGCGACGCGGAGGCCGACGCCGAAGCGGAGGCCGAGGCGGACGGGCCGCTGCCGGTGCCGGACGAGGTCGTGTAAGTGGTCTGCGTGTACGCCGGGCTGCAGGACGAGCCGCACGAGGACGGCAGCGAGAAGCTGTAGATCCGGCCGTTGTTGATCAGGTTGCCGGAGGAGTCCGTGACCTGGATCTCGTAGTTCGACCCGGCGGTCGCGGTCGGACCGATGATGTAGTCGTTGCCCTGGTCGCTGTCCATCGTCGCCGCTGTCCAGGTCCCGCCGGCGGACAGGTACTGCACGCCGTGGATCCCGTTGGCCAGGTGCGAGACGGCGATGGCCGGCCAGTAGACCTGCGCGCCCTGGATGAAGCCGATGTTGATGTCGCCGGTGTAGTTCGGCGCGGGCACGAACTGCCAGGAGATCTGGCGGTTGTTCCACTTGCTGGACAGGTTGCCGACGGGTTGGCCGTTCAGGATGAACTGGTTGAGCGAGTTCTGGGCCAGGTCGAGGTGGTAGGGATCGTCGCGGCACCAGGCGTTGGAGTCGGCGCAGCTGTCGGCCACCTGCATGGTCAGGGTGGCGCCGTTGTACTGGTCGGCGACCCACGAGCCGTTGCGGCAGAACGGCTCGTTCTGCGCGCCGTCGTTGGTGCCGGTGCAGTAGTTGCCGATGGTGACCTGCACGTACCGGCCGCAGTTGAGCCCGTTGTCCCACATGCCCATGATGCTCGCGTCGGAGGCGGGCACGGGCCGCGGCTCGGTGCCGTAGTAGCCCGGCGTGTTGTAGACGTTGAGGGCGACGAAGTTCTGCGTGTCCAGGTCGGCCTGGGGCAGGCCGCAGCCGCCGTAGGGCGAGCCGAGGCCGGAGAAGTAGGTGGCGTTGCCGGTGACCGGCGACGGCGTGCCGGTCACGTCCAGCGCGCTGGCCGGCGTCTGCGCCATGATCACGGCCGCGGCGGCCAGGACCAGCGCGCACACGCCCGAGAGCGCGAAGCGGACGCTCGCGCGGCGTCGGCGGGCGGGCGGCGGAAGGGTTCTTGCTCTCACCGGCGGCTCCCTCGGTGGCGAAAGTCGGCGAAAATCCACTGCGATGGTCATCGCCCGGACCACCTATGTCAATTCGCTGTGAAACTTTCACCGCCGCGGCGGCGCTACCGCGGGATGTTGTCAGGCCACTGATCAGGGCGGGAGCCGTGCTCGGCGATCAGGGCCAGGGCGAGGCGTTCCAGGCCGAACGCGGTGCAGGCGGTGCGGCCGGCGGCGCCGCCGACGGTGAAGCCGTACACCCGGCCGAAGTGGTCCTCGTGGAAGTTGGCCGAGGCGACCGCCTGGACCACGCCCGGCGCGACCGCGACGCGCAACTCGAATTTCAGCTGTTTGGCACGCTGGGCGGCCTGGTAGACCGGGCCGCCGCGGCCGAAGAACGGGTCGTCGGCGACCTCGACCGCGGGCTTGAGGGACAGCGCGGCGAGCCAGTCGGCGACCCGCTCGAGCCAGCGGCCGCGCCACTCGACGCAGTGCTCTTCGGTGCCGGCGGTGACCAGCTCGAGCATCCGGAAGGTGCGCAGCCGGCCGGTCTCGCCGGTGGCCTCCTGCCGGAAGCAGGGTGCTTCGACGGCGAACCGGGCAGGGGCGTCGAGCGCTTGGCCTTCCAGCGCGGCGTAGGTCGAGTAGCAGGCGGCGGGCGGCAGGACCAGGTCGCTGATGGTCTGCTGTGCGTGCCAGGCGCCGCCCTCGACGGCGTGCGGCGCGAGCTCGCGCCATTCCGCCTCGGTGCCGGCGAAGCTGTGCACAGTGCCGAGCAAGTTCGGGAAGGACTTGACGTACCCGGCGCGCTCGATGGCGGCGCGGGAGATCACCGGTGGCAGCGCCAGTTTGAGGAACGGCTCGTCGGCGGCCAGACCGGCGATGGCGCGGCGCAGGCCGGCGATGACGGACTCGAAGGCCTCGGTGTAGATGTAGACGCCGGGCACGGCGGTGGGCAGGGGGCGGGCGTCGCCGGGGTCGGCGGACCGGATGGGCGTCACCGGGGTGGTCGGCATGCGGGACCGTCGTTTCGTCAGGGGGCGTCGGGACTGGTTCGCGGCCCCGGCTCCGGCTCCGGCGGCGGCCATTCGCCGCTGTGCACGGCATAGCCGTCGGCGCCGAGGACTGCGAGCGCGGCACGGTAGCCGGGCGGGGCGGGCACGTCGCTGAGCCGGCAGACGCCGGGCAGGGCGCCGTCCGGGTCGCGCACGACGCCGTCGGGCGTGCGCACGGGCAGCTTGAGGCTCTGCGCGAGTCTGCCGCCGTGGGCTTTGACGCAGGCCTCCTTGCGGCTCCACAGGCTGGTGAAGTGCCCTGCGACGAGGCTGTCGGGGGCCGCGACGAGGAAGCGCACCTCGTCCGGGTCGAAGTAGCGCTCTGCGATGCGCAGCGCGGTGTGCGGCGAGAGGATCCGCTGCACGTCGATGCCGACCGGCCGCGCGTCGCAGACCGCGAGCATGGCCACCCCGTCGCTCTCGGAGAAGCTGACCTGCGGCATGCCGGCGCCGTCGAGCTCCGGCTTGCCGTGCGGGCCGTAGCGCCAGCGCAGCCGTTCCGGGGCGGCCCCGACGCGGCGGCCGACGATCTCGCGCACGCTGCCGTGCACGGCGACGAACCGGGCCCGGGCCGCCGGGCCGGCCATGCCGCGGGCGCGCTCGCGCTCGTGGTCGTCGAGGGTCGCGTCGAGGCGGCCCAGTCGCTCGTCCGGAAGGTCGGTGCGGATGAGCCAGGCGGTTACGCAGTCCCCGGTCACGGCGCGCACTCTAACGTGCACAGGCTCAGGCACCCGAGTACGGGGTCGTAGTCGGCCAGGATCGCCCGGCCGGCCGCGAGCTCGCGCGCGGTCAGGCCGGCCAGCCGGGACCACAGGCCGGTGTACGGCTGGTCCGCGCCCACATCTGGGCCGGCCCCGGTCCCGGACGGCTCGCGCAGTGTGCTGATTCCCGGTCCGAGCAGCAGCGGGAGCTCGCCGCCGCGGGGGGCGAGCTCGGCGACCTGCTCGTCCAGCAGGCCGGCCGCGGCGTGCGGCGCGACGCCGGTGAACTGCCGGATCCGGCCGCCGGCGGCGCAGGGCTCGAAGAGCACGGCGACGGCGGCGTGCCGCGCGGGCATCGGCGCCGGGCGCGCGGCGGGCTCGTGGTGCAGCGCGCTCTGCTCGGCCACGACCAGCAGCGCCCGGAAGCCGTCAGGGTACGAAGGCCGGAACGCGTCGATGATCCGCACGGCGGTGAAGGCCGCGGCCGTGCCCTGGTCGCAGAGCCCGAACGCGACGGGCCGCCCGGGGCACAGGCCGCTGAGATACGGGGCGAGGGTCCGGCCGGGCCGCGCGTCCGGCACGGCGAAGGCGAGGACGAGCACGTCGACCGGCTCGTGCGGCGCGACCGCCGCGCCGATCAGCTGTTCGGCCATCTCGCCGTAGGTGTGGCCCGAGCCGGAGGCCAGCAGGTCCTCGCGCGGGGCAAGGCCATAGGGCCGCACCATGTCGGACACGTACGTGCGCAGCTCGGGATCCTCGGCCAGCCGGGAGTCGGCGTCGAAGGTCCGGCCGACCGCGCGCGCCGCGCGCAGCGTGTGTGTTCCCTGCGATGCACCGTTCATGCGGGCGCACCGGCTATTCCGGTACGACGTGCCCGGCCAGGAAATCGACCAGGGCGCCGAGGGTGACCAGGTCGTCCTGGCTGATCTGCTCGACGTCGACCTGCGCCGCCAGCTCGTCCTCGAGCTCGAGGATCAGCTCGAGCGTGGTGGCCGAGTCCAGGCCGACCTCCTCGAACAGCGGCGCGTCCTCGCGCACCGCCGGGACCTCCCGGCCGAGCACCCTGGGCAGCAGGAGCCTGATCGTGCTCGCCACCTGCTCGCGCAGCGCGGCCGCACCGGTGGAAGCAGCGTTCGAATCTGCTCCGTCGGGATGAGCACTGTCGGGATGGGCACTGTCCGGGGTGACACTGTTCGGCAACGCGGTCTGGCTCATCGCGGCGCTCCGTTCGGCATCGGAAGTCGGGTGGGCGGGGCGGTGCGGTGCGGCTCAGTGGCGCAGGACCATGGCGCAGAAGACGGCGCCGACCCCGGCCGCAGCGACCAGGTAGTGCGCGCCGGGCTTGAGCAGTCCCCGGTCGGCGGCGGTGCGGTAGTTGACGAACGCGTCGGCGGCGAAGCTGTGGCCGATCCGCGGCACGTTGTCCAGCAGCACCCGTTCGACCGGGTAGCCGGAGCGGCGGCAGAACGTCTGCCAGGACACGCGGTTGACGTTGTGCGGCAGGATCAGGTCGATCTGGTCGAGGCCGGACAGGCCGGCGCGGTGTACGGCCTCGTCGACGGCCTCCGCGAGCGCGAGCGGGTATTCCTTCTGGAACCGGGCGAGCAGCTCGGGGTCCCCGGCGAGCCGGCCGTCGAACTCGCCGCGCAGCACGCAGGCGTAGGACAGGATCCGGTCGCGCTCGCCGTGCGCGCGCACGAGGCAGGCCGCTGACGCCTCGCCGCAGATCGACGTGCCGGGGATCAGCTGGACGTCGCGGGTGAACGCCTTCTCGCCGGCGACGACGAGGGCGAGCGCGTCAGGGTCCGCATCCGAGGCCAGCAGGCGTCCGGCGATGTCGAGGGCGAGCAGTGCGGCCGCGCAAGCGTGGTGCGTGACGGTGAATGCGACGGCCCGGTTCAAGCCGAGCGCGCGGCGCAGTTCTTCCGGCGGGCTCAGCGGATACGGGACGGCGACCGGAATGCTGCGGGCGTAGAGCAGGTAGCGCACTGAGTCCTCGCGGCCGCGCAGGGCGTCGAGCGCGTGCACGGCGGCGGCGATCTGCTCGACCGGGCCGGCGCCGGGGGCGAGCGCGATCCGGTCGAGCCCGTGGAAGCGGCGGAAGAGCTGCGCCTGGCGGGGCGTCAGGCCGAGCGGGCCGGCGAGCTCGTCGACGGTCGCGCCGTCCGGGGGCACGTGCGCGGCCACCGCTTCCAGCACGGTCAACGGCTGCCTCCTCGGCGGGCGGGCGCGGCGCGGGCGGGACCGGCGCCGCGCACGAACCGGCGCTGTGGTTTAGACCACTTAGGTTCGCCAGTATTCCGGCGCCGCGCGCGCCGCACAAGACCCGCGCGGCCCCGCCCGGCCGCACGGGCGCGTCGGCCGTGGTTCCCGCTGAAGATTCAGTGCGGAAGCGTCACGGTCAGCGGGCCGAAGAGCTTGTTGCCGGGCGCCGCCGGGTCGTCGCCGACGTAGAACTCGCGGATGGCCGCGTTCACCTCCTCGCGGTCCAGCTTCTCGTTCTCGTCCCGGTCCAGGGCCCGGAAGACCCGCTCGGCGTCGTCGGCGCAGACGCCGTAGGCGTTGAACCAGGCGGTCAGCTCGTCGAGGTCGAGCTCGTCGTTGCCGTCGGCGTCGATCGCGTCGAAGATCGCGTCGGCGATCGGCCGCAGGTTGAGCTCGTAGCCGTCTTCGGCCTCGACGATCAGCTCGGCGCAGGAGGCGATGTACTTGTCGCGGGAGATCCGCCCGGTGCGCTCCGGGTCCATCCTGCGGGTGAGCCGGTCCCACAGGGCCAAATAGCTGACCTGGACCCGCTCGAAGTGCGGGTCGGGCTCGGCGACGCCGAATGCGTGGCACACGTTGGCGGCCGCCGCGTCGTAGTCGGCCGCGGTGATGTAGCCGTCGCCGTCCGAGTCGAGCAACTCGAACCGCCGGTCCAGCTTGGCCGCCTGGAGTTCGCTGAGCATCGCGGTGCCCCTTTCGGTGAGGTCGCCTTCCCGGCGAGGCCGCCCCGGGTCGGGGCGTTGCGCTCCATTCACCCGGCGGGCGGGGGCCGCTGCATCCCGGCGCGGCCGCACGAGTGACGTGGGGGCGCGGCGCAGCCGTCTCAGTCGGGCGGCAGACGGCGGGACTGCTTGAGCCGGGAGCGGCGGGACTTCTCGTCCAGTCGGCGGGCCACGGCCCCCTTGGAGGGCTTCGTGGCGCGGCGCTTGCGCGGCGGGGCGGCCACGGCTTCGGCGAGCAGCGCGGCGAGCCGGGTGCGGGCCGCCTGCCGGTTGCGCAGCTGGGAGCGGTACTCGGCGGCGGCCACGGTGATGCGCCCGTCGGCGGCCCGGGCGGCAAGCCTCGCCAAGGCGCGCGCTTTGAGCTCGGCCGGCAGCGCGCCGGAGCCGGCCAGGTCGAAGACCAGTTCGACCCGGCTGTCGGCGGTGTTGACGCCCTGGCCGCCGGGTCCGGAGGAGCGGGAGAAGCGCCAGGCCAGCTCCTCGGCCGGGATGAGGATCTGGGCGTTGACGCGCAGCGGCCCGCTCGCCGCCGCCTCGCCTGACGGTGTCCGCGGGGTCATGGGCGCTAAGGCTATCGAGGGAGTGTCCGGGTCCGTCAGCCGCACTGCGTACGCGGCAGCTGGCTGCACACGCGCCGGTGCGTGACGCGGTGTCGGTCTTACGCAGTGTCAGTCGTACGCGGTGTCAGTCGTACGCTGTCATCCGCGTTTGGCGGCCGGCCAGTCGCGCATGGCCTGTTCCATGGTGTCTTCGTCGAGCGCCGGCCGGGGCAGCGGGGTGGGCCCGTCGCGGCGCTGGCAGAGCGCGTCGAGCACCAGGACGAGGTAGCGCTGCCAGTTCTCCGGGTCGCTCGACCGGGTGAAGTCGCAGGCGACCGCGATCATCAGCTGGAGGATCGGGATGTCGACGGCGGCGAAGTCGCAGCGCAGCGCGCCCTGCTCCTGCGCCCGCCGGACCATCGGATCGAGCACCGGCTTCATGGTGTCGCGCAGCTGGGCGGCGCGGGTCTCGCTGACCCGCTGGGAGAGCATCAGGTCGCGCAGGCCGCGGTCGGCGGCCTGGAGCTCGCTCAGGCTGCTGAGCAGGCCGACCAGGCCCTGCCAGGCGTCCGGCTGCTCGGCGGCCGCGCGGGCCAGCTCGAGGATGCGGGCGAAGCTCTCCTCGAACAGCGCGTCGATGAGCGCGGCCTTGTTGGGGAACCGCCGGTAGACCGTCCCGACGCCGAGCCCCGCGTTGTCGGCGATCTCGTCCAGCGTGGCGTCGAAACCGCGCTGCGCGAAGACCTCCCTGGCCGCGGCCATGATCCGTTGACGGTTCTGCTCCGCGTCGCGGCGCAGGGGGCGCGGTACGGCGGCTGACGGCGTGAAGCTCATGCAGAACACGTTAACGCCCGGCTAACCGGAGATGCTACCTCCGATTCGCGTGCTAGGGTGGTCAGGTAACCGGAGGAATCTTCTCCAGATGATGGGTGGGAAACCATGACCGAGACCGCACTGAACACGGGCGCCGGTCCCGGCGCGCGTGGACAGTCCTTCGGGGACCAGCTCCCGGAGCAGCAGCACGACGCGCGCCGCTGGCTGGTCCTGGCCGTCATCGGCCTGGCCCAGCTGATGATCGTGCTCGATGTGAGCATCGTGAACATCGCCCTGCCGGACGCCCAGAAGGCGCTGTCCTTCAACAACGCCGACCGGCAGTGGATCGTCACCGCCTACTCGCTGGCGTTCGGCGCGCTGCTGCTGTTCGGCGGCCGGCTGGCCGACCTGGTCGGCCGCAAACAGATATTCATCGCGGGCCTGTTCGCCTTCGCCGCCGCCTCGTTCCTCGGCGGCATATCCCCGAACTTCGGCGTGCTGGTCACCGCGCGGGCGATCCAGGGCGCGGCCGGCGCGCTGCTCGCCCCAGCCGCGCTCTCCCTGCTGATCACGACGTTCACCGACGTCAAGGAGCGGGCCAAGGCCTTCGCGGTGTTCGGCGCCATCGCCGGCTCCGGCGCGGCGATCGGCCTGCTGCTCGGCGGCGTGCTGACCGAGTACCTGAACTGGCGCTGGACCCTGTTCATCAACGTGGGGCTCGCGGTGTTCGCCCTGGCCGGCGCGTTCGTGCTGCTGCGCGCCGAGCGCTCGCCGAACCGGCCGACGCTCGACCTGCCCGGCACGCTGATGGTCTCGGCGGGCCTGTTCTGCATCGTCTACGGGTTCTCCAACGCCCAGCCCTCGCAGCACGGCTGGAACTCCCCGGCGACCTGGGGCTTCCTGGCCGCCGGCGGCGTGCTGCTGGCCGCGTTCTGCTTCTGGCAGACGCGGGCCGAGCACCCGCTGCTCCCGCTGCGCATCATCCTCGACCGGGACCGCGGCGGCTCGTTCCTCGCGGTGTTCATCACCGGCATCGGCATGTTCGGCGTGTTCCTGTTCCTGACCTACTACCTGCAGACCTCGCTGCTCTACTCGCCGGTGGTCACCGGCCTGGCGTTCCTGCCGATGATCGGCACCCTGATGGTGTCCGCGACGCTGGCGACCACCCTGCTGCTGCCCCGCATCGGCCCGAAGTGGCTGGTCGGGCCGGGCATGCTGGCCGCGGCGGCCGGCATGGTCTGGCTGACCCCGATCGGCCTGCACAGCAGCTACGCCGCGAACATCCTCGGCCCGCTGCTGCTCGCGGGCGTCGGGCTCGGCTTCGTCTTCGCCCCGGCGATGAACTCGGCGACCTTCGGCGTGCAGGCGCGGGACGCGGGCGTCGCCTCGGCGACGGTGAACACGATGCAGCAGGTCGGCGGGTCGATCGGCACGGCGCTGCTCAACACGCTGGCCACTTCGGCGGCCACGGCGTACGCGGCCTCGCACGTCGGGCCCAAGCTGCTGGTCGAGGCGAACGCGGCGGTGCACAGCTACGTCGTCGCGTTCTGGTGGTCGGCGGCCATCTTCGCGTTCGGCGCGGTGGTCTGCACCCTGCTGCTGCGGCCGGGCGTGCAGAAGGCCGACCCGGACGCGGCGCCCACCGTGCACATGTGACGGCGGGTCAGTCGACGAAGCATCAGATCGGATTCCCCGCATGCGGGGCCCGGGCGGTCGCGGCCGCCCGGGCCCCGCGTCGCATTCTGGGTGGACGCGGCGCCTGTGCCTGATCACTAGTGTTTGGCGACGAACATGCTTGGCGAGGAACGGACTAAACTGTAGTGTTGCGAACATGTTTGTTCACTCCGTCGCGGGCACCGCTCCGGGCCGACTGAAGGCCTCGCGCCCGTCCCTGCTCGACATCTCGGCGCAGACGCTGGTCGCGCGGCCGGCGTCATCGCTGGCGGAGGTCGCGGAGGCCGCCGGGGTGAGCCGGACGACGCTGCACAAGCACTACGCCACGCGGGAGGACCTGCTGCGCGCGGTCGGCCATCGCGCGATCGACCTGTGGGAGCAGGCGGTAGACGAGGTCGCCGGCCTATCGGAGGCCCCGGACGGCGGCCTGAGCGCGTTGACCGCCGCGCTGGTGCCGAGCGGACCGCAGCTGGCGTTCCTGTGGCGCACGCCGGCCCTGGACGGCGACGCGGAGCTGCACGAGCGGTCCAAGGCCGTCGAGGGGCGCTGTCTGGCGGTGCTGCGGCGGGCCCAGGAGCGCGGCGTGCTGCGCGCCGGGGTGCCGGACTGGTGGCTCCTGGAGACTTTCTACGCACTCATCTACGTCGCGGCCGAGTCGGTCGACTCCGGGTACCTCGCCGCACGCGACGCGCCCGGACTCGCCTTAGACACGCTGCTGCGCGGACTCGGCGCGACGACCGGACCACCGGCGGCGCAGCCACCGACAGCACTGCCACCGACGACCAGACTATGAGGACCCTCGGGGGGAACCGATGAGCGATCTGAGAGCGACGATCTCCTTCGCCGCGAACCTCTACCGGCAGAAGGCGGCGACGGCCCACGCCGCCTACCTGCGGCGCGATCCGACCGCGCAGCTCCACCTGCGTCCGGGCCGCGAGAACCCGTACGCGGTCTACGAGCGCATCCGCGCCGCCGGCCCACTGATGCCGACCCGTCTTGGCAACCTGGCCACCGTCGGCCCGGGGCGGTGCGGCGGTGCGGCGGTGCGGCGGTGCGGCGGTGCAACAGCATGACGATCCGCGGGCCGCTGCGCCTGCCTGTCAGCGCCGGGCGGGGCCGCAGGAGCGCCGCCGTCACCGTCGGCTGACCTCCGGAGGGCCCGGGGGCCGGCACCAGCGCAGCGCGCCGGACCCGGTCAGCTCGACTTCGTGTTCTTCAGGTGGTGGCCGAGGTAGCCCACGATCACCGAGCCGGTCGGGCCCTTG
>DASYAE010000175.1:0-55548 GCA_036501535.1 Actinocrinis sp. | reverse complement strand
AGGTGGCGCGCGCGAGGCCGAACCCGGCGCCCAGCCGCTCGACGTCCGGGTTGTCGCGGAACCAGGCCAGGACGAAGAGCGCCTGCCTGAAGCAGGTCAACCGGCGTGTGCCCTTCCTGGTGCCACGCCGCACCCGCTCGTCACGCAGCAACCGGCTGACGTAGAGGACAAGGTCGCGCGGGACGTCGAGCATGACACGATAGGCGTACACGTGGAGCCCTCACCGTGGAGATCTTCTCTGGTAAGGGTTCTTCTACAGGAGGGCTCCACGTCTATGGCGCACACGCCGCGATCATCCGCAGATGCCCGATCCATCCCCGAGACGTTGTCGAGATCGCTTCACTGGGTCGCGGGCTGCGGTCGCAGAGATTGGCAGCTCAGATTAGGTGACCGTGGAATCACAGGCTCCGGCATTGTCTGACATATTGTGTATCATCTGGCCGTGGGCATGAGAAATTATCTGGTTGAAGGCGTTTCCTGCACTGGCAAGACTTCGGTCTGCAAAGAATTGCGGCGGCGTGGCTATCATGCCATTAATGGCGACAGGGAACTCGCTTATCAAGGCGATCCGGAAACCGGTGAACCTACGGACACCGCCACGCATGAGCACCATATTTGGCATGTAGAGAGATTGGGGGCGATAGTTGCCGACAAGGATGAGGCGGTGACGTTTTTCTGTGGCGGGTCTCGGAATTTCTCAAAGTTCATAGATCTGTTTGATGGCGTCTTTGTCCTTGAGGTCGACGTTGACACACTGAACCGGCGGCTTGACGAGCGGTCGGAGGATGAGTGGGGCGGGAAGCCCGAAGAACGGGAACTTGTTGTGCGATTGCATCAGTCGAAGGAAGATACTCCGAACGGTATTTTCATCGACGCCACGGTTCCCCTTGCTTGCGTCGTTGATGAGATCCTTCGTCGGAGTCAGTGAGCTGGACTGGCGCCGTCATCGTGGTCTGACGAGGGTCGATCGCAGCTCTTGATGGTCTGTTTGACCGCTGCGGTCGTGTGCCAGGATGCTGTTGTGGACTCACGTCGCTCACTCGAACGCACTGTTGCTGATCAGGCATACGAGGACGACCTGATTCGCCGGGTCGCGGCCAAAGCTGTAGTCGACGAGCCGCGTCGTGGCAATCCGCTGCGCCCGCCAGTGCTGTCGGCCGACTGTGATCGGGTTGAGCAGTTGCTCGGCTTCTGCCTGCATCCGTTGCTGCGTCGGCTCTACACGGAAGTTGGAAATGGCGGTTGGGGGCCCGGCTACGGGCTACTACCCTTGTTCGGCTCACCTGGGCGTGCCGTGGTGAGTGAGGGAATAACCCGGCCGCAGCGCGTTGTCGAGCTTGCTCCGGATGAGTGCCGGGCGTGGCCGCTGGATGTGGTTGCTATCTCGAATTGGGGCTGCGCCATGTCGGCGGCGGTGGACTGCCGGACAGTGGGCGGCACCGTTCTGTTGCATGAGCCGAATGCCGATCCGCCTGACCCTGCGGACACCCGGTTCGTTGACGCGGAAAGTCTGGCCGACTGGTTGGAGACCTGGCTGGCTGGGACCGGGTGGTACCGCGAACTCGGCCCGGACGAAGAACCACCCGAATTTGGCATGCGGCCGTGGGCTCAGGCGACCGCTCGGCTCAGTTAAGGCGATTGGTAGCGGATACCAGTGGGTCGGCAGGTCGGCAGGTTGTGAGTCGCCGGGTCATCAGGTCACCACCCTTCGCGTCTGGGGGACCGTTGAATCGACCAATTGACCACTGTTTGTGTGACATGGCTGTTCTGTATCGCGGAGTCGGTGAGCGACACCGCGCGGCATGTGTGCTGGTCCTCGGCGTGAGGCGGGGCGGCAAGATCGCGGGAGGCGCTCTCGAGATGCCGAGTCGCGCGCCGTGCCTGGATCACGAGGCGGGGCCGCGTATCATTCGGGTATGAGGACTCTGTCGCGCAGGGGTCGGGCACTGGTCGTCTCGGCCGCTCTTCTGGGCGGCAGTGTGTTGGCTCCGGCGGCCTCGGCGACTTCGGCACCGTATATCGATGTGGCCGGGATGCCGGCGTACGTCGGGCCGTGGGACGCGACTCAGTGGGACGCCTTCCTGGGATCGACCACGGCTTGGCCTGGGAGCGTGATCCTCGACGACGACAACGGCGACGCGGCTTTCGACAGCAGCTGGCAGCAGCTCACCCACGAGCTGCACCAGAAGGGCGTCCAGGTGCTGGCTTACGTCTACACCTCGAACGGGACCCGCGCCGAGTCCGCGGTGGATGCGTCCATCGACAACTACTTCCCTGCGGGCGCCGTGCCGGGCGACACTGCGCCCGACGGCGTGCTGTTCGACGAGTTCGGCACGCTCGACTCTTCCGGCATGGAGCTGACCTGTTCCGGTCTGACGTACTACGACGACGTGGTCGGCCATGCCTACCAGGACATTGCCGCGGGTGCCGGGTCCTCGTTCGTCGCGTCGATCTGGGCCAATCCGGGCACTGCCGTGCCGTCGTGCTATCTGACCATGTCAGAGGCCATTGACACGTTCGTCACGGCGGAGAACGACGAGACCGCCTACGACACGTACACCCCTTACAACGTCCTGAATCCCGACGGCACGTTCTCCGACGGCAGTAGCCAGTTCCCCAGCTGGCGTTTCGCGCACGAGATCTACTGCGTGCCGGCCGGTGATGTGCATGCCGTCGTCGATCGCGCGCAGGCGAACTATGCGGGCAATGTTTCGATGACGAGTGACTGCGACTCGAGCGATCCTTACAGCATCCTGCCGGCCAACGCGTACCTGAACGACGAGGTCACATACGCTGCGTCGTTGTGAGCCGCAGGGCCGATCGATTCTCTGCGCCTTCGCGTGGGTTAGCGGATCAGACATCCGTTACCCTCTGGGCACCGGGTGCGATCAGAGTCATGATGTGGCGGTGACGGCCGGGCGCAATCCGTGCGGCCGTCTCGGATACCCACCGTGACACCCAGAAGGCTGCCATGAATCATCATACCCTGAGATATGGCGTCGCCGCCTTTTCGGCCGCCGTGCTCGCCGTACCGCTCGCCACCGCGTTCTCCGCTCCGGTCCAGGCCGCCGTCTTTCCGCCGGCCGGGGTCGCGCTCACCCAGGTCAGCAGCGATCCGTATTCCGACGCTCAGGCCCAGCACGCCACGGAGGTCGAGCCGGACATCTTCAGCTCCGGCAACACCGTCGTTTCCACCTTCCAGGTCGGCCGGGTCTCCGGCGGGGGCGCCTCCAACATCGGCTGGTCCACGTCCACCGACGGCGGCGCCACCTGGACCCACGGCTACCTGCCGGACACCACCGCGAACACCGGCGGACCCTACACCGCCGCCAGCGACGCGACCGTCGCCTACGACGCCGACCACGGCGAGTGGATCATCTCCTACCTCGGCCTGCTGGCCAACGGCAACGTCGACGTCGCCTCCAGCCGCTCCACCAACGCCACCACCTGGGGCAACCCCGTGATCGTGGCGACCGGCACGTTCTACGACAAGAACTGGACGGTCTGCGACAACCACGCCGCCAGCCCCTTCTACGGGCACTGCTACACCGAGTTCGACACGGCGGCCAGCAGCGACCGCGAGGACATGAGCACCTCGACCAATGGCGGCGCCTCCTGGGGCGCGCTGCAACACCCGGCCGACAACCCCAGCGGCATCGGCGGCCAGCCGCTGGTTCAGCCGAGCGGGACCGTCATCGTGCCCTTCTCCTCGGCCAGCTCCAACCAGATCCGCGCCTTCACCTCCACCAACGGCGGCACTAGCTGGACCGCCAGCGTCCTGGTCGCGCGCACCAGCCACCACACCGTCTCCGGGCTGGAGTCGGACAGTGCCATTACGAACGTGAGCGGCACTGCGGCGCCTCTGGCCCTGCGCGAGAGCGTGCTGCCCTCAGCGGAGATCGACGCCTCCGGCAAGGTGTACGTGTCCTGGGCCGACTGCCGCTTCCGCAGCGGCTGTCCCAGTAACGACATCATTCTGTCCACCTCGACCAACGGGACCACCTGGACCACCCCGACCCGGGTCCCGATAGACGCGGTCACCAGCACCGCCGACCACTTCACGCCGGGCCTCGGCGTCGACGCCTCGACCTCGGGCGGCACCACTCGCATAGGCCTGACTTACTACTACTACCCGGTCGCCAACTGCACCTCGGCGACCTGCCAGCTCGACGCCGGCTACATCTCCTCGACCAACGGCGGCGCCACCTGGTCCGCCCCGACCCAGCTGGCCGGTCCGATGCTGACCACCTGGCTGCCGAACACCACCCAGGGACGGATGTTCGGGGACTACATCGCCACCACGGTCCTGGCCGGCGGTAACGCGATCACCGTCATCCCGGTCGCCGCCGCACCGAGCGGTTCGACCTTCAATATGGCCATGTTCACCCCGACCGGCGGGCTCGCGATCGTCGGCTGAGGCTTGCAAGTTCTGCTCGTCCGCTGGGGTGCTGCGCCCCACGCCGCAGCGGACGAGCGGACCCGTTTGACAGCACCGTGATCTCAATGTGGCCGTTCGAGTTCTGCCACTGTCTGATCATATGTGATCAGCACTGATGCAACTTTCGCCGCGGGCAGGGCTCGTGCTCGCATCTGCCAGTGCTTCGGCTTCTGGGTTCACTCGGGCCTTGCGCGCCGCGGCGTCGATCGCGACCGTGGGCCGTGGCGCTCCGTCCTCGTCCTGGGCGCCGACGACGAAGGCTGAGTCGAAGGGGCATCGCTATGCGTCGAACGGTGCGTTCCAGCCGTTTCCGTATCTGCCTGACGGGCGCCGCCGCCGTCCTCGTGATCGGTCTTCTTCCGCAAGGGTCGCACGCGGCCGTGAGCGGCGGCGGGAGCTCGCCGCAGCAGCCTGACAACGGGTTCTCCCCGACCAGCCCGTGGAACACGCCGCTGCCGGCCGATGTGCCGTTGGCGCCGAACTCTCAGGCGATCGTGGCGAACATCGTGCAGGATTCGCAACAGAGCCTCGGCCTGTGGGCCATCAACACCGAGTCGTACTCCGCGCCGATCTACTACGCCAGCGCCGACACGCCGCTGGAGCAGTGGACGTATTCGGACTGCCAGAACCTGCCGCAGCTCGGCCCGGTGATCGCCTCTTCGCTGGTCGATGTGCCCACTCCCGCCGAGATGGTCGTTTCGCAGGGAACCGATGAATCGGTCGCGATCTATCAGCCCTCGACGGACACCTATTGGGACTTCTGGCGTGCTCAGCAGAACGCCGCGGGGCAGTGGTCCGCCTTCTGGGGTGGCAGGATCGACGACTATTCCGCCAATCCGGGCATCTTCACCAACCCGCTCGGCGCGTCGGCGTCCGGCCTGCCGTTCGGCGCGTTCCTGATCCGGGCCGACGAGTTGCAGCGCGGACACATCGACCACGCGATCAACTTCGAGACCATACGCACCCAGGCGGGCTGCTTCTCCTGGCCGGCGACCCGCGACGACGGCAACACCGCCGGCGCGGACATTCCGTGCGAGGGCCAGCGCTTCCGGCTCGATCCGACTTTCGACGTCAATACACTGCTGGACCCGGCCGCGCGGACCATCGCCCGCGCCATGCAGCAGTACGGGCTCATCCTGACCGACACCGCTGGGGCACTCGTCACCCAGGCCGAGGACCCGCGACCGCTCGAGGCGGTCGACGGCGGCGTCGACCCGTACAACAGACTGTTCGACCCGACCGGGCTGCTCCCGGAGAGCCTGTCGCGCTACCTCGTGCTACTCGGCGTCCCGATCGACCGCCTACAGGCGCTGCCGCTCAACTACGGCGAGCCCGGAAGCTGACCAGGGCTGATCAGGTCTGCGTGTTCGAGATCGGCGATGATGCGGTCGGCGCGGCGCTGCAGTGTGCGCGCCTCGCCCGGCTCGATGCGGGCCAGCAGGCGCAGCGCCAGCACGCGAAAGCGCAGCAGGCCGGCGTCGCCGGCGTGGTCGACTGCGGCTCGGGCGTGGCGGACGGCGCGGTCGTGATCGCCCAGCTTCCAATGGCAGTACGCCAGGCCGTGGTCGCGCCGGAAGCGGACGAAGGCGGCGGGGCTGCGGGCGTTGATGGACTGGTAGAGCCGGGTCGCCACCGGCAGGCGGGCCGCCGGGCCGGCGTGGATGGCATGGATGGCGTAGTACGCGTACTGATCGGCCCAGCGGGCGTGGTAGCAGTCCCGCTCCTGGCCGGGTGGCAGCTGCGCGATCCGCGCCTGCGTCCGTGCGAGCACGGCTTCCGCGTGGGCCTGCTGTCCGATGTCCATCGCGATGCGGGCGTTAAAGAGCGCTGACTCGACCTGTGCGGCCGGGTGGGCCGCGCCGCCTGTGCGGGCGAGCCGAAGCCGGGCGTCTTCGACGTCTCCCCGGTGCAGCGCGACCGAGGCCAGGCCGAGCTGGATCCAGCAAGCCGCGGGCGACTCGGCGATCGGCGGCCGGTCCCACGACCACAGCTGCGCCTCCCGCAGCGACAGCGGCAGATCCGCGAAGCGGCTGTGGTACTGCCCCAACAGGCGCGCGGTGTCCTCCAGCGGCTGCGGCACGCCGAAGTAGCGCAGAAGCCAGATTCCGTACTGGCCACCGGGAGCGTTGCCTCGGACCTTGAGACGGCGCAGCCCGCGCTCGACGGTCCCGGGATCGTCCGGCAGTCCCGCCGACGGGCCGGCCCGGCGCATGAGCACCCTGGTCAGCGCGGCCCAACCACCGTGCTCATCAGCGAGCTGGTCAAGGTAGCGCTGCCACGTGCAGCCCAGCGGAGAGGTGTCGGTCACTATCCCTGCCGGTGTCGCTGTCGCTGTCACGGCGATGTCCGAAAACGTGTCCTGGTTTGGTCCGGTCGCCGGTAAGTACGGTGCACTGGATGAACACGTTCAATGCTGTGACCTACAACGTTCTGGCCCCGTCCTACGCCCATCCCGATCGCTACCCCCTCTGCCCCGGCGGGGCCCTCGATGCGGCCCGGCGCCGCGCACTGCTGCTGGCCCGGCTCACCGAGCTCGATGCCGACCTGCTGTGCTTGCAGGAACTCGAACCCGACATCCACGACGAGTTGCGGGCTCGTCTCGACGCCAGCCACCGCGGCGCCTACCTCCAGCGCCCCCGGCGCCCCGACGGGGTGGCCGTCTTCGCCAGGCGCCTGCTTTTCGCCTGGTCCGGCCACGAGGAGCTGCGCTTCCAGGCGCACCGTCCCGACCGCGCCAACCTGGCGCTGATCGCCCGGCTCGCCCTCGACGGCCGGCCGCTGCACGTCGCGTGCACCCACCTGGCCTGGCAGCCGCGCTCGGCGCCGTCCGCCGAGCATGTCGGCCACCGGCAGATGCTCGAACTGCTCGATCACCGCGACGCCACGGCGCCGGACGCCGTCTGGATCTTCGCAGGCGACTTCAATGCCACGTCAAACAACATTGTACTGGCGACCGCGCGGGAGCGGGGAATGGAAGACAGCTGCCACAGCCAGCGCCCGTGGGACACCTGCGCCATCAACGGCCGGCCGCGCAAACTGGACTATCTACTGTTCTCCGCAGGACGACTCGCCCCGCGCCCCGGCATACTGCCCACCCTCTCCCGCGACACAGCGCTGCCCTCGCTGCAGGAACCTTCCGACCACCTGCCGCTTCGCGTCGACTTCACACCGGTCGCCGGACCGGCCGGACCGGATGGGAGGCGTCAATGAAGATCGCGTTCATAGGTGACGTCCACGGCCGTGTGCTGCACGCCCTCGCGGCGGCGGCGGCGCTCCAGCACCACCGTGGGATCCGGCTGGATGCCGTGGTCCAGGTCGGCGACCTCGGCGCTTATCCCACACCGGACCGGATGGACGGACCCAGCCGACGCTTCGCCGCGCAGAACCCGGCCGAGGCGGACTTCTTCCGCCTTCTCGACCCGGCGCCGCAGCTCTCCTCGGCGATCCGGCTCGCCCTCGAGCAGGTGCCGCCGATCCTGTTCGTCAGCGGCAACCACGAGGACTTCGACTGGCTCGCCGCCCTCCACGCCGAGGCCGAGGGCGCCGCCGTCGTCGCGGTCGACCCGGCGGGCGCCTACCGGCACGTCGCCTGCGGCCACCAGTTGCTTGTCGCCGGCCAGCGGACCGCGTTCCTGGGCCGGATCGAATCCGCCGGACACATGGACTTCGACGCGGCCGCCTACGCCGGGCTGCTGGCCGCCGAGCCCGGAAGCGTCGACATCCTCGTCACGCACGACGGCCCGTACGGCATGTGCCAGGACTGGCGCGGGCACACCGCAGGCTCGCCGAAGCTGGCCGCGCTCATCGAACACCTCCAGCCGCGGCTGCACGTCAGCGGCCACTACCACCACGAGAACGGCCCGCGCACCTACGGGCGCACGCAGTCATACGCGCTCGCCGTACTGGTCCTTCCCAAGGCGAACCCGCGAAGGCCCGACCAGGCCGACCCCCGGCAGCAGGTCGCGCCGGGCAGTATCGCCCTGCTGGACACGAGCACGTACGATGTCGAATATATCCACGACGGCTGGCTCGCCGGGATATGCGGCGACGACCTCGACCTCCGCGGGATCATCGCAGCCTCCGTAGACGGGTGACGGCCGAGCGGCGGCACTGCCTGCGCGCTCCGTACAGGCCGGAGGATGCGGTAGCCTATGCCGCCGTGAAATTGCGCCGGGTGTTTTACGCCGGCGGATCGTGGTCGCCAGGGGGAAGGGGCAGCCGTGCGCGGAACCGTCGCCGTGTTGACAGTGCTCTGCGGCGCTGCGACGACGCTGGTCGCGGGCCCGGCCTTCGCGGCCGCGGCGCCGCCGGCCGCGGTCGCCCCGGCGGACTGTCCGAGTCCGGCGCAGCCGCCGATCAATGGCCTGATCACGGCGGCGCCGATCGGGACGACCGCAGCCGACACCGCGAACGGCATCGCGTCCGAGACGCTCGGCCTGACCGTGTCCACCGAGATGGACGTCAATTTCGTGTTCGCGATCGACGGGATGGCCAGCGGCTCGCCGGCGCCGGCCGGCGCGCCTGCCTTCACCTGGGCGGTGAGCGGCGACTCGGGCAGCGACTCGATGTTGTGGGACGGCTCCGGCGAGTTCGGCGGGGTCGGCGGGAACTGGGTGTGGTCGGGAAAGACCGGGACGGAGGACCTTCCGCCCGGATCGTATTCGTTGTTTGTGACGGTCGGGTTCACCAGCGGCATGGCGGCCGGGAACTACGCGGCCTTCTTCAGCTATCTGGGCACTGAGTCGTGCTCCGGAGCCGGCGGGATCTCGTCGCCGGCCGGCGTCGCGGCGCTCACTTACGCGCCGCCGGCCGCGGGACAGAGCGGCGGCGGCGGTGCGGGACCGGGATCGCCGGCCTCGGCAGGGATCTTCCCCATACCTGCGTCGTCGGAAGGTTCTGTCTCGGCAACGGCGTTTGCCGGATCGTCGGCGACCGCGTCACCCTCCACCTCGGCAAACGGCGCTGCCACCGGCGCGGGCTCAGGATCCGGATCGGATCGGTCCGCCTCCGCCGACAACTTCGGCGACGTGAAGTCGGTGGGCGACGCGACGGCCTCCAGCGGCCCCACGGCTGCGACTTTCATAGGGTTCGCAGCAATCGTCGTGCTGCTGGCCACCGGCGGCGGCTTCGGGGCCTACATCGCCCGCAGACGCAGCCCCCTTACCGCAACGGGGCCGCCTAGTGCCTCAAGCGCGACGCCCGACCCGGAGACGGAGACGGAAGAAGCAGACCCTTCCAACAGCACGACCGACGAATGAACTAGGCCTCATTCCGTCAGGAGTCGTCCTCGTCGTCCTCGTCCTCGAGGTCGAACTGGTACTCCTCCTCGTCCCAGAATTCGCTGGCCGGCAACGGGATTCCGGTGTCTGCGAGGGAACGGTCCACATCCATCAGCCAGGCGTGACTGTTGCTGTCGTCGGGGTCGGCCCACGGGGCGTCGGTGAACCGCGGGACCGGCACGACGGCCTGCCTGTGGTCCACCATCCAGGCGTTGCGAAAGAAGTCGAAGCCGAGGTGGAAGCAGCCGGCGGATTCGGTGAAGGTGATCGGCGGCACGAGCAGTTGCGCCACGCCGACCGTCCCCTCGGTGTTCAAGTAGTCGTCCTCACGGGATCCGTCGTTCCAGCAGGCTGCGAAGTTCACCGGAGTGAGCTCCCTGCCGAGCACGTGGATGCGGTCGTCCCGGATGACGAACCGGTCCGGGTCGAGGGCGATGTCCTGGCCGAGCATGAGGATCGGCGCGGGCAAGATGTGCGCCTGGGTGAAGGACTGCGCCTTCGCGTAGAGCTTGACGAGGTCATCGTGGCGAGTGGGGTCGAATCCGGGGCCGTGGTTCGGGCAGCACTGGCCGTTCGGCTCCTCCGGCTCGGGGAACAGCAGGGCCTTGTCGATGCGGGTGATGGCCGATTGGCACTGCGGGGAGCGGGTGTGCAGGAAGTCGGGGATCCAGCCGGCGTTGTCGGACTCGATGATCTCGGTGTCACACAGCGACCGGAACGCGGCGCCGTCGATCTTGCAGTTGAAGTAGTCCAGCAGCGTGATCGCGGCGCAGTCGATCAGCGGCAGTCCGTCGGATTTGGCAAACCAGAAGTCGTAGCCGTTGGCCACGAAGTGCATTCCGCGAAACTCTTTGTGTAGGAACGTCTCGCGAGCCGGACCCTTGCCTAAGCCGTTCCAGTGTGCGGCGGCCACCTGGTTGTAATAGGCGTCGGCGTGTCGGGCCAGTTCCGGGGCGAAGACGCTCTCGCCGGTCAGGTAGCAGGCCTTGCTGAACAACTCGCCAATCTGCGGCACCTCGGCGACCTCGTCAACAGTGAAGACAAGTTCGGTGCGCAGGAACACCTTGCGGCCCTCGCGGTAGGGCGCGCCCTCGTGCTCAAAGCGCTGATCGAACACGACGCAGGTGAACTCGCCGATCTCGTGCAGCGCGGCGCCGGGCAGGTCCAGCGCCGGCGCGCCGGCGCCGCCGGTCAGGTAAATCAGCACCGTGTAGCGGGAGATGTGGTGCCGCGCGTGATCGAAGTACGGGGTGTCCCGGTGCCGGTGGAAGTTCGCGTCTTCGGGCCCGAACCGGTTGCACCGGAACACCGGGTTCACGTGCGAGAAACCCTGCGCGATCGCAGATGGCAGTGTGTCAGCCACTGCCGCGCTCAGCGCCTCGGCCAGCAGCGCCGAATGGAAGATGAACCGCTCGCCACCCCGCGTGGCGGCATTCAGCGGCGGCACATACAGATTCAGTTCGTCGAGCCGGGCCAACCGTTCCCGGGCCTGCGCCGGCATCTGCAAGGAGAAGGAGAACACTCCCTCGGCGTGCTCGGTCCACTCGGTCGGCTCGAGCTCCAGCGGCACGCCCTCGAACAGGCGGTCCAGCGGGACGATGCTCTCGAACGTGCGAAAGGAGAGTTCACAAGGATCGACGAACACTGCCGCCAGGTACGGCGCCTCGGCACTCGGCCGCGCGAACAGGTCCCGCACCCGCTCATCGATCAGCTCGGCATCGACGTACCGCACCGCCTTGAACCGCGCCGAGGGATGCCACGAGACATCCAGCCCGTCCAGCGATGCGACCGGATCGACGTCGATCGCGTCGACCTGCGCCCGATACTGCTCGGCCTGCTCGGCGGAGCCTTCACCGGCGGACAAGGCGAAGAAGCGGTCCCGCAGTTCGACGCTCACACGCACCTCCACAGGCTGCGAAGCCCCGGGGGCAGCGCCGAGGCCTGGGCCAGTCTCTGTACTCCCTTGTCGCCGACATCGACGCTGTAGAGCCACAATCGCGCCAGCGAGCCGACGAACGGGGCGTCGAGCAGGGCCTGCGCGCCGTCTTCGCCGATGTCGTTGTACCGCAGGTCGAGCTCCCTGAGCTCAGGGAACTGATGCAGCTGGTGCACCCCCTCGGCGGTCAGCCTGTTGCGCTGGAGGTGCAGCCCCCGCAGGCCCCTGAGTTGCGGGCACGCCGCGAGCGCGGTCAGGCCCGAGTCCTCGACGAGGCAGTAGCGCAGGTCCAGCGTCCGCAGCCGGTCCGACACCAGCAGGGAGGCGAGGTCCTCGGCTCCGGTGTGGCCGATGTACATGTAGCGCAGGTCGAGCTCGCCGAGCCGGCCGAGATCCAAGCCGGCGAACTGCGCTGCGAGCTGCGCGGGCCGCGGCGCGTTGCCGTCGTACCAGTCCCCCCACTCCTCGCACCACGCGTCCGCCTCGGTCGCCGCGTCCGGCTGGATCCTGAGCGTGGTCACGAATCTGCTGCGCAGCACCTGCTCGACGGTGTCGTGTGCTTCGTCGGACCAGTCCACGGCCACTGCCGTCGGGAAGCCGTGCCGGCGCCCGATCACCCGCGCGCCGGACGGCAGCCCGTCGTCCCAGTTGCCTTCGTGCTCTGCGACGAAGTCGGCGATCTCGCGCCGCGCCTTCGGCCGGTCGACCGGGCGCAGCCGGGCCAGCCGTTGCTCGAGCGCGATCAGCTCGCCCCTGGCGTCGCCGTGCTCTGACAGCCAGTCGCCGTACGCGCGCCACCCGGCGGGATCGTCCGGATCGGCCCGCAACGCCTCTTCGATGTCTTCCGCGTCGGTCGCCTGCATTCGAACAATTGTACGTACCGCAAGTGCGGCGTCAAGGCCACCTGACCAGGCAAGATGCATAATCGATGACGTAGACAACCGGGCCCGGAACGGTGTACGTTGTGGCGTCCTCCGGCGGAGTGAGGGGCCGTCATGAGTGAGAGGTCGCCACTGTGAATGCACCGCCGAATCCAGCCGCGCCGCCCTACCCGACGTTGAACGCGGACGCCGCTGAGAAGTGGGCGTGGGAGTCCGCCCTCGGCGCCTGCTACACGCAGATCGGGGTCCCGCTCCCGCAACACGTCGTGTGGGCGCCCTCGCCGCTCGCAGGCGCGTTCGCCGCACCCATCGCCGCCTGCCTGGCCACCGGGCACCGCAACAGCCGCGTCCTGGAGTCGGTCTACCGCGCCATCGACGAGACCGCCGGCGAGCCGGTGGGCAACGCGGTGCGCACCGCCGTTCACGCCGCATCCGCCGGCCTGGTGGGCGATCCGGTGCACGGCGCCGCGGGCGCCGCGCTGAGCACCGACGTCGTCGCAGCACTCGACTCCGCGCTGGCTTCGCTGGCGGCTGAGACGAAACGCGCCGTGACGAAGAGCGAGTCCAAGAACGAATGGGTCGCCGACCTCCTGAGCCTGCTCGCCGACGCATCGGACACCGCAGTGCGTGCTTCGGTGGATGCGGCGGTAGGCAGCACCCGGCAGGACACGGTGCGCGGCGAGGTCCGCCGGCTGTGGCAGACGGGCGTGGCAGGCTTACGATCCAGTGCCTGGCTGGCGCTGACCGGCACCCTGCTGCAGAACGCGCCGCTGCCCGACGACAAGGACGACGATGAGCTGCCACGGCAGACCGCGGCGCAACAGGCCGCTGCGAAGGGGACGCCGGCCGGCTGGTGGGTGTGGCCGTTCCACGAGTTCGCCGTCCTCTGCCCGCGCCCGATCGAGCTGTACCTCGAGGATGTCGGCGAGGGCCGCTGGGCCACCCGCCGGCCGCACCGCGCCGACGGGCCCGCGGCCGTCTGGGCCGACGGCTTCGGGCTCTGCTTCTGGCACGGCACGCACGTCCCGAGGGCCGTCGTCGAGGACTCCCTCGCCACCGACGAGATCCTGCGCGAGCCCAACGCGGAGATCCGCCGCAGCGCGATCGAGCGCCGCGGCTGGGACCGCTTCATCGCCGAAGCAGAACTCGAACAGGTCGGGCCCGAGGTGCCGGATCCCGGCAACCCCGGCCAGAGCCTCACCCTGCACGACGTCCCCGAGGCCGTCTACAGCTCGCATGTGCGGGTCCTGCTGTGCACCAACGGCACGGTCGAGCGGGACGGCACCCGCCGCCGCTTCGGCCTGACTGTCCCCGCTCACTGCAAGGATGCCATCGAGGCCGCCGCCTGGACCTACGGCCTGACCGCGCAGCAGTACGCGAAGGCGCAACGTCGATCCTGATCCCGACGAGAGGCTAAGGAGCCCCCGCAGATGCCCACCCTCCAAGAGGCCATCGCCACCTTCGGCGTCACCGTCGACGAGCACCTCGACCGGCAGGCCGAGATCCCGATCCTGACCGGCCTGCAGTTCCAGGGCGACGTGGCGGTTGTCCCGGCCAACCGCAAGCCGGCCGGCACCCCCGTGCGCGAGCAGGGCGTGCCGGTCCTGCGCGGCCAGGCGGAAGCCAACACGCACCTGCTGCTCGCGGTCGGTGCGGTGTTCTTCACCGAGGAGCGCGGCAGCAGCAGGCAGATACTCGGCGTGCTGACCGTCGAGGAGGGCGCGACCGCCTACCTCGCGCATCCGGAGCACGCCTACAGCGGCATCGGCCCGGGCACCTACGAACTGCGCCGCCAGCGCGAGCAGGCGGACCAGTCGACGCGGCTGGTCGCCGACTAAGTCCGGCCCTTCAACTCGGCGAGCCGGCTTTCCAGCAGGCGCCGCTCGGGGTCGGTCTGTGCGAGGTCGAGTGCGCGCTGATAAGCGTCCCGCGCCTGTTCCACGCGGCCGGCGCGGCGAAGCAGCTCCGCGCGGGTCGAGTGGAAGTACCGGTACTGATCGAGCTCGAGCGCGTCGAGGATCGCCAGCCCGGCCTCGGGCCCCTGTGTCTCGGCGACCGCGACGGCCCGGTTCATCTCGACGACCGGCGAGCCGGTCTGCCGGGCGAGCGTCTCGTAGAGCGCTGCGATCTGCGGCCAGTCGCGCGGCTGCTGCAGATGCAGGTCGGCGATCGCGGCCTGCACGAGGTACGGGCCGACCCGGCCGCGGGACGTCGACGCCTGCAGGAACCGCCGGCCTTCGGCGAGCTGTGATTCGCTCCACAGGCCGCGGTCCTGCTCGTCGAGCGGGACGGCCCGCCCCTCGCGGACCCGGGCGGACCGGCGCGCGTCGTGCAGGAGCATGAGCGCGAGCAGGGCGAGCACCTCGGCCTCGTCGGGCATGAGGTCGGCCAGGGCCCGGCCGAGCCGGATCGCCTCGGCGGCCAGGTCGATCCGGCCGCCGCCCCAGCCCTCGTTGAAGATCAGGTACACCACGGTGAGGACGGCGGCGAGCCGGTCGGGCAGCCGGTGGTCGGGCGGCACGGCGAACGGGATGCCCGCGTCGCGGATCTTGTGCTTGGCCCGGGTCAACCGCTTGCTCATGGTCTCCGGCGGGACGAGGAACGCCAGCGCGATCTCCTCGGTGGACAGGCCGCCGAGCGTGCGCAACGTCAGCGCCACCTGCGTGTCGAGGGCGAGCGAGGGATGGCAGCAGGTGAATATCAGTTCGAGCCGTTCGTCGCGGAGGGCCGCAGTGCCCGAATCGTCCATCGCCGCCTCCGACAGCTCGAGGTCGCGTGCGAGCAGCCTCGTCTTGGCGGCGAGGACCTTCTGCCGCCGGATCTGGTCGATCGCGCGGTTGCGCGCGGTCGTGACCAGCCAGCCGACCGGGTTGGCCGGCTCCCCGTCGCGCGGCCAGCGCTCGGCCGCGGTCGCGAACGCCTCGGCCGCGGCCTCCTCGGCCAGCTCGATGTCGCCGAGCACGCCGACCAGCGTCGCCAGGACGCGGCCCCAGTGATCGCGGAAGACGGCGTCAAGCGCCACGGAACAGCCACTCGATGATCGGCCGCACCTCGAGCGCGCCGCCGGTGCGGGCGTCCTGGAACTCCTGCGCCACGGCGAGCGCCGCGTCGAGGTCGGCCGCCTCGATCAGGATCACCCCGGCGAGGTATTCCTTGCTGTCGACGAAGGGTCCGTCGGTCATCAGGGTCCTGGTCTCGTCGGTGCGCAGCGTGGTCGCCGACTCGTCGGCGTGCAGGCGGAGCCAGCCGGTGACGGACGGCTGGGCGAGGGCCGCGGCGATGGCGTCGTCGATCGGACGCGGCGCGCCGCCCGGCATTGCAGCGGGGCGGCCATAGGCCAGCAGTGCGTACTGCATCAATCCCTCCAGCGGTTTCTTCGGTTCGGCGGGCGCATCGAGTATCTGACGAGCGGGCTCGCCCCGGACGGACAGGCCGCCGGAATAATCTTCGGCGCCGGTGTCCGTCCGGCGTCCGGCTGTTCGTCACCGCTGCAGACCCGCCTCGAGAAGGCGGCGCGCCGCGAAGGAGCCGAACGAATGACGAACAAGACCGGCAAAGTAGACAAGACGGACGATACTGCCACTCCCCCTGCCGCGTCCGCGACCCGCCTGCGCTGGGTGCTGGGCCTCATGTCGACCGCGTATTTCATGGTCGTGCTCGACTCGCTGGTCGTGATCACGGCGCTGCCGCAGATGCAGCGCGACCTGCATGCCGGTCTCGCGTCCCTGCAGTGGACGGTCAACTCCTACGGCATCGCGTTCGCCGCGGGGATCATCACCGCTGCGGCGCTCGGCGACCGGTTCGGGCGGCGGCGCGTGTTCAGCGTCGGCTTGGCCCTGTTCACGGTGTCCTCCGCCGCGTGCGCCCTCGCGCCTAGTATCGATGAGCTGGTTATCGCGCGCACGCTGCAGGGGCTCGGCGCCGCGGTGGTCTTGCCGCTGAGCCTGACGATCCTCACCACGGCGTTCCCAGCGCAGCGGCGCGGCCTGATCGTGGGCGTCTACGGCGGCCTGGCCGGGCTGGCCGTCGCCTCCGGCCCGCTCGTCGGGGGCGTGGTCGCGCAGCGGCTCGACTGGCACTGGATCTTCTGGCTCAACGTGCCGATCGGACTGGCCGCCCTGGCCCTCGGCGCCCGGCTGCTGCCGGAGAGCCACGGCGCGCCGGAGCGGCTCGACCTGGTCGGCGTCGGCCTGATCAGCGGCGGCGTCGTCGCCCTGGTGTGGGCGCTGGTCCAGGGCGGCGCCGCCGGATGGTCGAGCCCGCAGATCCTCGCCGTGCTCGCGGTCGGCAGCGTGCTGCTCCTGGGCTTCGCCGGCTGGGAGCGGCGGGCGGCCGCGCCGCTTGTGCCGCTGCGCCTGTTCCGCAACCCGGCCTTCGCGATCGGCAACGTGACCACGTTCCTGATGTCAGGGGCCACCATCGCCGCGGCGTACCTGGTCACCCAGGAATTCCAGTTCGCGCGCGGATACTCGCCGATCGGGGCCGGAATACGGCTCCTGCCGTTCTTCGGCACGCCGATGGTCGTCTCACCGATCGCGGGTGCGCTGTCCGACCGGATCGGCCGGCGGCCGATCATGCTGACCGGCCTCGCGCTGCAGGCCGTCGGCTACGCGTGGGTGGCCGCGCACAGCGGGCTGGCCACCGGCTGGCCGGAGATCGTGGCCGGGCTGCTCGTCGCAGGCATCGGAGTCTCCATGGCGCTGCCGACCGTGCCGACCGCCGTCCTCGACTCGGTCGCCGGTCCCGAGATGGGCAAGGCGTCGGGCGTCAACATCATGGCGCAGCGCTTCGGCGCGGTCTTCTCGGTCGCGATCAGCAGCGCCGTGTTCGCCGCCCACGGCAGCCTCGGCAGCCCCGCCGCCGTCACCGCCGGTTTCCGCCCGGCGCTGTGGTCCTGCGTGGTCTTCGCCGCGCTGGCCGCCCTGGCGGCGATCGGAATCACCACCGGCCGGACCGCGACGCCGACCGGCGCCTCGTCCGAGATCCCGTCCGGACCTCCGTCCGAGACCTCTTGCGACACCGCCGCGGCCGACATCCTCGCCGCCGCCTGAGCCCCCGAACCAGACGACCACCGAGACTAAGGACACGATCATGCCCGACATCCTGCACCGCATCAGCATCGACGCCCCGACCGGACAGGTCCACGACCTGATCGCCACCGCCGACGGCATCGCCCACTGGTGGACTGGACGGCCGCTCGACGGCGGCACCGAGGTCGCCGGTACCTTCGGGGTCTACTTCGGGGACGCCGACAAGCCGGCCGCGGTCTTCCGGGTCGCGGCCGACGGCCCCGGCGAGATCACCTGGCAGGTCGAACAGGGCCCTGATTCCTGGATCGGCACGGCGGTCACGTTCACCCTCCGCCCGCACGGCGACGGCGGCACGACCCTGCTGTTCGCCCACACCGGCTGGCAGGAGGCGAGCGAGTTCATGAGCGGCTGCAGCACCAACTGGGGGGCGTACCTCACCAGCCTCAAGACGGGAGCGGAGACCGGCCGCTTCGCGGCGTACCCGGAAGGCGAGATCAGCCGCTGGAACTGACTGGCGCGCCTGCGCCGGCCTTCCGGCCGGGCCGTTCGGCGACGCGGCGAAGCCGCTTATCAGAAGGCTGTGGATCTTCGCTTGCGCCCGCAGTACGGTGACGTCATCGGCGACGCCCGAGCGCGAGGTGGTGCGATGCTGGAGCAGGAGCATGAGCCGGTGCCCACGAGGGGGCCCAGGATCGGGTTCCCCGGGATCGCCGGGGTCGACACCGACGATATCCGTGCCCTGTTCCGCAGACGCCGATCCTCGCGCGGGCCGTTCCTGCTGATCGGGCGGGAGCGCGGGCTGGCGCTGGACACGCCGCCCGCGGAGCAGGACGGCGGCAGCCCGGTGCTGTGGCCCGCGCACGCGCAGCGGCGGCAGCTGTGGTACTTCCACAAGACCTCGCACCCGGGCGAGTACGTCATCACCTCCGTCGCCAACGGCCTGGTGCTCGACGCCGGCTGGAGCTCGAAAGCGGGGCGGCGGCCGGAGATGCGGGTGTGCACCGAGGAGACGCACCAGCGGTGGAGACTGGACCCGGTCGACGACGTCGCGTTCGTCTTCGAGTCGGTCGCCACCGGCCGCGTCCTCAACGTGCCCTACGACGCCTCGCCGACCCGGCCGGTGCCGCCGATCCTGTGGCCCCGGCACAGCGGCACGAGCCAGCAGTTCCTGATCGTGACGCCGTCCAGCGGGCTCGGCTCGCCGCGCCGGCTGCTCAGATTCGATTCCTGATTCGACGCCTGAACCGACTTCTGATCCGTCCCAGCCGCAGCCGGGCCGCGGCTCAGACCAGCTCGGCCGGCAGGCCGAAGGCGTCGAAGTGCTCCGCGCCGAGGAACGAGATGAGCTCGCCGATGCGCTCCTCGCCGGGGCCGGCCGACCGCATCGTCAGCACCGTGATGGCCCAGCGGCGGTACGGGCCGGTCGGCCCGTCCGCCCCGCCGCGCAGGTACTGGGCCACGGCGGGCTGGCCGTTGGCCGTGATCGGCAGGTTGCGCCACGCCCCGCAGCTGCCCAGCGGGACCTGCACCGCGAAGTCGGTGACGGCCGCGATGCCGTGGTACCAGGCCGGGAGCGGCGGCATCGACCAGGTGACGTCCTCGGTGAGCAGCGCGACGAGGGTGTCGGCGTCGCCGCGTTCCAGGGCGCCGGCGTACTCGGCGACGATCTCCTGGAGCCGCTTGTCGCCTATCTGGCGCAGCGTCTGCTGCTGGGTCGCGGACGGGATCTTCTCCTCGACGATGCGGCGGGCGCGCTGCAGCGCGCTGTTCACGGACGCCACGGTGGTGTCCATCGTGGCCGCGATCTCGGCCGCGGAGAAGCCGAGCACCTCGAACAGGAGCAGGGCCGCGCGCTGGTTGCCGGGCAGGTGCTGCAGCGCCGCGATGAAGGCGAGTTCGACGGCTTCGCGCTGCTCGTACCGCGCGGCGGGGCCGGTGCCGGCGAGACCCGAGTCGGGGTACGGGCCGAGCCAGGCGACCTCGGTCAGCGGCTTGTCGGCGAGCATCGCGTGGTCGCTGGACGGGCCGAGGTCGACCGGCAGCGCGCGCTTGCCGCGCGTCTCGATCACGTCCAGGCAGGTCCGCGTGGCCACGGTGTAGAGCCAGGTGCGCAGCGAACTGCGGCCCTCGAAGCGCGGGATGGCGCGCCAAGCCCGCAGGAGCGCGTCCTGCAGCGCGTCGTCGGCATCGTGCATCGAGCCGAGCATGCGGTAGCAGTGCGCGTGCAGCTCCCGGCGCAACGGCTCGACGAGACGGGTGAACGCGGCGCCGTCTCCGGTGCGCGCCAGGTCCAGGTCGGAGCTGCCGGCGCTTGATGTGCCAGCGCCTGATGTGCCGGCGCCCGGGATCGCCGTGTCCGCTGGTGCCGCAGCCGTTTCGCTCATAGGTACGATTCTGCCTCACGCCGCGGACACCCGACGGTGACCGACCGGGCAGTTCTGTTGAATCAGTTCAATCCACCAGGCCCGCACGGCGTCTCCTCCGCCTCCCCCGGTCAACTACCACCGCGACTGGTGACGGACCCTGACATGAGTGCTAGCGTGACCGGAAATCAGGGTTGAAACGATTAAAGCCGTCGTTCTCGATCTTACCCACGAGCCCTGAGCCGCACCCCGTCCCGACGCACCGCCGAGCAGGGAGGAGCCCGGCGCATCAGGCGGGCCCGCCGTTCCGGCGCGAGCGCGGGCTGCCTTCCGCAACGATCAGAGACGATCAAGGGAGTAGCAGCCCCCATGAGACGCGCGTTCCGCGCCGTGCTCGCCGTCGGCCTCGCCATGGCCTTCGGCAGCGCAGCATTCCTGCAGACCCCGGCCGCGGCCGCGGTCCCGGCCGCAGCCCCGGCCGAAGCCACCGCAGCGCCCGCAGCCACCACCAACCCCTGCGCCGCCGACGACCTCTCGCCGGCCTCGCGCACCGTCGCACCCACCTCGATCTACGCCACCACCGGGAGCGTCAGCAACCCGAGCAACCTGCTCTCCGGCCAGTCCACCGAGCTAAGCGGTTCCGGCTCCTCGGTCACCGTCGACTTCGGCAAGGAGGTCGGCGGCATCGTCACGCTCGGCTTCTCGGCGGCCAGCGGCGCGAACCAGAGCGTCGGCCTGGCCTTCTCCGAGTCCGACGAGTTCGTCGGCGAGAGCAGCGACGCCTCGAGCGGCGGAAGCGGCGCGGACGGCGCCATCTACGCCTCCGTGTCCGGCGCCGGCTCGTACACCATGCCGAGCGACAAGCTGCGCGGCGGCTTCCGCTACCTGACCCTGTTCATGAACTCGAGCGGCTGGGTCGAGATCGACGGCGTCTCGCTCGACTTCACCTCCGCCCCCGGCACCGCCGACCCGGCCGCCTACCCGGACTACTTCTGCTCGAACGACAGCCTGCTGAACCAGATCTGGTATGCGGGTGCTTACACCGTGCAGCTGGACGACATCAGCCCGACCCAGGGCCGGGTCTGGCCCGCGCCGTCCTCCGGCTGGGAGAACGACGGCGTGGTCGGCACCGGCACCGAGGTCCTGGTCGACGGGGCGAAGCGGGACCGCTCGGTCTGGCCCGGCGACATGGGCGTCTCCGCGCCGACCGAATACGTCAGCACGGACGACATGACCGCCGTGCGCAACTCGCTGACCACGATGTACCAGAATCAGCAGTCGAACGGCCAACTGCCTTACGGCGGCCCGGAGTTCAACTTCTACGGCTCTGATACGTACCACATGTGGACCCTGGTCGGGACCTGGAACTACTACCTCTACACCGGTGACCTGAGCTGGCTCGGCGGCATCTGGTCGCAGTACCAGCTCGGCGTGAACTTCATCACCGCCAAGGTCGACGGCAACGGCCTGCTCGACGTCACCGGCGACAGCGACTGGGCGCGCAGCGACCAGGGCGGCGAGAACATCGAGGCCAACGTGCTGCTCTACGAGGTGCTGAGCACCGGCGCGGCGCTGGCGACCGCCGAGGGCAACGGCTCGCTCGCCACCAGCTACGCCAACCAGGCCGCCAGTCTCAAGACCCAGATCAACAACCGGCTCTGGGACTCCTCGGCCGGCGCCTACAAGGACAACCCCGGCAGCACCCTGCATCCGCAGGACGGCAACTCGCTGGCCGTCTGGTACGGCGTCGCCTCGTCCGCGCAGGCGACGAGCATCGTGAATTACCTGCACGGCGACTGGAACAGCATCGGTGCGCAGACCCCTGAGTTCGGCGACAACATCTCGCCGTTCGCCGGCTCGATGGAGGTCTACGCGCGCTTCACCGCGGACGACGACGTCGACGCGCTGAACCTGATCCGCGACGAGTGGGGGTTCATGCTCGGCTCTCCGCTCGGCACCGACAGCACCTTCTGGGAGGGCTTCTCCAACACCGGCACGCTCAGCGCGTATCCGGGCGCGTACACGAGCTTGTCGCACGGCTGGTCCACCGGCCCGACCGGCGCGCTGACCACCGACGTGCTCGGCATCGACCCGACCGCGCCGGGCGGCACCGCCTACCAGGTCGAGCCGCACCCCGGCGACCTGACCCACGTCGAGGGCACGCTGACCGTGGCCTCCGGCAAGACGATCCACGTCAGCTACGACCACGACGTCGCCGGCGACTTCAGCATGCAGGTGGATTCGTCCACGAACACCGGCTCCACCGGCGTGATCGCGGTGCCGACCTTCGGCCAGAGCCACGTGGTGACCATCAACGGCGCCGAGGCGTGGAACGGCTCGTCGTTCACCGGCGCCTCAGGCATCGCCAGCGCCAGCAGCGATGCGAACTACATCTACTTCCGCGGCGTGCAGCCGGGTGCTTACTCGGTCAGCTACTCGGCGACTGGCACCGTGCCGCCGGTCACCTACCAGCCGCTGCCCGGCACCTGGTCGAAGTGCGCCGAGGAGAACGGCACCTGCGCGGTCAGCGGCACGTCCGTCATCGCGTTCGGCGCACAGGCCCACTTCAACTACGTCACCGCGAGCAGCGCGACCGCATGCGACGTCGCAGTGTTCGGCGACCCCGACAACGGCGTCTACAAGGCCTGCTACGTCGAGACCGCGGCGGCCGCGGCGGACACCTGGCAGCAGTGCGCCGCCGAGAACGGCACGTGCAGCTACAGCGGCACGATGTCGGTCGCGTTCGGGGCCGGCGGAAAATTCGACTACGCCACGCTCGGCGGCGGCGGGACGGCGTGCACTGACGCGGTCTTCGGCGACCCCGACTTCGGCACGGTCAAGGCGTGCTACCTGATGGGCCCGCCGCCGTCGTTCGCGACCTGGACCGCCTGCGCCGCGGAGAACGGCACGTGTTCGTTCTCCGGCACGCAGGAGGTCGCGTTCGGCGCCGACGGACAGTACTTCTACGGCAGCTTCACCGGCAGCGCCCCGTGCACCGACACCCAGTTCGGCGACCCGGACCAGGGCACGGCCAAGGCCTGCTACGTGGAGTGATCGGGCTGCTGGAAGCGCAGCACGCCGCGCGCGGTTGAGCCGCTCGGCTGCCGGATCTCGAAGTCGCAGACGCCGTCGCCGACCGCGCACTGGATCAGGGCCGGCGGGCTCGGCTCGGTGAAGTGCAGGGCGCGCACGGCGCAGGAGACCGTCCGCGGCGCGGGCCCCGGCGAGCGCCACGCCGCGGCCTGCCGGACGGCCTCGATCAGGACCACGCCGGGCACGTGGTCGCAGGGGTGGTCGAAGAAGAAGGGATGGCAGGGATCGGCCGGGGCGAGGCGCACCGCCCCGGCCCGGTCCACGCCGATCAGGACGTCCGTGTCCTGCGGGACGCCGACCCGGGCCGCGCCGGGCGCCTGGAAGCAGCCCTCGGCGGCGGCGGCACCTCGCGCATCGGTGCCGACACCATGCTCACCGGCACCGTGGTCACCGACGCAGCGCTCTTCGAGACGGTGGCCGGCCGCTCCGGGCCGCCCGCCGCGCACCGCGGCATAGGCGGCCGGGCTCAGGATGCGGGCGGTCCCCCGGGCGTGCGCGAAGAGGGCGCCGGCGCTGGTGAACGCCGCGGTCAGGCGCAGGCTGCGGGGCGGGGTCCGGCCGGCTGGCCGGATGCGGTCGGCCAGCACCTCGCAGGCGATCTGCGAGCCGCCGTGGCGGGCCCGCGGCTCGGCGCCGGGGTCGAGCCCGAAGTTGAGCTCTTCGATGATGAAGCGGGCGTCCGGGGCGACCCGGTAGAACCGCAGCGGAATGCAGATCCCCAGCTGGCGCATGGTCTCCGCGACCATGAGCGGATCGTGCCGGCCGTCACCCGCCCGGTCGAAGGTCGGGTGCGAGCGCGGCCAGAAGGCGGCCGCCGCGAAAGCGTGCTCGCCGGCCGGGCGCACGTCGGTGAGCAGCACTTCGGCGGGCGACACGCGGTGCACGAGCTCCTTCGGCAGGGTGGACGACCAGGCGAGCGGCGCAGCTGCCGACGAGGCCGGCGACGCTGGTGAAGAGGCCGGCGGGGGGTCCGATGGAAGGGCCGCGTCCGGCGCCGCACTCCATGTGTTCACTTTTACATCACAACGCCGACGCGTCCGGCCCGCACCTCGCCGGGCCCCGCGCCGACCCAAGCTCTGGGTGCCAGCCTGTTAAGATCGCCGGGACGGCCGGCGCGACATCGGGACGGGCCATGCGAGAAGGGGCTGACGCGACCCGGTGGGCCCTGCTGCTGGCCGCGGCCGAGCTGTTCGACGAGCGCGGCTACACCGGCACCAGCATCAGCGCGATCAGCCGCCGGTCCGGCCTGACCAGCGGGGCGGTCTACTTCCACTACGCCGGTAAGCAGCATCTGGCCCGCGCGGTGATCGAGCAGCACTTCGCGTCCTGGCCTGCGCTGATCGGCCAGGCCGAGCAGAGTGCGGCCGACTGCGCGCTCGACCGGATCGTGAACTTGAGCTACGCGGTGGCCGCCGCGTTCCGGGACGACATCATCGTGCGCGCCGGCGGCCGGCTCTGGCTGGAGCGGCGCACGATCGGCGTACCGCTGCCGCCGCCGTTCACCGGCTGGATCGACAAGCTAACCGGCCTGCTCGAGGCGGCGCAGGCGGACGGCAGCGTCGCCGCGCGGGTCGATCCGCGGGCCGCGGCGGGCGTCCTGGTCTGCTCCTTCTTCGGCACCCATACGGTCTCGGACGCGCTGGACGGGCGACGGCTGATCGAGCAGCGTCTGACCGACCTGTGGCTGTGCCTGCTGCCGGGCCTGGCGCCGGATCCGGGCGCGGAACCGGCCGCGCTGCTCGCCCGGGCCCGCGCGTACGTCGACGTACGCTGACTCGGCACGCTCATGACAGGGCCGTGACGCGTACTTTGTCAGCTCCTATTACATAACGCACTGAATGATGGATTTGCCGGGCCCGGCTCTTATAGTGCCCATCCGATCGAACAGAGTCCCGGCCCACAGATGAGAGGGCTGACATTAAGGAAAGGCGCTGATCGCCGATGCCCCGAAAGGTCGTGGCCCGTCCGGAGCCGTATGCCCCGCCGAGCGCGGTTCCGGCGGCCCGAGAGCCGCAGCCGCCCCGCCGGGCCCCGCTGACCGCCGGCGACCGCCCGGCGCCCCGGCCCGACGACGTGCGGATGACCGGCGAGGACTACCTCGCCCTGGCCGGACACCCCGAGGTGGTCGCGGCACGCAGCAGGGCCCTGCGGGAGCACGGCGCCGAGCCGGCGGCGCGCGGCGTGTTCGCGCCCGGCGAGGATCTGCGGCGCCGGTTCGAGCTGGAGCTGGCCGCGTTCCTCGAGGCGCCGGCCATCGTGGCCTGCCAGTCCGGCTGGGACGCCAACGTCGGGCTGCTCGGCGCCCTGCTCGGGCCGGAGGCCTCGGGCTGCCCGGTCTATCCGGACACGCTGGCGAACACGTCGCTGTGGGCCGGGACCCGCGGCACCACCGCGCAGCTGCACCCATTCGCGCACAACGACGTCGAGCACCTGCGGCGGCTGCTGGCGCAGCACGGCCCGGGCGTCGTGTGCATCGACACGCTCTACGGCATCACCGGCGACACCGCGCCGCTGGCCGGAATCGTCGAGGCCTGTGACGAGTTCGGCGCGACGCTGGTGGCCGACGAGTCGCACGCGCTCGGCGTCCTCGGCCCGCGTGGCAACGGCCTGGCCGTGCAGGCGCGGCTGGCCGACCGGGTCGCCTTCCGCACCGCGAGCCTGGCCAAGGCCTTCGCCGGGCGCGCCGGGCTGGTCGCGTGCTCGCGCCCGTTCGCCGACTGCCTGTCGCTCCACTCGCTGGGCGCGATCACGAGCTCGGGCCCGCCGCCGCACGACATCGCCGGGCTGGCCGCGGCGCTGCGCATCATCACCACCGACGAGGCGCGACGTGGGCGGCTGTCGGAGGTGTGTTTCAAGCTGCGTGAGGGCCTGCGCGCAACGTGTGGGCTGCATAGGCCATCTGGGCCATATGGCCCAATCCTGCCGCTGCACGCCGGAACCGACCTGAACCTGTCCGAGATGCAGGCGCGCCTCGACGAGCAGGGCGTCCTCGGCGCGGCCTTCCGGCCGCCGACCACGCCGCGCAACCGCGCCCTGCTCCGGCTGACCGCGCACTGCGAGCTGACCGACCAGCAGGTCGAACGGGTGATCGCGGCCTGCGCGACGATCGCGCCGCTCATCCAGGCGGACGCGACCCGGCCGTGACGCGGAATCCCCGGCGCTGCACACTGATAGGCAGCACAGACTGAGGCAGGCGGTCCGGCGGCGAGGCCGAGCCGTCGACGCCAACCGGGGAGGACTCAGCGGTGACCGGACCAGGCGCGTGGGTCACGCCTATCGAGGAGGCCGGGGGTGGCGAGGACCGCTTCGCGGACGCGGCGGCGGCCCGCGCGGCCTATCTGCACGCGGCCACGGCCGAGAGCCGGGACGCTGCGGCGCGCGCTCAGTGCCACCTCGCGCAGATGCTGTACTTCGACGGCCGGACCGACACGGCGCAGGAGGTGCTGATCGAGGTCGCCGAGTCGGGGCCGGCGGCGTGGGCCGGGCGGGCCGCGGCCCTGCTCGGCGACATCCGGTTCGAGTCCGGCGACCTCGACGGCGCCTACCCGGCATACCGGAGAGCCGCCGTTCTCGGCGCGCCCGACCGGACGGATCAGGCCCTGGTGATGCTCGCCCTGCTGATCGACCAGGGCCGCGGCGGCCCGGCGGCGCGGGAGGACTTCGCCTCGCTCGACCGGCCCGGCCTGCCCGAGGAGCGCCGCAACTACATCAGGGCGACGCTGCTGCGCTGGCAGGGCGACCTGAAGACGGCCGAGGCCGGGTTCCAGCAGCTGCACCAGGACTGGATCGCCTACTACGCGGCGGCGGCCCGCTTCCAGGCCGGCCGGGATCAGGGGCCTCCGGACTGACCGCCGGGCCCCGGCACATCAACCGGTGATGATCGCCGGATCGCTCGAGCTGGGCTGGCCGTTCTCGACGTGGCCGGCCAGCCGGCGCAGGTAGCCGGAGTCGACCTCGGCGGTGACCTCGAGGTCGTACCAGCCGTTGGCCGGCCTGGTGTCGGCGGTGTGCACGACGCTGCCGCCGGACGCGAGCACGTACGTCGCAGCGCTTTGCGACTGACCGGCCGCGCCGCGGTAGGAGTCCGAGACGGAGACGCTCAGCGTGCTGCCTCCGCTGTTGGCGAGGGTCAGCTCCACCGCACCGGCGGCGCCCGCGTGCCGGACGCTCACTTCGAGCCCTGAGGCGCCGTCACCGGCGGTTCCGGTGAACCGCCGCAGGAAGCCGTTCGGCCCGTAGACCGAGTAGTCGTACGCCGCCGAGGCCGCGCCGGCAGCCGAAAGGCTCCAGGTGCCGGTCAGCGCGAGGCTCGGACCGACGGTGTAGTCCCACGGGCCGTCCGGATCGGTCGAGGAGATCACGTGGAACACGGCTCCGGCCGTGCCGAGGCTGGCGAAGTCGATCTCGAACACGCCTGCGTCCGGGTCCAGCGCGCCGTCGGCGGCCAGGTCGTAGGGCAGCGGACGGGCGCGGCGCAGGCCGGGCTCCTGCACCGGCAGCGCCGCGTCCGGCGGCGGCTTCGCGACGAAGTCCGCGTGCCGGTCCATGTCCGGCGGAGCGTACGAGCTGGTGCTCGGCAGCGGCGGTACTGCAGCGCCCTGCGTTGCGCTGCCCTTGCCGGCGAAGTCGAAGGCCCCGGTCAGGTCGCCGCAGACGGTCCGGCGCCAGGCCGAGATGTTCGGCTCGCCCACCCCGAACCGCTGCTCGATGAACCGGAGGATCGAGGTGTGGTCGAAGACCTCGGAGTCGACCCAGCCGCCGGCGCTCCACGGCGAGACCACCAGCATCGGCAGCCGCGGCCCGAGCCCGAAGGGGCCGGGGGTGAAGTTCTTGTCCCCGGCGAACAGCTCGTCGGCGTAGTCGACGGTCGAGGCGCCGTGCGCGGGGGTGCGCGGCGGGACCGGCGCGACGCCGTGGTCGAAGAAGCCGCCGTTCTCGTCGAAGGTGATGAAAAGGACTGTCTTGCTCCAGGTGTCCGGGTCGGCGGTCAGCGCGTCGAGCACCTGCGAGGTGTACCAGGCCCCGTAGTTGGCCGGCCAGTTCGGGTGCTCGCAGAACGCCTCCGGCGCCACCACCCAGGAGACCTGCGGGAGCCGGCCGCCGACCACGTCGGTGCGCAGCAGGTCGAAGTAGGTCCCGCCGTCGCGCACCTCGGTGCCTATTCGTGCTTTGTCGAACAGCGGCTCGCCGGGGGCCGCGGCGCGGTAGTTCTCGAAGAACAGCAGCGCGGTGTCGCCGAAGTTGCCGATGTAGGGCTCCTGGGTCGGCCAGCCCCAGTTGTTGTCGCCGTCCAGGCCCTCGCCGGCGTCCTGGTAGATCCGCCAGGAGATCTCGGCCTCCTGCAGCCGCTCCGGGTAGGTGGCCCAGGAGTATCCGGCCGCCGCGTTGTCCAGCACCGGACCGCCGCCCTTGCCGTCGTTGCCGGTGTAGCCGGTCCACATGTAGTAGCGGTTGGGGTCGGTGCAGGTCATCAGGGAACAGTGATAGGCGTCGCAGATGGTGAACGCGTCGGCCAGCGCGTAGTAGAACGGGATGTCCTGGCGGTTCATGTGCGCCATGGTCGGGACGCCCTTGACGTTCGGCCACATGTCGTTGTGTCCGTTGTTCCAGGCCTGATGCGTCGTGTCCCAGTCGTGCAGCAGGTTCTCGAAGAACTGCAGGCCGAGGTCCGGCGCGTCGGGGCGGAACGGCACGATCTCGCCGTCGCCGAAGGGCTGGTGCCAGACCGGCTTCCCGGAGGGCAGGCCGACCGGGCGCGGGTCGCCGAAGCCGCGCACGCCGGCGAGCGTGCCGAAGTAGTGGTCGAACGAGCGGTTCTCCTGCATCAGCACCACGATGTGCTCGACGTCCTCGAGGGTCCCGGTGCGCCGGTCGGCCGGTATCCCGGAGGCACGGGCGATGCTCGCGGCGAGCGCGGACGCGGCCGCGGTGCCTCCGGCCAGTTGCAGGAACCTGCGCCGGTTGATCGCGGGCCTGGGCAGCTCGACGGACATCGGTAGTGCGCCTCTCGGTGGTTCGCCGCAGTGCGGATGCTACGGGCGGCGCGCGGAAAAACCGGAGCCGCGCGGCCGGACAGTCGATCGCGGCCGCGGAAACGGCCGGCGACGCCGAGCGGAAGGCGCGGGAAACAGTGCCACAACTCGCTCTCGCGGCGGTCCCGGAGCTCGACGGCCGTTGGCCCGTCGGCGGCCGTGCCGTAGCGTATCGGCTCGGCGGGTGCGGGACGGGCCGCGGCGGCGAGTGCCCGGAAATCGTAAGATCTGCCGACGGCCGGGTCAGGCGGCCGGTCCGCGTGTCCATGCGTACACATGAGTGGGCACAGGCCAAAGCCGGGGCGGAACAATGGTCGCCACAGTCCATATGCCTCAGCCCGATGATCTGGTGCATTGGCAGGTATGGCATCGACAACTCCCCAGGGCGACTCGCACAAAGCCGTGCGCCTGAGGGCCACGACACTGCGAGCGATCTACGACAGCAGCGGAAGACGCTGGTTCATCCTCGGCGCCATGCTGCTGACCGTCATGGGAATCGCCGTGTGGACCGTCCGGCACGATCCGCTGGCCATCTCCACGCTCTTCTTCGCCATCGCCGCGATCCTCGGCACCGTTCCGAGCATCATGGAGGCGCGCAACCGGTTCCTCCATGGCGGCGGCGGTTCACGCACCGAGTCCGCGGCCGAGACGGACGGTCGCCTCAGCAACTCGGGTACCTGACACATCTGCCCGGGTCACTCGAAGGCGACCTCGGCCTCGATCGCGACCGGGATGCCGAACGGCAGCTCGGCCACGCCGACCGCGCAGCGCGCGTGGCTGCCGGCCAGCGGGCCCCACAGCTCGAGGACCAGGTCCGAGAAGCCGTTGACCACCGCCGTCGTCGCGGTGAAGCCGGGTGCGGTGTTGACCATGCCGAACACCCGCAGCCAAGCGGTGAGCCGGTCGAGGTCGCCGAGCGCCCCGCGCAGGCTGCCGAGCACGGCGAGGGCGGCGAAGCGGGCCGCCTCGTACGCCTGCTGCTCGGTCACCTCGGCGCCGACCTTGCCGCGCACCGCGGTCAGCGAGCCATCCCGCTGTAGCGGTCCGTGCCCTGAGACGAAGGCGCGGCCGTTCCAGAGCCGGACCCAGGGGAAGGGCAGCTCGGTGTGTGGCGGCGGCTTCATCGGAGCCGGCAGTTCCAGGCCCAGATCGCTGAGCCTGCGCTCGATATGCATTCGTGCTCTCCTGTCCGAAGCCGCGAAATGCGCGTCGATCCACTTGTTTCGGATGTCGCAATCCACGTGCGCTGCACGGCTCCCGGCCGCCCGCAGTTCGCCGGAGTTGCGTATTCGTTATCTTACATTTAGCCGTCCGACACGCTTTCCGCGGTCCGCGCCACATCGCGCCATGTTGCCGCGCCACCGCGGTATCGGCGGGATTTGTAGGATCGCCTGCACCGGCACTTGATCGCGGAGGACCGATGCAGTCGACGATGGCGGGACGGCCGCCGCTCGTGCACACCGTCCGGTCCGAGTGGACCAAGATCAGGACCCTGCGCTCGACCCGCTACCTGCTGGTCGCGGTGGTCGTCGTCGCACTCGGACTCGACCTGTGGCTCGCCTGGGCCGAGCGCGGCCAGTCCGAGCAGCCCGGCGGGTTCGACATCGCCGCGTACTGCCTCTCCGGCCTGCCGTTCGGCCAGCTGGTCGCCGGGATCTTCGGGGCGCACACGCTGAGCAGCGAGTACTCCAGCGGCTCCATCCGCAGCTCGCTGTCGGTGCAGCCGGCCCGCGGCCGGCTGTTCGCGGCGAAGCTGGCCGCCGACGCGGCGATCCTGGTCGGCTGCACCCTGATGATCGTCGCCGTCAGCTATCTGGCCGGGGAGCACGACCTGGCCGGCCGCGGACTGCGGACCGGCCTCGATGCCACGGCGCTGCGGCAGCTGGCCGCCGGCACGGTCACCATGGCCGGCTGGGGGCTGATCGGGTTCGGGCTGGCCGCGCTGCTGCGCACCCCGGCCAGGGCCGTCACCGGCGTCTTCGCGCTCTACCTCGTCATCCCGGTGATCATGGCCATCGCCGACGCCGACGTGTCCGAGTACAGCCCGACCGCGCTCGGCGATTCGCTGTGGCAGCAGGTGGCGCCGGGCCAGGCGCCCTCGCTGCCGGTCGCGGCGGCCGGCTTCCTGGCCTACGTGGTCGCGGTGGTCGGCCTCGGCGCGGCCCGGTTCGTCGCCGGCGACGTGGGCACCGGGAGCACCGAGACGGACTTGTCCGTCTGACGGCCGCTCAGCCGCGCGCGTGCGCGTCCAGGATGTGCGCGATCGCCTCGGTGACCTGCTGCGCGAACCCGATGTGCAGCCACTCGTCCGGCACGTGCATGTTCGAGTCCGTACCCAGCGCGCCGGTGACCACGAACTGCGCCTGCGGATAGAGCCGGCCCAGCAGCTCCATGAACGGGATCGAGCCGCCCATGCCCATGTTGCCGAGCTCGTTGCCGAACACCTCGTCGCCGATCCGGCCCAGCGCGGCGGCCAGCCACGGGGCCGGCACCGGCGCGCTCCAGCCGTTCATCGCCAGGTTCTCGGTGATCTCGACCTGTGCGCCGTAGGGCACATCGGTGGTCAGCGCCTTCTCCAGCGCGTCGAGCGCGGCCGGCCCGTCGGCCGTCGGCGGGGTGCGGAAGCTCAGCTTGAGCGTGGTCGCCGTGCGCAGCACGTTCCCGGCGTCGGCCGGCTCGGGCAGGCCGGAGCCGCCGATCACCGAGAGGGTCGGCCGCCACGTGTTGTTCAGCAGCAGCTCGATCTCGTCGTCGTCGGCCGGCCGCATGCCGGCGACCAGCGGGTAGTCCAGCATCACGGGACCGAGGCCGAACGCGACCAGCTGCTCGGCCGCGGCCCGGGCGGCGTCCGGGATCGGCACGTTCATCTCGGCGATCCTGATCTCGCCGGTGGCCGCGTCCTCGAGCCGGTCGAGCAGCTGACGCATGATCCGGAACGAGCTCGGCACGATCCCGCTGGCCAGGCCCGAGTGCTGGGCCTTCTCGAGGACCCGCACGGTCACCGTCGCCTGCACCACGCCGCGCAGGCTCTGGGTCAGCCACAGCCGCTCGTAGTCGCCGCCGCCGGCGTCGAGGCACACCACAAGGGTTACGTCGCCGAGCTGCCCGGCCAGGTGCTCCATGTACGCCGGCAGGTCGGAGCTGCCGGACTCCTCGCCGGTCTCCAGCAGCAGGACCGCACGCGCGTGCTCTCCGCCGGCCGCGTTCACGGCCTCAAGTGCAGTCGTCGCGGCGTAGCCCGAGTACCCGTCGTCCACCGCGCCGCGCCCGTAGAGCCGGCCGTCGCGGACCACGGCCTTCCACGGGCCGAGGCCCTCGGACCATCCGCCGACCGGCGGCTGCTTGTCCAGGTGGCCGTAGAGGATCACAGTGCCCTTATCGGCGGCGCCGGGCGTCGCGGGCACGTCGGCGAGCAGCAGCGGCGAGCAGCCCTCCAGCTCGACCACCTCGAACCGCGCCCCCGGCAGGCCGCGCGCCGCGATCCAGGCCCGGACGTGGTCGACGGCCGCGCGCAGATGGCCGTGCGCGGCCCAGTCCGCGTCGAAGCCCGGCGAGAGGGCGGGGATCTCGACCAGCGCGGCCAGGCTCGGCATGACCTGCCCGGTCCAACGGTCGACGACTGCTGCGCGTACTTCGCTCTGATCCATGAGGGGGATACTGCCAGATCCGCCGCCGGGACCGGCAGCCGAGCCGCCCGCTCCGGGTGAACGGCTCGAGGGCCGTGCGCCCGGCACGACCCTCGACCCCCGATTCCCCGCTCTGAGTGCGCCTGCCGCTCAGCACCCATAGGCGAACGGGTGCGAGAAGTTCTCGCCGCCGTTGTCGATGTCCACTGCCCCCTCCGAATGACCGGGCGATGAGCTCCTGGTCATCGCCGCCACAGTCGAAACTAGGCGGCGCAGGGGCTGCGGTCCTCACTCTGTGGGTTGGCTCCACAGGTCGGGGTGGACCCAAGGATGTAGGCGCTGGGTGTAACGGCGGGTGGAGGCGATCAGCCCGCTGCGTCCCAGAACGCGCACTGGTGCTCGGCCGCACGGCAGCCGGACCTCGATCAGGAGGCGAAGATCCCGCTGGTGGCGTTGACGAAGGTGCCGGTGATCGCGGCGGCGTGGTCGGAGGCCAGGAACGCGGCCGTCGCGGCGACCTCGGCCAGGCGGGGCGAGCGCCGGGTCATCCGCATCTGGTCGAGCTGGTGCAGGAGGCCCTGGAACGCGGCGTCGTCCATCGCCGGAGCCTTGCTGACCGTCGCGATCTTCTCCGCAGAGAGCGTCTCCGGCAGGCCGGCCGTCCAGATGCCGAGGACGCGCACGCCGCGCGGGCCGAGCTCCATGGCCAGGTTGCGCACCAGCACGTCGAGGGCCGCGTCCGCCAGGCCGGTGCCGCCCATCATCGGGCTGCCGTGCGCCGAGCCGCTGTTCAGGGCAAGGATGACGCCGCGGCCGCGTTCCACCATGTGGCGGCCCGCTGCACGGGCGGTGATGAAGTTGGTGGTCACCCGATTGGTCACCGGACGGACGAGGTCGGCGACCTGCATGTCGATCAGCGGCACGCCTTGGACGTCGCCTCCGCTGGTCAGATTGAGTGAAACATCGATGCCGCCGGCCGCGTCCACGGACCGCGCGTGCTCGTCCACGGCCTCCTCATCCAACGCGTCAAAGACGGCGACTTCTGCCTTACCGCCCGCCGCGGCGATATCCGTGGCGACCGCGTCCAGGAGCGAACGGGTGCGGCCGACCAGGAACAGCCGCGCGCCCTCGCGGGCGAAGTTCTTGGCGACCGCCGATCCGATCGACCCGCCGGCGCCGTAGATGATCGCGTTCTTGTCCTGCAGCAGCATGATGAGACTCCTTGTTGCCGGGTTGGCCGGGTTAACTCTTCGCGGTGCGTGTGCGCCGCGCGATGGTCGGCTGTACTGACGCAGCGGTGCGGAAAACTCATCGGTCACTCGGCCACGCCGGCGCCCGTGCACCTACAGAGTCATCGGCAACCCGAACGCGGCGAATAAGTGCGGCTCGAACGTGGTGATCTCCGCGATCCGGCCCTCCTCGATCCGCAGCACGTCCAGCATCTGCGCGCGGTAGATCTCGGTCCCCGGCCGCTTCACGTACCCGGCCACTGCGGGCATCCGGTTGGCCCGGGTCTCCAGGTGCCGCCACTGCCCGAAGTAGACCGGCGAGGCGGGATCGAGCGACGCCATGACGAAACGCAGCATCGCCTCCCGGCCGACGAACCAGAACGGGTTCGGCGGCATCGTCAGGCGCACGTCCTCGCGCAGCAGCTCCTCGATGGCGGCCGCGTCGACCGTCGGTGCGGCGGACACGGCCATGTACTTGTCCAGCACCTCCCGCTCCTGTGCACTGACCTGCTCCGGCGCCTTCCACTGCGCGCGGGCCTCCGGCAGGTGCGCGCGCAGCGTCGGCTTCGCCCGCTGCAGCGCGCTGTTCACCGAGGCGACGCTCGTCTCCAGCAGGGCCGCCGTCTCGGCAGCAGACCAGCCGAGCACGTCCCGCAGGATCAGCACGGCGCGCTGACGGGCCGGCAGATGCTGGATCGCGGCCAGGAACACCAGCTCGATCGTCTCGCGGGACACCGCCTGCGCGTCCGGGTGCGGGGCCGGCGAGGCGATTTCGTCCAGCAGCTCGTCAGGGTACGGCTGAAGCCACGCGACCTGCACAGGCGGCTGATCGACGGCACCGTGCTCCATGCCCGGGATCGGCTGGTACCGCTGCGGCGCGCGACGGCTGCGGCGCTGGAAGTCGATGCAGGCGTTGGTCGCGATCCGGTACAGCCACGTACGCACACTGGAGCGGCCCTCGAAGCCGTCCCTCGTGCGCCAGGCACGCAGGAACGTGTCTTGAACCAGCTCCTCCGCGTCGTCGTAGGAGCCAACCATCCGGTAGCAGTGCACCTGCAACTCCCGCCGGTGCGTCTCGACCAGCGACGCGAACGACCACTCGTCCAGCTCCCGCACCGACGCCGAATCCGTCACGCCCTCCCGCGTGACGCTTTGCGGAGCTTCCCCATCAGCCGCCACCGGCGCCGTCTGCGCCACGTCCCGCGCGAGCCGAGCGATCCTGCGCAGCCGCCCGACCGAGCCGGAAAGCTCGGTCACCTCCGTGTAGAACTTCCCCGGCAGCTGCGGTTCGAGCCCACGCACCTGCTTCTCGATCTCCGCGATCAGGCCGACCGCAGCTTCGCCCTGCGTCGGCCCGCCGCGCGAGCGATAGGCCCGCTGCCGACAGGCCGCCGAGCAGTAGACCGAGGCCCGCCCCGGCCGACCGCCGGGCCGCCGCGGCAGCGGGCGCCCACAGACCTGGCACGTCTGGTCAGCCATGAGTGCAGCCTATTTCCTATTGGGCCGCCTCGAAGGCCTGTCCTTCCGGAGTAACTGATGGGCCTTCGGTGAATAGTCCGGTCGGACTACTGCTGCTCGACTCCAGACCGAACCAGGCGTACTTCTGCACGTAAGGCAGGCTGTCGAGCATTTGGATCGCTGCCGTCACGAAGGCGGCCTGTTGAGCATCGGTCGGGTATTGCGCGCCGCTGCTGGTGAAGTCGATCAGCGCGAACTCGGTCAGCCAGACCGGCAGGCCGTACCGGTCGTAGACCGACTGGATGTACGACTCGAGCTGGCTCACTGCATCGGCCGTGTCGAAGTCGCCGCCGTACCAGTGTAGCGGGATGAAGTCGACCCGGTATCCGTCCGCCTTGGCGCCGGACATGAACTGGTCCAGCCAGCCGCCCGGAGTCGCCGCGCCGGTCGCCACGGCCGGGGCGCCGAGTGCCTGGCCGGTCGACTCGAGCTGCGGCCAGAGGCCGAGCGCCTGGCTGACCGTCATGTTCGCCTGCGAGGACATGTCGGGCTCGTTGAACGTCAGCAGGTCCGGGCTGCCGGTGCTCTGCGCCTGCGCCAGTTCCGCGGAGTTCGCGTCGGAGGCGCTGTGGATCATCGGCACGAACTGCGCGCCGGGCGCGGAAATGCCGTCGTCGGTCGTCGCCCAGTCGTAGTACCAGGTAGCCGTGGACTGCTGGAGCGCGTCGCTCGCGCCGTCGAAGCTCCAGACGCCGACGCCCTTCTTCGAGGACGGCGCGGCCGCGGCCGGCGGCGCCGCGGAGGCGGTCGACGGGCTGGGGCTGGGGCTTGGACTGGCGCTCGGGCTGGGGCTCGCGCTTGCCGACGGCGTCGCGGACGCCAAGGCGCTGATCGCGGCGCTCGTCTGCGGCGCGGCGGCCGCGGTCGGCGTGACCGGGTTCTTGTGCACGGCAACGGCGATTCCGGCGACCAGCACGGCGGCGGTCCCGACGGCGACCGCCGGGGTGACGATCGACGAGGACGAGCCGCCGAGGTGCAGCAGTCGCAGGATCCTGTTCCCGTTGCGGGCGGTCCTGGCCGCCGCGGACGCAGTCGCCGTCCCGGTACCGGCGCCGGTCCCGGCGGCGCCACCGGCAGCGGCGGCCGGCCCCGCTCCCGCCCGGATCGCCGCGTGCAGCGCCGGAACCAGGCTGCTGCCATAGCTGACCGGCACCGGGAGCAACGGCATGCCCTGCAGCAGCCGGGCCACCGGAACCAGGTCCCTGGTTCGCCCGCCGCACCTGCCGCACTCCCGCACATGGCGCGCGATCCGCTTGCGCCACAACGGATTCGGCACACCGTCCCAGGTGCGGGCCAGCTCCCGCAGCGACTCGCAGCGCGGGCTGCGGTGCAGCGCCAGCACCACCGCGCGGGCTATGTCAAGGCGCTCCTTCATCCGCTGGACCCGCACCGCGGCGTGCGGCGGCGTCACGCCGAGCGCGCCGGCCAGATCCACCCGCTCAAGCTCGCCGCTCTCCTCCATCCACCACAGCGAGAGCAGTTCCCGGTCGTCCTCGTCCAGCCACCGGGTCGCCTCGGCCACGTCCCGGCGCTGGTCGGTCAGGCCGAGCCGCAGGATCGTGACGTCCGCGAAGTCTCCGGCCGGATCGGCCGCCTCGTTCGTCTCGTCGAGCGGCTCGCTGCGCACCTTCGCGGTCCGGCGCTCGGCCATCGCGTCGCGCACCTGATGGATGGTGATCGAGGCGAGCCAGGAGCGATACGCGTCCGGCTCGCGCAGATCGGCCAGGCTACGCACGACCCGCAGCATGGTCTCCTGCACCACGTCGTCGACATCCACGTGGCCGCGCAGCGCGCGGCCGGCGATGTTGTAGACGAGCGGCAGCGAAAGGGCGATCAGGGCGTCGAGAGCCTGCGGATCGCCGCTTCGGGCCGAGGCCACCAGCTTCGGATCCGGGCCCGGCCGGGGGATGGCTCGCATCGGTCACTTCCCGTTCGAGAACTCGCGTGGACAACCTCTCGTCTCCCGCTGACCCTCCGCTCGCTGCGCCGATAACGGTTTTCCCGGCGGGCCCGGCGCGGACCGCCCGCGCGGGCCCACCAAATTTCCGTTATCCGGGCCGGTTCCGGCAAGTCCCCGAGGCGGAGCGGGATCACGGGCGGATCCCGCTCCGCTGAGCGAAGCAGACATAAGCAGCTGGAACCGATGCAACCGACAAACGCAGGGAGAGGCGCCATGGGACGACGACGCCGGAGCACGCGCCGCGGCTGGTGGATCGGCGGCGGCGCGCTGGCAGCGTTCCTCATCGCGGCCGCGGCGGTGATCGGGCTCTCCCCCGGCCCGTCCTCGAGCGCCGCGTCTGACGCGGGCAACAGCGCCGCGGCGCGGAACCACGGGATCGCGCTCGGCGCCGCGGCTTCCGCGTCGGCCTCGGCCTCGCCGTCCGCATCGCCGTCGCCGAGCGCGTCGCCCTCGCCCTCCTCGGCGAACGCGTCCCCGACCGCCGCCGACACCGGCGCCGCACCGGCGGTTGCGGCCGGCTGGTGCACCGTCACCTTCGTCAACGACGTCCGGCAGACCGTTTGGGTCGCCGGCTTCGAGCAGACCGCGGAGCCGGCCCTCGCGACCACCGGCTGGGTACTGCCAGCTGGCCAGAGCGTGACGATCTCGGTGCCGGACCACTGGAACGGCCGGTTCTGGGGCCGCACGGGCTGCTCGTTCGACTCCGCGGGCACCGGGAGTTGCGCCACAGGCGACTGTGGCGGCCAGTTCCAGTGCACCGGTTACGGGCAGATCCCCGCCACCCTGGCCGAGTTCAACCTCAACGCCTGGGACGGCCTCGACTTCTACGACGTGTCCATGGTCGATGGATCGAACCTCCCGATGTACATCAACATCGCCTCCGGCGGCACGACCGACCCTGTCAGCCCGATCGGCTGCATCGCGGCCGGGTGCACCAAGCCGGTGCAGTGCCCGGCCGCGCTGGTGGTGGACGGCGGCGCGGGCTGCGAGTCGCCCTGCGGCGTGTTCGGCACCGACCAGTACTGCTGCCGCGGCCAGTGGGCCAGCCGCGCGGCCTGCGACCCGACCCAGTGGCCGGTGGACTACGCGGCGGTGTTCAAGACCGCCGAGCCGTATGCGTACTCGTATTCGGACGACGACGCGACGAGCACGTTCACCTGCTCCGGCGAGTGCGACTACCGGATCACGTTCGGCGTGACGCCCTGACCGGGGCCGCGGCCGAGGCCAGGCCAGGCCAGGCCCCGCGCCTACCCTTGACTGCCCGGAACCACCGCCGGAACGTCCGCCCCCGGCTCGGTCTCGCTGTTCTCGGCGAACGTCGCCGGGTCCACCGGCCGCCGCTCCAGCCGCTCAGGCTTGCGCCGCCCCGCGTACACATACGCCCCGATCGCCGCTACCAGGCACGAGATCCCGCCCACGGAGAGCCCGACGCGGGGGTCGGACCGGGCGATGATCCAGCCGATCAGCGGCCCGCCGATCGGCGTGGTGCCCTGGAACGCGACCTGCCACAGCGCGATCGCGCGCCCCCGCATGTCGGGACGCGCGGCGAGTTGGATCGTCGAGTTGCCGATCGCGATGAAGGACACGGACGCCCAGCCGGCGAACAGCAGCACGGCGCAGGCCAGGCCGAAGAACGGCGAGTAGGCGCAGACCAGGATCGTGAGCCCGAAGCCGGTCGAGGCCAGGATCATCGGCCGCACGCCGGTGCGGCCGCGCGCGGCGGTGAACAGGCCGCCGACCACCGCGCCGACGCCCATCGCGGCGGTCATGAAGCCGTAGGACTCGGAGCCGCCGTGGAACGTCCGGGTGACCAGCACCGGCAGCGAGACCTGGAACTCGTACGCGAGCATCCCGACCACGCCCATCATCGCCAGCGGCACGGCGATCGACGGCACCCCGGCGGCGTAGCGCAGCCCCTCGCGCAACTGGCCCTTCGCCCGCGGCGCGGGCCGGCTCGGCCGCAGCGCGGCGCGGTCCATGACCACCAGGGACGTGACGACGGCGACGAAGCTGGCCGCGTTGAGGATGAAGCAGATCCCGACGCCGACCACCGCGATCAGAACGCCGCCGATGCCCGGCCCGACCGCGCGGGCGGCGTTGACCGTCACCGAGTTGAGCGTGATCGCGTTGCGAAGCTCGTCCCGGCCGACCATCTCGCGCACGAACGACTGCCGGGCCGAGTTCTCGAACGCGTTGTTGAGGCCGAGCACCACCGCGAGCAGGCAGACGTGCCAGAACCGGACCGCGCCGAACACCGTGAGCAGGCCGAGCGCGAGCGCCTGCAAGCCCATCGCCGCCTGCAGCACGATCATCAGCCGCCGCTTGTCGGACCGGTCCGCGATCACCCCGCCGTACGGGCCGAACAGCAGCACCGGCAGCGTCTGCAGCGCCACCACCAGGCCCAGGTCGGTGCTCGAGCGGGTGAGCGTGAGGACCAGCCAGGACTGCGCCGTCATCTGCATCCAGGTGCCGACCATCGATATCGACTGCCCGGTGAAGTAGAGGCGGTAGTTCGGCACCTTGAGCGAGGAGAAGGTAGTTGCCCAGAACCCGCCGGACTGCTGACTCACTGACACTCATCCTCACGGCCCGGTAAGCGGCGTTGCGGGCAGATCCATATTACCGGAGGAATGCTCAGCATCGGGAGCCCCCGGCGGCGCCGGCCGACCGCGACCATGTCCGAAACCCGCCAGGCAGACGGAGCGTTGCGGCGCATAGTGGAGAGCGTCGGGAGATCGGCGATCGAAGCGGAAGGAACCAGGACGATGACTGTTTATACGACGATCGGAAGCCCGCTCGGCGATCTGCTGCTGGCGGGCGAGCGGTCGGCGACGGCGCCCGGCGGCGTGGCGCTCAGCTCGGTGTCGATGCCGGGGCAGCGCAACGCCCCGCGGCCGCCGGACCGGAGCAGTCGACCGCAGTGGCAGCGCGACGACGAGGCGTTCGCCGGGATCGCGCGGCAGTTCGAGGCCTATTTCGCCGGGGCGTCACGCGGCTTCGACATCGAGTTCACGCCGACCGGCACCGAGTTCCAGCAGCGGGTCTGGCAGGCGGTGGACGGCATTCCGTACGGCTCGACGACGACCTACGGAAAGCTCGCCGGGCAGCTCGGCGTCCCGCGGGACCGGATCCAGGCGGTGGGCGCGGCGATCGGCGCCAATCCGCTGCTGATCGTGCGGCCGTGCCACCGGGTGATCGGCGCGGACGGCGGCATGCGCGGCTACGCCGGCGGCGTCGAGCGCAAGCAGCAGCTGCTGGTGCACGAGGGCGCGCTGCAGCCGATGCTGGCCTGAGCGACGCGAAGTGCCGGGCACGTCAGTAATCGACGATGCCCGGCACGGCGCCGTTTCGGCGAGCCCTTACTCCTTCTTACTCCGCCGCGCCGCCGGGTATGCCCTCTGGCAGCAGCTTGGCCACCTCCAGCGGATTGCCGTAGTCGCGGCTGGAGACGATGAGCCCGTCGACCACGCGCGTGACGGTGATGTACGAGAGGGTGAACGGCGCCGAGGTCGCCGTGACAGTGCCCTGAATCCGGTATTCGGCGATGATCACCTCGGGGTCCGCGGTCTCGTGCAGGGTCACGTCGCGCACAGTTTCAAAGCCGAACATGCCCGCCGCGGCACGCATCCGTGTGCGCATGTTCTCGCGGCCCTTCATCACATTCGGCATGCCGTCCGGCGTGAACGGCAGCTCGATCACCACCTCCGGGTCGTAGAGGTCGGCGATGTCGTCGCGGCTGCCCTCGACGGTGGTGCGCAGCAGCAGTTCGACGGTCTCGCGGGGCGTGCGGGCGGTTGCGGCCACGGCGTTCCTTCACACTCGGGAATACGGGATCGACGGGGCGAACGCGCAGCGCAGACCACGCCGGCCGATTAAACGGAACGAGCGCCCCGCTTGAACTATACGGAACGTGCGCCCCGCTTGTCTATGCTGAATCCGGCAGCACCGCGCGCCAAAGCACCAGAGCACCAGAGCACCAGAGCACCAAAGTCACCGGCAGCGAGAGAGGAGCCGCTCCACGTGAGAACCGCCGATGGGACCGCCGAACCCGCGCCGCCCACCCGCGCGGCGCGGCCACTGCGCGCCGACGCACAGCGCAATCGGACCCGGGTGCTGGAGGCCGCGCGGCGGGCCTTCGCCGCCGAGGGCCTGGCGGTGCCGCTGGACGAGATCGCCCGCCGGGCCGGGGTCGGCGCCGGCACGGTCTACCGGCACTTCCCGTCGAAGGAGGCGCTGTTCGAGGCGGTCGTGGTGGACCGGCTGGAACGCCTCGCCGAGGTCGGCCGCGCGGCGCTGGCCGAGGCCGCGTCGGACGCGGCCGCCGGGCCGGCCTTCTTCGGGTTCTTCGAGACCGTGGTCGCCGACGCGCACGAGAAGATGGACCTGGCCGACGCGCTGAGCGGCGCCGGAGTGAACCTGTGCGAGGCCACGCAAATCGCCGGCCGCGACCTCGCCGACGTACTCGGCGCGCTGATGGCGCGAGCGCAGGCGGTCGGCGCCGTGCGAACCGACGTCGACCTGACCGACCTGCACGCGCTGACGCTCGGCGCCGTCACCGCCGAGCGCAGGCAGTCGGACGCGGCCGACACGACGCGCATGGCGCACCGGATCGGCCGCGCGACCAGGGTGATCTGCGACGGACTGCGTCCGCCGGCCGCGTGACCCGGCTGCAGAACCGGCTCAGCCGCCTCACCCGGCCCGCAGCAGAACCTTGATGGCGGTCCGGTCGTTCATCGCCCGGTAGCCGTCGGCCGCCTCCTCCAGCGGAAGTTCGAGGTCGAACACCGGCGACGGGTCCAGCGCTCCGGACAGCACGTCCTCGAGCAGCTCGGGCAGGTAGGCGCGGGCCGGGGCCACGCCGCCGCTCACGTTCACGTTGTTGGAAAAAAGGCGCCGTATCGGCAGCATCGCACGACCCTCCTCAAGGCCCTGCGGTACGCCCACGTAGCCGATCGTCGCGCCGGGCCGGGCTACCGCGACCGCCGTATCGAACGCCTCCCGGGTGCCGACACACTCCATCACCGCGTCCGCCCCAAAGCCGCCGGTCAGCTCGCGCACCGCGTCCCCGGCCAGCTGCATCCCGCGCTCGGCCACCCGGTCCGTGGCGCCGAACCGCTGCGCCACGGCCCATCGCTCGTCGTTGCGTCCCAGCAGGATCACCCGCTCGGCGCCGAGCCGCCGCGCCGCCAGCACGCCGCAGAGCCCTACCGCACCATCGCCGACTACCGCGACGGTCGTGCCGGGGCCGACCCCGGCGTGCAACGCGGCGTGATGACCGGTGCCCATGACGTCGGAGAGCGCGAGCAGCGCGGGGGAAAGCGTCTCGGGCGTGTCCGCGGGAACAGACACGAGCGTCCCGGCCGCCAGCGGAACCCGCACATATTCGCCCTGCCCGCCGTCGACGAAGCTGCCGTCAGGCTGCGTGCTGCCATAGCCGCCGCCGTTGACGCACGACGTCTGCAAGCCGCGCAAGCAGTTCGGGCACGTGTTGTCCGAGTACAGGAAGGGCGCGATGACCCGGTCGCCGGCCTTCAGCCCGCCGGTCTCGTCCCCGGCCTCCTCGACGACGCCGATGAACTCGTGCCCGATCCGCCGCCCCTCCGCCACCGGCGCCGAGGACTTGTAGGGCCACAGGTCGGACCCACAGATACAGCTGTGCGTGACTCTCACGATGGCGTCGGTCTGCGCCACCAGTTTCGGATCGGGCACTGTCTCCACCCGGATGTCACCGGCCCCGTACAGCAGGGTCGCCCGCATCGTCTCCACCGCCTCTTGGTCTTCGTTCTCGTCACAGTGCCCAAGCGCTCCGACGCTCTCACGATTCCCGGGCCGTAATCCACGTGGCGCAGCCCACAGTCCGGCCCGGCCACACCGCCGCGCGGCCGGGCCGCTGGTGGAACTTTCCGCGCCGCGGTCCGACTCCCGCGCGACCTTCCCAGGAAGACACCGGTGCCGGAGCAATACCACGGATGCGCCCTTGCGCACGCTCCGCGACGGGACCAGGTTGATGCATGTCAGCATGTCAGTCATTTGTGATCATGTACGAGCCAAAGGAGTGAACTGTGCGGCGAATCCTGCGCCTCGCGACCATGGCGCTGCTGGCACTCGTCCTCGTGTCGTTCGCCGCAGCAGGCACCGCGGCGGCGAGCACGTCGACCGCGAGGCCGGCCGCCACGGCAGCCGCGTGCTCCGGAGAACTTGCGATCACACAGTCGGCGTTCAGCCCCGCAACGGTCGCGCCGGGCCAGAGCTCGACGATGAACACGACGATGGTCAACTGCACGGCCGCGACGATCTCCGTCAACATCGTCCCGTACGGCATCTTCCAGGGCACGACCAGCGGCACGATCCCCCCGGGCTGCCCGGCGATCGACCCGATCGAACTGCAAGCGACGATCGCAGCCGGCGCCTCGTACACGTCTTCCAGCGGCTACGAAGTCTTCTCCGGCTGCCTCGCGACATCGCTCCAGGGCCACATAACGGTCTACGACGGCACCACAGGCGCGACATTGGCCACGGCGACTCCAGTGCTCACCATTACGCAGGCCGCGCCGCCTAATGCCTGCCAGGTCGCATATACCGTGCAGAGCCAGTGGCACGGCGGCTTCACCGCGTCGATCGCGATCACCAACGGCGGCACGGCCGCCATCAACGGCTGGACGCTCGTCTTCGTCTTCGGCGGCGACCAGAAGATCAACAACGCCTGGGGTGCGAGCGCGACCCAGAGCGGCAGCACTGTAACGCTGACCAACGCGTCCTATGACTCGACGATCGCACCCGGCGCCACGACCAGCAGCATCGGCATGATCGGAACCTGGACGACGAGCAACGCGGCGCCGACCGGCTTCACGCTGAGCGGCATCGCCTGCAGTTCATAGTCAGCAGCGCGCCGCCGCGGGTGGACTCCCACCCGCGGCCGCTGTGCCTATCCGCACTGTGTCCTTATTAGGCAACCGAGCCGCACTCGGGACAGAACTTGGCCCCCGCCGGCACCACGTTCCCGCACTCGCGGCAGTTGCCCGGGCCGCCCAAAGCATGCCCGCACTCGGGGCAGAACTTCCCTCCGTGCGTCTGCGCGCCGCACTGCTGGCACACCAGCTGCCGCTCGGTCTTCACGTCCACGCTTTTCGCCAACTGCGTACCGGCGTCGTGCGCCATCTGCCGCGCCGCCTCGACCTCGCCCTGCGCGCGCGCCTGCTCCACCTCGGCCTGGAGATCCGGAGCGCAGTTCAGACACAGCCCACGTTCTACGCTCCAACAGGCGTCGCAGACTCGCTGGTGGCAACGCGCGCACCGATGGAAGTGCTGCTGCGCATTGTCAATGGCACGCTTTAGGGCAGCGTCGCGTGCCTTATGCCAGCCGGCATCGGCTAAGCCGCCGGCGACGTTCGCCGCCTCCCAGCCCGCGTCCGACATCAGCCCGCCGGCCATGTTGCCCGCTCTGCGCAGCCATCCCGACGCCCGGCCGAGCTTGTAGTTCTCGAAGCCGGAGCGCCAGGTGTCGCCGCAGCGCTGGCAGTAGAACTCGAACTCGAAGCCGGCGTCGTCGCCGCTCCAGACGGACATGTCCCGGTTGTTCTGGCTGAACCAGAGCTCTTCCGACACGTCGACCGCTCCCCCTCACCCGCGCTCCCGGCGCCGGCTCTCCGCTGAATCCCGGCCGCGCGTCGTACGCGGTCGAGGCCTGCCTATCGTGCCGCCGTCCTTCTACGCAAACCGCGTAGGCCGCGCATCGCGCTCAGGCTCTTACTCGGTCCGGCAGTGCAGCAAACGGGGCCGGCTGCGGCACTGATCACCGCAGCCGACCCCGCTCGCTACTACCTAACTAAAAGGCCTTCACCGTCACGCGATCGACGACATCACATGCTTCACCCGCGTGTAGTCCTCGAACCCGTACATCGAGAGGTCCTTGCCGTACCCGGAGTGCCCGAAGCCACCGTGCGGCATCTCGGCCACCAGCGGGATGTGCGTGTTGATCCACACGCAGCCGAAGTCCAGGTCCCTCGAGCAGCGCAGCGCCCGCGCGTGGTCCTTGGTCCACACGGATGAGGCCAGGCCGTACATCGTGCCGTTGGCGAACTCGATCGCCTCGTCCTCGGTGGCGAACCGCTGCACCGTGATCACCGGGCCGAAGACCTCGTTCTGGATGATCTCGTCGTCCTGCCGCAGTCCGGAGACGACCGTCGGCGCGTAGAAGTAGCCCGTCTCGCCGACCCGGTGCCCGCCGGCGTTCACCACCGCGTGCGGCGGCAGGCGCTCGATGAAGCCGTGAACCCGCTCCAGCTGGCCCGGGTTGTTCAGCGGGCCGTACAGCACGTCCTCGTCGTGCGGGGCGCCGGTCTTCGTGTTCTGCGCCGCCTCGATCAGCGCGGCGAGGAACTCGTCGTGGATCGCCTCGTGCACCAGCACCCGGGTCGCCGCGGTGCAGTCCTGGCCGGCGTTGAAGTACCCGGCCACCGAGATGCCCTCGACCGCGGCCGGGATGTCGGCGTCCTCGAACACCACCACCGGCGCCTTGCCGCCGAGCTCCAGGTGCACCCGCTTGACGTCCTGCGCCGCCGACGTCGCCACCTCGATGCCGGCACGGACCGAGCCGGTGATCGAGGCCATCGCCGGGATCGGGTGCCCGACCAGCGCCCGGCCGGTGTCCCGGTCGCCGCAGACCACGTTGAAGACCCCGGCCGGGAAGAACTCCTGCGCGACCTCGGCCAGCAGCAGCGTCGACATCGGCGTGGTGTCGGACGGCTTGAGCACCACCGTGTTCCCGGCCGCCAGCGCCGGGGCGATCTTCCAGATCGCCATCAGCAGCGGGTAGTTCCACGGGGTGACCTGCGCGCAGACGCCCACCGGCTCGCGCCGGATGGTAGAGGTGTGGTCGGCCATGTACTCGGCGGTGGCCCGGCCCTCGAGCAGCCGCGCCGCGCCGGCGAAGAAGCGCAGCTGGTCCACCGCCGGGACCAGCTCCTCGCTCAGGGTCAGGCCGAGCGGCTTGCCGGTGTTGCGCGACTCGGTCTCGGCGAACTCCCCGGCCCGCGCCTCGACCGCGTCGGCGAGCTTGAGCAGCGCCTTCTGCCGGTCGGCCGGAGTCGTGCGGCGCCACTCCCGGAAGGCGTCGGCGGCCACGCGCACCGCGGCGTCCACGTCCTGCGCGCCCGAGACCGGCGCCTGCGCTATCACCTGCTCGGTGACCGGGTCGATGATGGGGCTGGTGCGCCCTTCGGCGGTGTCGGCGGGCTTGCCGCCGACGATGTTGCGCAGCACACGCGGTTCCATGTCGATTGGACCTCTTCCTCGGTGATCCGTCTTTGGACGACCAGGCTCGGCAGACTACTGAGCGCGGAGCGCACGGAGCGGGGAGTATGTGTCCCGCGCAGCCCGGTGGCCCTGATGTGCAGACCTGGTCTCACATTAGCCCGGATCGGCCCGACGAGCGAGGGGTGAGCGACGGCGATGCCAATGGAATCAGTGAAGATGGCCACCTAGAAGAACGAAATCCATCGATTAAGACTTGCCAAACGACGGGATCTGCAAGCATGATGAGTGGAGTGTCGAACGAGGCGGTGCCGGGTCCGGAGCTGGCGGCCGGCGGACGGCGCAGCGGCCCGGCCGCCGGGAACGGCGCGAACGGCGGCTCCGGCGACCGACCGCCCGAGAGCGCTGCGACGACCCAGGCCGAAGGCGAGGAACAGCGCGGCCAGTCCGCGGTACGCTCGCGCCGGAAAGCCGCCCCGGCGCTCGACTCGCTCTCCAAGGCGATCATCGAGCAGCTGCAGCGCGACGGGCGCATGGCGTACGCGACCATCGGCAAGGCCGTGGGCCTGTCCGAGGCTGCGGTGCGCCAGCGGGTCCAGCGGCTGCAGGAGACCGGCGTGATCCAGATCGTCGCGGTCACCGACCCGCTGACCGTCGGGTTCAACCGGGAGGCGATGATCGGGGTGCGGTGCGAGGGTGACATAGAGCCGGTCGCCGAAGCCCTCTCGGCGATGCCGGAGGTCACCTACGTGGTGGCCACGGCCGGCTCCTTCGACCTGGTGGCCGAGGTCGTCGCAGAGGACGACGACCAGCTGCTGGCCATCATCAACAAGGGAATCCGGGCGATCCCGCAAGTGAGAAGCACCGAGAGCTTCGTCTACCTGAAGCTCCACAAACAGACATACACCTGGGGCACGAGATGACTGACCAGTCGAGCACCGCCTACGACCACCTGTGGATGCACTTCACCCGGATGTCCTCCTACCGGGAGGCGCCGGTCCCGACGATCGTGCGCGGCGAGGGCACCTACATCTACGACACGAACGGCCGCAGGTACCTCGACGGCCTGTCCGGCCTGTTCGTGGTCCAGGCCGGGCACGGCCGGGCCGAGCTGGCCGAGGCCGCCTACAAGCAGGCTCAGGAGCTCGCCTTCTTCCCGATCTGGTCGTACGCGCACCCCAAGGCCGTCGAGCTGGCCGAGCGGCTGGCCGGATACGCGCCGGGCGACCTGAACAAGGTGTTCTTCACCACCGGCGGCGGCGAGGCGGTGGAGACCGCCTGGAAGCTGGCCAAGCAGTACTTCAAGCTGACCGGCCAGCCGACCAAGTACAAGGTCATCTCGCGCGCCGTGGCCTATCACGGCACCCCGCAGGGCGCCCTGTCGATCACCGGGCTGCCCGCGCTCAAGGCCCCGTTCGAGCCGCTGGTGCCGGGCGCGCACAAGGTGCCCAACACGAACTTCTACCGGGCCGCCGAGATCTCCGGCGTGCCGGCGCTGGGCGAGGACATCGAGGCCTTCGGCCGCTGGGCCGCGGACCAGATCGAGCAGCAGATCCTGTTCGAGGGCCCGGAGACGGTCGCCGCGGTGTTCCTCGAGCCGGTGCAGAACGCCGGCGGCTGCTTCCCGCCGCCGCCCGGATACTTCCGGCGGGTGCGCGAGATCTGCGACAAGTACGACGTGCTGCTCGTCTCGGACGAGGTGATCTGCGCCTTCGGCCGGCTCGGCAAGTTCTTCGCCTGCGACAAGTTCGACTACGTGCCGGACATGATCACCTGCGCGAAGGGCATGACCTCCGGCTACTCGCCGATCGGCGCCTGCCTGATCTCGGACCGCCTCGCCGAGCCCTTCTACCAGGCGGACAACACCTTCCTGCACGGCTACACCTTCGGCGGGCACCCGGTCTCGGCCGCGGTCGGCATGGCGAACCTGGACATCTTCGAGCGCGAGGGCCTCAACCAGCACGTGCTGGACAACGAGGCGGCGTTCCTGAACACCCTGCAGAAGCTGCACGACCTGCCTATCGTCGGCGACGTGCGCGGCAACGGCTTCTTCTACGGCATCGAGCTGGTCAAGGAAAAGGCGACCAGGGAGACGCTGAGCACCGACGAGTGCGAGCGGGTGCTCTACGGCTTCCTGTCCAAGGCGCTGTTCGACAACGGCCTGTACTGCCGCGCGGACGACCGCGGCGACCCGGTGGTGCAGCTGGCCCCGCCGCTGATCTCGGACCAGGCGACGTTCGACGAGATCGAGCAGATCCTGCGCTCGGTGCTCACCGAGGCGTGGGCCCAGCTGTAGGCCCGGCCGAGCCGAGCAGATTCCGAGCAGATGTCGTACGCAGCCGAGTCCGACACCGTGTTCCGCGGCCTGTCGTTCTGGCACGACTCGGTGCCGGGCGCCCTGGACCCGCGCCCGGCGCTGCGCGGTGACCTGAGCGGTGATCTGAGCGTGGACATCGCGATCGTCGGCGCCGGCTACACCGGGCTGTGGACGGCCTATTACCTGAAGAAGGCTGATCCGGCGCTGCGTATCGCGGTGCTGGAGGCCCGGATCGCCGGGTTCGGCGCTTCGGGCCGCAACGGCGGCTGGTGCTCGGCGATCTTCCCGGCCAGCCTGGCGAAGGTGGCCAGGACGGCCGGCTCGCGGGCCGCGGCGACGGCACTGCAGCGCGCGCTGAACGCCACCGTCGACGAGGTCGGCCGGGTCGCCGCGGCCGAGCGGATCGACTGCCACTTCGCCAAGGGCGGCACGATCGTCGCCGCCCGCACCGCGCTCCAGCTCGACCGGGCCCGCGCGGAGGTGGAGGAGAGCAGGTCCTTCGGCTTCGGCGAGGAGGATCTGCGCCTGCTGTCCGCGAAGGAGGCGGCGGCCGAGCTGAACGCGACCGAGTTGCTTGGCGCGACCTACACGCCGCACTGCGCTACGATCCACCCCGCGCGGCTCGTCCGCGGCCTGGCCGAGACGGTCGAGCGGCTCGGCGTGCAGATCTTCGAGGGCACGGCGGTCAGCGAGATCCGCGATGGGCGCGCAATAACCGCGCAAGGCACAGTAAGCGCAGCGATGGTGGTCCGCGCGACGGAGGGATATACGCCCTCCATCCACGGCTTCAAGCGCGCACTGGTCCCGGTCTACTCGCTCATGCTCGCCACCGAGCCGCTGCCGGACGTGGTCTGGTCGCAGATCGGGCTGACCCGGCGTCAGACCTTCAGCGACTTCCGGCACCTCATCATCTACGGCCAGCGCACCGCGGACGGCCGGCTCGCGTTCGGCGGCCGCGGCGCGCCGTACCACTACGGCTCGGCCATCCGAGCCCGCTTCGATCGCGAGCCCGCGGTGCACGCCGAGCTCAAACGGGTCCTCGACGAGCTGTTCCCGGTGCTGAAGGGCTATCAGGTGACCCATACGTGGGGTGGCGCGTTAGGCATCCCGCGCGACTGGTTCGCGTCGGTCGGTATCGACCGGACGGCCAAGCTCGCCTGGGCCGGGGGCTATGTGGGTGACGGCGTCGGCGCCTCCAATCTGGCCGGGCGCACTCTTGCGGACCTTCTGCGCGGTGAGGAGACGGAGCTGACCGCGCTCCCCTGGGTGAACCACCGCTCCCCGCGCTGGGGCGTCGAGCCCAGCCGGTGGATCGGCGCGAACATCGGCCTGCGCATGATGAGCACCGCCGACGCGGTCGAGGCCAGGACCGGCAGACCCTCGCGCCGGGCCGCGTTCTTCAGCCGCTTCCTCGGCAACTGATCCAGCACTGCCGACCTTGCACCGATCACCCTTCGGAGCAATAGGCAACTGATCGCCAGATCGGATGAATTAGGCGGAATTCCTGCTTCGCCCCGTTACGCCAGGGGGAGGATCAGCGCCGTGAGCCTTCCATCCGACAATCCCGTGCTCGACGCGCGCGGCCTGGTCTATCCGGCCGACGGATCGGTGCTGCAGCAGGTCTCGCTGGCGGTCGGCGCGAGCGAGACGGTCGCCGTGCTCGGGCCGGCCGGCGCGGGCAAGTCTGTGCTCATGGCATGCCTGTCCGGGGAGCGGGACGCAGCCGGGGGCTCCGTGTGGATCAACGGGAAGCCGGTTCACCTGCAGAGCACCGCGCAGAAGTACGCATTCCGCCTCAAGCACCACGGCCTGGTGCACCAGGACGCGGTCCTGGTCGCCGAGTTGACGCTCGCTCAGAACACCGCGCTGCCGCTGCTGTTCCGCGGCATCCGGCCGCCCGAGGCGGAACGCCGCGCGCACACCTGGCTGGAGCGGTTCGAACTGGGTACTCACGCACACCTGCGGCCTGGTGAGCTGCCGGTGCCTATCGCACGGCGCGGCGCACTGGCCCGGGCCATGGTCAACGAGCCGCTGGTCCTCCTCGCCGATGAGCCGTTCGACGGCATGTCCGACTCGGACATCGATCACGCGGGGCGCGTGCTGCAGTCCGTCGCACATTCGCACGGCACCGCAATCGTCGTGTTCACCGCGCACGAGACCGCGGCGAAGCAGTGCGATCGCACGGTGCACCTGAAGGAGGGCCGCACATCGGCAGAGCCGCTGCCCAGCAGCACCAAGACCGTCGGATCCCGCCGATGAACGAGCCCACCCCCGACGTCAACATTCGCGTCCTGGGCCAGCCGCCCGCCGCCGCCCCCGAGCCGGCCGCCGACCCGACCCCGGACAAGCGCGGCAGCGCCGCCGACTCGGCAGCGCGAGCCTTCCCGCTGCGGTCGAAGGTCCGGCTCGCCTCCCGGATCGCCTGGCCGGCCAGCGGCGCTGCGCGCCGCGACGCGCTGCGGATCTTCTGGTCAACCGCCGTGGCGGCGCTGCCGTGCGCGCTCTGGCTCGCCGCCCCGGACAAGTCGGTCGGCGGCGGTGCGTTCTTCGCGCTGGCCTGCGCCGCAGCGCCCGGCACTGTGGCCACCGTTTTGGCCGCGTCCCGCGCGCGGGAGCAGCGAACGACTACCTCGAAGGCGCTCTGGCAGGCCGGCGCCGAGCAGAAGGCTGCACGCCGCGTCGCAGCAGTACGCACCGCGGTATGCGCGTCGCTCGGAGCGCTCCTCGGCGCGGTAGCCATTCCGTTAGCCACACCGCTGCTGAAGGGGGTCCTCCCGCAGCAGTCGCCGCTGCGCGCGATGCTCGCAGCGAGTCAGGCCGACTGGCTCGGAGCCATCATCGCAACGGTCGTGCTCGCCACGGCGGGAGCACTCGTGATCGGCGCACCGTTCTGGAGCCGGATCGACCGCAGCGCGCTCGACTGGCGCCGCCCGGCCACGGTGCTCACAGCGCTGAAAGCACGTTCACCGCTTCGATGAGCGTATCGACCACCGGCAGGCCCGCGGCCTCCAGCACCGCGCGATCCGTGGTCCCGCCGCTGAAGAGCACCGCCGTAGCGCCGTTTCCCAGCGCGGCCTGCGCATCGTCGATGCAGTCCCCGACAATGGCGACCTGATCCGGCTCGAGCGTCGGATCCGCGGCACGCAGCCGCATCATGTGCGCGGCCAGATACTTCGCCTTCGGCCCGAGGTCCAAAGCCGGAGGCCGCCCGTCTATCAGGCTGAAGCGCGCCGTGATCCCGAGCTCGCCGAGATGCTCGGTGAGCTTGTCGTGTCCGTACATCGAGAGCAGCGACTGACCGCGCGGCGCCCACGCGTCCATCGCCGCCAACGCGTCGCGGTGCAGGTTGTACTCGGACCGGTGCGAGTCGTAATACTGGCCGAACGCCGCATCGAGAAGCACCCATTCGTGATCGCCGACCGCGCGCCCCGCGATGAGCCGGTAGAACTCGCTCAACGGCCGCCGGTACTGCAGCCGGTACTCGGCATACGTCGTCTCCCGGTCGATCCCGATCGAGCGCAGGGAGAAGTTCGTCGTCGCGACGACCAGGTCCTGGTCGTCGAACAGGGTGCCGTTCCAGTCCCACACGATGTGTCTGATCACCCGATCAAGTTTATGGGCAGCCACCAACACGCCGAGGTCACGACCATGACCAGGCGCCCCCGCTCCCTCCGCCGGATGCCCACCTGCCTACTTCTCCTTCTCCCCCGCGTCAGCACCATGCCTAACGCCCGCCGCCTCATAGTCCAGCAGCCGCTGCTTGATTTCGAGGCCGTAGAGGTAGCCGCTGAGCGATCCATCGGTACGCACCACGCGATGGCACGGCACGATGAGCGCCACAGGATTCGACGCGCACGCCGCACCCGCAGCCCGCACCGCCCGAACATTCCCCGCCTCAGCGGCGAGCTGCGTGTAACTCAGGGTCGTGCCGGGCGGGATCGCCCGCAGCGCCTCCCGAGCCGCCTTGGTGAACGGCCCGACGCGCGGCCGATCGATGACCGCCACCTTGTCGACCGCCCGCAGATCGCCCTCGAAATAGGCCTGCACCGCCGCGATAGCGGGGTGGCTGTCGTCGACCGATCGTCCATCACGCCGCACGCTCGCAGCATCGACGCCCGCAATGCGGATCATCTCGTCGACATCCGCAGTGAACCCGGCGCCGCGCACCGCATCGCCGTCCACCAGCAGAGTGAACGTCCCGAGCGGAGTCTCCATCTGGCGTACGGCCAACGAGTGAGCCTGCGTCGCGGAGTTCCCAGTCTTCTTCGTCACGGTTCCCATCACGCGTCCTTCGCTCCTGAACTCGTCCTCGTGTGCGTGCTCTTATGCGTGCGCTCAGTCTCGGCTGCTGCCTTTGCCACCTTGACCGCCCTAGGCTTCACGCCGGCCGTAGCAACGTTGTGAGCGTTCTGGTCGGCCCAAAGGTGAATCGCCGCATACGCACGCCAGGGCCGCCACCGCTCGGCGTAAGCAAGCAGCTGCTTCTCCCCCTGCGGCAATCCGAGCCGGACCGCCGACTGACGCAGCACCAGGTCGCCGATCGGGAACGCATCCGGATCGCCGAGCGCGCGCATGGCCAGATAGTCCACGGTCCACGGCCCGATCCCCGGCAACGCGAGCAGCCCCGCACGAGTCGCCGCGCGATCCCCCCGTCGGTCCAACGCCAGCCCACCCGAAGCCACCGCCTCGGCCAGGGCCCGAATGGACCGAATGCGGGACCCGGTCAGGCCCAGCCCATCCAGATCGGCGTCAACAAGCTGCCCGGCCGTCGGAAACAGCCGCGTCAAGGTGCCATGCGCGGCATAGACATCCCCATGGCGGGCAACCAGCCGCGTCGCAAAGGTCCGCGCCGCCGCCACCGAGACCTGCTGCCCCAACACCGCCCGGACCGCCATCTCGAACCCGTCCACGACGCCGGGAATTCGCAGCCCCGGCCGCAAACTCACCAGCGGCGCAAGAGCGGAATCGGCCGCGAGCACGCCGTCGATCGCCTCGATGTCGGCGTCCAGGTCGAGCAGCCCCCGGCACAGCTCGATCCCCGCTCCGAGGTCGTGAATCAGATCCGGATCGATCGCCAGCGTGACATAGCCGCGCCCAGCATCCGCCGCAACGGTACCTGTCCCGGCACCCGCGCCATAGCTGTCAGAGCTGTCATGGGTGCCATAGCTACTGCCCGGCCCAAACCCGATCACGGCATACCCACCAGGCAACCGCACCGTCCGCCGATAACTCGCCGGCCCGGTCACCTCCTCGACCCCGTCCATCGCGCGCCCGGAAAACCACGAGACCAGATGACGCAGATCGACCTGCCCACGATGCCCGGACCGCAGCGTCAGCGCGCCAGTCCCCGCCGTCGCGTAGCCATCGCCGGCATCAGCATCAACCACTGGTGCCGTCGTTGCCGTCGTATCACTGCGAAACCTCGTCGGCGTACGTCCGAACGCCGCCCGGAACGTGTCGTTGAACTGGCGCACCGACCCGAACCCGGCCGCAAAAGCGACATCCGTGACCGGCATTTCGGTCGTCTCGAGCAACGTGCGCGCAGTCTGGATCCGCCGGGTCCGAGCGACCGCAAGCGGCCCGGCGCCGACCTCCACGGCCATCACCCGCCGCAGATGCCGCGAGCTGATATGCAGCGACTGCGCCAGCGACTCGACCGCAGTCGGCCCATCCGCCCCGTCCAGCGCCCCCGCCGTGATCAGCTTCAACGCCTCGTCAGCCAGCGTCCGCTCCCCCAAAACCGACCCACCGCTGGAATCCCGGCGAGTGCTCAGGGCCGCGCGCTCATCCGGCTCAGCCTCAGAGCCAGACTCGAGCTCAGGCGCAAGATACGGCCGACACCGCAGGCAGGCCCGGAACCCCGCGGCCTCAGCAGCAGCCCTGGTCGGATAGAACCGCACGTTCTCCGGCTTCGGCGTGCGCGCCGGACAGATCGGCCGACAGTAGATGCCCGTGCTCGTGACCGCGGTATAGAACAGCCCGTCAAACCGCCGGTCCCGGGCCGAGACCGCAAGATACCTGGGATCGCGCGCGTTAACCGCGCCCAACTCGCGCTTCACTGCCGCGGAGCGACCGACCTGGCCCCGCTCCCGACGCTGAGACTTCACAGACTGCGGCTTGATCGCGGACATGCATACGAGTCTGCCTCACACCGCGCCAGGTCTCTGGCGGTTTTCGGACCCTACAGCGGTACCGCTAAACGCGCTAGAGTACTTATCAGGGCGTAAACCGGGGCGCTCCGCTAGCGAAGGGTGCCTGGAGTAGGTACCCTGCGGTACTGAGTTTTCGTGCACGGGGCACGCGGCGCTGCGTGCTGCCAAGATCGCGGGGAGGGACGACTGTTATGTCTGGTAGTGCTCCGTTCAACGAGGGTGTGGTCCAGCAGAACGGCGGCGTTGCCTGGGCCAAGCAGCAGGGACAGGTCCTCGAGACGGTCCCGGACGCGATCGACAGCCAGATCGCGGGCTACAAGGCGGCCATCCAACAGCTGCAGCAAGTGCACACGTCGGTGACCAACGGGAGCACGCAGCTCCAGTCAGCCTGGTCGGGTTCCGCTTCCGATGCTGCTACGTCTGCCTTCAGCGACACCGCGAA
>DASYAE010000174.1:0-61291 GCA_036501535.1 Actinocrinis sp. | reverse complement strand
CACCGGCGGCGGCCGCGCGGACTACGTGCGCTTCTCCGCCGAGGGCAGTCTCAGCCGGCTGCAGACCGACTACATCGACCTCTACATCCTGCACCGCCCCGATCCGAAGACACCGATCGCCGAGACGCTGGGGGCGCTGGGTGAGCTGGTCAGCGCGGGTAAGGTCCGTGAGATCGGCTGCTCCGACTTCTCCGCCGCGCAGCTTGCCGAGGCCGACGCGGCCGCTGCTCGCGGCGGCCCGCGCATAGTCAACCTGCAGAGCGAATACAGCCTGCTCAACCGCAAGGTCGAGCTCGGCACGCTCGCCGAGTGCGCTCGCCTGGATATCGGTTTCGTGCCCTACCGCCCGCTTGCGCACGGCCTGCTCACCGGCAAGTACCGCAAGGGCGCGGCGTTGCCGGAGGGCAGCCGGATCGCGACCATGCCCGAGGAGCGTCGCGGCAGGACGCTGGACGAGCGCAACCTCAAGGTGGTCGAGGCGCTGATCGCGTTCGCCGGCGACCACGGGCACACGATCCTGGAGCTGGCGACGTCCTGGCTGCTGGCCCACCCCGAGGTCTCGTCGGTGATCGGTGGCGCGATGTCGGCCGAGCAGATCGCCGGTAACGCCGAGGCGGCGAACTGGCGGCTGACACCGGACGAGGTGGCCGAGGTCGGCGAGCTCACGGCCTCCTACCGGGAGAACCCGGCATGAGCGCCGGAGCCGGGGCCGGCAAGCGGCCGTTCGAAGAGGTCTCCCTCGGGGCGCGCAACACGGCCGTCGACCTGGTCGCGCAGCTGGACCCGGAGTATTTCGAGCACTTGGCCCACCTGTACGACGAGGGCACCTTCGGCCGGTCGGGCGTGCTGCCGCGCAAGACCAAGGAGATGCTCATGGCGGCGTTGTGCTGTGCGCTGCGCGCCCCGCGCGGGGTGCGGCTGCACACCGAACGCGCTCTGCTCAGCGGCGCGGCCCCGCGCGAGATCCTTGAGGCGATGGAGGTCGCGGCCATCCCCGCCGGCATGCCCGGACTGTGGATGGGGGTCGAGACGCTGCACGAGGTCCTGGCCGCCAAGGGCATGACGATCGACTCCGAACCGCTTCAGCCGTCGGGTTGAACCCGGGCGGCGTCCGTACAGACGTCTCGAACAGGCAGGTGGTTGATCGTGTTCAGCGCGGAAGGCGGGCGGCCCGGGCCGCTGCACGGGCTGCGGGTGCTCGACTTCACCCGGGTGGTGGCGGGCCCGTACGCCACGCTGCTCCTCGGTGACCTGGGAGCGGACGTTCTCAAGGTGGAGAGCCCGCAGCGGGGCGACGACTCGCGGGCCTGGGGTCCGCCGTTCCTGGCCGACGACAGCGCCTACTACCTCGGCATGAATCGGAACAAGCGGAGCATCGCGCTGGATCTGAAGAACCCCGAGGGCGTGGCGATCGCCCGGGACCTCGCCGCCCGCAGCGACGTGGTGATCGAGAACTTCCGCCCCGGCGTGATGGAGCGCCTCGGGCTGGACTACGAATCCCTGCGCGAGGGGCATCCAGAGCTGGTCTACTGCAGTATCTCGGCGTTCGGGGACCGCGGCCCGTACCGCGAATGGGCCGGATACGACGTGATGATCTCCGCGATGGGCGGCCTGATGGGGATCACCGGCATGCCGGGCGGTGAGCCGGTGAAGGTCGGCGTCGCGGTGGTCGACGTCGCCACCGGCCTCTACGCCGCTCTCGGCGTGACATGCGCGGTCGTCGAGGCCCAGCGCACGGGGCAGGGGCAGCGGGTGAGCACGTCGCTGCTGTCCGTGGAACTCGCGATCCTGGTCAACGCCGCCAGCAGTTATCTGCTGGCGGGCGAGGTGATGCCGCCGCAGGGAGCCGCCCACCAGTCGATCGTGCCGTACCAGACCTTCCGCTGTGCGGACGACTGGATCGTGATCGCGGCTCCCAACGACCGCATGTTCGCCATCCTGGCGGCGCAGCTCGGCACCCCGCAGTGGCCGGGGGATCCGCGATTCTCGACCAACCGGGCCCGGGTCGCCAACCGGGAGGTGCTGTGCGCGTTGATCGGCGGCATCGTCGCGCAGCATCCGGCGGCCGAGTGGCTGGACCGGCTGGGCGCGGCCGGAATCGCCGTCGCACCGGTGAACCGGATGGACCAGGTCTTCACCGATCCCCGGGTCCTCGCGCTGGACCCGGTGATCGAGGTCGAGCACCCCAGGCACGGGCCGCTGCGGATGGTCCGTCCGGCACTGGAGTTCGGTGCGACTCCGGCCTCGCCGGCGGCGCATCCACCCGGCCTGGGGGAGCAGACCGACGAGCTGCTGCGCGAGGTGCTCGGCCTTGGGGCCGCGGAGCTCGCGCGCCTGCGCACCGCAGGGGGCATCGGCACCCAGGACCGGTTGTGAGCCGGAGATCTTCAGGGAGACAGCGAATGGAATTCGGCCTCAGCATTTCCAACCGCGCCGTCGTGCTGGGCAGGCAGTCGACACCGCAGGTGCTCGGCCTCGTCCGGCAGGCGGAGGCGTCCGGCGCGTTCGACTCGGTGTGGGTGGGCGACTCGCTGTTGGTGAACCCGCGGCTGGAGTCGCTGACCCTGCTGTCGGCACTCGCCGCAGTCACCGAGCGAGTCCTTCTCGGTACCGCCTGCATGGGCAGTTTCGCGTTGCGCAACCCGGTGCTGCTGGCCCACCAGTGGGCCAGCCTGGACCACATCGCCAACGGCCGCACCCGGCTGATCGTCTGCTCCGGTGGTGGTGCCGGCCCGCTGTGGGAGGCCGAGGCCGCGGTGTTCGGCGTCCTACCGTCGCAGCGGCGCGCGCGGATCCTTGAGCACATGCAGATACTGCGCAGGCTTTGGAGTGAGGATCACGTTAGCCACCACGGCGAACTCGTGCAGTTCGACGACGTCACGGTCGAACCCAAGCCATTGCAGCGGCACTGCCCGATCTGGCTGGCCACCAATGCGACCCGGCTCTCCTCCGGCGCGGTCGCCGGCGCCGGTCACGCGCTCACCCGGGTGGGCACATACGCCGACGGCTGGATGACGCACAGCGTCCCGCCGGAGGCCTTCGCCCGGTCCTGGCAGGCGATCCTCGACGCCGCGCAGGCCGCCGGCCGGGACGCATCGCAGTTCGACAACTGCCTCTACCACAACGTCAACGTCTCCTCGGACTACGACTCCGCTCTCGATGAGGCCAACGAGTACCTAGGCGAGTTGTACGGCACGACATTCACGCCCGAGCGGGCACGGGCCTGGTGCACGCTCGGCGATCCGAAAAGCTGCATCGAGGATCTGCGCCGCTACAACGGCTCCGGCGTCCGGCGGATCACTCTGCGGCTGTGTTCACACGACCAGGCCGGGCAGCTGAAGCGACTGGTCAACGAGGTGCTGCCGTATGTCTAGGGCCGCGCCGCGCCGACTCGTGATAGGCGGACCCGCGGGCCACGGTGACTCAGGGCACAGGCGCCGGGGCCCGTTTGGGCGGGATGGTCTGTTTCCTATAGCCTGTATGGCGGCAGGGCAAGCGCCAGGGGACTCAGGGGAGGAGCGTGGTGCGACCATCTTCGTCGGGGCGGGGGTTCCGTCGTCGATACGGGGGCTCTGCGCGCCGCCTTTACAGCACTCCGGTTCCCGCAGGCCGTACCCAGCGCCCTTACAGATGAGAGCAGCGCCATGACCGCACAGCTGTCGTCCCTCGCCACCCAGACCAAGGCCGAAGCCGCCTACTCGCAGCTGCGGCGGCTGATCATCGAGGGCGGGCTGGAGCCGGGCTCACCGATCGACCAGGAACAGATCGCGCAGCGCCTCGGGGTGTCGACCACACCGTTGCGCGAGGCGGTGCGCCGGCTTGAGGGTGAGCGGTTGCTCATTGTCGTGGCGCACACGCAGGTCACGGTGGCCCAGCTCTCGCTCGAGGAGCTCAAGGCGCTCTACGAGACCCGCCTGCAGCTCGACCCGCTGGCCGCTCGGCTGGCCGCCAACCGCGCCTCGGAGGCCGAGCGCGAGGTGATGCGCACGTTCCTCGACGGCGACCACGGGACCGACCCGTTCACGCAGTTGCAGCGCAACCGCGAGCTGCACCGGTCGGTCTACCGGGCCTGCGGCAACCCTGTCCTGACCGACATCACCGAGATCCTCTGGGATCGCTCGGACCGCTTCCGTTACGTGCTGCTGAAGAACACCCCGGGGCTGGTGTCGCCCCACGTCGGCCGTGATTCCGAGCACGACAGCCTGCTCAACGCGGTGATCGAGGGGCGACCCAAGCCGGCGGAGCGGATCATGCGCGAGCACCTGCTGGCGACCTTGGCCTACCTGGAGCACGACGCGCCCGCCCTGAGCCACAACCACGACGAGACCGTCTCAGCGAAGGGCTGACCCCGCCCGTCGCGCAGGACCCGAGTATGCCCGCAAGCGGTGCCAGCCACCGCCCTGTGCGGCTGGAGGCCAAGATGACCGAGAGCGCTGAGATCACCATGCTGACCAGGGGGATGACGTTCGAGGAGATGACCGCCGGACTGACGTTCCGGACGGCGGCACGAACGGTCACCGAGACCGACCTGATCAACTTCATCACGCTGGCCGGCTTCAACGAGCCGCTGTTCTGGGACGCCCGCCACGCCGCCTCGGCGGGCTACCCGGGCCGGCTCGTCCCCGGCGCACTGATCTACGCCCTGGCCGAAGGACTGGTGCTGCAGACACACGCGCTGTCCGGGACCGGCCTGGCGTTCATGCACATGGAACTCGACGTGCGTCAGCCGGTGTTCGTCGGCGACACCCTGCACTGCATCGTCGAGATCACCGAGTCGCGTCCGTCGAGCAAACCGGGGCGGGGGGTGGTCACCTCGCGCATCGACGTGCGCAACCAGCACGACAAGGTCGTACTCGTCTTCACCCCGGTGCGCCTCATTCGCGGGCGAGACTACGTACCCGCCACCGTGTAGCCGGCGCCTCGCACACCGGGTCTGTGTCGGCTGCGCCGTCTTCTGCTGGCGACGCCTCAAGATCTGACGTTGGTCCGAGTCGTTAGCGGGGCCCGCGCAGGGGTCGGAACGTGTCGCGGAGGATCTCGGCCAGCAGCCGGGGTTCGGCGACCGCCGGGAAGTGGCCCCCGCGGTCGTGCTCGCGTCCCAGAGATGGGTTGGACAGTTGTCTTGAGTATGTCCATCCTGTCTGGGCACACGGTCATGCTGACCGCACGATGGGTGCTGTGAATTTGGCCTTCTTGCAGATGCGGCGGGCGCCGGTGCGTACCGGGCTGCTGGTTCTCCTCGTCGCGGTGCTGCTTTTCCTGGTGGAGTACCTGGCCGCGGTCTCCTCGTCGTTGCAGGCACTGAATACCGGGGCGCTGGCCCGGCTGGGTGCGGATCTGGTCGTCTACGGTGCCGGTTCCGGTGACAGCCTGGACGCCAGCCGGCTGACCTCGGCGGAGGTGACCGCGGCGGCGCATGTGAGCGGGGTCGCGCAAGCCGCGGCCATGGGCGTGGCGCACTTCACCGTCACCGGGCCGGGCGGTCGGTGCGAACTTGACCTGATCGGATTGGATCCGGGTCCTGCCTGGCCCCGCCCGGCGGCGGGCAGCCTGCCCGGCGCGGGCCAGGCGCTGGCGGACACGACCGAGGTGCCGGCCGGACTCGGCATCGGCCGCGGGATCGTCCTGCAACCCGGCGGACTGACACTGCGGATCACAGCTCTGGCGACGGGCGTGCGCTATGACGGGTTGGTCACCGTGTGGACGACGTTCGCCTCGTGGCAGCGGGCGGTGCGTGCGGCGAACCCGGGCGGGCTGGCCGAACCGGCCGCGGTGGCCGTGCGGGTGCGTGCCGGTGTGCCGCCTGCCGCGCTGGCGCGCCGGCTGGCCGCGGCGCTGCCCGGAAACAGGGTGCTGACCAGGTCCGCCGCCGTGGCGGACGTCGCCGGAGCCGGGGTGCTTCAGGTGACCTTCGGACTGTTGATCGCGGTCGCGTTCCTCGCCGCCGTGCTGGTGACCGGCTCGGTGTTCCTGCTGCTGACGGTGCAGCGGGCGCGCACCTGGGTGCTGCTGCGCGCTCTGGGGGCCTCGGCTGGGCGCCTGGCTTTGGCGGTCATGGCGCAAGCCGTGCTCGTGGTCGCCGTCGCGTGCGTGGTGGCGTCCGGCGCGCTCGCCGTCGTCGGGGCCGTGTCCGGCCCGGGCTTCCCGCTCCGGGCAGCCCCGAGCCTGCTGCTGAGCACCTTTGCCGCGGCGCTGATCGGAGCGCTGGCCAGTTCGCTGCTGCCGGTGCGCCGGATCGGGCGGCTCGATCCCGCCGCCGCGCTGGTGCGGGGGTGAGCGGGATGCTGCCGTGGCCGGTACTCGAAGCCTGGCGGCGCCGAGGCCGCCTGGTCGCGGTGAGCGTGACGTTGACCGCGCTGTGTGCGCTTGCGGTCATCTTGACCGCGCTGTCCTCGGGCCTGTGGTCCGGTGCGACCAGTGCGATCGGCGGCTCGTCCGCGCAGCAGTTCGTGTTCTCCCCAGACAGCCTTGGCTCGTTCGCGCGCAGCAACCTGCCTGTGGCGGACGCCTCGCGGGTGGCCCGGCTGCCCGGAGTCGCCGCCGTCGGGGCGCTGGGCACGCTGACCACCGTCATGGCGCTGCCGCACGGGACGGTGGATGTCGCGGTGATCGGCACGCTGCCGGGCCGGCCCGGCGCCCCGGCGTCGGTCGTGTCCGGCCGCCTGCCGGGGCCCGGCGGGGATGGCGCGCTCGTGGACGGCGCGCTGCGCGCGGACGGGGTCGGGATCGGCAGTCTGCTGCGGGCGCCGGCCGGCGGGCCGGCGCTGCGGGTGACCGGGTTCATCACCGGCCGGCAGTTCGAGTTGCTGCCCACGGTATGGACCTCGCTGGCCGCGTGGCAGCAGCTGACCGCCGCAGCGCAGCCGGAAACCCGCAGCGCCATCCCCATCACCCAGGTGCTCACGGTCCAGCTCGCGCCGGGCGCACAGCCCGGCGTCGTGCAGCGCGAGATCAGCGGCCTGCTTAGCGCCATGGTCCTGACGCGCGGTCAGGCGATGCTGGCGATCCCCGGTGCCGCCGCGATGCACAGCACCATCACCGAGCTGATCATCGCCACTCCCGTCGTCGCGGTGGGTGTCACCGCGCTGTTCTGTGCGTTGTATGTCACCGAACGCCGTGGGGAACTCGGGCGGCTGCGGGCGTTGGGCGCCTCAGCCTGGCGGCTGGCCTTCGGAGTGCTGGTCCAGGCGTGGGCGCCGGCCGCGTGCGCGATCGTCGCCGCCTACCTGCTGGCCGAAGCGCTCATCGCGCTCGCACCGCCGGCGTTCCCGGTCGCGCTGCCGCTGCCGGATGCGGCCGGGCTCGGCGCGCTGATCGCGCTGGCCGCCGCAGCCGGCGCCCTTGTCCCCGCTGCGCGGATCGCGCGCATCGACCCGGCCGGCACCCTGGAGGAAGCGTGAGCGCGCGGCGCGAGGAGATCGCAGTCCTGCTCGACGGCGTGAGTAAGACCTACGGGCGCGGGCGCACTGCGGTCAACGCACTGCGCGACGCCGGCTTGCAGGTCAGGCCCGGAGAACTGGTCGCGATCACCGGGCCGTCGGGATCGGGCAAGTCCACCCTGCTGGCGATCACCGGTGGGCTGCTGACCCCGGACGCCGGCACGGTACGGGTCGGCGGCATCGACGTCACCGCGCTGCCGCCCCGGGCGCGGGCCGCCTACCGGGCCACCCGGGTCGGGTTCATCTTCCAATCCCACGGCCTGGTCCCCTTCCTGACCGCCCGGGAGAACCTGCTGCTGATGGCGTCCTTCGCGGGCATCCCCCGGCAGGCGGCGCGGCGGCGCGCCGACGCCCTGCTCAACGAACTCGGCCTGGCCGGCCGCGAACGCGACCTGCCCGGCCGGCTGTCCGGCGGCGAACAGCAGCGCGTGGCCATCGCCCGCGCACTGATCCACCAGCCCGCGGTCCTGCTCGCCGACGAGCCCACCGCGAGTCTGGACACCGAACGCGGCCTGGCCGTCGCCCGACTGCTGGCCGACGAAGTGCACCGCACAGACGTGGCCGGGCTCCTGGTCACCCACGACCCGCGGATGGCCGCGCTCGCGGACCGGACCGTACACGCGGCCGACGGCGCACTGGCCCAGACCACCGACGCGAAAGCAGGATCAGAACGATGATGAGCGGAAACGGCAGCATGACCCTCGGCGACATGGCGCCGTACCTCATCGGGGCCGGCGTCGTCGTCCTGGTCGTTGTGGCGGTCCTCATCGTACGGCTCTTCCGGCGCAGCTCATGACGACCAGTCACGGTGCGCGGGCCCGCGGCGGGAAACCCGAAGCCGGCCACGGCTATGACTGACCAGCCTGTCCGCCCCGGCGCGATGGCGATCACGCGCGACATGGACGCCGTCCGCCGGGCTACGCCGCCTGATGTCCCGACAGACTCGGCGCGCTCGCCAGTGCCTTGCGGATCTCGCGGGCGATGCCGAAGGTGTTGACGAGCCGGTCGAGGGTGATCCCGCCGGGCTTGATCCGCAGTTCGGTCTGCCCGCCTTGCTTGGTGATCGTCACCTGCGCCTTGATGAGCCGGTTGTCGCCGGTGCCGACGACGATGGTGTTCGGCCGCCCCTGCTTCGGGGCTTGGAAGGCCAGTTGGCCGATGGCCATTTCGGGCAGCACGTTGTAGCCGGCCCCCAGGCCGTCGCGCAGGACGGTGACGACTTCCTCGGTGGTCAGATTCGCGCGGGAAACGGTGACGGTGGACATGACTCTCCTACTCCCATCGGAAGGAACGCTTGGCCAGGAACCCGAATGCCAGCGCATACGCCGCCAGGACCAGCAGCGGCGTCGCCGGCGGAAACTCGCCGAACATCGGGTAGACGATCGCCTGCACGGCCGCGCCGAGTGGCGTGAAGTGGCTGATGTCCAGCATCACGCCCGGCATCAGCTGCATCGGGTAGTACAGACCGCTGAAGAACACCAGCGGGTAGAACACCGCGATCGAGATGCCACGGGCGGCGCTCGAGGTCGGGGCCACCGCCGCGACGCACAGGCCGATCGCGAAGGACGCGGCGATGGACAACACCAGGGCCAGCAGAAAGCCACCCGGGTTCCACGGGGCGTGCTGGCCGAAGAACGCGATGCTCGTCACCATGATGATCAGTACCGCGACGAGCATCAGGCACGCCTGGACGGCGAGCTGCGCGGCCAGCACCCAGGAGGCGGGGACCGGCGTGACCGACAGGCGGCGCAGGATGCCCTGTTCCCGGTAGGAGACCAGCGGGCCGGGCAGGTAGACCAGCGCGAGCAGGCCGATCGAGAACGAGATGAGGATGGGGATGTAGATCTGGAACGGCGAGAGGCCGTCAAGGCGCGAGCTGGGCTGCTGGAAGACGGGAAGCTCGCCGAAGATGACCAGGATCAGCAGCGAGATCCCGACGGCGCCGATCGCGCCGGCCGGCTGGCGCCAGGCGAGCCGCGCTTCGTTGCGGAAGATCGCTCCGAAGGCGGCGCGCGGCGCTCGGGGCCGCACGAACGGATGACGGCTGTTCACGGCTGTCCTCCTCGCGGGGATTCGTGCTCTGCGGTGAGGCGCACGTAGGCGTCCTCAAGGCTCGCCGCGTCGAGCCGCACGTCCCGCGCGTCGATCCCGGCCGCGTGCAGAGCGAGGACCACGGCGTTGACGAGCTCGCCCGTCCCGGTCACCACGACGTGGCGGCCGTCGCGTTCGACCCCGGCCACCTCGGCCAACCGGGTCAGCACGCCCTCGTCGAACGGGCCGGACGGCACGAATCGCACGGTCTTGCCGTCCCTGGCCCGCGCGGCGAGCCCGGCCGGGGTGTCCAAGGCGACGATGTGTCCGCCGTCGATCAGCGCCACCCGGTCGCACAGCCGTTCGGCCTCCTCCATGGAGTGGGTGACCAGCACGATCGTCGTACCGCGGTCGCGGAGCTGCTCGATCAGCTGCCAGACGTCGCGGCGGCCCTGGGGGTCCAGGCCCGCCGTCATCTCGTCGAGCACTGCGACCCTCGGTCCGCCGATGAGTGCCAGTGCCACCGAGAGCCGCTGCTGTTGGCCGCCGGACAGGGATCGGTAGTAGGCGCGGCGCTTCCCCGCGAGTCCCAGCGCCTCGACCAGTTCGGCGCGGTCGGCGGGGTTTCGGTAGAAGGTGCGGTACATGTCGAGGATCTCGCCGACCCTGAGCTTGGCCGGGAATGCGCTGTCCTGGAGTTGTACGCCGACCCTCTCGTGCAGCTCGTTCCGGTCGGCCCGGGGGTCCAGGCCGAGCAGCCGGATGGTCCCGGCATCGGGTTCGCGCAGCCCGGTGACGCACTCGACCGTCGTGGTCTTGCCCGCGCCGTTCGGCCCCAGAATGCCGAAGATCTCGCCGTCTGCCACGGAGAACGACACGTCGTGCACCGCCACCACGGATCCGTAGCTCTTGCGCAGGTGCGTGACCTCCACGGCCGAGATGCCCGCCGCGAGGCCGGCCTCGCCCGCTTCCCTGAGCCCGGACTGATCGTCCCGGCTGGCCTGGTGTGTCGTCACCCGAGCCTCCTCGCCTGTCCGGCGTCGGCTGATCCTGCCCTCTGTCAGCAGGTTCCCTCGGCCGGCCCGGCTCGCGGCAGGGGTGGAATCACCCACACGGGCAGGCGGCCCGGGTCAGACGAGGCCGGCGGTCAGTGCGAGGCGGGTGAGGTCGGCGCGACGCCGGCAGCCGGTCTTGTCCCGGATCCGGTCCAAGTGGGAGCCGACGGTCCGCACCGTGATGTACAGCTGGGCGGCGATCTGCGCGTCGGTGCGTCCCTGTGCGACCAGCGTCAGCAGTTCCCGTTCCCGAGGGCTGAGCTTGGTCAGGTCCGGTGCCGCGATCGCGTCGGCCCTGGCGGACGCCTGCGGTTCGGCCGAGGCGAGCAGGAGGGCGTACTCGGCCGCGGTGGGCAGGCTCATGGCCGCACCCCGCTGCTCGGCCGCCCGTGTCCGAGCCTGCCCGAGCAGGTCGCGGGCTTTGCGCAGCAGATCGTCCCGGTGGCCCGCGTTCAACGGCGGGAACGCGAACGGCCCGGGCCCGGCGAGCGCGGACATCGCGGCCCACACCGTGACCGCCTCGGCGTGGCGCCGGGTGGCGGCGCACAGGTGGCCGCAGCAATCCAGCCCGGCGAGCAGCATCGGCCGCACCCCGGTCCGCGTGGCGATCTCGAGCTGCTCGCGCAGGTGCGCCGCAGCGTCGTCGGCGCGGTGCGCCCGCAGGTCGAGAATCACCCTGTTCCACAGCTGGCCGGCCAGGTTCGTCAGGTCACCTGTCTCCCGGCACCAGGCCAGCCCGGCCGCGCAGGCCCGCTCCGCGGCGGCCAGATCGCCGGCCTCGGCCAAGACCATCGTGACGAGCTGGCCGACGCCCCGCTGCAAGGCGCCGGCGACGTCGCCGGGCAGCTGCTGTGCCCGGCGCGCGAGCCGCAACGCGCCGTCCCGGTCGCCGCTGCGCCAGGCGGCCACGCTGAGGCAGGTCAGCGCCAGCGCCTCGAGTCCCGGCAGGCCGGTCTGCCGGGCCAGATCCAGCGCCCGGCGGCCGTCATCGACCGCCTCGGCCGTCCGGCCCGTCGCGGACAGCGTTCCCGACCTGCCGTCCAAGCAAATGGACAGGATCACCGCCCGCCACGGCGACTCGGACCGCAGGGCATCCTCAAGTGCGTCGCGGACCGCGGTGAAATGCTCCAGCGCCGCGACCGCATCGCCGCACTGCCCGGCAACCTGGCCGAGACACAGGCGCACGCCGCACCACTCGTCGCTGCCCGGGACAGCGGACTCGACGACCGCGGCCAGCAGCCGAGCCTGGCTGGTCAGTCGGCCCCGGATCTGCCACCAGGGCCGCAGGGCAAGCGCGAGCCGCAGCGCCAGACCGTGGTCGTGGTCCATGGCCCAGGCCAGCGCACGGCTCATGGTGGCGTCCTCGGCGTCAAGACGCCGCAGGCTGGCCAGCTCCGTGGCGCCGGCCTCCAGATCGCTGGAGGACTCCGCGGCCACGTTCGCCGCATAGGCGCTCAGCGCGGCCACGGCATCGCCGTCCTCGCCGGCTTCCGCAAGCAGCCTGGCCGCGTAGGCACGCAGCGTCTCCAGCATCGTGTACCGGGTCCGGCCGTCCGGATCAACGCGCGGGGGCACCACCAGCGAGCCGTCCACCAGCCGCAGCACGGCCCGTCCGGCGCCGACCCTCGCCACCGCCTCGGCTCCCTCCAGGGTGAACGGTCCGGGGAACACGGACACGGCGCGCAACACCCGCCGCTCGACCTCGTCGAGCAGCCGGTAGCTCCACTGCACCGCGGCCGCCAGCGACCGCTGCCGTTGCTCGGCCAGCCGGTCACCGTCGGTCAGCAGCTCGAACCGGTCGTCGATCCGCTCCAGCAGTTGCGCCACGCCGAGCACGTCGACCCGCGCCGCAGCCAGCTCGATCGCGAGCGGCATCCCGTCCAGCCTCGCCACCAGCCGGGCCACCGTCGCCCGGGTCGAATCGTCCAGCACGAAACCGGGATCAGCCCGCGCGGCCCGATCCGCGAACAGTGTCACCGCCTCGCACTCGGCCGCGGCGGAGAGGTCGCCGGGATCGGGCAGCGTCAGGGGCCCCAGCCGATACCGCACTTCCCCGGCGATCCGCAGCGGCTCCCGGCTCGTGGCCAGCACCCGTACGTCATCGGCACCGAGCAGCAGCCTGCCGCACAGCTCCGCGGCGGCCCCGATCACCTGCTCACAATTGTCCAGCACCAGCAGCAACTGACGCCGGGCCAGCGCCTCGGCCAGCACGTCGACCGCCGCCACCGCGGGCAGGTCACGGATACCCAGCGCCGCCGCCACCGCCGTCACCACCTGCGCCGGATCCTCGACCGCCGCCAACTCCACCAACCACACCCCATCGGCAAACCGGCCGCCCACCCGCCGCGCCACCTCGCCGACCAGCCGCGTCTTCCCGGCCCCACCCGGCCCGGTCACCGTCACCAAGCGACACTCACCCAGCCGGTCCGCGACCTCCGCCACCGCCTGACCCCGGCCGACGAAACTGGTGAGCACGACCGAGAAGCCATGCACGCCTACCGCCGCGTCGGCCTGCGCTGACCGCCTCACAGCGATCACCCTATCCGCGGCCGGCGCGACGGTACAGGCCATGCCGACGACCGAGCCGGCGTCGGAGGCTTCCATCCGGGCGGTGAGGCTCCCCGTGGGCCGACTCGGCCCGGTCGGCCGGCTCACCGCCCCCACTCCCGCCAAGCTCACGGCATCACAGCACCCTGAAGCGTAGACCGCTGCGGGCGGCAGCGAGGGCCAGCGCCGGCTGAACCGCCCCAGGTTTCGTCCACACCCGCCAGATTGGTCGCCAAGTGTTATGAGGCGGTGGCCTGCGTGGACGTCGGGCCGCCGTGGGTTTGACCGCCGAGCCGGTTCTGCGGGGCGGGCGTCGGCGGTTGCCGGCTCTGCGCGAGGAGCCAGGCGTAGACCTCGGGATTGTCATAGGTCCGAGTCCAGGAGTCGTGGCCGACCGCCGGATACCGGGTGAAGCGGATGGGGCCGCCGGCGGCTTCGACTGCTGCGACGATCTTCTCGGTGTGCAGGATCGGGATGTCGTCGTCGTCCTCGCCGTGGAACGTCCACACCGGCAGTCCGGCGATCCGTGCGGCGGCTTCCGGCAGCCATGAACCGCAGATCGGCACGGCGGCCGCGAAGCGCCCGGGGTACCGTGCGGCGAGCGCCCAGGTGGCCGCCCCACCCATGCTCAGACCTGTGACGTAGATCCGGTCCGGGTCGATCCGGTGCGCGGCGGCCACTTCGTCCAACAGTTCCGCGATCGTGCGCAGCTCGCACGCCCAGGTGCTGTAAGCGGGGCACTGCGGAGCTACCAGGACGAAGGGCGGTTCCGCTCCCGCCACCGCCTGCTTGACCGGCCCGTGCGCGGCGGGCCCGGTCAGGTCCTCTCCCCGTTCCGAGGCACCGTGCAAGAACAGCAACAGCGGCCAGCGGTCGCTGCTGTCGGCGCCGTAGCCGCTCGGTGTGTGGACGATGTAGGGCAGGTCGTTGCCATCGGCACTGATGAATCGGTGCTCTTGCAACGTGCTGGGGGTTTTCATCAGGCTCCTCATGGGGGAGACGGGTAAGGGCGGGGCGGAGCCGTCCGAGGGTATGCGGTCGCCGGGTCGGTTTGGTGTGGTCAGTGTGGCGCCGACACCAGGCCGGTCTCGTATGCGGTGATGACGAGCTGTATCCGGTCTCTTGCGCCCAGTTTGGCCAGGAGCCGGGCCACGTGTGTCTTGGCGGTGCCGGTGGTGATGTACAGGGCGGCGGCGATCTCGGTGTTGGACCTGCCGAGGCCGACCAGCCGGAGCACTTCGCGTTCGCGGTCGGTGATCGCGGCGAGCTTCTGGGGCGTGGGCGTGGGCGTGCGGCCGGCGCGGGGTTGGCTGGCGAACTGCTCGATCAGGCGGCGGGTGACGCCCGGTGCGATCATGGCGTCGCCGGCCGCGACCACGCGGATCGCGGCCAGGATGTCCTCCAGCGCCATGTCTTTGACCAGGAACCCGCTCGCCCCGGCCCGCAGCGCGCCGTAGACATAGTCATCCTCGTCGAAGGTGGTCAGCACGAGCACGCGAGCGCGTGTGTCACCGGCGGTGATCAGCTGAGTCGCCTCGATGCCGTCCATGCCCGGCATGCGGATGTCCATCACGACCACGTCGGGGTCGGTGTCCCTGGTCAGCTGCACCGCCTCGGCTCCGGTTGCGGCCTCGCCGGCCACGTCGATGTCGGGTGTCTGCTCGATCAGCCTGCGCAGGCCCGCACGGACCAGTGGCTGGTCGTCGGCCAGGACGAGTCGGATGGTCATCGGGCCGGCGCGGGCGGGAGCAGGGGCAGCCGGGCTGCGACGCGGAAGCCGCCGCCAGGACGCGGGCCGGCCGAGAAGTCGCCGCCGAGCAGCGCGGCGCGCTCGCGCATGCCGGTGATCCCGTAGCCGGTCCCGGTCCCGGTCGCGCCGCCGCCGCGCCCGCTGTCGGTGACCTCGATCGAGTGAACCGCCCCCCGGGACGTGCGGCTCGGCCAGCCCGCTCTCGTGCCCGGCTGCACCGCGAGCACCGTCGGCACCGGTAACTGCAGCGCCTGACGCTCATCGGGCGCGAACCCGATAAGCCCCGGGGCGGCGGACCGGTACTCCGCCGTCCCGGCGGACCCCGCGTAGGATCAGGTCGACTCCTTCCACGTGATCAATCACGCCATGGATCTCAACCTCCAGCAACTCGGGGGACGCTCAGTACAACACTGACGACACGCCACACCATGCGCAACGGAGAACCAAGGCCGGATGGCGGGAACAGTGCCCGGCACCAGCAGATCCAAGAGCCAGATCCCTGACGCGGCACATCGTAAACACGAGAAGTTCCAGGCCGAACAGAACCGCAACAGAACCCTGCGGCACCGCACTACCTACACGACCACAGGCCTCGTAGTCCTCGCCGCAGCCGCGCTCACTATCGCACTCTGGCCGCGCCACCACGACCCCACCCCGCCCACCCCAGTCTCCCAGGTAGACACCGCCGTCGACCCCTACGCCCAGAACAACCCGAAAACCACCCTCAAATTCATCACCATCGCCGGCCCCACCACCACATCCAACGCCATCACCACCCTACCGACCACCGGACTGACCGCCACCACCATCGCCACACTCACAGAACACGACTTCTCCTAACGACACCGACACATGCTGAACCCGCCGACCGACAACCCGGTCGAGTCGCTGCACCGCAGTCCCGTGTGCGGCTTCCGCGGGCTCCAGATGGGTGACATTCGCACAACGCCAGTCCTCGAACGGCCTCCTCGACGGTTAACCGCCACCACGTCAGTCCACCTGACCGGGTAAACCACCGCGCCGCCGGGCCGACAGTGCCCACGTCGTCGCCGGCACGCGTCTTGCCTACGAGGAGCCCGGTGTCCATCACGAAGATCTCCCTCTCGCCGATCGGCGATACCCCACGCTGGAGCTACCGCGTCTCCTGGCGCGACGCGACCGGCCGACAACACGCGAAGACCTTCCGCGACCCCGAGCAGGCCGCCGCCTACGACACCCAACGCGCCCTGGAACGCGACCACCTACGCCGCGCCCTCGGCAACACCCCACCCACCTTCGCCGACCTCGCGCAACGCTGGCTGGCCACGAAGATCGCCAGCAAACGCGAAAGCACTGTCGTCTTCTATGACAGCGCCCTGCGCAACCATGTGTTACCCGTCTTCGCCGACCAACCCGTCACCGCGATCACCCACGCCGACGTCCAATGTTGGGTCAACAGCCTCGACGCCAAAGGTCTGGCCCCGGCCACCGCCCGTCAGATCTATCGCGCCGTGTTCAAAGCCGTCATCGCCCTCGCCCTGGACGACGATCTGATCTTCCGCACGCCGTGCCGCCGCATCGAACAACGCGCCATCACCCGCAAACGCCTCGAACCGCTGACCACCGACCAAGTCAACGCCCTGGCCGCCGCCATCGAACCACGCTACCGCGCCATGATCATCCTCGCCGCCGGCACCGGCGCCCGCTGGTCCGAAGCCGCAGGCCTGACCCTCGACCGCCTCGACTTGACCCACCGCACCGTCACCATCGACCGCCAACTCAACCGCAACACCGCCGAAGCCATCTTCACGCCCCCGAAGACCGCCGCCGGACTACGCACCATCCCCCTACCCGACCTCGTCCTACGAGAGCTGGCCGATCATCTGGCGCGCTTCGGCCTCGGTCCGCAGCGGCTACTGTTCTGCACTTCACAGCACACCGCGCTCAACCCGAACAACTGGCGCACCCGCGTCTGGGCTCCAGCGCGCGCCCACGCCTACGGCGTCCCGACCGACGTCACCTTCCACCGCCTGCGCCACACCTACGCCTCGTTGCTGATCGCCGCGGGCCAGCAACCCAAGGTCATCCAAGCCCGCCTCGGCCACGCCAGCAGCGCCGAGACCATGGACACCTACGGACACCTCTACCCCGAGTCCGACCAGGACACCCGCACCGCCATCGACACCGCATTCAGTGTTGACTCAGATATTGACGAAAATGTTGACTCAACATGAAGAAGACTGAGATAGATGAGGGAAAAGGCAGCTCAGGGACCATGAAGAGTGGGGCGCGTGGGGCTCGAACCCACAACCTACGGATTAAAAGTCCGCTACTCTGCCAATTGAGCTAGCGCCCCTGAAGCCATCTGAGACAAGCGTAGCCAAACCGGGGTCGGATTGGGTAATGGGTTGTGGTGCTCTGGTGGCACCTCGAGCGGGTCGGCACGGGTAGAGCGGCCGCGAGGACGGCCAAGAGGTCGCGGAATCGTTTTGCTGTGGTTGACCACGGTCCCGTATGCTCTATGCGTCTCCGACTGGCATGTGTCTGTCGGTGTTCGGGCCTCGAACTGAGGGCTCGGCCCCATCGTCTAGCGGCCTAGGACACCGCCCTTTCAAGGCGGCGGCGCGGGTTCGAATCCCGTTGGGGCTACACCATCTGACCTGCGGATATATTCGCCGCGAGCGAGTCTCCCGCATCCTTGTGCATGGTTTTGATCACGAGCTGTTCCCAGAAGGTTCGGGCTGTCCGCCCACGGTGGCCCGCACGTCTCGGCTCGCGCAGACCAGGCCCTCCTTCGCCAGAAGCGCCATCGCACGATGGATCGTGCCGACCGAGTAGCCCGTACTGCGAGGCGAGTTCCTTCACTGTCGGCAGGGCGATGCCGACGGACAGGTTCCATCGGTGAGCAGGGGCGCAGGTCAGCCGCGACGATCTGATATGAGCTTAGCTCTGGCACCGCGTCGTGTTCGTACGCGGCCTCGACGAGCGGCTCGATCCCGGCAACCTGGGCGCCACACTCGCCATCGAGCGCAACTCTCGGCGGACGGGCGCCGGGGTACATGAGGTCGTGCTCGAGACGGCTCGTGGCCACATCGACATCACCGCTTTCAGCTAGCCCTGGTCCTAGCGCGTCGCCCCACCTCTGGCGGGCCTTACGCACCCGTCATGGAAGCCGCCGCGAAATGTCGAACGGGCGGGCGGCCTGGTGCCTGGCCTGGCCGTGCGACGAGCCCGGTAATGGGCGTGCCTCTTGGACGTGGCCATGGAGGTCTTAGCCGACGGCGCCACCGAACTTGCCCCGCCTCGGAGCTTCGATGTCAAATGCCGTGTCCGCTCGCATGCAAGACCGGATCATCTATACCTGTTGCCCCTGGGCCGGCAACGCGCCGGGGGCAGCGCTCGCTGGGCTACTTCGGCGGGGCGCCTTGGGCAGGCTGATGAGGACGTCGAGTCCGAGGTGCTCCATGAGCAGGTGCTTCAGCTTGGGTCCGTCGATCAGGCTGATTCGGCCGGACTGCCGGGCGAACTCGTAGCTGGACGGCCCGAAGGACGAGGTGGTCACCACGACTCCGGTGGCGGCCTTGAGCTGGTCCATGCTGCCGAACAAGGCGCGCACGTCGCCGGGCGAGACGGTGTTCTTGTAGCGTTTTGCCTGGATGACGCAGTGGTCGGCGACGATGCTGTCCGGCTTGATCGCCACGGCGTCGATGCCGTCGTCCCGGCTGTCCCGAGTGCGCCAGGCCCGGTAGCCCATCGCCTCGAACAGCTGGCGCACCAGGCGCTCGAAGTCGTAAGGGTCCATGGTCGACAGGTCGATGCGGCTATCCAGTCCGGTCAGCAGTGCCGACTCCTCGACCAGCTTGAAACGCTGCAGATCGAAGTCGACGATCGGGACGACCGGCTCCAGGTCGAAGGGATTGGCGGACAGCACCGCGCTAAGGTGGCGCAGACACGCGCCGGGGTCGAGCTCGGGTTCGTCGAGGACCAACTGCTCGAAGACGGCGCGCTCGGCCAGGAAGGTGACCAGGCACGGGTTGGCCGGCTGCCCGGTGGCCTTGTCCTTGGTGCGCACGTAGCCATTGACCGCGATCTCGCCGACCAGCTCTGGTGAGGTGGCCGCGGCCGCGTAGTCGGCCACACATAGGGTGAACCGGCCGATCAGGTCCTGGTAGATCTGCTGGATCTCGGCCGGCTTGCGCGGATCGGTGACGATGCCACGCTGGGCGGCCACGTAGCGCCGAGCCTTGTCCGCAGGCACACGGGTCTTCCGCGGTAGGTCGATCTCGACCGTCAGCCGACGAGTCTCGGGGACGTAGGCGACGCGGGGCGGAATGGTGGCACGGTCCAGGTATTCCACGGTGCCGAAGATCTCCACGATCTTCTCGGTGTACGCCTCGATCCCACCCTCGGCGAAGGCTGCGTCGGTGTGCACGCGCAAGTCCTCCAAGCCCCGGGTACGGTGCACAAGCAGCGCGCTCAGAGTCTCGACACGGTGATCCAGGTCCTCGGTCTCCTCGATCGCCTGCTGCCGCAGCCGTTCGGCCGCGAGGCGCTGCGCGGTGTGCACGTCAGCGACAGCCTGCCGCTCCTGGCCCCGAGCCTCGCGCGCCTCTTGCGCAATGCGCTGTTCGTCGCGCTTGGCCATCTCCCGCAGCACCTGGTTCAGCCTACGGTCGTCCTGGGCCTGCTTCTGGCGCATCTGCACGTCCTCGGCCTTCTTGCGCCGCAGTTCCTCGGCGGCCGCCGCCCTTGCCGCGGCGGCCTCGGCCTTGAGCCTGGCCTCCTTCTCGGCCTTCTCTTCGGCCGCCTTCTGTTTGGCCTTGCGCTGTTGTGCTTCGAACAGCATCTGGGCCACCGACTTACGCCGCGCCGCCACCCGTCCCACCCCCTCCTGGTGCTCCCGACCTTCGGCCTGTTCCCATGGCGACGACGTTCGCAAACCACTGAGCAGGTAGGTCGAGGCGCGGGCAGGGGCGCACGGAAGCATTCCGCAGTGTGTCGCCGTACCTGCGATGAGGACCGGCAGGTCCCCGCGCTCCGGCAGCGGCGCAGGCCGCCGGCGCCCGGATATCGGTTGATTGGTTGAGGGGATGCGGTTCTCCGGCAATCAGGGTCCTGGAACGCAGAAGGAGGGTTGCCGATCGGCGCCCTCTCCCTGTTTATAAGCGGCAGCGGGCGGATGTGGCCTGATACTGTCGGCTGCCGGGTCAAACCTAGGCTGGGGAGGGCTTTTATGCTGCTGCGCGCACTGAACGTGTTCGTCGGAGAGCGTACGGGGGCGGAGGAGATCGAGAGTGTCGCGAACGGGCGGGGGCTCTACCTGCCTCCGGACGTGCGTGTGGAGGTCTCGGAGTTGTGCTCGGCGCAGGGCGAGGCGGCGACAGCGAACGTGCTCGCGATCAAGGAGCTGATGCGCGCGCCGGGTGTGGATCTGTTCCATTCGGCTGTGCTTGCGCTGATGTGCGGGACGTTGGTGGAGAACGGGGCCAGCGCGCAGGCGGCCATCGACGAGACCCTGGATCTGTTCCTGCGGCAACTCGATGCGCTGGTGGAGCGGCCGGACGAGATGGCGCGCGCGGCCGGGCAGCTGACGTTCATGGCGACGATGACGATGCTGTGCCGGTCCAAGGAGACCCGCAAGCGCTGGCGGGCTCGGCCGGACGTGATCAGCCGGCTGGATGAGCTCGAGGATGCAGAGCTGGTACCGGGTTTCCTGCGTGAAGTCTTCACCCTGCACGATGACCACGATCTGATCGTGCTCGACGCGGAAAACCGGCGCGCCTACCTGTTCCGGATGGTCGGGGTGCGCGACCGGCTCTACCACTGCTACGCACTGCTGCAGGACGCACTGCTGCGGCACGCAGGCCCCGGATATCTCCAGGCCGAGCCGGTCGATCCGGCGGCGGTGCGTTACGCGCGCAACCGCGGTTTGACGCCGCAGGACCACGAGCCGACACCCCGCAAGAGCGATCATCAGCGTTTCAATTTCACATATCCGGGCGGGCTGTTCATGCCGGGATCGGCGTCGCCCTCCGAGCTGCCGAAGCTTGACGGTAGTTCGTTGCTGCTGGTCGAGCCCAAGCATGCGACGTTCGGTTGGGACCCGGCCAACATGTATCCGGTCTTGCACGAGGCGCTGGAAGCCTCGGTCGAGCTGGTCCAGGAGTTCGACCGAGAGCAGGCCGAAACGCTGCTGGCCCGCTGCAGCCCGCAGTGAGGCGTTTCGACGGTTTGGCCTAGGCTCGTGTCGTGGGTGTGGCTGTTGATGCTGAGCTAAGCCGTGCGGTGAGGGTGTATGTCACGACCCGTCCGCACGGTTTTCCGCACCGGGATGAGGCGGCGCTCGCTGCGACGTTCGGGGCGGAAGCGGCTGCGATCCTCAAGTCTCGCGTTGACGCTCTGCTCGGCGAGCTGTTCGGTATGCCGCCCCCGTGGCTGGGGAGAACCGAGCCGATGGAGCTGATAGACCTCTTCCGCGCGGCTGAAGCCGCGGTGGAAACGCAGCATCCGGAGCTCGATCCGGAGGCCGTTGCCGCGCTCGCGAACTACTACACCTACTGCAACAAGTAGCGGCGCCGGTCGCGCACAGTGAACAAAGTGAATGCAGTGAACACAGTGAGCTGATACCGTACCCGCATGGCCAGTGTCATCAAGAGCGTATCGTTCGACGCCTATGACGCCCTCGCTCTGGCGACCTTCTGGGCTGCTGTGTTCGGCTCCGATGTCGACGAGGACTCGACGGCGGCGAAGGCGTTCGTGGAGGCGGCCGGGTGGGGCGGGCCGAACATCTGGTTCAACCGCGTCCCGGAGCCCAAGGTCGCCAAGAGCCGCATCCACTTCGACCTGCGTGCGCCTGGCAGCATGGACGACGAGGTCCGCCGGCTTGAGCGGCTTGGGGCCACGGTCATTCGGCGCGACGCGGCGATCACGACCATGGCCGACCCGGAGGGCAATGAGTTCGATGTCGAGCCGGGGCCCGACACGTTCGTGACGTCACCCGGCGAGTAGTTTGCTTCTGCCGCCGTCAGCGGCCGAGGCCGGCGTAGAAGCTCTCGGTCTGGGTCTTCTTCGCCAGCCACCAGTCGCTGTTCGCGCGGTACCACTCGATCGTGGCCTCGAGGCCGTCGCGGAAGGAGGTGTACCGCGGGGACCAGCCGAGGTCTTCGCGCAGCTTCGAGGCGTCGATCGCGTATCGGACGTCGTGTCCGGGCCGGTCGCCTACGTAGTCGACGAAGTCGGCGGGCTTGCCCATCAGCTCGAGCATCAGGGCCAGGACGGAGCGGTTGTCGCGCTCTCCGGCGGCGCCGATCAGGTAGGTCTCGCCGATGGCGCTCTTGTCGATGATCAGGTGGACCGCCGAGTTGTGGTCGTCGACGTGGATCCAGTCGCGGACGTTGGTGCCCGCGCCGTAGAGCTTCGGGCGCACGTCCTCGAGGATGTTCGTGATCTGCCTGGGAATGAACTTCTCGACGTGCTGGTAGGGCCCGTAGTTGTTGGAGCAGTTGGAGATCGTGGCCTGGATGCCGTAGGTGCGCACCCAGGCCCGGACCAGCATGTCGGCTCCGGCCTTCGTCGAGGAGTACGGGCTCGACGGCTGATACGGCGTCGTCTCGCTGAAGCGGCGGGGCTCGTCCAGCTGGAGGTCGCCGAAGACCTCGTCGGTGGACACGTGGTGCAGGCGCTTGCCGTGGCGGCGGACCGCTTCCAGGATGCGGAAGGTGCCGACGAGGTTCGTCGTCACGAATACCTCGGGCGTGCCGATCGAGACGTCGTTGTGCGTCTCGGCGGCGAAGTGCACGATCGCGTCGTGCTCCGCGACCAGCGCGTCGACGAGGTCGGCGTCGGCGACGTCGCCCTGGACGAACCGGACCCCGGCCGGCACGCTGGAACGATCGCCCGCGTAGGTCAGGTTGTCGAGCACGGTCACCTCGTGCTCGGGGTGCTCATCGAGGGTGAGGCGCACGAAGTTGCACCCGATGAATCCGGCGCCGCCGGTCACCAACATCTTCACGGTTCCACTCCCTGACGCGCTCGGGATCGAGATGACAGCGTGCCGGGAAGGCTACATGTGCATGACGGCGCCTACCATCCGATGCCTCTGGCCTCGGCGGTAAAGCTGCTCAGCTCGCGGATCTCGATGCTGGGATGCGCGGTCCTGTCGCCTTCCGCTCCGGGGTTCGGCGGGCCGGCAGGAGCTGTACCACCAGTGCCGCGGTGGCGCAGAAGCCTGCGAGGAGGATCAGCGACGCGGCGAAGGCGTGGGCGAAGCCGGACGGGGTGCCGTTGAGGCGGGCGTAGAAGATGATGCCGACCAGGGCCACGCCGATCGCGTTGCCGACCTGTTGGGCTGTGGACAGGACGCCGGAGCCGGCTGCGGCGTGCCTCGGCTGCACTGCGGACAGGACCAGTGGGGCCAGGGGGACTATGGCCAGACCCATGCCCGCGCCGACCGGGAGGAGGCCGAGGATGAGCCAGCCGATGCCGCCGGTCGTGCCGATGCGGCTCGCGATCAGGGCCGTGAGGAGGTAGCCGGCCAGCTGGAGGAGCATGCCGAGCGCCACCGTCTGGCGGCCCAGCCTCGCCGCGATGTGGCCGGCGCGCATGGATGTCGCGAAGTAGCCGGCGCCGAGGGCGGTGAAGACTCCGCCCGAGGCGAGCGGGGTGAGTCCGTGGCCGTCCTGCAGGTAGAGCGCCAGGATGAGGAAGAACGAGGCGGTGCCGAACGAGTAGACCAGGGAGACGAGGCTGCCTGCGGCGAAGGAGCGCTCGCGGAACAGGTCCGGGTCGATCAGGGGTGCGCCGCCCCGGCGGTGGACGCGGCGCTGGTATGTGACGAATGCTGCGATAAGTACGGCGGCGGTGGCGAAGCTTGCCCAGGTCCAGGCCGGCCAGCCGTATGCACGGCCTTGGACGAGGGGGAGGACGATCGCGACGATCGTCGCGATGACGAGGGCGACGCCGGGCAGGTCCAGGCGGGTGGGTGTGGCACGGGTGGCGGGGGTGCGCGGCTCCGGGATGAGGCGTGCCGAGATGACCGCCGCGAGGCAGACCGGGACGTTGATCAGATAAATGCTGCGCCATCCGATGCCTGCGATGTCCGCTCTGATCAGCGCGCCGCCGATGAGCTGGCCGAAGACCGCGGCAAGGCCCATCGCGAGGCCGTAGCCGGTGAAAGCCCTGGTGCGGCGGGGGCCGGTGAAGACGACGTTCATGATGCCCATCGCCTGCGGCAGGGTGATGGCCGACGCGACGCCCTGCGCCACCCGGCCGGCGAGCAGAGCGCCGATGTTCGGGGCTAGGCCGCAGGCCAGTGACGCGAGCAGGAAGAGACAGAGCCCGATGACGTACAGCCTCCTGCGGCCGAACATGTCGCCGAGGCGGCCCGCGGTGATCAGGCCGGAGCCGAGTGCCAGGCCGAAGCCGGCGACCACCCACTGCATCGCGGAGTCGCCGGCGTGCAGGGAGGCCTGCGTGTCGGGGATCGCCACGTTGACGATGAAGAAGTCCAGCGTGGTGATGAAGACCCCGGCGAGCAGCACGTACAGGGTGCCGCGTCCAGCTTCGTGTGCTGATGTGGATTCCGGTGGGGAGGCGCCGGTTTGGGTGGCGGAGGTGAGGGCGTGCGTGGGGATGCGAGCGGGGACGGGAGCGGGGGCGACGGGGGCGCTCTCGCGCATGGCGATGCCTTTCGGTGACGGATGACGGGTGCCGGATGCTGAGTGCTGGGCCGGCTCGGGTGGTGTGGATCGGATCGGGTCAGATGCCGTCCGGGATCCGGTCGAGGAATCCGCGCACCGACCGGATCCGGCCGTCCGCGGCGAACTCGGCCACGTCGAAGCCCACGGCCAGGGCCTCGCCGCCGGACGGCCCGAGCTCCCAGCTGAAGCGGGCCAACGCGTGGTGGGCGTCGACGTCGTGGCCGCTGCCCTGGCCGTCGCCGAGGCGGAAGACCAGGCCCGCGAACTGTGCCTGGACGGCGGCGATGGCGGCGTCGAGCGCGTCGCGGCCGCTGACTTCCATCAGCGGGTCGACGTACGTGACGTCATCGGTGAATGCCGCGGCCATGGCCTTGCCGCGGGCGGCGGCGTCGGTCTCGTTCCAGGCGGCGAGGTAGCGGGCGACGGCCGCGGCGGCGTCGGTGGCGGTATTGGCGGCGGTGCTGGCGGCGGTGTCGGTCACGGGAGTTCTCCTTCGTCCTTCTGCTGGTTGTTCCTACTGGTCACGACGGTAGGGAGAGGGAAGGCGCGCGGAATCCGTCGTGCCTAGGTAATTCGTCCGCACGAATGTCGGCGCTTCTCGGTAAGGTCCCGGGAAGGATGCTGTACGGACGCGAAGCCGAAGTGGCGGCCCTCGACGCGCTGCTGGACCGGGCGGCCGGCGGCGGCAGCGGGGCGCTGGTGCTGTGCGGGGAGCCCGGTATCGGCAAGACGGCGCTGCTCGACGCCGCTGCGGCGCGGGCCGGTGATCTCGGCATGGCCGTGCTGCGCTGCCGGGGCGTCGAATCCGAGGCCGAGCTGCCGTTCGCCGGGCTGCACCTGCTCTTGCGCGCGCATCTGGGGCTGGTCGACGAGCTGCCGATTCGGCAGGCGGACGTGCTGCGCAGCGCTTTCGGGCTGCGTACCAGGGTCAGCGGCGGCGATGCCGCCGACCCGGCACCGGGCCAGGGCACTCGGCTGCTTATCGGCATTGCGGTGCTCACGCTGCTCGCGAGCCTCGCCGAGCGGCGTCCGCTGCTCTGCCTCGTCGACGACGTGCACTGGCTCGACCGGGCCAGCGCCGAGGCCCTCGCGTTCGCGGCGCGGCGGCTGGGCTCGGAGGGCGTGGCGGTGCTTTTCGCGACCCGCGAGCCCGTGACCCGCGAGCCGCAGCGCGCCGCGATCACCGCGGGCCTGCCCCGGCTCCGCGTCCCCGCGCTGGCTCCTGCGGCCGCCGCCGCGCTGCTCAACGGGCGCGGGCTCGATCCCGCGACGCGCTATCGCGTGCTCGGCGAGGCGGCGGGCAATCCGCTCGCGCTGATCGAGCTGCCGGGGACCGCGACGGCCGAGGCGCCCACGCAGACACAGACACAGACACAGACACAGACACAGACACAGACACACACGCTGCCGGACGCCGGGATCCCGGTGCTCGGCGAACGGTTGCACAGCGCCTTCGCCGGCCAGATCAGCGGGCTGCCGCAGGCGACGCGGACGCTGCTGCTGCTCGGCGCGATCGGCGATTCCGACGGCTTGGACGCGGTGCTGCGCGCGGGAACGGCCCTCGGCGCGGACATCGGCGATCTGGCGCCGGCCGAGGCGGCGGGGCTGCTGCAGACTGCGTCCGGCGAGTTCGCCTTCCGGCATCCGCTCGTGCGCGCAGCCGTGTATCGCAGCGCCGGACTGGCCGACCGCACGGCCGCGCACCGCGCCCTCGCCGCAGTGCTCGACCATCCCGCGGATGGCGACCGCCGGGCCTGGCATCTCGCGCTCGCAGTGACCGGGCGTGACGAAGCCGTCGCCGAGGAGTTGGAACGCACCGCAGTGCGCGCAGGGGAGCGCTTCGGTGTGGCGGCTGCCGCGCGTGCGTATCAGCAGGCCGCGCGCCTATCGCAGGATCCGGTGCGCAGAGTGTTGCGGCTGACGTCGGCCGCCGAGGCCGCGGCAGATGCCGGGGATCTGGACCTCGCCGCCGTGACGGCCGAGGCGGCGCTGCGGGAGGCCGACGCGTTCGGGATCGGGGACGAGCGGCCGGCCGCGCGGCTGGCCCTGGTGCTCGGCGTCGTGCATTTCCTGCGCGGCTCGCTGGTCGAGGCCCTGCGCCTGTTGACCGATGGTGCGGAGGCGGTCCTCAAGCTCGATGCGGGCGCATCACCGGTTTTGGCTCGGCAGCTGCTCATCCAGGCGGTGCACGTCGGCTGGTATCTCGGCGCGGCCGAAACGCGCGACGTGCTCGACCGGCTCGCCGCGGTGCGGGCGGCCGGCGACGGGCCGGGCGGCGACCCCTCCGCCGCAGTCGCCCGCTACCTGGTCACCGCAATGTCCGCCGCCGTGGGCCGGGACTGCTCCGGACTGGCCGCACCCGCCGAGGCCGCAAGCGAGATCAGGACCCTGCTCGCCGGGCACCCGGCCGACCTGGTCCTGCCCTCCGGCGCCGCGCTCGTCGCCGGGGACGACCGCTTTGCGCGCGAGCTGGCCGGCGCGCTGGCCGGCCTCGGCCGGGCCGAGGGCTATATCGGGCCGCTGATGATGGTGCTGTTCTTCCTTGGCGAGGCCGAGCTGTTCCAGGGCGACCTGCGCGGCGCGCTCGGGTCGGGCACCGAGGCGCTGGAGCTGGCCGCCGACGCGGGGCAGCGGCACTGGGCCGGCCAGGCGCAGGCCTTTCTGGCGTACCTGGCGGCGCTCGCCGGCGATGAGGAGCGCTGCCGCAGCCTGGCCGCCGCCGCGGTCGCAGAGGGCGGATTCGCGCCGGGGCGGTCGTGGGCCGAGTGGGCGCTGGCCGTGCTCGACCTGGGATACGGCCGCACCGAGCCGGCGCTGGCCCGGCTCGAGCAGCTGGCCGGCACGAACGCGACCCGGCACCACGTCGCGGCGCTGCGCGCGGTGCCCGATCTCGTGGAGGCCGCGGTGCGGGCCGGGGCTCCGGAGCGGGCCGCGGAGCCGATGCGGCACTTCACCGCGTGGGCGGCGCACACGCGGCAGCCGTGGGCCGAGGCGCTGCGGCAGCGGTGCTCCGCGCTGCTCGCCAGTGCCGCCGAGTCGTCACAGCCCTCGGAGATCGAGGCCTGCTACACGGCCTCCATCGCAGTGCCCGAACGGCCGCTCGAGCAGGCCCGAAGCCGGCTGCTGTACGGCGAGTGGCTCCGCCGGGAGCAACGCAAGGCCCAGGCCCGCGTGCATTTGGAGGCAGCCGCCGAGACGTTCGAACGGCTCGGGGCGGAGCCCTGGGCGGCGCGTGCCCGGGCGGAGCTCGACGCGGCCGGCGGCGCGGCGACACACGGCAAACCGGGCAGACCGGGCCGGCCCGCGGCCGCCGGTCCCCTGGCCGCGCTCACCCCGCAGGAGCTGCAGATCGTCCGGCTCGCCGCGCAGGGCCTGGCCAACAAGGAGATCGCGGCCCGGCTGTTCCTGAGCCCGCGCACGGTCGGGTACCACCTGTACAAGGCCTACCCGAAGCTCGGCGTGGCGGCCCGGTCGGAGCTCTCCCGGTTCATCGAGCCGTGAGTCGTATTGAGCCGTATCGGACCGGTCAGTCCCCGGCGAAGTCCTGGGTCAGCCACAGCGTGCCGGAGGAGTCCACCGTCACCGCGATGCCGACCTCGGTGTACGAGGAGCTCAGGATATTGAGCCGGTGGCCGTCGTCCGGCGGCTGCTCGTTGTACATCGAGGTGGTCAGGCCGAGCGCCATCTGCGCCTCGGAGGACTCGGTGGCCGAGACCGGGCCGCCCTCGCCGATGTTCTCGCCGGCGCTGGTCCAGGTGACGCCGGCGTCGGTCTCCCGGGTGCCGATCGGCGGTTCGCCAGGGCACTGATGCGAGAGGCCGCAGCCGGCGGCCATCTCGTTGTTGTGCGCGGTCGCGCTGTCCGTCAGATCTGCGGAGAGCGTGTAGGCGGGCAGCCCGTTCTGTGCGCGCTCCTGGTTGATCAGATCGAAGACCTGCTGCTCGACCTGCTGGTCCACGGAGGTGGTGCCGCCGCCGGGGGCGGACTGGGCCGAGGAGGGTGGCGCCTGCTCGGGCTGCTCGGCGGCCTGTGTCATGGCCGGCGCAGAAGCGGAATCCGCGGCGGACGGGCTGGCGGATGCGGAGGGACTTGGAGAGGACGAGGGCGACGCGTCGGGCGAGCCGGATATTCGGGCGCCCGGGTTTCCGGAGGCCGACGCGGAAGAGCCGGGTATGCCGCCGGGATGGCCCAGCCCGCCGTTGCCCGACGCGGCCGAGCCCTTCATCTCGGTCACTGCTATGAAGCCGGTGACCAGGAACAACGTCGGGAGCACGAATATCGCCGCGACCACGCGCGGCTTGCGCCGGCGATGCCGGTGCCGGTGCGGCCGGTCCGGGCGCGCCTCGGCCTCGAATTCGGGCTCGATCATCCTCGGGATCCCCGGATCGTCGCGTGGATTCATGGGTTTCCGCACGGTACCACCGGGCCAAGAGCGCGGGATACATCCCTTGGGAGTGCCTTTACCCTCCCCTTGCCTACTGCGGGCGCACCTGACGAATGAGTTATCGGATATATAAGGCTGCATCAGCGGACTGGTCACGCGTCGGCAACGGTTAGCCCGAACCGGTTATTCATGCGACGATTCCCGGAGCGCCGCCGGGTCCGTGGTCGAAGCCTCACGCAGAGTGTTACCGGCACTTCGATCCGGGCTCCAGGAGGGCGGCGACGCGTATGACCGGGCATGACGTCACGGGACGGGAGCCGGCCCGGCACCGGGCGGCCCTCAAGCCCGCCGCGCTCGAGGGAGCCGTGCGCAAGCCCCGGCCGACGTTCAAGACGGGCCTGGTGGGCGCGATCGCGCTTTCGGCGGCTTCGGCGGCGGCGCTGCTCGTGAACGGCTGCAGCGGCGGCACGATCCACGCGTCGAGCGCCGTGGCCACTGCGGCTTCGGCGATCGGCAGGGCGGCGAGCGCGGCGGCCGAGCCGGCCGCACAGGCCGCCGTCGCGAACGCCGAAGCCGGCGCAAGCGGAGGCGCGAACGCTCCGGACGTCGGCGCGAGCGGCAGCGCGAGCACCAGCGCCGGCGCGAGTGCCGCGGCGGCGAGCTCGAGCGGCTCAGCATCTGCCGGCCTCGGCCTGGGAACGCTGCCCGACCCGGGAACGCTGCCGCAGACCATGGTTCTGCCGAGCACCGACGACCCGTGGTTCCGGGCCGGCGTGCAGGCGCTGTGGCAGGCCATCGTGCACGACGATCCGGCGCCGGCGCACGGCTTCTTCTTCCCGCTGGCCGCCTACCGGCAGGTCAAGGCGATCCCGGATGCGGCGGGGGACTACCGGAACCGGCTGCTGGCCTGGTACGACCTGGACATCAAGGCGGCGCACGACCAGCTCGGGCCCGACGCGGCGAACGCGAAGCTGGTGGACGTGCAGGTGCCGGCCGGTCAGGCGCAGTGGATCACGCCCGGAACCGAGTTCAACAAGGGCTCTTACTACCGGCTCCTCGGCACCCGGCTGGTCTACCAAGTGGATGGGCACACCGCCTCGTTCGGGATCTTCTCGCTGATCTCCTGGCGCGGCGAGTGGTATGTGGTGCACCTCGGCCCGAGCACGCGCTCCGCGACCAGCGGCATCGTCTATCAGCCGGAGGGCTGAGCCGGCCTGTCGCGCCGCCGCGAGGCCGCCGTTCGGCGGGGCCGGGTCAAGAACGTACAAGAACCACGCGGCGCCGGTGCGGCAGGGTCGGTCCATGAGCGACATGAACAGCGCGAACGACACAGCGGGCAGCGAGGCGGAGCCGATCCGCTTCGACACCAAGATCGCGGTGCTGCTGCGCGACGACCTGGCCGCCTGGCAGGAGCTGAACGTGTGCTCCTTCCTGATGAGCGGCATCGCGGCGGCGCACGCGGAGACGATCGGCGAGCGGTATCAGGACGCCGACGGCACGCTCTACCCGCCGATGTTCCGGCAGCCGGTCGTGGTGCTGGTCGGCGGGAAGGAGACGCTGACCGCGGCGCACGCGCGGGCGCTGGCGCGGGAGTTGGAACCGGCCGTCTACATCCACGACATGTTCGGCACCGGAAACGACCGGGACAACCGCGCCGCGGTGCGGGCCGTGCCGCGCGACCAGCTCGACCTGGTCGGCCTCGGCGTGTTCGGGCCGCGCAACGCGGTGGACAAGATCATGAAGGGCGCGGCGAAGCATCCCTGACCCTGACGCAGTGTCAGGCGTTGTCAGACGCCGTCAGGCGGCATAGACCACCTCGCCGTCGACGTAGGTCGCCAGCACCCGGGTCTCGTGGATCGCCTCGGCCGGGCCGGCGAACGGATCGCGGTCCAGCACGGCGAGATCGGCGAGCAGCCCCGGGACGATCCGGCCGGTCGCGTCGGCATGGTTGACCCGCGCCGCGCCGGCCGTGTAGGCGGTGACCGCCTCGGCGAGGGTCAGCCGCTCGGCCGGGACCAGCGGCGGCGCGTGCTCGCCGGGAGCGGTCCGGTTGACCGCCACGTGGATCCCGGCGATCGGATCGGGGCTGGTCACCGGCCAGTCGCTGCCCGCGGCGAGGACGGCGCCGGCGGCCAGCAGCGACTTGAACGGGTACTGCCACGCGCTGCGCTCCGGGCCGAGGACCGGGATGCAGAGCCCGTCCATCTGCGGCTCGTGACAGGCCCACAGCGGCTGGATGTTCGCCGCGGCGCCGAGCGCGGCGAAGCGCGGCAGGTCGTCGGGATGGACGACCTGCAGGTGGGCGAGGTGGTGCCGGTTTGCCGACGGGCCGTTCGCGGCGAGCGCGGCCTCGATCGCGTCCAGGGCCTCGCGCACCGCCCGGTCGCCGAGCGCGTGGAAGTGCACCTGGAAGCCGAGCCGGTCGAGTTCGGACACGTATCCGCGCAGCAGTTCGGGATCCACGAAACTCAGGCCGCTGTTTCCGGCGGACGTGGGCGTGGACGAGCGCTCGAGATACGGCGAGCCCAGCGCGGCGGTGCCGTTCTCGATGATGCCGTCCTGCATGATCTTCACACTTCCCGGATCGAACCGGCCGTTCCCGGCGCCCCGCCCGCGCCCGCGCCGGGCGACCAGCCACTCGATCTGCTCGGCGCCGCGGTCCCGCTCCCACCACAGCGCGCCGCGCACCCGCGCGGTGAGCCGGCCCGATTCGGCCGCACGCAGGTAGGCGTCGTAGTTGTCCTTCACGCCGAGCGCGGCGCCGATCAGCGCGTCCTGCCAGCCGGTGATGCCGTATGCGTGCAGCAGCGCCTGCGCGCGGTCGAGCGCCCGGTCGAACTCGTCCGGGGCCGGCTCCGGTAGCAGCCGCTCGACCAGCGCCACCGCACCCTCCTGCAGCATGCCGGTCGGCTCGCCGCGCGCGTCCCGCTCGATCCGCCCGTCGGCCGGGTCCGCGGCGTCCGGCCCGATTCCGGCCATGCTCAGGGCCCTGCTGTTGACCCAGGCGCCGTGGTGGTCCCGGTTGACCAGGAACACCGGCCGGTCGGGCACGACCGCGTCGAGCAGCGCGGCCGTGGGCCGGCCGCCGGGGAACGCGCCGAGCGACCAGCCGCTGCCGGTGATCCACTCCAGCTCCGGCTCGGCCCGTGCATATTCGGCGACCGCAGCCGTATAAGCATCAGCGCCATACAGCTCGCTCAGATCGCAGCGCCCGAGTTCGAACCCGCCGAAGACCGCGTGGACGTGCGCGTCCTGAAACCCGGGGACCAGCAGCCGTCCGGCCAGATCGATGTGCTCGGTACCGGGCCCGGCCAACTCGCGCGCCTCCGGTCCGACCGCCGCGATGCGGCCGCCGCGCACCGCCACCGCCTGCCGGACCGGCGCGGCACCGCCGTCGGCCGCGAAGACCGGGCCGTTGTCGAACAGGAGGTCCGCGCGTGCGGCGTCGGCGTCCGTCGGCGGGTTCATCAGCGGGTTCATCGGGGCGGGCTCCCGGCTTCGTCCGGAATCAGTGGCACCTATTCACTTACTGCACTAACACCCGAAGCGGCGGTAACGCCACACATCTGACGAGACGCCAGCCGCCGCGATTCACGTGCGCTCGGGTGCGGCCGATAGGCTTCGGCCGTGCTGATCGGCATCGAGGACGTGCTGGCCGCGAAGGCGGCGCTCAAGGGGATCGCGCTGCGCACGCCGCTGCTCCCCTATCCGTCCGGTACACAGGGCGGCAACGGCCTGTGGCTGAAGCCGGAGTGCTTCCAGCCGACCGGGTCCTTCAAGGTCCGCGGCGCCAACAACGCGGTCCGCTCGCTCGCCGCGCAGGGCAGCCTGCCCGGCGTGGTCACGCACTCCTCGGGCAACCACGGCCAGGCGCTGGCGCATGCGGCACAGAGCCTGGGCATCCCGTGCGTCGTGGTCATGCCGGACAACGCACGCGAGCTGAAGGTCGCCGCGACGCGCTTGTGGGGCGCGCGTATCGAGATGGTCCCGGCGGTGCAGCGGGAGCCGCGTGCCCGCGCCTTGGCCGAAGAGCTCGGTTACACACTGATTCCGCCCTACGATTTGCCGGCCATCATCGCGGGGCAGGGCACGGTGGGTGTGGAGATCGTCGAAGACCTGCCTGACGTGGAGACTGTGCTGGTTCCGGTGGGCGGCGGCGGGCTGTCCTCCGGGGTGGCGACCGCCGTCAAGGCCCTGGCACCACGGGCGCGGGTGGTCGGGGTCGAGCCGGAGCTGGCCGCGGATGCGGCCGAAGGGCTGCGCGGCGGCGCCCGGGTGGTGTGGCCGGCTGAGCGGACCGGCCGGACCGATGCGGACGGGCTGCGGACGAACCTGTCGGACCTGACCTTCGAGCACCTGAATGCGCGGCTCGACGGCATCGTGACGGTGACGGAGCGACAGATTTCGGACGCGGTCGCGGAGCTGGCCCGCACCGCGCACGTGGTCGCCGAGCCGAGCGGTGCGGTCGCCCCCGCGGCGGCCCTCTTCTGCGCGGACGAGCTGCCCGGCGGCCGGACGGTCGCGGTGGTCTCGGGCGGGAACATCGACCCGGCGTATCTCTGCGCGTCGTTGACACAGGACGCTGCGTGATCCCCGTGATCCCGATCCCCGGGGCGGTCAGCTCAGGCGCGAGCGACTCTCACCGCAAGTGCTTCGTCCCCGTCCCCGATCCCGTAGCCGACGGCCGCTCAGGCAGTGTCCGGGCCGCCGGCGTCAAAACCCCGTTCGGGTGGTGCTGTGGGTGATGCCCGGGCCGGTACCGCGGTCGTGTGCGGAACTCGGCCCGGGGTGGCGCTGCGTCAGCTCTCGCCGCGCTGGGTCGGCACCACGCCGGCCAGCAGGGCGCGAACCTCCGTCTCCCGGTAGCGGCGGTGGCCGCCGAGGGTGCGGATCGACGTGAGCTTGCCGGCTTTGGCCCAGCGGGTGACCGTCTTGGGGTCGACCCGGAACATCGTGGCGACCTCCGCCGGGGTGAGCAGCGGTTCCGCCTCAGGCGTACGCGCGGTCATGAGCGGCCTCCTCCATGAACGGACCCGAGCGGCCCGATTCGGCTGGATCCTCCCCGATGGCCCGTCCTGTCCCGTCGGGTACCCGGAAGTACGTGATGGGCATGTCGGTCGGTTATCGGACGAACGTCTTGTCGTTCAAGAACTAGAAGTACACCATCCGCCGCGGTTTGACGGCGAAGTCTATGAAATCGATACACAGGACCCGCAGTGCCAGGAATGGAACTAGCGCGCCATTTGCGGACAGTAGCGACATGGTGACGTCTCGTCACCCGGTTGGCACACGGCGACGCAGCGCGACGGCGGACACGATATTCGATCTTCGCCGACGGCCGCGTCGGCTCTAGGCTTTGCGCAAGGCAAAGCTGCGCACTCGACAAGGAGTATCCGAGCAGTGACCATCCAGAACGCCACAAGCGCCCCGGTCGCGAAGCCTTCCGCCACGTCTGACGCCGCTTCGGACGCCTCGGCCGACCCCGCCTCCGGACCACCCGCGGGCCCCGCGCACTTCCAGCACGGCGGCCCGGAGCAGATCGTGTACTGCCATGACGAGCCCACCGGGCTGCGCGCGATCATCGCGATCCACTCCACCGCGCTCGGCCCGGCGCTCGGCGGGACCCGCTTCTATCCGTACCCGACAGAGGCGGACGCATTGGCCGACGTGCTGAACCTGGCCCGCGGCATGGCTTACAAGAACGCGTTGGCCGGGCTGGACCTCGGCGGCGGCAAGGCGGTGATCATCGGGGACCCGGCGAAGGACAAGTCCGAGGCGCTGCTGCGCGCCTACGGCCGGTTCGTCCAGTCGCTCGGCGGGCGCTACTACACGGCCTGCGACGTCGGCACCTTCGTGCCGGACATGGACATCGTCTCGCGCGAGTGCGACTTCGTCACCGGCCGCTCCCCGGAGTTCGGCGGGGCCGGCGACTCCTCGATCCTCACCGCGTTCGGCGTCTTCCAGGGCATGCGGGCGTGCGCGCAGACGATCTGGGGCGAGCCGACGCTGTCGGGCCGGCGGGTCGGCGTCTCCGGCGTGGGCAAGGTCGGCAGGATCCTGATGGGCCACCTGCTGCAGGACGGCGCCGAGGTGGTCGTCACCGACGTGAGCCCGGCAGCGCTGGACTGGGTGCGCGCCACCTATCCGACGGTCGCGATCGCCGACAGCGCCGAGGACCTGATCGCAGCCCCGATAGACGTGTACGCCCCGTGCGCCCTTGGCGGCGCGCTCGACGACGCCACTGTGGAGAGGCTGACCGCCTCCATCGTGTGCGGTGCGGCCAACAACCAACTGGCCCACCCCGGCGTCGACAAGGCGCTCGCCGATCGCGGCGTGCTCTACGCACCGGACTACCTGGTCAACGCGGGCGGCGTGATCCAGGTCGGCGACGAGGCGGCGAACCTGGACCGCGGCGGCTTCGACTTCGAGCGGGCGCGCAAGCGGAGCGAGGGGATCTTCGAGACGATGCTGGCGATCCTGCGCCGCTCCGCGGAGGACGACGTGCCGCCGGCCGTGGCCGCCGACCGCCTCGCCGAGGCGCGCATGCGCGACGTCTCCCGGCTGCGCTCGGTGCTGCTGCCGGGGCGGCGCTCGTAGGGCGCTCGAGGCAGCACCGGATCTTTGCGGCGGTGTCCCGCCGAAAGGACTATCGGATCGATCCCGACCAGGCCAGACGACGCTGCCCGGCACGGGACGACCGGGCCGCGCGACCGCCGCCGCGCACCTCGTGCGGCGGCGGGTCCGCGGACACCGGATCGACCGGGCCGACCCGTGCAATGTATCCTCGTGCGTGGTGTCCTCATCTCCGCCGGATGGAACTCGCGGGCCGAGTGCCGTACCGAACCGGCGGGGAACCAGGTACCTTTGTCTATGTGACCGGGCCCGCGATCCCCACCGAGGCATCGGTCACGTAGTGACTGTTGTCGTTGATCGCGTGTCGAGACCCGGGGCCGAAAGCGCCCGGTCGTTGAGGGGGTCGAGCCAATGGGGCGCGGCCGGGCCAAGGCCAAGCAGACTAAGGTCGCCCGCCAGCTGAAGTATCAGAGCGGCGGGACGGACCTCGATCGTCTGCGGTCCGAATTGGGCGTCAACGCAGGGCGCAGCACCGTCGAGGATGACGAGCTCGACGAGCGCTACGCGGCCTGGGCGGACCAGGACGAGGATGAGGACGACGAGGATGATGACGGGGACGACGAGGACGAGGCGGAGGAGGATCCGTACAAGTCCTACGGCGGGACCAACGGCAACGGCAACGGCCATACCCCCCGGCGCTAGCCGGTCCCCCGGAAATTCCCCGACGCTGTTCTGCGCCGCCACGTAGTAGCTCACACAGCACTCGCACAGTGTTCGCATAGTCTCGTTGCGTGTTGTGTCGGCGGCGGCTGCCAGGATGGCGGCATGGTCACTGTCACAGCGGACGACGTGCGCGCCATCGCGCTTAGCTTGCCACGCGCCTATGAGGCGTTGGTGCGCGACCGCGTGAAGTTCCGCGTCGGCTCGCTGGTGTTCGCCTCGCTCTCGCCGGACGAGACGATGCTGGGCTTCGGCTATCCCAAGGAGGAGCGCGAGGCGCTCGTCGCCGCCGAGCCGGAGAAGTATCTCCTGCCGCTGCCCTCCGACATGCGCTACAACTGGGTCCGCTGCCGGCTGTCCGCGGTCGACCTGGACGAGCTGGAGGAGATCGTCGCGCACTCGTGGCGGATGTGCGTGCCGAAGAAGCTCTGGAACGGGTACCTGGCCGACCGCGAGAGCCGTTAGGCCGGCGTCCGGCGGCCGCAGCAACGGGCTCTCAGCGTGCGTATTCGCCGTAGAGCGCGGCGCCGGTCTCGACGCCCCCGGCGCGCTGCTCGATCGTGCCGAGCAGCCAGGCCTGCTGCCCGAGCTCGCGCAGGTGCGCCAGCGCCGCGTCCGCCGCGTCGGCCGGCACCACGGCGACCATGCCGACCCCCATGTTGAGGGTCCGCTCCAGCTCCCCGGTCTGCATCCGGCCGACCGCGCCGACCACCTCGAACACCGGCGCCGGCCGCCAGCTCGCGCGCTCCAGCCGGGCGTGCAGCCGGTCCGGGACCACCCGGGCGAGGTTCGCGGCGAGCCCTCCGCCGGTCACGTGCGCGTATGCGTGCACGTCGACGCGCTCGGCCAGGTCCAGGCAGGGCCGCGCGTAGATCCGGGTCGGCTCCAGCAGCTCCTCGCCGAGGGTCCGGCCGAACTCCTCGACCGGCCGGTCCAGCGACCAGCCGGCCTTGTTCAGCAGCACGTGCCGGACCAGCGAGTATCCGTTGGAGTGCAGCCCGGAGGAGGCCAGGGCGAGCACGGCGTCGCCGGCCGCGACCCGGTCCGGGCCGAGCAGCCGGTCCGCCTCGACCGCGCCGGTCGCCGCGCCCGCCACATCGTACTCGCCGGGCGCCAGCAGTCCCGGGTGCTCGGCGGTCTCCCCGCCGATCAGCGCGCAGCCGGCCTCGGCGCAGGCCTCGGCGATACCCTGCACGATCGCGGCGATCCGCTCCGGCACCACCTTGCCGGTGGCGATGTAGTCCGTCATGAACAGCGGCTCGGCCCCGCATACCACCAGGTCGTCCACCACCATGCCGACCAGGTCGAAGCCGATGGTGTGGTGGATGTCGAGCTGCTGCGCGACGGCGACCTTGGTGCCGACGCCGTCGGTCGAGGTGGCCAGCAGCGGGCGCTTGTACGCCGTCAGCTTCGTCGCGTCGAAGAGCCCGGCGAAACCGCCGAGGCCGCCGAGCACTTCGGGCCGGCTCGCCTTGGCCACCCAGCTCTTCATCAGCTCGACCGCGCGGTCGCCGGCCTCGATGTCGACGCCGGCCGCGGCGTAGGTGGCGCCGGCCGTACCGCCGCCGTCCGCGGTCGTGGAAGGACGCTCGCTCACGGGCGGGACAGCGCCGAGGCGGCCTCGGTCGGCACCTCGAGCAGGTGTTTGCCGAGCAGTTCGGGGTCGGGCAGCTCGACCGGGTAATGGCCGTCGAAGCAGGCGCGGCAGAGCCGGTCGGCCGGGATGGTGGTCGCCTCGATCATGCCGTCCAGCGAGATGTAGCCGAGCGAGTCGGCGCCGAGCGACTCGGCGATCTCCTGGATGCTCAGGCCGTTGGCGATCAGCTCGGCCCGGGTGGCGAAGTCGATGCCGTAGAAGCAGGGCCACTTGACCGGCGGCGAGGAGATGCGCACGTGCACCTCGAGGGCCCCGGCCTCGCGCAGCATCCGCACCAGCGCCCGCTGGGTGTTGCCGCGCACGATCGTGTCGTCCACCACGATCAGCCGCTTGCCCTCGATGACCTCGCGCAGCGGGTTCAGCTTGAGCCGGATGCCGAGCTGGCGGATGGTCTGGCTGGGCTGGATGAAGGTGCGCCCGACGTAGGCGTTCTTCACCAGGCCCTGGCCGTAGGGGATGCCGGACTGCTCGGCGTAGCCGATCGCGGCCGGCGTGCCGGACTCCGGGGTCGGGATGACCAGGTCGGCCTCGACCGGGTGCTCGCGGGCGAGCCGCCGGCCCATCTCCACCCGGGAGGCGTTGACCGAGCGGCCGGCGATCGCGGTGTCCGGCCGGGCCAGGTAGACGTACTCGAAGATGCAGCCCTTGGGCCGGGCCTCGGCGAACCGGACCGAGCGCAGCCCGTTCTCGTCGATGGTGATCATCTCGCCCGGCTCGACCTCGCGGACCCGGGAGGCGCCGACGATGTCGAGCGCCGCGGTCTCGCTGGCCACCACCCAGCCGCGCTCGAGCCGGCCGAGCACCAGCGGCCGGATGCCCTGCGGGTCGCGGGCCGCGTAGAGCGTCGTCTCGTCCATGAAGACCAGCGAATAGGCGCCGCGCAGCTTCGGCAGCATGTCCGGCGCGGCCAGTTCCAGCGGCTGCCCGGTCGCGCCGAGGGCGACGGCCAGCAGCTCGGTCATCAGGTCGCTGTCGGAGGTGCTGCCGCGGGACTTGCCGCCGCGGTCCCGGCCGCCCACGTCGCCGTTGGCGCGGGCGTCGGAGACCATCCGGGCCAGCTCCGCGGTGTTGATCAGGTTGCCGTTGTGGCCCAGGGCCAGCGCGCCGGGCCGGGCCGCGGTGCCGCCGCCCCCGGTGGCGCGGAAGGTGGGCTGCGCGTTCTCCCAGACCGAGGAGCCGGTGGTGGAGTAGCGGGTGTGGCCGACCGCTATGTGGCCGCGCAGCGAGGCCAGCGTGCCCTCGTCGAAGACCTGCGAGACCAGGCCCATGTCCTTGTAGACGAGGATCTGCGAGCCGTTGGACACCGCGATGCCGGCGGATTCCTGGCCGCGGTGCTGCAGCGCGTAGAGCCCGAAGTAGGCGAGCTTGGCCACTTCCTCGCCGGGCGCCCAGACGCCGAACACCCCGCAGGCGTCCTGCGGGCCCTTCTCTCCTGGCATCAGGTCGTGCGAGAGGTGTCCGTCCGCGCGAGTCACGCCATCAACTTTACGCTACTGGGATTCATCGGTCGTCCCCTATGGCTGATCCTTTTAACCCTTGCCATCACGTCATACCCGTTCACAGCGGTAACAGCTGGCTCAAGTCGCTGCGCGGCCCGGTGGCGCTCACCCGGCCGTCCACGACGGCCTGCGCCCAGTCGAGGCTGCCGTCGACGAGGGCGAGCCAGGTGTGGGCATCCATCTCGACGACGTTGGGCGGAGTGCCGCGGGTGTGCCGCGGCCCTTCGACGCACTGCACTGCCACGTAGGGCGGTATGCGCAGTTCGACGCTGCGCCCTGGCGCCTTCTCGGCGAATGCGCGCGCGGTTGCCTTGACCCTCTCAGCGAGCGCCCGCGCGTCGGCGCCCTTATCAACACTGCCGGAGGCGGTCACTGGCCGAACAGCCCCGGGAACGTGCCGGTGTGCGCGGCGCGCAGCTCGGTCAGCGGGATCGCGAACTCGCCCTCGACCTCGACCGCATCGCCGTCCACGACGCCGATGCGCGCGCAGGGCAGCCCGCGGGCCCCGCACAGCTCAGTGAACCGCTGTTCCTCGCCGCGCGGGACGGCGACCACGGCGCGGCCGGCCGACTCGGAGAAGAGCGCGACGAACGAGTCAAGGCCTTCCGGCAGAACAAGTCTGACGCCATGTCCGCCGCGCAGCGCGCTTTCCACGACGGCCTGGATCAGGCCTCCGTCGGACAGGTCGTGCGCCGCGGAAAGCAATCCGTCACGCGAGCCGGCGATCAGGATCTCGGCCAGCAGCCGTTCCCGCTCGAGGTCGACCCGTGGCGGGAGACCGCCGAGGTGCGCGTGCTCAACGTGCGCCCATTCGGAGCCGCCGAACTCGTCCCGGGTCTCGCCGAGCAGCAGCAGGGTCTCGCCCTCGGCGGCGAAGGCGCAGCGGGTGCGCCGGGTCACGTCGTCGATCACGCCGAGCACGCCCACGATCGGCGTCGGGTGGATCGCGCTCTCCCCGGTCTGGTTGTAGAAGGAGACGTTGCCGCCGGTCACCGGCGTGCCGAGGATCAGGCAGCCGTCGGCGAGCCCGCGGGTGGCCTCGGCGAACTGCCACATGACCTCGGGGTCCTCGGGCGAGCCGAAGTTGAGGCAGTCGGTGACGGCCAGCGGCCGGGCGCCGGTCGCGGCCACGTTGCGGTAGGCCTCGGCGAGGGCGAGCTGCGCGCCGTGGTAGGGGTCGAGCTTGGTGTAGCGGCCGTTGCCGTCGGTGGCCAGCGCGATGCCGAGGCCGCTCGCCTCGTCGAGGCGCAGCATGCCGGAATCCTCGCCGTGCGCGAGCACCGTGTTGCCGCGCACCCGGTGGTCGTACTGCTCGACCACCCAGGTCTTGTCGGCCAGGTTGGGGCTGGCGACCATGCGCAGCACGGTCTCGCGCAGCTCGTCACCGGTCTTCGGCCGGGCCAGCCGGTCCGGGGTGTCCGCCTGCAGCGCGTCCTGCCAGGCCGGGCGGTGGTACGGCCGCTCGTAGACGGGTCCCTGGTGGGCGAGGGTGCGCGGGTCGACGTCCACGATGTTCGCGCCGTGCCAGGTCATCCGCAGCCGGCCGGTGTCGGTGACGGCGCCGATAACGGTCGCGGTGACGTCCCACTTCTCGCAGATCTCCCGGAAGCGCGGCAGGGTGGCCGGGGCGACCACGGCCATCATCCGCTCCTGCGATTCGCTCATCAGGATCTCTTCCGGAGCGAGGCTCGCGTCGCGCAGCGGGGCGAGGTCGAGCTGGACGTCCATGCCGCCGACGCCCTTGGTTTGCAGCCCGGCGGCGGCCAGCTCGGTCGTCGCGCAGGACAGGCCGGCTGCACCGAGGTCCTGGATGCCCACCACGAGATCCTCGGCGAAGATCTCCAGGCAGCACTCGATCAGGACCTTCTCCATGAACGGATCGCCGACCTGGACCGAGGGGCGCTTCGAAGGCTTGCCGTCGTCGAAGGTGGCCGAGGCGAGCACGGAGGCGCCGCCAATGCCGTCGCCTCCCGTGCGCGCGCCGAACAGCACCACGTGGTTGCCCGATCCGTGCGCCTGCGCGAGCTTGATCTCGCTCTTCCGCAGCACGCCTACCGCCAGTGCGTTCACCAGCGGGTTGCCTGCGTAGCAGGGGTCGAAGACGATCTCGCCGCCGATGTTCGGCAGGCCCAGGCTGTTGCCGTAGCCGCCGATGCCCCCCACCACACCAGGCAGCACACGGTGCGTATCGTGCGCGTCTGCCGGACCGAAGCGCAGCGGGTCGAGCACCGCGATCGGTCGGGCGCCCATCGTCAGGATGTCGCGCACGATGCCGCCGACCCCGGTCGCCGCGCCCTGATACGGCTCGACGTACGAGGGGTGGTTGTGCGACTCGATCTTGAAGGTGACCGCGAGGTCCCCGCCGACGTCCACCACGCCGGCGTTCTCCCCCGGGCCGACCAGCAGGAAGTCGGTCTCGGGCGCCTTCTCGCCGAACTGCCGCAGGTGCACCCTCGAGGACTTGTAGGAGCAGTGCTCGGACCACATGACCGAGTACATGGCCAGTTCGCACGAGGTCGGGCGGCGGCCGAGGATCTCCCGGATGCGGGCGTATTCGTCGTCTTTCACGCCGAGCGCGGTGAACGGCTGCTCGGTGTCAGGCGTCGCTGCGGCGGTCTCGACGGTGTCTACCGTGAAGCGTTGAGAGGTGCTGCTCGACATCAGGCGTCCACCAGCTGCTTGAGGATCGAGGTGAAGAAGGGCAGTCCGTCGGTCGCCGGGCCGGGGTAAGGGCCCGTCAGCTCGTCGATCGCGTGCTCCGGATGGGGCATCAGGCCGACCACGTTGCCTTGTGCGTTCGCGATGCCTGCGATGTCGCGGGCCGAGCCGTTCGGGTTCTGCAGGTAGCGCGCGACGACGCGGCCCTCGGCCTCGAGCTCGTCGAGCGTCCGCTCGGCCGCGGTGTACCGGCCGTCGACGTTCTTGATCGGGATGACGATCTCCTGGCCGGGCTCGTAGTGCGCGGTCCAGCGGGTCGCGGCCGACTCGACCCGCAGCTTCACGTCCCGGTTGACGAAGTGCATGCCGCCGTTGCGCAGCAGGGCGCCGGGCAGCAGGTGCGACTCGCACAGCACCTGGAAGCCGTTGCAGATGCCGAGCACCGGCAGACCGTCGGCGGCGCCGGCGATCACCGCCTGCATGACGGGGGAGAACCGGGCGATCGCTCCGGCCCGCAGGTAGTCGCCGTAGGAGAAGCCGCCGGGCAGGATGACCGCGTCGACTGCGTGCAGCGCCGGGTCGCGGTGCCAGAGCGGGACCGGCTGCGCGCCGGCCCGGGCGACCGCCCTCAGCGCGTCCTGGTCGTCCTGGGTGCCGGGAAAGGTGACGACGCCGATCCGGGCGGCCACTTACACCTCCGCCTTGACGGTGAACTCCTCGATGACGGTGTTCGCCAGCAGGGTCTCGGCCATCGCGCGGACCCGCTCGAGTGCCGCCTCGTCGGCTGGCCCGTCCAGCTCCACCTCGAAGCGCTTGCCCTGACGGACGCCGACGACCCCGTCGAAGCCGAGCCGGGGGAGGGCTCGCTGCACGGCTTGGCCCTGGGCGTCGAGGATTTCCGGCTTGAGCATGACGTCGACCACGACGCGTGCCATATAAAGCACTCCCGGTCTCTCACCGCGCACGTCCGCGTGCGGCTTTTCGGTTGGGGGTGGCTAAAGCCTACCTGGAGCGCGCGGCTGCTCCGGACAGGTCGGCTCTGGACAAGTCTTCGGCGACTCTGTTTCAATGAGTCAACTCATTAGTTCATTGCGGGGGTTGCGGAATGGGCACCGTAGGCGTCGTCTCGTACGCGATACCGCTGTTCGTTCTGGCTGCGGCACTGACCGGAACGGTCGTCACCGTCGTGACGGTCGGGATGCGGCGCAATCAGCGGGCCCGCGTCGCGACGCTCGTGCTCGCGCTGGCCGACGCCGAGCGCTCCGCGGCCGAGCTGCTGCTCCGGGCGGGCCGGATGGCGGTGCGGTGGCGCTGGCTCGGCTGGGTGGCGGGCATCGGGGCGGCGCTGCTCATTGTCACCGTGCTGCGGGCCGGCCTCGCCTCTTTCGTCCTCGCCTTCGCCTGCGGCTACCTGGCAGCACTCGCCCTGGGCGAGGCCTTGATGCCGAAACCCGCGCGCGGCGAAGTACACACTGCGCAACTCGACCCCCGCAGCGTGCGCGACTACGCGCCTCGTTGGGTGATGCTTCTTCTGCACGCAGCGACGGTCGTCGGGCTTCTGTTGTGCGCCATCACGATCGTGCTCGACTACGTATTCCAGCACTCGCTTACCGTGACCTGCACCGTTCCTCAGCTCAACCGGCCGATCACCCTGTACCGCGAAGGCCCGTCGACTCCGTGGCAGTGGGCCGTCGGCGCGATGGCCGGCTACCTTGCGGCCTGGCTCGCGGCGCAGGGCGTCTTGCGGCTGATCGCGCGTCGTGCCCGGCCGTCCGGACACCCGACGCTGGTATATCTGGACGACACACTGCGCCGCGCTGCGGCCCTTCGAGTGACCGCCGCGTGTCTGGGAACGGAATTGATCACCATGGGGGCGCTCTTCTCCGGGCTCAGCCACATGACCGACCTGCCGCCCGTCTGCCCCGGCTCCAGCTCGAGCCCCTTCGTGGCCGGGATCTTCTCCAACCTGTACCTGTTCGCGCTGGCCGGCGGGCTCGTCGTGCTCTTCGTGCTGCCGAGCAGCCGGCGGCAGTTCGAGCCGGTGCGGACCGCGCCGGAGCGACCGGCACAGCCAGCACCGCAGGCACAGCCGGAGCAGGAGAGCGAGTGAGGAGCCTGTCGGTCGACCCGCGCTCCGCGGTGCCGCCGTTCGAGCAGATCAGGAGCCAGATCGCGGCGCTGGTCGAGGCCGGGACGCTGCGCGCTGGGGACCGCCTGCCGCCGGTGCGGCATCTGGCCGCGGATCTGGGGATCGCGGTGGGCACGGTGAATCGCGCGTACCGCGAACTCGAGGCTGAAGGACTGGTGCTCACAAGGCGGCGCACCGGCACGCATGTCGCCGAGGCGGCCGAACCGGCGAGCGAGGAGGAGCGCACGCGGTCGCTCGCCAAGGCGGCTGCAGCTTATGTGCGTGCGGCACGTAACCTCGGAGCGGATGATGAGGCAACGCGTGCTGCGCTAGAGAGCGCGCTGCTTCAAGGCGGGGGCGAGGTGCCAGAAGCCGTGGCGGGGACGGCCTCTGGCGCCTCGCAATCAACCCGGTCCGGCTGACGGACTGGCGGACTGGCGGACTGATGGTCTGTCAGGTCAGCCGAACTGACGACCGGTCAGCTGCTCGTACGCCTCCACGTAGCGCGCCCTGGTCCGCTCGACGATCTCCGGCGGCAGCGGGGGCGGCGGCGTGTGCGACTTCGCGTCCCAGCCGGATTCCGGCGAGGTCAGCCAGTCGCGCACGAACTGCTTGTCGAAGGACGGCTGCGGATGGCCGGGCTCCCACCGGCCGGCCGGCCAGAACCGGGACGAGTCCGGCGTGAGCACCTCGTCGGCCAGCACGACCGTGCCGTCCGGGCGCAGTCCGAACTCGAACTTCGTGTCGGCCAGGATGATCCCGCGCTCCAGCGCGATGTCCCGGCCGGCCGAGTAGACCGCCAGGGTCAGCTCGCGCAGCCGCAGCGCCAGGTCCGTGCCCAGGTCGGCGACGACCTGCTCGAAGCCGATGTTCTCGTCGTGCTCGCCGATCTCGGCCTTGCGGGCCGGGGTGAAGATCGGCTGTTCGAGCCGGGAGCCGTCGTCCAGCCCAGCCGGCAGCGGGATGCCGCAGACGGTGCCGGACGCGCGGTACTCGGCCAGGCCGGAGCCGGCGAGGTAGCCGCGGGCCACGCACTCGACCGGGACCATCGCCAGCTTCTCGCACAGCATCGCGCGGCCGCGCAGCTCGTCGGCGTATCCGGCCAGCTGCGCGGGGAACTCGGCGACGTCGGCGGTGACCAGGTGGTTCTCGGCGATGCCGAGCCCGGCCAGCCGCTCGAACCACCACAGCGACAGTTGCGTCAGGACCCTGCCCTTGTCCGGGATCGGCGACTCGAGCACGTGGTCGAAGGCGGAGATCCGGTCCGAGGCGACCAGCAGCAGCCGGCCGTCCACCTCGAACAGGTCGCGCACCTTGCCGGAGCCGAGCGGGGTGACGCCGGGCGCGTCGATCTTCATCCGACGCCCCCTCAGACCAGGTCCGCGAGCCGGTCGAACATGCCGGAGAGCCGTTGCACGAAGCGCTCCGGCCGGCAGGCCTCGTCCAGCCGCGACTCGTCGATCTTCAGCCCGGCCGCCTCGGCCTCCTCACGCAGCGTCTCGCGAAACGGCCGGCCGGTCTCCCAGGTCTTCATCGCGGCGCGCTGGGTGAGCGGATAGGCCTCGGTGTCGCGGGCGAGACCCATCTCGACCAGCTCGAGCAGCACGGTCGAGGTGTAGATCAGGCCGTTGGTCGAGTCCAGGTTGGCGCGCATCCGGTCGGCGTCCACGACCAGGCCCTCGACCAGCCGGATGGTCAGGTTCAGCATGTAGTCCAGCGCGCTCGAGGCGTCCGGCAGGGCGATGCGCTCGGTGGAGGAGTGCGAGATGTCCCGCTCGTGCCACAGCGGGATGCCCTCCATGACCGGCACCGCCTGCGCGCGCACGATCCGGGCCAGGCCGGCCAGCCGCTCGGACATGATCGGGTTCTTCTTGTGCGGCATGGCCGAGGAGCCCTTCTGGCCCTTGCCGAACGGCTCCCACAGCTCGCGCACCTCGGTGCGCTGGCCGTGCCGAACCTCGAGGGCGACCGCTTCGAGGACGGTGGCCAGCACGGCCAGCTCGGAGACCCAGGAGGAGATCCCGTCGCGCATGACGACCTGAGTGGAGACGTCGGCGGCCTTGAGCCCCAGCTTCTCGGCGACGTAGCGCTCGACGGCCGGGTCGATGTTCGAGTACGTACCGACCGAGCCGGAGATCGCCATGACCCCGACGCCGGCCCGAGCAGCCCGGATGCGGTCCCGGCAGCGCGCGACGGCGAAGGCGAAATCGGCGACCCGGTGGCCCCAGACGTCGGGCTCGCCGTGAATGCCGTGGGTGCGCCCGACGCGCAGCGTGGCCTTGTGCGCGAGCGCATGATCGCGCAGCGCGGCGACCAGCCGGTCGGCCTTGGCCAGCAGCAGGTCGGTGGCCTCGACCAGCTGAAGGGCGAGCGCCGTGTCGAGCAGGTCGGAGGAGGTCATGCCGAAGTGCACGTAGGCGGCCGCCTCGCGCGGCGAGGTGTTGTCGGCCCAGGCGGTCAGAAAGGCGATCACGTCGTGCTGGGTGGTCGCCTCGATCTCGGCGACCGCCTCGGGCGTGGGCGCGGGGGCGTCGCGGACGGCGTCGAGCGCGGAGGCCGGGATCGCCCCGGCCGCCACGTGCGCCTCCATGACCAGGATCTCGACCTTGCACCACAGCTCGTACTTGCGGGCCTCGCTCCACACGCGGCCCATCTCCGGGAGGGTGTACCGTCCGATCACGGCGGTGTGCTCCTTAATCAACCGGTTGCGGCGGGACAGACCTGGCCCGCCGGGCTCCATTCTCCCCTACCGCCGAATGGCCGCCATCCCGTGACGACTGCCTATCACCCTGCGCGGCGGTAGCGGCCCGGCGCGATGCCGGTTGCGCGTCTGAAGGCGTTGGCGAATGCGAACTGGGAGGCGTATCCGACCTGCTCGGCGATCGCCGCGACTGGCGCATCGGTCGCGCGTAGGGATCGGGCGGCGAGCGTCATCCGCCACCAGGTGAGGTAGGCCATCGGCGGCTGGCCGACGCACGCGGTGAAACGGCGGGCGAAGGCGGCGCGGGACAGTGCCGCGTGGGTGGCGAGGGCTTCCACGGTCCACGGCCGCGCGGGTCCTGGTGCATCGCGGTCAGTGCGCCGAGGATCGCCGGGTCGCGGAACACCGCTGGCCAGCCTCCGTGGCCGAAACTCGGATCGGCGTCGGCGAGCCAGGTGCGAAGGATGTAGAGCAGCATCGCGTCGAGGAGCGCGGGGACAACGGCGGCGTTGCCGGGGAGTGGCTGTTCGAGCTCGTCGCGGAGCAGGCCGAGTGCGGCGTCGAGCATGCGCCGATCGCCGGCCTTGGCAGGCAGGAGGATGACGGCGGGCAGCTGGTCGAGCAGTGGGTTCCGACGGCTGCGGTCGAAGAGATAACCGCCGCAGAGCAGGATCGTCGCGTCGGGGTCGAGTGCCGCGCGCGACAGGGCGGGCGGGGGTTCTGAGGGTTGATCAGCTCGGCGCGGGTCGGGGGCGTCGTCGGGCTGTCGGCCAGGATGTGGCCCCGGCCGTGCGGCAGGAAGACCACGTCGCCTACGCCGAGCCGGACGGCATCGCCCGACAGCGGGATGAGCCAGCACGATCCCCGCACCACGGCATGGAAGCCGGCGCCGACGAACGGTTCGAAGCGGGTGCCCCACGGCGCCTGCTTGCAGTTGAGCGACGAGTGCGGTCGCCCTACGCGGGTCGCAGCGATCATGTCGCTGAGGACATCCACGTGATCCAGGTTAATGCGCCGTGAGACGGATGCGCATATATGACAGACGATCAGGCATTCATCGTCTCGGAAGCGGCGCCTAGGTTCGCAGTGGCAGTGAAGCCGAGGAGACGAACCAGAGCGGAGCGGGGCATGAGGATCGCTGCCTATGGCGCGAACGGATATCAGGGCAGGTTGGTCGCTGCGGAACTTCGTCGCCGCGGGTTCGGCGAAGGCCTGATCCAGGCCGGCCGCAGCGCTGAACGGCTCAGCGCGACAGCACGAGACGTCGCGCTGCCTGACGCCGAGCTGCGCATCGCTGGAACGGACGACCTTGAAGCGCTTGTTGCGGCATTCGAAGGGGCCGACGCAGTCATCAACTGCGCGGGTCCGTTCACTGTTTCGGGTGACGCGGTCTTGCGGGCGGCGATCGGCGCCCGGAGCCACTATGTGGACACCTGCGGAGAGCAGTCCTTCATCAAGCACATCTACGACTCATACGCAGACAGCGCTGCGCAGGCCGGGATCACTGCGGGATCACTGCCGTACCGGCGGCGACTGACGGCGGTGTGCCCGGCGATCTGCTGGCGCATCTCCTCGCGGCGCACCTCGGGCCGCTCGACGAGCTGATCAGCGCACATCTGATCGAAGGCGGGGGCGGCCCGTCACGCGGCTCGCTCAGATCCGTGCTGGCGATCCGGGACGCTCTGCGAAGCAGCGCTGAACTGACCTACCGGGACGGCGCCTGGCTGCCCGGCGTGCCCGCCGCGCGGGACGAAATCACCTTTCCGGGGGACGACGAGCCGACCCGCGTGGTCGGCTTCCCGCTGCAGGAAGTCGTCAGCGTGCCGCGACACGTGCGCGTCCGCCGTGTCCAGAGCGTTGCCGAGGCCGCACTCGCCGCGCCGATCACCCCGGCGATGATCGAAGGGCTGCCTGACGGGCCGCCAGAAGCCGAGCGGCAGAAGCAGCGCTTCACGATCGTGATCGATGCGATAAGCATGGAAGGGGAAGTCGCCCGCGGCGTCGACACCTATGGCACGACAGCGGTGATAGCCGCTGAAGCCGCGCGTCGCCTGGTTGTGGGCGTTATGGGCACTGCGGGTAAAAGCATCGTGCGTCCCGGCGTCCGCGCGCCGGCTGAGGCCTTCGATCCGGCCGACTTCCTCGACTGGCTGGCGCCACATGGTCTCAGCTGGAGCATCAAGTGAAGCGGGCCGGACGCCCGGCGACCGGATGGCGGCTCGCCCGCCCTGCCCGCCCGATCAGGCGTGCCGGCTTCCGACGACCGCCGCGTCGCCGCCGTTGAGGCCGGCGGCGTAGGAGACCCAGGCGCGTAGCGGGTCGAAGTCGGCGTTGTCGAGCAGCGCGTGGACCAGTTCGTCCACCGGGACGACCAAGCCGGCCCGGTCGCGCAGCACCACGCCGTCGAGCCAGTCCACCTCCGGGGTGGCGAGGTCCTTGTCGACCAGGCCGCACTGGACCACGGCGCGCAGGCCGGAGGCCAGCTCTCCGGGTGCCGGGGTGCCGGCGGGGGGCTGGTCGAGCATTGCGCGGACCTTCGAGATCAGCGGGTGGTCGGGGGCGGCGGCCGCGTCAGCGCGTAGGGCCGGCTCGGCGACCTCTGCCACGTAGTGGGTCCAGGGCAGCGGCCGATACGTCTTCGGGTCGGCGCGCAGCGGGGTGCCCTGGAGGCCGGCCTGGTACATGGCTGGGGCAATCGCGGAGACCTCGCGGTCCAGCTGGCCCGGCTCGTCGAGCAGGTCGCAGGCGGGCCGCTCGGTGAGCCGGTCGGCCAGCCCGACGCCGACCCGGTCGCGCTGGCCCAGCTCGGTGAGCGCCGCGGCGAGGGCCGCGTTGAGGTTCTCCGGCGCCCGGCCGGCCCGCCAGGCCGGCAGGGCGAGGCGGTGCAGCAGCCGGTCCCAGCCGACCGCGACCAGGCCGGCCTGCTCGTGCGCGTAGACGCGGGCCGTCGGCTCCACCGCGCGGGCGTGCTCCGCCGCGGACGCGCCGACCGCGCGCTCCATCCGCTCGGCCCGCAGGCGGCAGGCCCGGGCGACGACGCCGATCGAGCTGCGCGGCCAGGGCGGGCAGCCGTGCGACTCAGCGATGTCCAGGCGGCGGATGAACCTCCGGGCGGTGCGCAGCTGGCGGTCGTGCGCCGCCTCGATGCCGGCGAGCACCGGGGCGAGCAGGCCGCGCAGCTCGCTGACCCGCAGCCACCACAGGAACGGGGCGCCGATCACCAGCACCGGGCCGTCCGGCCTCGGCTCGAGCCAGGCGTCGCAGTCGGGGGAGATCTCCACGCCGGCCGGCTCGGGCACGCCGAGCGCCGCGGTGACCTGGCGCACCGCAAGCATGAGCTCGCTGTAGCCGCCGTGCGGCGGCTGCACCGTGGGTGAGAGCGGCGGGCGGATCAGCGAGAGCCGGATCAGGGGAGTGACCCAGAGCACGCCCACGACGGCTGCGAGCACCGGCACGAGTACCAGCGGCAGCACTATCGCGCCGACGACGCATATCACCACGGCGGCGATGGTCCAGCAGCAAGCGGCCATGATGCAGATCCGCGTGATCGCGCGGGCCTGCCGGACGGCGCTGGATGTGGCCGCGGTCAGCCGGATCACCTCATCCGTGGACTGCGCAGAGCGCGGGACACGCCCCGGTTCGGAGCGTAGCGCCAGTGTCCGTTATCAGGCACCCGGTGGCTCGGACAGTCCGCTCGTATGGGTGAGCCAAATGGGACAGAGGCAACCATTCCGGTGACGCGGATTCCGCTGCATTACGCCGCTTTGATGATCTAAGCCGGTTTTGATGTGTTAGCAGCTTTCCAGCGGCTCCGCAGCGATCGAAGCTGACACTCGCACGCTAACGCCCCGCCTGAGGCACACCGGGCACGACCACGTCTCCAGCCGCGGCCCGCGCGGCGATATCCGTCCGGTGATGCGAACCTGACAGGCCGATTTCACCCAATGCGCGGTATGCAAGCTTGCGCGCGGATGCCAGGTCCTTGGCCCGACCGGTCACGGCGAGTACGCGGCCGCCGGACGAGACGAGCCCCGCGCCGGGGTCCTGCTTCGTCCCGGCCTGGTAGACGCTGACCGCTCCGTCCGGACCGGCCGCCTCCGCCGCCTCGACGCCGCTGATCGGGTCGCCGGAGCGGGGCGTTCCGGGGTAGTTGTGCGCGGCGAGCACGACGGCGACCGCCGCGCCGGACCGCCACCGCAGCGGCCCGGCCTGGTCGAGCGCCCCGGTCGCGGCGGCGTAGAGCAACTGCGCGAGCGGCGTCTCCAGCAGCGGCAGCACGACCTGGGTCTCCGGATCGCCGAAGCGGGCGTTGAACTCGATGACGCGCACGCCGCGCTCGGTCAGCGCCAGCCCCGCATAGAGCAGCCCTGCGAAGAGCGCGCCGCGGCGGCGCAGCTCGTCGACGGTCGGCTGCAGGACCCGGTCGACGACATCGTGCACGAGCCCTGCGGGCGCCCACGGCAGCGGTGAATAAGCACCCATACCACCGGTGTTCGGGCCGCTGTCGTTATCGCCGACGCGCTTGAAGTCCTGCGCGGGCTGGAGCGGGAGCACCGTGGTGCCGTCGGTGATGGCGAACAAGGACACTTCGGGCCCGTCGAGGTATTCCTCGATCACGACCCGTCCGCAGGCGGCCGCGTGCGCGAGCGCGGCATCGCGATCGGACGTCACGACGACGCCCTTGCCGGCCGCGAGCGCGTCGTCTTTCACGACGTAAGGCGGCCCGAACGCGTCGAGGGCGCGGGCGGCTTCGTCCGGCGTCTCGCAGACGAAGGACTCGGCTGTGGGCACGCCCGCGGCCGCCATGACCTCCTTGGAGAAGGCCTTCGAACCCTCCAGCCGCGCCGCCTCGCGGGACGGCCCGAACACGGCGATCCCGGCCGCGCGCACCGCGTCCGCGACCCCGGCGACCAGCGGCGCCTCCGGCCCGACCACCACCAGGTCGACGCCCAGCCGCCCGGCCAGCGCGGCCACCGCGGCCGGGTCGAGCGGGTCGACCGCGTGCAGCTCGGCGAGCGCGGCGATGCCGGGGTTGCCCGGAGCGCAGTGCAACGCGCCGACCGACGGGTCGAGGCTGAGCGCGTGGCAGATCGCGTGCTCACGCCCGCCGCCGCCGATGACCAGGATATTCACGGCCCTCACCCTATACGGGGCGTCGGCGCGCCTGGACGTTCGCGCACAAATTCTGCATATTTGTTTGGCGTGGAACTCCAAGACGCCATCCGCACCCGCCGCATGGTGCGTACATTCGACCCGGACCGGCCGGTCCCGGAGGAGGCGCTCCAGCGAATCCTGCACAACGGCACCCGCGCCCCGTCGGCCGGCTTCTCGCAGGGGCAGGCGTGGCTGGTGCTGCGCGGCGCGGACCTCGAGCGGTTCTGGCGGTTCGGGACCGAGGGCGCCGGCGAGTCGGTCCGCCGCACCGCGCCGCTGGTGCTCGTCCCGTTCTCGTGTAAGCGTGCTTATCTGGACCGCTACGCGCAGCCGGACAAGGGCTGGACCGACCGGGACGAGGCGCGCTGGCCGGTGCCGTTCTGGCACATCGACACCGCGATGGCCGCGATGCTGCAGCTTTTGACAGTGGTCGACGAAGGTCTCGGCGCGCTGTACTTCGGCATCGTGCCGCCCCAGGTGGAGCCGTTCAAGAACGCCTTCGGGGTGCCCGACGACCACGAGCCGATTGGAGCGATCGCCATTGGGTACGACGCCGAGGAGACGAAGAGGGACCTGCGCTCCAGGCGCCGCCCGATCGACTCCCTGGTGCACTACGGAGCGTGGCGGTCATGAGTAAGTTCGCCTTCTTCGACCTGGACAACACCCTGGTCGACCAGTCCGGCGCGCTCGACGCGTGGGCCCGGCGGTTCGTCGCCGGGCGCGGCCTCGACCCGGCGTCAGTGGACTGGTTCGAGGTCAAGTCCGGCTCGATCACCTGGCTGGAGTTCTCGGCCCAGATCAAGGCGCACTTCCGGCTGCCGGACACGGTCGAGCAGCTGATGCGCGAGGTCGCCGACAGCTACCCGAAGCTGTTCGCGCTCGACGACGGCGTCGCGGACGGGCTCGCGATGCTGCGCGAGCGCGGCTGGAAGCTCGCGGTGGTCACCAACGGCCGCACGGCGATGCAGAGCGCGAAGATGGACTGGGTGAACCTGTGGCCGCGGGTCGACGGGGTCTTCATCTCCGAGGCGGAGGGCGTGAGCAAGCCGGACCGGGCGATCTTCGAGCGGGCGGCCAAGGGCCTCGACGTCGAGCTGGGACGGGACGGCTGGATGGTCGGCGACACCCTCGACGCGGACATCGAGGGCGGGGTCGCCGCGGGCCTGCGCACGATCTGGCTGAACCGGGGCCGGACCCGGCCGGACGGCGCGCCGGTGCCGGACTACGAGTGCCCCTCGGTGGCCGAGGCGATCCAGCTCATCGCCACGGATGAAGGATGGCTCGGGCCCGGCCGCTGAGGACGGCCTAGCGCTGCGGTCGCTGCCAGCGCCGGACCGCGGCGATGAAGCCGTCCGGATCCACGAGGCTCACGGTCAGTGTTCTGACCCTCATCCGGCGCCACAGCGTGGAGAGGCAGCGCTCGGTATAGCAGGGCGGGTCGACCGTGATCTGCACGAGGCCGTTGGCGGAACCGTTCGCCAGCCAGTTGCCGCGGCTGGCGTGCACGCCGATCGTGCCCCGGGTCCGGCGCGAGGACAGTTCGGCGCCGCGCACCGAGGCGCGCGGCACGTCGACCTTGAAGTCGGCCATGCGCAGCCGCAGCCACTCGGAGTCGATCTCGACCCGCCCGCCGTCGGGGCCGCCGCCGAGCCGGGTGTCCATCCACTGGGAGATCCGCCCCATGTGGTCGTAGCTGATGGCGAACCGCTCCGGCTCGCCGGTGCGGGCGTCGGTGCCGGTGCTGCTCCCGGCGCCCTGGAAGTGCCTGACGGCCGCGCGGCGGGCGGCGGAATACGACTCGCCGGTCTCCGCCATGCGCCGGCGGGCGGCGGCCTTGATCTTGTCGTGCGACATCGTGCCCTCGTCCCGGTGGCCTCGCCCGGCGCCCGGCCACCGCGGTGGTCACGATGGAAGGCAGACAGAATCCACACCCACACGAGGGCTGCGCCGCTCTTGTCCTCGGGCGCTGCGCCGACGCCGGGTCGGGTCAGCTCGGATCAGGCAGGTGTGGCTGCCACCACGAAGGTACCGCAGACGAGCGCCGGATGTCAGAGTCGGCGGCGCCGGACCGGCCGGTCCACGTGGATCAGCCTACGAACTCGCGCGCGCCGCCGAGCCCGATGCGGGTGCGCACCACGAGATCCTCCACCTCGGCCCGCGCGGCCGGCTCGACCGGCAGGCCGGTCCGCTCCCGCTCCTCGTCCAGCCGCTCGAACAGCGCGCCGATGTCGGATAGGACAGCGTCCTGCGACGGCGCGCCGCGCACCGCGGCGAGCCGGGAGTGCTCCGCCCCGGATTTCGCCTCCACCAGCTCCCGCAGATACCCGGGCGCACAGCCGCGGCCCGGCCCGGGGTAGATGCCGGCGAGCACGGTCAGGTCCGCCTGCACCTCGCGGCTGCGCATCAGGTGGATGCCGGTGAGCAGGGTGCGGAAGATGTAAAGCAGGGGCTTGAGCTCTTCGGACTTGCCGAACAGCCGCCGCTGGGTCTCGGCGAAGCTGCGGTAGTGGTCGGCGTGGGCGCTGGTCACCAGGTCCGGGGCCAGTTGCGCGAGCTGCCGGTGGAACGGCGTCGTGTGCACGACGAGCGGCGAGAGCAGCTGTTCGAGCACGTATCCGTTCGGCCGCAGCAGCAGCATGGCGAACTTCGCCACGTCGTGCGTGACCAGGTCCAGCTCGACATCGTCGCGCCGCCACATCCGCACCGCCGTCTCGCGCTCGCGCGGCCGGTGCAGGCCGACCACGTCGGCGACCGGCAGCACGTGCACGCCGCGCAGATCGATGTCCGAGTCCTGCGACGGGAAGCCGTAGAGGTGCGCCCCCGACACGGTTGCGAACATCAGCGGAGCCGGCGATTCGGCGGCCACCACCGGGGCCAGGTCGGGCAGCGCTGCCTCGATCACGGCTCGCTCCAGAACGCCCGGCGCACCCGCAGGAGCCAGGCCTCGACGGCGGCCTGGTCCGGCTCCTTCGGCAGGACCGTACGCGCGGAGTCGAAGCGGTGCTCGGCCTCGGCCATGAACGGGACCGCCGCCTGCGGATCCCCGGCGACCCGCTCGCCGAACGCGAAGTAGCGGTCCGGGTCCTCGACCCTGATCCGCAGCAGGCCGGTGGTGTAGAGCTCGAAGCCCTGGTTCACGAGGCGCATCAGATGCCTGGCGTGCTTCGCGGTCCGCCGGTTCGGCGCCTCCCGCGCCGTCAGCTTCCTGAACTGCTGCGTGGCGTATCCGAGGTATGCGTCGCGGGTCCGCTTCGCGGACAGGAACGACGAGCGCAGCGCGATCGCCTCGTCCCCGAGCGGCGTGCGCGCCTCGTAGCAGTCCTCGGGCAGCCACAGCAGCTCGCTCGCGGTCGGATTGCCGGCCAGGATCAGCCGGGCCGCCTTGCCGGCCTCGTGGTAAGTTGCGTCGGGCTTGGCGGTGACCACGCTCTCGGCCGGCTTTCCCAAGCCCAGCAGGCAGATCGTCGGCACCGCGAACATGCCGAGCCGGTCCACGTCCGAGTCGGGGCCGGCCAGCCCGTAGGCCGTCGAGCCGACGACGCCGGCCAGCAGCAACGTCCCGCCGCCGAACCGGTCGTGCTCCGCCTCGCCCGCGCCCTCGCGTGTCTGCTGCTGCGCCGTGTCCTGTTGCATCGCGCCGCCCTTCGCCCGCGGGTCAGTGAGCTTACGGTACCCGCGGCGGCAACCGATCGTCCTGCACTTATATCCCGTGCGCCGGTCCCGTGACGCGCCAGGCTCCGGCCGGTCCGAAGACCGGCCGGAGCCTGTTGGGCGGGTGGAGAGCGGATCGGCCGTTCCCGAACTGCTCAGTAGCGCGGGCCCGCCCCCATCGCCGCGGTGTCGCCGACCGGGCCGTAGGCCCCGCCGAGCTCGGCGCCGGCCGCCGCGCCGGTCCCGACGAGTGCGGGCTCCTCCTCGTGCCGCGGCTCGGGCAGGCGGCGCAGCCAGCGCGGCTGCCACCAGTTGCGCTCGCCGAGGATGGTCATCACCGAGGGCAGCAGCAGGATCCTGACCACGGTCGCGTCCAGCAGGACGGCCACCGCCAGGCCCACGCCGAGCTGCTTGAAGTCCATCATGCTCAGCGTGCCGAAGACCGCGAAGACCGCCACCATGATCGCCGCCGCGCTGGTGATCACGCCGGCCGTGGAGCGCAGGCCGTACTCGACCGCGTCCCGGGTGGCCATGCCGCGCAGGTGCCCCTCGCGGATCCGGGAGACCACGAACACGTGGTAGTCCATGGAGAGCCCGAACAGGACCACGAACACGAACAGCGGGAGCCAGGACTCGATCGCGCCCGGCGCCGTGGTGTCCACCAGGCTCGCGCCCCAGCCGTGCTGGAAGACCATCACCATCACGCCGTAGGCCGCGCCGACCGAGAGCAGGTTGAGCACCATCGCGGTGGCCGCGATGACCGGCGAGCGGAAGGCGAACAGCATGATCAGGAAGGTGACGGCGAGCACGAACACGAACACCGGCAGGATCGAGTGGTGCAGCTGGTTGTTGAAGTCGAGGTCGAAGGCCAGTTGCCCGCCGACCTCGGCCTGTGTGTTCGGCAGGCTCCCGAGGGTCTGCGGTACCACGGTGCCGCGCAGCACCGACAGGGCGTGCTGCGACACGGCGTCGGTTCCGTTCCCCGCCAACGGGACCGTGAGCACCGCGATGTTCTGCGCCGGGTGGACGGCGACCTGGATCGCGGCTTCCTCGGCGGCGGCCTGCTGCGTGGTCCCGCCGAGCACGCCGGCGGATGCGGCCTGCTGCTTGAAGGCGGCGAGCGCCCGGGTCACCGCGGGTGCCTGGATGTCAGGGGCCTTCACCACGATCTGGGCCGGGCCGGGGCTGCTGGGGAACTCGGCGCTGATCTGGTCGTAGGTCTGCACGATCGGGGTGTTGTGCGTGATCAGCTGGTCGATGTCCAGCTTCTGCGTGTGCAGGCCCACCACCGGGACGGCCAGCGCGATCAGGAATCCGGCGGCCAGCGCGCCGAAGGTCTTCGGGTGCTGCAGGACCCTGCCGAAGGTTCCGTGCCAGATCCGGCCGCCGCGCGCCGCGGGCAGCGCCCCCGAGCCTGTGCCGGTACCGGTCGCGTGCGCCGCGAGCCGGACGACCCGCCGCCGCGCCCGCCGCCGGTCGAACCGCCGGCGTCCGAAGTCGACCTTGTCGCCGAGCATGGACAGCAGCGCGGGCAGCACGGTCACCGAGCCGAGCATCGCAGTGGCCACGACCAGGATCGAGGCCAGGCCGAAGCCGATGAAGATGTGCATGCCGGACAGGAACATCCCGGCCATCGCCACCATCACGGTCAGCCCGGAGACCAGCACCGACCGGCCCGAGGTGGCCGCGGCGATCTGCAGCGCGGTCTGCCGGTCCTTGCCGGCGGCCCGCTCCTGCCGCTCCCGGCGCAGGTAGAACAGGCAGTAGTCGACCCCGACGGCCAGGCCGATCAGCAGCATCACCGAGTTCGACGAGGAGTCGACCGGGATCTTGTGACTGACCAGGTCCAGGAGGCCGAGCGCGGCGAGGAACGAGGTCAGCGCGAGGACGACCGGCAGCACGGCGGCCAGCAGGGCGCCGAAGGCGATCAGCAGGATGCCGAGGGCGAGCGGGACGGAGGTCAGCTCGGCGCGCTTGAAGTCCTTGCCGAGCGTGTCGTTGAACCACTTGTTCGCGGAGGCGTCGCCGAACTCGCTGACGGTCACGTCGGGATGCCCGGCGCCGGCCTTGGCGACCGCGTCCATCACCGGCTGCACCCGGTTGTCCGCGGTGTTCGGGTCGCCGGTCATGTCGAACTGGACCAGGGCGTAGTGCTTGTCGGCCGAGATCAGGTCATGTGTGTAAGGATTCTGTATGTCGTCGGCCTGGCCGGTGCCCTGCACGCCGCTGATCACGGCCTGCACCGCGGACCGGAAGGCCGGCGAGTCGGCCGTCTCGGTCGTGCTGTGCACGAGCACCATCTCGGCGGCCGGGGTCTGCAGTCCGGCGTTCTGCAGGATCTGCATCGCCTGGGCCGAGCTGCCGGAGCCCTCCTGCGCGTCGGTCAGGCTCTGCTGGCCGGCCGCCCCGCCGATCACGGTCACGAGGACGACGAACAGGAGCCAGCCGAAAACGGCCGTCTTGCGGTGCCGTGCGCTCCAGCCGCCGAGCGAGGCGGCGAGGTTGCGTCTGGTGGTCACGGTAATCTCCACGTTCTGCGTTCCGGTGCCGGTCACCGGGTCGTGGAAGACGCTATTGACGCGCCGTCGGCGGAGACATCCGGCTGACCCGCCTCTTCGGGGTGTCGCCAGGTACACCCCCGGCCGGGTGTGTGGGACCAGTGCGCTGCTCGGCGCGGTCGACCAGACTGAGGACGACGCGCGGACGACCGGGTCCGCGGGCGAGAGACTTCGGAGCTGGACGATGAACACGACGAGCGGCCCCAGGGACGCGGTCCCGACGCCGGGGCGTCCGGCGGACGGCGGCGAAGGGTACGGCGGGAATAGGCAGCGCGGCTCACGCGCCCGGCGGATGGCCCGGACCATCGGGTGGAACTGGGCCGATTTCGCGTACTCCATCAAGCACGCGTTCATATTCGCGCTTCAGCTCACCGCGATCGTCACCGTCTTCACCGGCTTCGGCTGGCTCTTCCTCCCGGCGACGACACGGATGACCCGCCAAGCGGCCAACGCGGCCCGGCAGCGGGCCCGGGACCGGTTCGGTATGCGGATCGAGGAGCCCTACCTTCCCGAGCCGCGGTTCCAGGACGGGTTCATGGGCCGGATCGAGGAGTGCCGGTGGATCCTGACCGACCGGTCCACCTGGCGCGACCTGGTCTGGATGCTCCTCGACCCGTTCATCGGCGGCATCCTGGGGTCGTTCGCCGGATCGCTGCTGCTCGAGAGCGCCTACGGCCTCGTGCTCCTGGTGTTCTGGCCGGTGCTGACGAAGCACGGGATGAACGACTGGTACGGCTTCGTGCACGTCTCGACCCCGCCCGGGGTGCTCGAGTGGCGCTGGGCGCTGGTGCCGATGGCGGGGATCTTCTTCGGGCTCGGCGTGGTGCTGCCGGACCGGCTGGTGCTGGCGCACGCGAAGTGGAGCAGGGCCCTGCTGTCGCCGTCGGAGAAGTCCCGGCTGGCGCTTCGGGTGGCCCGGCTGACCGAGACCCGCACCGACGCCGTGGACGCGCAGGCCGCCGAGCTGCGCCGGATCGAGCGCGACCTGCACGACGGCGCGCAGGCCCGGCTGGTCGCCATGGGCATGAACCTGGGCGCGGCCGAGGCGCTGCTGGACCAGAACCCGGAGGCGGTGCGCGCCCTGCTGGTCGAGGCCCGCGAGTCGTCGGCGAGGGCGCTGACCGAGCTGCGCGAGCTGGTCCGCGGCATCCACCCGCCGGTGCTGTCGGACCGCGGGCTCGGCGACGCGGTGCGCGCGGTGGCGCTGGACAGCCCGCTGGCCGTCGAGGTGCGGGTCGAGCTGCCCGGGAGGCTGGAGCCGGCGGTCGAATCCGCCGCCTACTTCGCAATCTGCGAATTGCTGACTAACACGGCCAAGCATGCACATGCGCACAGCGCCTGGATAGACATCCGGCACGCACAAGGCAGACTTGCTGTCACCTGCACCGACGACGGCCTCGGCGGAGCGAGGACCGGCGCCGGCAGCGGACTGGCCGGGATCGAGCGGCGGATCGGGGCCTTCGACGGGATCATGGCTGTGACCAGCCCGCAGGGCGGCCCGACCGTCGTCAGCTTGGAGATACCGTGCGTGTTGTCCTCGGAGAAGACCTCTACCTCCTGAGGGAGGGCCTGGCCCGGCTGCTCGAAGCGCACGGCTTCGAGATCGTGGCCGCGGTCGGCGACGGGCCGACCCTGCTGGAGGCGCTGCTGGAGCACCGGCCGGACGTGGCCGTGGTGGACGTGCGGATGCCGCCCACCTTCACCGACGAGGGCCTGCGCGCGGTCCTGGCGGCCCGGCAGGAGGTGCCGGGCCTGCCGGTGCTGGTGCTCTCCCAGTACGTCGAGCAGCTGTACGCCCGCGAGCTCCTGGCGGACGGCGCCGGCGCGGTCGGCTACCTGCTCAAGGACCGGGTGTTCGACGCCTCGCAGTTCGCCGAGTCGGTGCGGCAGGTGGCCCGCGGCGGCACCGCGATGGACCCGGAGGTCATCTCGAAGCTGCTGGCCCGCGGCGGCGGGAAGGAGCTGCTGGGCCGGCTGACCCCGCGCGAGTTCGAGGTGCTCGGCCTGATGGCGCAGGGCCGGTCGAACACGGCGATCGCGCAGCAGCTGGTGGTCACCGAGCGGGCCGTGGCGAAGCACACCTCGAACATCTTCGGCAAGCTCGGCCTGCCGCCCTCCGACGACGACAACCGCAGGGTCCTGGCGGTGCTGGCGTATCTGGACCAGAGCTGAGAGGCCGCCGCGAGCCGCGCGACGAGGAAAAATCCGTTGCCCGGCCAGGGGTTCGCGCGGGACAGTAGATGCATCGGGGCCGCGGCCGCGCCGCATATGGTCCCTGATGCTCTCGTAGCCCAACCGGAAGAGGCCCGGCGTTCAGGACGCCGACAGTGCGAGTTCGAATCTCGTCGAGAGTACGCGCTCGTGCCGCAACTGGTAGACGGGGCGGCTTGAGGTGCCGTCGCCTGGTGACAGGCATGAGGGTTCGACTCCCTTCGAGCGTACTCGGTCTCGCGTACCCCCCTTCGGCTCAGGGCTTGATGACGCTGGTCGTCCAGTTCGCCGGGTCCGGGCCGAGGGACGTGATGTCGTCGAGGATCTGCGCGGCGGTGCCGAATCTGGTCAGGTCGGCCGTGGCGACGGCCTGCGTGTTCCAGATGAGGACTTCGAACCTCAGCCCGTCGAGTGTCCGGGACGCGGTCTGGATCGGCAGCGTGGTACAGAGCGCCTCCGCCGGCGCATCGACGTAGATCTGCAGCATGACGCCGTCCTCGTAGAACTGCAGCTGGAGGTAGTCGGGGTACTGGTCGTGGTAGCGGCCCTTCTGGACGGAGAACAGCGGCGCGCTCAGACCGCTGATGGTCAGCGGCAGGGGCACCTCGGTCACGCCGAAGACCACCGTCTCGGCCATGTGCAGCATGTCGGCCGCGTCGGGAGCGGCCTGGCTGACGTACTGGTAGTCGATCGAGGCCGCTCCACCGGAGGCCGTGCGCCATACGACCGAGACGAGGCCGTAGGAGGTCACGCCCTGGTCGGCGAGCGACCCGCCCCCCTGTCCCGCCGGGCGCGTGTCGGGCGTCGAGCAAGGCTCCGCCTTCACGATGCCGCCGCTGACCCCCTGGTGGACATTCGACGGGGTCACGTACATCTCCACGGGACTTCCGTTGAGTAT
>DASYAE010000173.1:0-2395 GCA_036501535.1 Actinocrinis sp. | reverse complement strand
CTCCAGGCCGGCGAAGATCTCCTCTGCGTGCGAGCACAGTAGCGCGGCCAGCGCCGGGTCGAACTGCCGGCCCGCCCGCCTGCGCGCCAGCGCGGTGGCCCCGGCCACGCCGCCGACCCGGTGCGCCACCTCCGTGAACTCCGCGAGCTGGGCGATCCTGGTCGCGATCGGGACCGCGTCGGCCTTCAGCGTGCCCGGCCAGCCGCGCCCGTCCCACTGCTCGTAGGCCGCGCCGACCCCCTCGCGCACCGTGCCGGGCAGCTCGAGCTGCTCGGCCAGCGTCCGCGCCAGCTTCGCGTGCTGGGAGATCATCCCGTCCAGCTGGCGGTGCCCGGAGAAGGCGAACTCGAGCCCGGCCCGGAACCGGTGCAGCGGCGGGTTGCCCGCGCCGACCAGCCGCATGGTGGCCAGCGCACCGCGTACGCTGCCCAGCTCGTGCGCGTACTTGCCGGACTTGAGCGTGATGTCGTCGCCGAACCACTTCGCCTGCTCGTGCGCGTCGGCGTGACAGCCGACGTTGACCAGCAGCGCGGTGTAGTAGACGGCCATCCGGTCCTGCTCGCCGAGCCCCGCGACGTCGGCCAGCCGCAGCGCGATCAGGCACTGGCGCAGCACGTGCTCCATCGGCTGCCCGAACCCCAGGTCGACGCCGAGCGACAGCGCCGCGACCAGCTCGGCCAGCCGGGCGCGCGGTGAGCCGGTATCCCCTCCCACCAGGCAAGCTTAACCTTCCGCGACCGGCCGGCGGCAGTCCTCGAAGATGGGGTATTCGCCTCATGCGCCGGCCACCGGCGCCTACTTACTTTGGCGCCATGAGCCTACGAACCAAATTCTTCGCCATGACCTACGACCGCCAGATGGCCAAAACAGAGAAGGCCGGGTTGCGCGCCTTCCGGGAGCGCCTGCTCGCCGACGCGAGCGGCGACGTGCTCGAGATAGGCGGCGGGACCGGGGCCAACCTGTCCTGCTACGGCTCGGCCGTCGGGTCGCTGACGATCACCGAGCCGCATCCTCCGATGCTGCGCCGCCTGGAACGCAGCGTCCGTACCCACCGCCCGGATGCCAAAGTGCTGCGTGCGCCGGCCGAGGACCTGCCCTTCGACGACGACAGCTTCGACGTGGCCGTGTCCACGCTGGTCCTGTGCGGCGTCGACGACCAGCCCCGGGCGCTCCGCGAGCTGCGCCGGGTGCTGCGTCCCGGGGGCCGCCTGCTGTTCATCGAGCACGTCCGGTCCGGTGACCCGGGCACGGCCCGCCTGCAGGACCGGCTGAACTGGCTGAACCGGCTGGTGGTGTGCTGCGACTGCAACCGCCCCACGCTCGATTCCATCCGCGCCGGCGGCTTCACCGTCGCCCAGGTGGAGCACACGGCGCTGCCGAAGGCCCCGCCGTTCGTCCGCCCCGCGATCGTCGGCAGCGCTACGGTTCCCGCGGCTGCGCCGCGTGCACCGCAGGACGGCGGCCGGCCCACGGTTGCGCCGCCTCGAGCTGCGCGGCCAGCCGGATGAGCGTGGCCTCGTCGCCGAACCGGCCGAGGAAGTGCACGCCGATCGGCAGGCCGTCGTCGTTCCACCAGAGCGGGACGGACATCGCGGGATTGCCGGTGAGGTTGGCGATGACGCCCGCGTAGCGCACTGTCTGCCCGCTGACCTGGAGCGACCGCCACGGATCCTCCGGCGTCGAGACCATCTCGCCGATCGGCAGCGGCGGCGAGGACATCGTCGGGGTGAGGAACGCGTCGAAGCCAGTGAAGAAGCGGGCGACCCGGCGGCTGAAGCGCTGGACGTCCCCGACGGCGAGCAGCCACTGCGCCGCGGTGACCTTCTCGCCGGCCTGCCACAGCGCCCGGTTCAGTGGCTCGATCTCGTCGGCGCCCGGCTCGCGGCCGAGGTGCCGGATCCAGTACTGCATGATCCACGCCGCGGCAGCGCTGATCATCGTACCGATGGCCGCACCGACCTCGGGAGTAAAGCCCGGCCAGTCGGTCTCGGTGACCTCGTGGCCGAGCGAGGCGCATAGCCGGGCGGCATGCTCGGCGGCCGCGACGCAGTCGGGGTGGCCGAGGTCGCCGTCGGGCGTTCGCACGTTGTAGCCGATCCGCAGCCGGCCGGGATCGGCGCCCACCTCGGCCAGGAACGGGCGGGCCGGCGGCGGCGCCCAGTACGGGTCGCCCAGGTCGGGCCCTGACGTGGCGTCGAGCAGGGCGGCGCTGTCCCGGACCGAACGGGTCAGCGCGTGCTCGACCGCCCCGCCCGCGGCGACGTCACCGTACTCGGGCCCGAGCGGGTTGCGGGCCCGGGTCGGCTTGAGGGCGAACAGGCCGCACGCGGACGCCGGGTAGCGCAGCGAGCCGCCCAGGTCGTTGCCGTGCGCGAACGGCACCATGCCCGACGCC
>DASYAE010000172.1:0-11214 GCA_036501535.1 Actinocrinis sp. | reverse complement strand
GACTTCGTGTTCTTCAGGTGGTGGCCGAGGTAGCCCACGATCACCGAGCCGGTCGGGCCCTTGGTGTCGTCGAGGTAGTGCAGCCGCGGCGCGACCTGGCCGGAGTTGCCGATCTTGATGTGCGCCCAGAACTCGGCGTATCCGGACTCCGAGACGCTGCGCGGCACCCGGAACCGGCGCTGCTGGGCCATCCGCGGGTCCTGCCGCACCGTGTCCGACTCGAGCGCGGCGACCTGCGTCGCCGGGTAGATCCGGCCGCCGTGCCGCGAGTCCTCGCAGTAGCTGCGGAAGCCGCCGCCGTCCCAGGCGCCCTCGCGGCGCAGCGCGACGTACGCGTCGAGGGCGGCCAGCGCCTCGCGCGCCTTGGCCGCGAAGGTGGCCGCGTCCTTGTGCTGGCCGAGCGCGCGCATCGGCGCCTCCTGCGCGGTGACCACGAGGTTCGGGAAGTCGCCGAAGGAGTCGATCAGCACGTCGAACGGGCTCGGCTCGGCCTCGGCCGCGGCGACGGTCGCGGTCTCGGGCTCCTGCACGGCGACCGAGGAGGCCGGCCAGCGCACCGGCTCGGGGGCGGTGCGGCGCAGCGCGGCGGCGTGCACCCGCTGGCGCTGGTTGGCCGCGAACAGGGCGTCGCCGACGCCGGCCAGCCCGACCGGCAGCGGCGCGGCGGCCGCGGCGGCCCGGATGCGGTGGGTCAGGATCGCCTGCGCCGAGTCCATCTCGTGCTCGAGCCGCTCGCCCTTGAGCACCGGGTGGCGCTCGCCGTCCTCGCGGCTGGCCGGGTCGATCCGGGTGTGGAAGGTGCGCAGCGCGGCGGTGGTCCAGTGGTACTCGAACTCCCCGTTGAGCTTGTGCCCGGCCTCCTCGTCGAGCAGGTAGAGCGAGGCGATGCCGGGCAGGTAGCGGGTCGCCTCGGTGAACCGCTCGCGCCACCCGGGCAGGTCGTCGCCGTCGCCGGGCACGGCCACCACGGCGGGCAGCCGCCGGCCGGGGTCGCACAGCACGTCGATCAGGTCGTCGACGGCGCGGGCGGTGATCGGCTGGGGCTTGGTGGTCAGCCGGGCCGGGCCGTCGGTCGCGGTGACCGCGTCGAGCATCAGGCCGGTCAGGTCGGGGGTGCGCACCCGCTCGTCGATCACGGCGTTCGGGTCGGCGCCGCGGGCGGAGACCTCGACGAGGAAGTAGCCGTGCTCGTGCAGCTCTTTGTCGAGGCGGCGGGAGAGTGAGACGAACGTCAGCGAGGTGTACCAGTGGACCGAGGCGCGCGGCGCCTCCTTGAGCCGGTAGCGCACGGCTCTGAAGCAGCCGGGCTCGACCGCCTCGGTGACCGTCAGGACGGCACCGCTGCCCACCCGGTAGCGTCCGGGCGCCTGGTCGAAGTCCGGCTCGAAGTCCTCACGGGCCAGCCAGCAGGCCACCCGGTCGGCGACGATGTCGGGACCGCGGTTCGCCTCCTTCCAGTCCACACCGAAGACGGACCGGTATCCGATCCACACCGCGCATCCCTCCCTTCGCCGCGCTCCTCCCTGATGATTACTTTTCAATAGACAGCGTTACCAAAACGCCACCTACTGTCTAGAGTGCGTCCGCCGGGCCCTTCGCAAACCCAGTTGCGTTCACTCGTTAGGACGATCCCTGGTTTGACGGCGGCAGCATGCGGTGCCGGATCCGCAGGCGCTGGTCAGCGCGCAGGATGCGCAGGATCCGGGGCGGGGCCGGCGGGCGGCGGGTCAGAGCGGGATGTTGCCGTGCTGTCCGCGCCGCTGCGGCGCGGCGGCGACGGCGGCGCCGAGGGCGCGGCGGGTCGCGGCGGGCTCGACGACCTCGTCGACCACGCCGACCTCCACGGCCCGGCCCAGGCCGCCGGCCGCCCTCACGTGCTCGGCGGCCAGTTCCTGCTCGAGTTGCGGGCGCAGGTCCTCGGGCGCCTCGGCGAGCCTGCGCCGATGCAGGATGCGCACCGCGGCGACCGCGCCCATGGCCGCGAACTCGGCGGTGGGCCAGGCGAAGACGCGGGTCGCGCCGAGCGCGCGTGAGTTCATCGCGATGTACGCGGCGCCGTACGTCTTGCGGGTCACCAGAGTGACGCGCGGGACGACGGCCTCGCCGAAGGCGTGCAGCAGCTTGGCGCCGCGGCGCACCACGCCGTCCCACTCCTGGCCTACGCCGGGAAGGTAGCCGGGCACGTCCACCAGGACGACGAGTGGCACGCCGAACGCATCGCACATTCGGACGAATCGCGCGGCCTTTTCCGCGGAGGCGGAGTCGAGGCAGCCGCCGAGGCGCAGCGGGTTGTTCGCGACGACGCCGACGGTGCGGCCGCCGAGCCGGCCGAGCGAGGTGACGATGTTGGGCGCCCACTTCGGGTGCAGCTCGACGCCGGGCTCGTCGAGCACGCCGTTGACCAGCGGGTGCACGTCGTAGGCGCGCTTGGGCGAGTCGGGCAGCAGGCCGGCCAGGTCGCGCTGCTCGATCCCGTCGACCTGCAGCGTGCCCTGGTCGCCGAGCAGCGCGGTGAGCCGGCGGGCGCTGGCGAACGCCTCATCCTCGCTGTGCGCGGTCACGTGGACGACGCCGGAGCGGCGGCCGTGCGCCTCAGGGCCGCCGAGTCGGTCCATGTCCACCGCCTCGCCGGTGACCGAGCGCACCACCTCGGGGCCGGTGACGAACACCCGGCCGGCCGGGCCGAGGATCGCGATGTCGGTCAGCGCGGGGCCGTAGGCCGCGCCGCCGGCTGCCGGGCCGAGCACGAGGGACAGCTGCGGGATCTTCCCCGAGGCGCGCGTCATCGCGGCGAAGACCTGGCCGACCGCGTGCAGCGAGAGCACGCCCTCGTCCAGCCGCGCGCCGCCGGAGTGCAACAGGCCGACCGCCGGGATGCCGTCGGCCAGCGCCGCATCGTAGGCCGCCAGGATCGCCTTGCAGCCCTGGTCGCCCATCGCGCCGCCCTGCACGGCCGGGTCGGAGGCGTAGCAGACCGCCGGGGTGCCGGCAACGCGGCCGCGGGCGGCGACGAAGCCGCAGTCGTCGAGCGCGGTGAGCAGTTCGACGCTGCCCTCGTCGAAGAACCGGGCCAGCCGCTTGAGCGGGCCGCGCGGGTCGTCCTGCCGGGCCGCCTTCGCCGCCGCGGAGTCTGGGGGCGGCTGCGGCGCCGGCACCGCGACCCGGGCAGTAGCCATACTCTGCACGCTCCTCGGATCAGGGCCTCGGCTCAGGCGCGGTGCAGCACCAGCACCACGTTGTGCCCGCCGAAGCCGAAGGAGTTGTTCAGCGCGGCCGGCGGGCCGGCCGGGGTGCCGGGCGGCAGGGCGCGCGGCTCGCCGCGCACGATGTCGAGGGTGACCTCGTCGTCGAGGTCGTCGACGTTGATGGTCGGCGGCGCGGTCAGCTCGTGCAGCGCCTTGACCGTGAAGACGGTCTCGATCCCGCCGGCGCCGCCGAGCAGGTGGCCGGTCATCGACTTGGTGGCGGAGATCGCGACCTGGCCGGCGGCCGCGCCGAGCGCGTCGCGCAGCGCGTTGAGCTCGCCGGTGTCGCCCAGCGGCGTCGAGGTGGCGTGCGCGTTGAGGTGCACGATCTGCTCCGGGGCGACGCCGCCGTCGGCCAGCGCGTGCCGGATGGCCGTGGCGATGCCCTGGCCGGTGGGGTCGGGCTGGGCGATGTCGTGCGAGTCCGCGGAGTAGCCGACGCCGGCGAGCACCGCGTAGACGCGGGCGCCGCGGGCCGCGGCATGCTCGGCGGACTCGAGCACGACGATGCCGGCGCCCTCGCCGAGCACGAAGCCGTCGCGGGCCTTGTCGTAGGGGCGCGAGGCGCGCTGCGGTTCGTCGTTTTTCTTCGACATCGCCATCATGTTGGAGAAGGCGGACAGCGGCAGCGGGTGGATCGCGGCCTCGGTGCCGCCGGCCACCACGATGTCGGCGCGGCCGGAGCGGATCATGTCCAGCCCGTAGCCGATGGCCTCGTTGCCGGTGGCGCAGGCGGAGACCGGGGTGTGCACCCCGGCGCGGGCGCCGAACTCCAGGCCCACGTAGGCGGCCGGGCTGTTGGGCATGAGCATCGGCACGGCCCGCGGGCTGACCGAGCGGGAGCCCTTGGCCAGCAGCGAGTCGTAGTTGTCCAGCAGCGTGGTCACGCCGCCGATGCCGGAGCCGACCACCGCGCCGAGCCGCTCGCTGTCCACGTCGGCGTCCGCGAGCCCGGCGTCCTTCCACGCCTCGCGCGCGGCGATCAGGGCGAACTGGGCCGAGCGGTCCAGCCGCCGGCGCTCGACCGGCTTCATGACCTCGGCCGGCTCGACCTTGATCCGGCCGCCGATGCGCACCGGCAGGCCTTCCGCCCACGGCTCGGCCAGCTCGACGATGCCGCTGCGCCCGGCCAGCAGTGCCTCCCAGGTGGAGGCGACGTCGCCGCCGAGCGGCGTGGTGGCGCCGATCCCGGTGACCACGACGGCCGTCCGGCCGGCGGCGTTGCGAGGGGTCGACATCAGGTGTTCCCGCCTTACGTTCGTGACTCGGACTGGGGTGGCGCTGGGGGGCGGCCGCCCGGGCCGCCGGAGTGCTCGGCGGCGCCGCGGCGGCGGCACCGAGCACTCGCAGCGGGTCAGGCGGCGGCGTGCTCGGTGATGTAGTTGACCGCGTCGCCGACGGTGGAGAGGTTCTTGACCTCGTCGTCCGGGATCTTCACGCCGAACTTCTCCTCGGCGGCGACGACGATCTCGACCATGGTCAGCGAGTCGACGTCGAGGTCCTCGGTGAAGGACTTGTCGAGCTTGACGTCGTCGGTCTCGATCCCGGCGACCTCGTTGACGATCTCGGCGAGTCCGGCGAGGACCTGCTCCTTGCTTTCAGCCATGCTTGCTTGCTCCTTGCCTGATGAGAGGGGAGGGGCGGCGGATCGGGTGATCGCGCCGAAGGCAGTATCTACGAAGGGGACGCGGCGCCCGGAACCGGGCGCGCCACGGTGTCGGCCGGTGCCGCGCCGGTCACCCGGCGCGGGCTCGGAAGCTGGCGGGCGGCTCGGGTCACGGCAGGACCACCACCTGGGCCGCGTAGACCAGGCCGGCGCCGAAGCCGATCAGCAGCGCCAGGCCGCCGTGCGGGGCCTCGCCCTGCTCGAGCATCCGCTCCATGGCCAGCGGGACCGAGGCGGCCGAGGTGTTGCCGGTGCGCGCGACGTCCCGGGCCACCGGCACGTGCGCCGGCAGCTTCAGGGCTTTGACCATGGCGTCGGTGATCCGCATGTTGGCCTGGTGCGGGATGAAGGCGTCGAGGTCGGCGGCCTCGATGCCGGCGTTCTGCAGCGCCTGCCGGGCGACCGGGACCATCTCGTAGGACGCCCATCGGAAGACCTGCTGGCCCTTCATGTGCAGGGCCGGGAAGCCGAGATCCGGCCGGTCGCGCAGGGCGTCCCAGGTGAAGGTCATGTCGATCGCGTCGAGCTGGCGACCGTCCGCGCCCCAGGCGACCGGGCCGATGGCGGGGGTCTGCGAGGGGCCGACCACGGCCGCGCCGGCGCCGTCGCCGAACAGGAACGCGGTGTCGCGGTCGGTCTTGTCGGTGAGGTCGGAGAGCCGCTCGACCCCGATGACGAGCACGTGGTCGGCGGAGCCGCCGCGCACCATGTCCTGCGCGAGGGTGAGCCCGTAGCAGAATCCGGCGCAGGCGGCGGAGATGTCGAAGGCCGCGGCGCGGTCCGCGCCGAGCCGGGCCGCCACGTCCGCGGCGAGCGACGGGGTCTGCCCGAAGTGGGTGACCGTGGAGACCAGGACGCAGCCGATCCGGTCGGCGCCGATCCCGGCGTCGGCCAGCGCCTTGCCGGCCGCGGCGACCGCCATGACCGCGACGGTCTCCTCGGCGGTGGCCCAGCGGCGCTCCTCGATGCCGGTCCGGGTGCGGATCCACTCGTCGCTGGAGTCGATCATCGTGCACATCTCGGCGTTGGTCACGACTCGGGAGGCGCGATAGCCGCCCACGCCAAGGATGCGCGCGTGCGGGGAGCCCGCCGGGGACTGAATAGCCTTTGCCATGGTCAGTGGGCCTCCGCCGCGGGGTGGGTGTGCGCCAGCCGGCCGAGATCGACCGGGTCGCCGTCCTCGGCCGGGACGGCGTGCTCGGCGACGAAGGCGCGGGCCGCGTCGAGGTCGTCCGGCGTCTTGAGGGCGAAGGCGGCCACGCCGGGCAGCGCCCGCTTGGCCAGGCCGGTCAGGGTACCGGCCGGGGCGACCTCGAGGATGCCGGTGACGCCGAGCCCGAGCATGGTCTCCATGCACAGGTCCCAGCGCACCGGGCTGGCGATCTGGTCCACCAGCCGGCGCACGATCTCGCGGCCGGAGCGCACGACCGCGCCGTCCAGGTTGGAGATGTAGGGGACGCGTGGGTCGGAGGTGGTGACGCCCTGTGACAGGGTGGCCATCCGCTCGACCGCGGGCACCATGTGCTTCGTGTGGAACGCCCCGGCCACCGAGAGCGGGCGCAGCCTGCTCCTGGCCGGCGGGTCGGCGGCCAGGGCGGCCAGCTGCTCGACCGTGCCGGCGGCCACGATCTGCCCGGCGCCGTTGACGTTGGCCGGGGTCAGGCCGAGGTCGGCCAGCCTGGCGAGCACCTCGTCCCGGTCGCCGCCGAGCAGCGCGGTCATCGAAGTCTGCGTCGCGGCGGCCGCGGCGGCCATCGCCCGGCCGCGCTCGCGCACCAGCGCCACCGCGGACTCCGCGGTGATGGCTCCGGCGCCGACGGCCGCGGTCAGCTCGCCCACGGAGTGCCCGGCGACCGCGCCGACCAGCCGGCGGGCCTCGTCCGGGTCCGGGAACAGGGCGAGCACGGCGGCGAGGCCGGCGGCGACCAGCAGCGGCTGGGCGATCGCGGTGTCCCGGATGGCGTCGGCGTCGGCCTCGGTCCCGTAGTGCACGAGATCGAGGTCGGCCACCGCGGACCACCAGGCCAGCCGGTCGGCCGCGCCGGGCGCCTCGAGCCAGGGCGCGAGGAATCCGGGGGTCTGGGCGCCCTGCCCGGGCGCGACGAGTACGAGCACCCTTCGATTCTGCGCCGGATAGGGCCTTGAACGCCGCCGGTCCAGGGCACGAAGATCCGCCGCCGGTTTTTGTCGGCGTCCTACAAGGGGCGCTCGATCTCCGACAGCCGGCCGAGGACGAGCGCGATCTGGAGGGTGAACGCGGCGCGCGCCTGCACCGACATCAGGCCCGTGATGTCGGTGACCCGTTTGAGCCGGTAGCGCACCGTGTTCGGGTGCACGAAGAGGATGCGCGCGGCGGCTTCGAGGGAGGCGGCCTGCTCCAGGTAGACCGAGAGCGTCTCCAGCAGCGCCGAGCCGGCCTCCGCCAGCGGCCTGTAGATCTCCTCCACCAGGCTGCTGCGGGCCGCCTCGTCGCCGGCCAGCGCCCGCTCGGGCAGCAGGTCGTCCGCGGCGACCGGGCGCGGCGCGTCGGGCCAGGCGGCGCAGGCGTACAGGCCGGAAAGGGCGCCCTTTGCCGACCGGGCGGCCGCGGGCAGGTCCGCGACCACGGGCCCGACCACGACCGGCCCGGGCGCGAACTGGCCGGTCAGCGAGCGCACCGCGGTGACCGGGTCGCCGTCCACGCCCCCGACGATCGCGATCAGTCGGTCGCCCTGCACGCCGGCGAGCACGGCGAGCTTGGCGTGGCGGGCGGCCCGGTGCATCGCGTCGACGACGGCCTCGGGGTCGTCGCCGGAGGCGGTGCCGACGAGCACGGCGATGCCGGTGTGCACCCCCCAGCCGAGCGCGGCGGCGCGGGAGCGGACCGCGTCGTCGGCCTCACCGCGCAGCAGCGCGTCGACGACCAGAGCCTCGAGCCGCGCGTCCCAGGCGCCGCGCTGCTCCGCGGCCTGCGCGTAGACCTGCGCGGTGGCGAAGGCGATCTCGCGGGAGTAGCGCAGCATGCCCTCGCGCAGTTGCTGCTGCTGCGCCTCGGTGTCAGCGAGCTCGTGGATGCGCTCCTCGACCACCTCTATGGTGGTGCGGATCATCTGGACGGTCTGCTGGAGGGTGACGGCGCGGGTCAGCTCGCGCGGCGCGGTGCCGAACACGTCGGCGGAGACGGCGGCCCGGTGGTCGGGGTGCCGGAACCACTCGGTGAACGCGGCGATGCCGGCCTGCGCGACCAGGCCGACCCAGGAGCGGTTCTGCGGCGGCATCCTGCGGTACCAGGCGAACCGCTGCTCCATCCGCGCGATGGCGGCGCTGGCCAGGGGCCCGGTGGCGCGCTCGAGCCGCTTGATGATCGCGGTCCGGTCGGCGCTTACACGGCCGTGCCCGGCCCGGGGCTCGCGGCCGTCGCGCTGCGGCCGCGCCCGCTCCTGGCCGTCCGCGTCTTTCTGCTCCATCACGCGCAATACTCTCGCAGACGGCCAGGCCCGCCGGAGCGCTGTGCTCATTCGGACACCCGGCGCAACCGGATGCGGCCGCGGGGCGTCGAGCAGTTGTCGATCAGTGGGCGGCCGGCGGCCGCCGCGTGCCGGAAGGATGTCCGCGTGGGGATCGAGGGCCGGCCGGGGAAGCGGCGCGGACCGTGGGCGGTGTGGCTGCTGGCCGTCGTGACCTGCGGCGTCTACGGGCTGGTGTGGTACTACAAGGCGAACCGGGAGCTGCGCGACAGCGGGGCCGGGGCCGGGGGGCGCCCGGTGCTGGCCGTGCTCGCCCTGCTGCCCGGCGTGGTGCTCTTGTATGTACCGCTTTTCACATCCGTCTACCGCACCGGGGCGCGGATCCGCCGGGTTCAGGCGCACGCGGGGCTCGAACCGAGCTGCTGGCCCGGGCTGGGGTTGGTGCTGGTGTTCGCTCTCGGATCGTTCCCGGTGTACTACCAGGCCCAGCTGAACAAGGCGTGGATCGCCACCGCTGCGGCCGCCGACGGCGGGCCGGACGAGCTCGAGCGGGCGACGGGCGAGGACGTGCCCGAAGAGGCCGTGCCTGCGGAGCCTGAGACCGACCGGGCTGGGTCTGAAGAGACCCCTGTGGAGCCTGAGACCGACCGGGTCGGACCTGAAGAGGCCGGGCGTGTGGAGCCTGAAACCGACCAGGCTGGCCCTGAAGAGGCCACGCCCGGGGAACCCGAGCCCGACGAGGCCGCGGCGGCCCAGGGGGCCGAACCAGTCGGCTGAGTGCCGGTTAGGCTCGGCGTATGGGTGATCGAGCGGTCCGGCTGGACCCGATGTCGCAACAGGAGTTCGACGCGTACCTTGTGCGGGCCGTGCCGGAATACGCGGCCGCGAAGGTCGGGGCCGGCACATGGGCGCGGGAAGGGGCCGAGGGTATGTCTCAGGCCGCGTTCGCGAGCCTGCTGCCGCTCGGCCTCGAAACGCCCGGCCACTACCTCTACACGGTGCGCGACGCCGCGAGCGGGGAGCCCGTCGCGATCCTCTATCTGGCCGAGCGGCCGCGCGGCGGCCGCAGCGCCGTCTATGTCTACGACATCAAGGTCGGCGCCGAGCATCGCGGGCGCGGCTATGGCCGGGCCACCATGAACGCCGCGCTGGAACGCGCCCGCGACCTCGGTGCCGCGGAGATCAACCTGCACGTCCTGGGCAGCAACACCACGGCACGGCAGCTGTACCGGTCGCTCGGCTTCGTCGAGACCGACGTCGACATGTCGCTGTCGCTCTGACAGAGACAGCGCCGCGCAAGCACGCCGCCCGCCGCCGGAGTCGCTCCGGGGCGGGCGGCCTTCGTGCCGTGCGTGCCGGCTGTGCGGCCTGTCAGGCGTCTCCGCCGGTCGGGCCGGCGCCCGCGGCCTTGACGTCGAGCACCTGGTAGCGGGCGATCGCGTCGGCGACCGCCTCCTGCTTGACCTCGCCGCGCCGGGCCAGCTGCGCGAGCACCGCGACGACCACCGACTCGGCGTCGATGTGGAAGTAGCGCCGGGCGGCGCCGCGGGTGTCGGCGAACCCGAAGCCGTCCGCGCCGAGCGAGGTGTAGTCCCCCGGCACCCACTGCGAGATCTGGTCCGGCACCGCGCGCATCCAGTCGCTGACCGCGACGACCGGCCCGGCCGTGCCGGACAGCGCCTTCGTCACGTACGGCACCCGCGCCTCGAGCTCCGGGTGCAGCAGGTTGTGCTCGTCGGCGGCCAGCGCGTCGCGGCGCAGCTCGGTCCAGGAGGTGGCCGACCACACGTCGGCGGCCACGCCCCAGTCCTGCGCCAGCAGCTCCTGCGCCCGCAGCGCCCACGGCATCCCGACGCCCGAGGCGAGGATCTGGGCGTGCGGCCGGTCGGCGGCGTCCGTCTGAGCCGCGGGGCGGTAGCGGTACAGGCCCTTGAGGAGGCCGTCGGTGTCGATGCCGGCGGGCTCGGCCGGCTGCTGGCCGGGCTCGTTGTAGACGGTGATGTAGTAGAAGACGTCCTCGCCGTGCGGGTGCTCGGGCGAGGAGCCGTACATGCGCCGCAGCCCGTCCCGCACGATGTGGCTGATCTCGAACGCGAACGCCGGGTCGTAGGCGACCGCGGCCGGGTTGGTCGAGGCGATCAGGTGCGAGTGGCCGTCGGCGTGCTGCAGGCCCTCGCCGGCCAGCGTGGTGCGCCCGGCGGTGGCGCCGAGCACGAAGCCGCGGCCCATCTGGTCGGCGAACTGCCAGAACTGGTCGCCGGTGCGCTGGAAGCCGAACATCGAGTAGAAGATGTAGATCGGGATCATGTGCACGCCGTGCGTCGCGTAGGCGGTGCCGGCCGCGATCATCGAGGCCGCCGAGCCCGCCTCGCTGATGCCCTCGTGCAGGATCTGGCCCTGCTTGGACTCCTTGTAGGACAGCAGCAGCTCGCGGTCCACGGCCTCGTAGGTCTGGCCCAGCGGCGAGTAGATCTTGGCCGTCGGGAACAGCGAGTCCATGCCGAAGGTGCGCGCCTCGTCCGGGATGATCGGCACGAAGTGCGCGCCGATCTCCTTGTCCTTCATCAGGTCCTTGAGCAGCCGGACGAAGGCCATCGTGGTCGCCACCGGCTGCTTGCCCGAGCCGCGCTTCATCTCGCTGTAGACCGCGTCGCCCGGCAGCTTGAGCGGCTTGCCGCGGACCACCCGCTTGGGCAGGTAGCCGCCGAGCGCGGCCCGGCGCTCCTGCATGTACTGGATCTCCTCGGACTCCGCGCCCGGGTGGTAGTACGGCGGGAGCTGCGCCTCCAGCGCGGCGTCCGGGATCGGCAGGTAGAGCCGGTCGCGGAACTCCTTCAGCTCGGCCACCGTGAGCTTC
>DASYAE010000171.1:0-48535 GCA_036501535.1 Actinocrinis sp. | reverse complement strand
CCACTACTCACCTTGGCTGCTCTTGTGCTCGCTCCGCTCCCGCGCAAGAGCAGCTTCGTTGTGTCGCCTGCGTCGGGGCAGCCGGGTCGACCGCCGAGGTGCACACTGAATTGAGCCAGGTCGGGAGCCGTGCGGAATCTGGCGGTTCGGCTTCGCAGATGTGCGTGCGGTCAGCCGATCACTTCTTTGGCCACGTCGGCGAGGACTGATCTGATGTGCTCGTCGGTCAGGGTGTCCTGGAGCGCCGGATTGGATTCGAAGGCTGATCCGACGGCCGCGAGCATGTGGGCGTGCAGGGCTTCGGCGGCTGCGGCGTGAGCGTCTGCGGCTGCGGGCTGGTGTTGCGTCGGCGCCGGGGCATGGTCTGTAGCTTGGCCTGTGGTGGTGCGGGCGACGACTTGGTCCTGAGTGAGCCACGTGTTGCTGCAGCCGGAGGCCTTGTCGCCCGGGGTCGCCGCGTCGGCGAACTGGTATGTGCCGTCGGCGTCGACGCGGTAGAACATGTTCCAGTTCTCGTCCCATGCGGGCTCTCGCTCGGTGGTGGGCGAGTGAGATTCGGTCGCGGGTGTGTGGGGCTGGGACTGAGGCTGGGATTGGGGCTGGTGCTCGGACTGGGCGGCCGGGCCGGTCGCGGCGGCTGCGTGCTGCTGGTCGGCCCAGGCCTGGTCCTGCCATTTCTGGGCGGCCTCGTCGTACCACTGGTAGACGCCGTCGCGGTTGTCGTAGCGGTAGGTGAGGCCGTAGTTGTCATCTCTGGCCGGTTCGGAGTACCGGCCCGGCTCGGCGTTCGGCGAGTCCGCGCCGTCTTGCGGATTGGGCTGCTGGCCTCCGGCTCCGGCCTGGGACTCCCACTCGGTGACCACCGTCAGAAACCAGTCGACGAATGCGGCCGGGTCCGCGTCCTGCGCGGTCAGTGTGGTGAATTGCTGCTCGTTGCCGCTGTCGGTGGAGAACCAGGTGTTCAGCGTGTCGCGGTAGCTGTCGACCTGGTCGGGGTGATCCGCCCACTGCGCGTCGCCCTGGAAGACCACCGTGGCCAGCTTCTGCGCCAGCATGTCGGTGGAGGTCACCGAGGATCGCACGGGGCTGTCCTGCGCCAGCCAGCCCATCAGTTTCTGGACGTTCTCGATTTCCACGGCCATTGGGTCCGCCCCCGATCCGCCGACTGCGAAGTCGGCAATCTCCGGTGTCATCATAGAGAGCCCTGACAAGCTCGGGAGTGCCCGAAGGGGCGGTATTTCGTGCAGACCGCGGGGCGGGGGTGGCGGCGGCAGGGCTTCGATTCGGCCCGGCACGTGGTGAGAGGCCGCGATATCGGCCCTGCTGGCATGCTTGTACCCGGGGTCGGGGCGAGCGGCAGGAGGGCGTCGTATGGGCGGGAGCGGGAGCGGGACCAGAACCGCGCGGCGTGTCGGTGCGGCGAGCCGGGTCACGGCGGAGAACTGGGCGGCCGCGCGGGCGGCGGTCAAGGATGTCGGCGACCGTTTTGCCTCGCTGGTTGTGGGCGCGCCTGATCCGGATGCTGCCGCGACGGCCGACTGGACGGTGATGGACACTGCCGCGCATGTGACCGCCATCGCGTGGAACTACACCGCGCTGACCGCTCCCTTGGATGAGCCGATGCCGATGCCCGTGGCCGGCACCGCGGAGAACCTGTTGCGCACCACGGTTTACAACATCCACGGCGGCATCAATGCAGCCATGCTGGAGGGTTACCCTGAGCGGCGCCCGCGCGTGGTGGCCGAGCGGTTGACCGACTCGATCGGGCAGGTGCTCGATCTGACCGCCTCCGCTGATCCGGAGCGGGTCGTCACGTGGCTCGGCGGGTCGCGATTGCCTCTGGCCGGCGTGCTCGCTCATTTGACCAATGAGTTGATGTTGCACGGCCGCGACATTGCTCGCGCCGTGCATGTGCCCTGGGATGTTCCGCAGCAGTACGCTGCGTTGTTCTTCGAGCTCTTCCTCGTTGAAATCTGCCGTAACGGCGTTGGTGCGGTCCTCGATGACGGCGCCGCGCCACGTCCGGGACGCATTGCGGTCGAGTTCCGGTCCGCATATACCCGGCCTGTTGCGATTGTCTTGGAGAATGGCCGCGTCTGTGTGGAGGAACCTGCGCGGGACAACGACGTGCGCGTGTTCTTTCGACCTGGTGCGCTCGACCTCGTGCTCTTCCATCGGCTCGGCCACTTTGGGGCCGCGCTCACCGGGTCGATCCGCGTCTGGGGGCGCCGGCCCTGGCTGCTGCCTGCCTTTCTGCGGACTGTGCGGATGCCCTGACGCGGTCTCGCGCCAGTGGCGGACTTTGGTGCAACCTCGGGCGCCGCTTGCGGCGTTAGAGGGGCGCAGGCGAAGTCCGACAACCGGTGGGAGGACCGCGTGACGGATGAAGACCCAGGTCAGAGCGTCGCCGATGGGTACACCGAATACGTCGTGGCGAAGTCGGCGTGGCTGCGCAAGATCGCCTTCCTGCTCTGCCAGGACTGGCACCGGGCCGACGACCTGGTGCAGACCTCGATCACAAAGCTCTACATCAACTGGCGGCGGGCCCGCGACAGCGAGAACCTCGACGGGTACGTCCGGGCGATCGTGGTCAACACCTTCCTGTCCGAGCAGCGCTCGCCGTGGTGGAGGCGGGTGACGCTGTTCCAGGACCGGGACGGCAGCGAGAACCCGGCCGGCGGCGCCGCGGGGGTGGGGGCGGGGGCCGGCCGCGATCTCGACCTCGGGCTCGATCTGGGGGACGCGCTGGCCGCCATTCCGCCGCGGCAGCGCGCCGCGGTCGTCCTGCGCTTCTACTGCGACCTCTCCGTCGAGGAGACCGCGGCGGCGCTGCACTGCTCGGCCGGGACGGTGAAGAGCCAGACCGCGCGCGGCCCCGCTGCGCTGCGCCGCAGGCTCGCGCCCCGCCGCGCCGCCCGCTAGACCGGTCCGCCGGACGGAAAGGAGTTCATACCTTGTCAATCGAAACCGATGATTTCAGGACGCTGCGCGAAGGGCTCGCGATGCTTGCCGAGCGGCCGGGGCCGGCCAGTTCGTTGGACGTCCCGGCGGCGCGCGCGTCCGGGGAGCGCGCTCTGCGTATCCGGCGGGCGACAAAGGCCGGTGTGGGTGTCGCGGCTGTCGCAGTTGTCATGGCTGGTGCTCTGGCCGCCGCGCTCCTGCCGCCGGCGACTCACGGTATTGTCACCACGCCCGGCTCGCCGGCGACGTCGTTCCCGCTGACGTCCGTTCCGCTGACCGAGCACGGCGATCCGGTCTCAATACGCGTGGTTCTCGGCGACGTGCCGTCCGGGTACGCCATGACTGAGGATGAGGGATCAGGCGACACGGACTTCGTGCAATACCAGGGTTATTCGGCCGGCGTGGGGACGAACACGATCAGCCTCCGCGTCACGACCCAGGGCGATTCGTCGCTCGGCGAGGGGGCCCGGTAGGCGCGACGCTGACGTGGCGGGACGGCGCCGGCCGCGAGATCGTGCTGACGGACCGGTTCGGGCCGGATGCGAATGTGACCGCGGAGATGGTCACACTCGCGGACTCGGTGGCGGTCAGCTCACAGGGCGTTCCGCAGCCGTTCTACTTCAGCCGGCTGCCCTCAGGTCTGGGCTTTGCCGGCGCGCAGGCGCTGAACATCGGCTTGGACCGGCTCGGATCGTCGAACTACGAGATCGAGTTCGTCGAGGCCCGCACGGAGATCCTTTTCGCGCTTTCGGACGGGATCAGCGTGGGAGGCAGTCTCGTCGCGGGCACCCCGCAGAGCTCCGGTCCGGCGTTCAGCGTGGGCGGCTCCGTTCGGTGCGAGAACCTTGCCGACGGTTGGCACCTGTGCGTGTCGGTGGTGGGGCCGTTGCCCGCGGACGTCTCTGCGCAGGGAGGCCTGACCGGCCTGCTCGGCGATGCCACGGCTTTGGATGCGAACCGCCCGCAGGACTTCACGACCGACGTGATCCGGTGATGGCCGGTCGGGGAATCGCCGGCGGCGGTGCGCCGGGGCCTCACTCGGCGGACGGGGCGGGGTCGGCGATCTCGTGGCCGGCTTCGCGCAGTGCGGCGATGAGGCGGTCGACGAACTCCGCTTGGGCGGGGACGAGCTTGCGGCGGGCCTCGGCGGGGCGGAACCAGCCGGCCCGGTCGACCTCCGGGAACTCGCGCACGCCGGCGCCTTTGGGCCATTCCAGCTGGAAGGTGTTGCTGGAGAGCGTGCCGACGTCGAAGGAGCCGCGGGCGGCCCAGGCGGTGACGAGCTTTCCGTTGCGCTGCTTGACGCCGCCGAGCGGGATCAGGTCCGGGGGGCCGGGCTCGGCGTCCGGGGCCCGCGACGACTCGAGCCTCGAGCCGGTCTCCTCCGCGAACTCGCGCAGGGCCGCGGCGCGCGGGTCCTCCTCGTCGCCGTACTCGCCCTTCGGGATCGACCAGACGCCCGGGTCTCGGCGGGCCCAGAACGGGCCGCCGGGGTGGACTAGCAGCACCTCGAGCTCGCCGCCGCGCAGCTCGAAGAGCAGGATGCCGGCGCTGCGCTTCGCCTTCGACCTCGCCCTGGGCTTCGGCCCGGGTTCGGGTTCGGGTTCAGGCTCGGCTGTGGCCGCCGCGTCGACCTGCGACATCGGTCCTCCTGCCGTCGATCCCCGGGTGGCCCGTCCGGTCGCGCCCGCGTGGAGTGTACAGAGTGTACAGACCCTGAGGTTATGCATGCACCGGCGAGGAGGCCAGGCTACTCGCACGGGGGCGGCCGATCAGCCGGATGGGTGAGAAAGACACAGACGGTTGCGATGGGCGGAGTGGGTGAGGGCGGAGTGGGAGGAGGCGGGGGCGGGGACCTTCGGCGCCCGCCGGTCAGCCGGGCGTGATCTTCAGGACCGGCATCAGCGGGGCTGAGGTGGCCTCGGCGGCCGTGGGCCAGTCGTCCGGCAGGCGGACCGACAGGGCGTGCGGGCCGCGCTCGAACTCCAGGGGCCTGGGCGCGAACTCGTGGGTGTGGCCGAGCAGTTCGACGCGGGCGATCGAGTCCTGATAGAGGGTGAGGTCGGAGCCGAGGGAGCGCACTTCGATGCGGCCGTTGCCGGTGTGACTGTCCGGCGCGGCCAGTGCGATCACGTAGAGGTGCTTGTCGCGGGTGGTGAAGCGCAGGTCGGCCGGGCCGTAGGGGGCGCGTCCGCGCTCGCTGAACTGGCCCTCGGCCGGCTTGGCGGGGCCCTCGCCGAAGACGGTCCAGGGGCGGGTGCCGTAGATCGCCTCGCCGTTCACGGTGAGCCAGGCGCCTATCGCCTTGAGCAGGTCGGCCTCCGGCACGGGGATGGTGCCGTCGGCTTTGGGGCCGACGTTCAGCAGGAGGCTGCCGTTCTTGGCGACCGTGTCGGCGAGCGTGCCGAGCAGGTCGGCGGCGGTCTTGTATTCGTGGTCTTCGACGTAGCACCAGGAGGTGTGCGAGACCGAGGTGCAGGCCTGCCACGGGTCCGGGCGCAGACCGGCGCTGCCGCCGCGCTCGATGTCGGCGACCGCGGTGCCGGGTGGGAACGCCTCGCTCTTGTAGGCCAAAACCGGGCCTCGGCCTCGCGCCGCCAGCAGGTTGTAGTAGTACGCTGCGATTCTTGGCAGGTAGGGCTGGAAGGCCGGCCGGTGGATCCACCAGTCGAAGTAGACCAGCTGCGGCTCGTATCGCCCGATCAGCTCAGTCGTGCGGGCCATCCAGTCCTCGAGGAACGCCGGGTCCGGCGGCACCTCCTTGGACTGCGCCGGGCCGTAGAACTGCGCGTAGCGCGGGTCGCGCACGTCCGAGTCGAACGCCGTGCCGCCGTTCATGAACCACCAGTGCTCGGCCCGGTGGGTGGAGAGGCCGAAGACCATCGACCGGCGCCGCACGGCCGCCGCCAGCTCGCCGATCACGTCCCGCTTCGGGCCCATCGCGGCTGCGTTCCACGGGTTCAGCTCGGTCTGGTACATCGCGAAGCCGTCGTGGTGCTCCGCGACCGGCACCACGTATTGCGCGCCGGCCTCGCGGAAGAGCGCCGCCCAGCCGTCGGGGTCGAAGTCCTCGCCGGTGAGCTGCGGGATGAAGTCCTTGTAGCCGAACTCGCTCTGCGGGCCGAAGGTCTGCCGGTGGTAGGCGAACTCCGGTTCGGCCGCCTGGTACATGTTGCGCGAGTACCACTCGTTGCCGTGCGCGGGCACGCAGTACGGGCCCCAGTGCACGAAGATGCCGAACTTGGCGTCGCGGAACCAGTCCGGGACGGTGTAGCCGGCCAGGGATTCCCAGTCGGCGCGGTACGGGCCAGCCGCGATCGTCTCCTGAGCCCCGCGCAGGAAGTCCTCGGGCGTCCGGGTCACGGCAGCTCCAGATCCACGAGAAGCGGGAGATCGGCGCTGCTTCTGCCGACCGCGAACTCGTATGAGCCGGGCAGGACGGCGAGTGCGCCGCCGTCCGGGCCCTCGGCCCACCGCGCCAGCCGGCCCGCCGGGACCTCGAAGGCGACCGCCGCCTTCTCGCCGGGCGCCAGCTCGATCCGCTCGAAGCCGGCGAGCCGGCGCGGGGCGCGGTCCGAGCCTGTGCCCGGCCCCGCTGGACCGGTCCGCCGGGCGTAGAGCTGCGCGATTTCGCTACCGGCCACCGCACCGGTGTTGGTCACCTGGCATTCGACGGTTACTGTGAACGCCCCGGCGCCGTCGTCGCGCAGCGAGGCCACCGGGGAGCCGTACTCGTAAGCCGCGTAGGAAAGCCCATGGCCGAACGGATAGAGGTGCTCGCGCCGCGAGTACTGGTAGGTCCAGCCCGAGCCGGCGATGTCATAGTCGTCGCGGTCGGGCAGTTCGGCCGAGGCCGCGTACCAGGTCTGCGGCAGGCGCGCGGACGGGTTGTGACGGCCGGTCAGCACTCGCGCGACGGCGGTTCCGAGCTCCTGGCCGCCGTGCGAGGTCCACAGGATCGCCGGGACGTGCCTGGCGGCCCAGTCGATCGCGTAGGGATAGCTGGAGACCAGGATCAGCACCGTCTCCGGGTTCGCGGCGACGACGGCGCGAAGCAGCCGCTCCTGCCGCGCCGGCAGGGCGAGCCCGTCCCGGTCGATCGTCTCGCGGCCGTTGATGTGCGGGTCGTTGCCGAGAACGAGGATCGCCCGGTCGGCGCCGGCCGCCGCGGCGGTCGCCTCGTCCTCGCCCGAGGCGACTATGTCGATGCGGAAGCGGGTCGCGGCGGCGGGTTCGTCGGCGTCGGCGAGCAGGCGGCCGGTCTCCGGTTCGATGCGCACGTATTTGCGGCTCTTCGGCGAGTTGGAGCGCAGCAGGACCGACGTGCCGTCCCCGTTCTCGCTGTTCTCGCTACCGGCGCGCTCGAACTCCCACAGCTCCTTGACGAACCAGCCGTCCGGCATCGCCGCTGCGGCCTCGATGTCCGTGTCGTCGGGCCCGGTCAGCGTCAGATATCTGCCGTTCTCCAGGGACTGCAGGGTGTGCACCGGCAGCGGGCACTGGACGCTGGTGCCCCAGTCCTGGTGCCGGAACGGGCCGAATTCGACGGGCCGGGCGCCGACCGCGCCCTGCCCGTGCCCCTGCCTCTGCCCCTGCGCGCGCAGCATCACGAGATCGGCGCCGTCGACGACCGTCAGCCGGTCGGACGAGCCGGGCGCGGTGCCGAGTTCCGCGGCGAGCCCGTCGGCGATGCTGATCGCGTAGGGCAGCGTGGCGCAGTACCAGTCGCTCAGCACTCTGCTGCCGAGGTGGCCGATGACGGCCAGGCTCGGAGCCTCGGAACCCGTCGAGTCCGTCGAATGCGCCGGTGCGGTCAGCGGCAGCGCGCCGGCCTCGTTCTTCAGCAGCACCACGGAGGCCTCGGCGGCCTCCCGGGCCAGCTCGCGGTGCGCGGGGCAGTCGATCACGTCCGCGCGGATGCCCGCGTACGGATCGTCTTCGGGGGCGAATTCGCCGGTCCGGGCGCGCAGCAGCAGGATCCGGCCGACCGCCGCGTCGATGTCCGCCTCGGTGACCAGGCCCTGATCCAGCGCCGCGGTGAACCGCTCGACGGTGGGTTCGGGGTCGGCGCCGTTGTCGGTGAAGCTGTCGACGCCGGCCTTCAGCGCCGCGGCGTGCGACTCGGGGTGGGTGTCGAAGTACTTCTCCCGCTCGACGAGGTTCGACGGGGCCTGGGCGTCGGAGCACACGGCCAGGTCCGGGTCCCAGGCCCGCAGCGCGGCGCGGAGCAGCGGGTGCACGTGGTTGGGGATCCCGTTGGTGAGGTTGTAGCCGGGCATCACGCCGGCCACGACACCCGCCTCGATCGGCCCGCGGAACGCCGGCAGCTCGTACTCGTGCAGGTCCCGGTCGCTGAGCCGGATGTCGACCAGGTCGCGGTCGGTCTCGGTGTTGTAGGCCAGGAAGTGCTTGAGCACCGGGGCGGTGCGCCAGACCGCCGGGTGGTCGCCGCGCAGGCCGCGGCAGTATGCGGCGGCGAGCTGCGCGGTGGCGAAGGGGTCCTCGCTGTAGCCCTCCTCGTTGCGGCCCCAGCGCGGGTCGCGCAGCAGGTTGACCACCGGCGCCCAGACGTTGAGCGAGACCATGGACGGCTTCTCGTGCACGCCGCTCCCCTGCACCGCGTTCGCGGTGTCCTGGCGGAAGGCGCGCACCTCGGTGGAGACCGCCGCGCCGATCCGGCGCAGCAGGTCCCGGTCCCAGGTCGCGCCGAGCCCGACCGCCTGCGGGAAGACCGTGGCCGTCCCGAGCCAGGCCACGCCGTGCAGGGCCTCGCAGCCGGTGTGGAAGGCGGCCAGGCCGAGCCGCGGGACGGCCGGCTGGTGCTGGTGCAGGAAGGCGATCTTCTCCGCGGTGGTCAGGCGCGCAAGCAGCGCTTCGGCTTGCTGCGCCGGCGTTCGGGTCACGGGGCCACTCTCTTCCGGGGCTCGCGCGCGTGGTGCTGACGAGTGCGACGGCTGATCGAACCACGGTGCTCGGCGAAGCAATGGATCGAAGCGCTTCGAAAGTTCCATCGGGCAGCGCGTCGTGTCAACCCCCCATCATCTGCCACGCGACCTCCACAACCCCTCCGGAACCGCTTCCGTGCAGCTCAGTAGCAATTTACCGAGCTATGAGCGGAAACCCCGAGGCACATCGGACGTCATGGAACCGGATCCCTGCTCGTAATCGAAAAGTAACCGAACACCCTTGCCAGGCCCCGGGGGCTGACCTAACCTCAACCCAACATTGAAGCGCTTCGACAGCCGCCCGCCTGCGGTCGCGCGGCCCTGTTATGGGTCGAGGGCCGGCCGTGGCCGCGGCCGCGCCCCCGCGCCGACCGAACGCAGCACACCACGTATCTGACCGCACGCCAGAGCAAACTCGACATCTGCCGCGAGCTCCACCGAGCCGCCGGGCGCCCGCAGCGCGCCGGCGGGAACCCTCGCTCGTCCAGTGGACCGCGACCCCACGTCTTGGAGAGTTCAATGCCGAGCTCCACCCGCCATGAAACGGGCTCCGGCCCCGCCGCGCACGAGATGTCCCGGCGCGGCCTGCTGACCGCGACCGCCGGCGCCGCCGGAGCGGTCGCCCTGGCCCCGCTGCTTTCCGCCTGCGGCAACAACGGCGGCAACGGCGGCACCAGCACGAAATCAGGCCTCGATGCCGTCCTGCCGACCTATGTGCCGCAGAGCGCCGGGCCGAAGCCGGCCTATCCCGCGGTCGCCGGCGTCAACGGCTCGATCACCAACCCCGGCTTCCTCAACTACCCGGCCAGCCAGGTCAAGACCGTCGCCGCGGTGCCCGGCAGCGGCACCGCCTTCACCGCCGTCGGCCCGTCCTGGAACCCGATCCCGGCCGCCGGCAACGCCTACTACGAGGCCGTGGACAAAGCGCTGAACGCCAAGTTCAACACCCAGCCGGCCAACGGCAACACCTACAGCACCGCCATCCCGCCGCTGATCGCGGCGAAGAAGCTGCCGGACTGGCTGCAGATCCCGAGCTGGCTCAACTCCACCTTCAACACCGGCGAGCTGTGCCAGAACCAGTTCGCGGACCTGACCCCGTACCTGTCCGGGGACAACATCAAGAAGTACCCGAACCTGGCCGCGATCCCGACCGGCGGCTGGCAGGCCGGCGTCTGGGAGAACAAGCTCTTCGGCATCCCGTCGTACACCGACGGCCAGGGCTTCGCCGGAATGATGTTCTACCGCAAGGACATGCTCGACGCCAAGGGCATCACGCCCGACGTCAAGAGCACCGACGACCTGACCGCGCTGGGCAAGGAGGTCAACAACCCGGCCGGCAACGTCTGGGCCTTCGACGCCCTGTTCACCTACCTGCAGCAGGTGTTCAAGGTGCCCACGAACAACTTCTACATCGAGGGCGGCAAGGTCCACAGCTCGTGGCAGCACCCGCAGATGCTGGAGCTGCTCAGCTACTGCAACTCGATCGCGAAGCTGGGCCTGGTGCACCCGCAGGCGCTGGCCAACCAGAGCAGCACGAGCCCGACCCGGTTCCAGTCCGGCCAGGTCTACATGGAGGGCGGCGGCACCGGCGCCTGGGACACCAACGACGCGCAGACCGGCATCAAGTCGGCGCCCAAGTACACCCGGATGGGCTTCCCGGTGTTCTCCAACGACGGGTCGACCCCGAGCATCGGCATGGGCGCCTCGTCCGGCTGGATCAGCTACCTGAACAAGAAGCTGTCGGCGGCCCAGCTCCAGGAGGCGCTGGCCATCGCCGACTACCTGGCCGCGCCCTACGGCTCCTACGAGTACACGCTGATCAACTTCGGCGTGAAGGGGGTCGACTACACCATGACCTCCGCCGGGCCGCAGCTGACCACCACGGGCAACAACACCGCGGCGGACAACATCTACAACTTCTTCGGCAGCCCGCAGGCCACCGTGTTCAACGCCGGATACCCCTCGATCACCACGGCCTACTGCGAGTGGATGCTCAACGCGGGCAAGTACACGTACAAGCCGGCCTTCTGGAACCTCAACGTGACCGTGCCGAACCAGTACTCGACCGCGGCGGCCGGCACCCAGCTGACCGACGCGATGGTCTCGGTCTGGTCCGGCCAGCAGCCGGTCTCCTACTACCAGAACGCCCTGTCCACCTGGGAGAGCACCGGCGGGACCGCGCTGGTCTCCTGGTACCAGAAGAACGTCGTCGACAAGGGTCTGAGCTGATCCGGTAGGACCCGGACGACGTCCGTCCGGTCGGCGGCCCGCGGCGCGGCCGTCGGCCGGTCCGTCGGCCGGCCGGGTCCGCGGGCGCACCGGAGCGTGCTCGCGGACCCGGCCGGTCCGCACCAGGAGCAGGGATGAGCAGCAGCGAGACGCATGAGGGAGTCGGCTGATGTCCGCGATCACGACGGGCGGCGGCGAGCCGCCGGCGGTGGTTGACGCGAAGGGGACCGGCGCGCCGGAGACCGGCCTCGTCCTCCCGCCCGCCCACCGGCGGCGCTGGGGCCCACGGCTGCGGCGCCGGCGCGGGCGGCCCAAACTGCCGCTGCGGGTGCGGCTGCGCCGGGACTGGCCGCTGCTGGTCATGGTCACCCCGGCGATGTTCATGCTGCTGGTCTTCTACTACCTGCCGATGCTCGGCAACATCTCGGCCTTCGAGTACTACGACCCGATCTACGGCTTCCTGCACAGCAACTGGGTCGGCTTCCAGCAGTTCGACTCGCTGTTCCAGGACCACCTGTTCTGGCTCGCCTTCGAGAACACGCTGGTCCTCAGCGCCGTGCAGCTGATCCTGTACTTCCCGATCCCGATCTTCCTGGCGATCCTGCTCAACAGCGTGATCAGCTCGAAGGTCCGCTCGTTCATCCAGGCCGTGGTCTACCTGCCGCACTTCTTCTCCTGGGTGCTGGTCATCACCATCTTCGACCAGGTGCTCGGCGGGGCCGGGCTGCTCAACGAGTTCCTGAGGCAGCACCAGATGTCCGTGTGGGACATCATGACCAGCGGCGGCGGGTTCAAGTTCCTGCTGACCGCGGAGAACGTCTGGAAGGAGGGCGGCTGGGGGATCATCGTGTTCCTCGCCGCGCTCGCCGCGATCGACCCGGCGCTCTACGAGGCCGCCGCGGCGGACGGCGCCGGGCGCTGGCGGCGGATCTGGCACATCACCCTGCCCGGCATGAAGAGCATGATCGTGCTGATGCTGGTGCTGCGGCTGGGCAACGCGCTGAACATCGGCTTCGAGCCGATCCTGCTGCAGCGCTATGCGGTCGGCCCGACGCACGCCGACGTGCTCGACACCTTCGCGTACTACTACGGCATCGGCAACGGGGACTTCAGCTACGGCGCGGCGGCCGGCCTCTTCAAGGGCCTCATCTCGCTGGTCCTGATCTACGCCGCGAACAAGATGGCGCACCGGCTCGGAGAGGACGGGTTGTACCGCGGATGAGTGCGACGACGAACGTCCTCGGCGGGCGCGGGCCCGCGGCGGCCCCCCGGCAGCGGGCCAAGGGCCGCGCGGTATGGGAGGAGCAGCCGACCAAGGTCGGGCAGTTCGGCAAGGGCACCGTGCTGACCGTGGTGGCGGCGCTGGTGATCGTGCCGCTGTGGGCGGTGGTGATGACCAGCCTGTCCAGCGCGCAGACCATCGCGAAGGCCGGCGGCGTGCTGGTGCTGGTCCCGCACGGCGTGACCTGGAACGCCTACGCGGCCATCTTCCGGGACCCGACGATCACCCACGCGGTGCTGGTCAGCGTCGTGATCACGGTGGTCGGCACGGCCTTCTCGATGACCGTCAGCATCCTGTGCGCCTACGGCCTGTCCCGGGCCAGGTCGTTCGGCCACCGGACCTTCCTGGTCGCGATGATCTTCACGATGTTCTTCAGCGGCGGGATCATCCCGACCTTCCTGGTCGTCTCCGAGCTGCACGGCTACGACAACTACTGGGCGCTGATCCTGCCCAGCTCCATCTCCGTCTTCAACATCCTGATCATGCGCGGCTTCTACCAGGCGGCCTCCGGCGAGCTGATCGACGCGGCGCGCATCGACGGGGCCAACGAGTTCCGCATCCTGTGGTCCGTCGTGCTGCCGACCACCAAGGCGGTCACCGCGGTGATGACCCTGTTCTACGCGGTCGGCTACTGGGGCTCCTGGTTCAATGTCCTGCTGTACATGGACTTCGACAACGGCAAGTGGCCGCTGGCGTACGTGCTCTACCAGTACGTGATCCAGGGCTCGAGCATCCCGGGCACCGCGGTGGCCGGCGGGGCGCAGGGCGCGCTCCAGGCGGCGAACGCGCCGTCGGAGCTGGCGATCTCGATGGCGGTGGTCGTGCTGATGCTGGTCCCGATCCTGCTGATCTACCCGTTCATCCAGCGGCACTTCACCAAGGGCATGCTCACCGGAGCCATCAAGGGCTGAGCGCCCGCCCACCCGTCTCGACCTCAGGGAATCCCATGCGCACCGCAACGAAGAGGGCTCTGCCCGCGGCGCTGGCGCTCGCCGTGCCGCTGGCCGCGATCCCGGCCGGCTCCGCCGGCGCGTCGGCATCGGCCGCCGGGAGTCAGTACACGTGGAGCAACGTGACCGTCGGCGCCGGCGGCTTCATCACCGGGGTCGTGTTCAACCAGACCCGGCCGGGCCTGGCTTATCTGCGCACGGACATCGGCGGCCTGTACCGCTGGAACGCCGGGACGCGGACCTGGACGCCGCTGCTGGACGCCACGAGTTTCCAGGACTGGAACGAGCTCGGCGTGGACTCGGTGGCCACCGACCCGATCCACCCGAACCGGGTCTGGGCCGCGGTCGGCCAGTACGCCTACAGCTGGAACGACGGCCAGCCGTCCGCGATCCTCAGCTCGGACGACTACGGCCAGACCTGGCACGCGTTCAACGTGCCCTTCGAGGCCGGCTCGAACGACCAGGGCCGGGACTCGGGCGAGCGGCTGGTGGTCGACCCGAACGATGACAACGTCCTGTACTACGGCACGGAGAACGACGGGCTGTGGGAGTCGACGAACGGCGGCGCGAGCTGGTCCAAGGACACCGCGTTCCCGGATCAGGGCGCGGACACGGCGGCCGGGCTGCAGTTCGTCACCTTCGACCAGACCGAGCACCACCGCGGCACTCCGACGCAGCACATCGTGGTCGGCGACGCGGACACATCGGCGCTGTATGAGACCACGGACGCCGGCGCCACCTGGCACACGGTGACCGGCGGTCCGGGCACGGTGCCGGTCAAGGGCCAGTTCTCCGGGAACGGCTCGCTGTACGTGGTCTACGACCAGTTCACCGGCCCGTACTACATGGGCGTCGGGAAGCTCTACGACTACGCGGCCGGCACGAAGGCCAAGAGCGGCAACGGCGCGGTCGGCGCGGCGACGGACGTCTCGCCGCCGCCGTCGACGAACACGTACGGCTACGACGGCCTGGCCCTCGACCCACAGCACCCTGACACGCTCTACGTCTCGACGAACGACCGCTGGTTCCCGATCGACACCGTCTACCGGTCCACCGACGGCGGTGCGACCTGGTCCGACGTCTCCGCCTCGGCCTCGCTGGACATCTCGTACGAGCCCTACCTCGCCTGGGGCGCGCAGCCGAAGTTCGGCTGGTGGATCGGGACCGTGGCGGTGGACCCGTTCGACTCGAACCACGTGGTCTACGGCACCGGCGCGACGCTGTACGGCACGTACAACATGGGCACCATGAGCACCGGAGGCACAGTCGACTTCTCCGCCTCGGCGTCCAAGGGCATTGAAGAGACGGCGATCCAGTCGCTGCTGGTGCCGAACGGTCAGAGCTCGTGCAAGCTCGTCAGCGCCATGTACGACCTCGGCGGGTTCTGCCACACCTCGCTCACGACATCGCCCACTGACACCTTTGACGCGACCTTCAGCGAGGGCACCGGTACCGCGCAGGACGCGAGCGGCAACCTGATCGCGTTCGTCGGCGAGACCAGCGCGAGCACCGCGGGCGGGCAGTACTCCACCGACGGCGGCGCGACCTGGACCCAGTTCACCGCGCCGAGCACGATGACCTACGGCGAGGGCAAGGTCGCGGTCGCTGCCGACGGGTCGAGCATCGTCTGGAACCCGGCCGACGGCACCGCCCCGGTCTACTCGACCGACGACGGCAAGAGCTGGACCGCCGTCAGCGGCCTGCCGACCGGCGTGACCCCGGTCGCCGACGCGGTGAACGGCAAGGTCTTCTACGCGATCGACGACTCCACCGGCGTGCTCTACAAGAGCGCTGACGGCGGCGCGACCTTCGCCGCCGAGACCACCGGCCTGACCGCGGCGAGCAACGACCAGCTGCAGCCGGTGCCCGGCCACGCCGGCGAGCTGTACTTCGCAGCGCAGACCGGCGGCCTGCTGCACTCGACCGACGGCGGCGCGACGTGGACGCAGGTCGACAGCTCGGCCGTGTCAGCCGGCTACGCGGTGGGCATCGGCGCGGCGGCACCGGGCTCGCGGTACCAGACCCTGTACATGGTCGGCACCGTGAACGGCGTCACAGGCTTCTACATGTCGACCGACGCGGGCCGCGGCTGGACGAAGATCAACAGCTCCCGGCAGAACTTCGGCTGGATCCCGATGATCGTCGGCGACCCGCACCACTTCGGCCGGGTCTACCTGGGCACCAACGGCCGCGGCATCCAGACGGTCGACGTGGCGGGGCGGTAGCGGACGCGATGCCGGGACTGAACGACGCCAACCGCGGCGCGATCCTGTTCGGCGGGGACTACAACCCCGAGCAGTGGCCGCGCGAGGTCTGGCACGAGGACATGCGGCTCATGCGGGAGGCCGGGGTCAACCTGGCCACCGTGGGGGTGTTCTCGTGGGCGCGGTTGGAGCCGCGGCCGGGCGAGCGCGACTTCGGCTGGCTGGACGAGGTGCTGGACCTGTTGCACGGCAACGGGATCGGCGCCGCGCTGGCCACGCCGACCGCCTCGACGCCGCCGTGGATGAACCACCGGTGGCCGGAGACGCTGCCGCAGAACCCTGACGGCACCGTGCGCACCTACGGCTCGCGCAACGCCTACTGCCCCTCCTCGCCGGTCTACCGGGACTTCGCCGACCGGATCAGCGAGGACCTGGCGGCCCGCTACGCGCACCATCCGGCGCTGCGCATGTGGCACATCGGCAACGAGTTCGGCACGGTCTGCTGGTGCGACCGCTGCGCCGGGCGGTTCCGCGGCTGGCTGCGCGGGAAGTACGGCGACGACCTGGACGCGCCGGGCGGGCTCAACGACGCCTGGGGCACCGCGTTCTGGTCGCAGCACTACGCGGACTGGGCCGAGGTGATCCCACCCCGGCAGGTCCAGTACGTCACCAACCCGGCGCAGGACCTGGACTACCGGCGCTTCGCCTCCGACCTGCTGCTGGAGGGCTACACCGCAGAGCGCGACATCGTCCGCCGGCACAACCCTGAGATCCCGGTCACCACGAACTTCGCCGGCTTCAGCAAGACGACGGACCTGTGGGACTGGGCGCCGGCGACCGACTTCGCCGCGCTGGACTCGTATCCGGACCCGAACGACCCGGACGCCGGCCGCGACTCGGCGATGGAGCGGGACCTGGCCCGCTCGCTCGGCGGCGGGCGGCCCTGGCTGCTGGCGGAGCAGTCCCCGGCCGGTGCGGGCTGGCGGCACGTCGCCACGCCCAAGCGGCCGGGGCTGAACCGGCTGTGGTCGCTGCAGGCGGTCGCGCGCGGCGCGGACGGCGTGCTGCACTTCCAGTGGCGGGCCTCGCGGCAGGGCGCCGAGCGCACGCACGGGGCCATGGTGCCGCATGCGGGCCCTGGCACACGGGTGTTCCGGGAGGTCTGCGAGCTGGGCAAGGAGCTCGCCGGCCTGGCCGACGTGCTCGGCGACCCGGTGCCGGCCGAGGCGGCCGTGATCGTGGACTGGGACTCGTGGCGCGGGGTCGAGCTGGACCACCAGCCGCACTCCGGATTCCGTTACCTGGACCGGCTGCGCGAGTACTACGCGCCGCTGTGGAAGGCGAGCATCACGACCGACTTCGCGCACCCGGAGCAGGACCTGAGCGGGTACCGGATCGTGCTGGCGCCGAACCTGTACCAGATCAGCGACCGCGCGGCGGAGAACCTGGCCGGGTACGTGCGCGGCGGCGGCCAGCTGGTGCTCGGGCCCTTCTCCGGGGTCGCCGATCCGCAGGAGCGCATCGGGCTCGGCGGCTATCCGGCGCCGCTGCGGGAGCTGCTCGGCCTGCGGATCGAGGAGTACTGGCCGCTGCCCGACGAGACGGTCCTCGAGGTCGCCTGGACGGCGGCGTCGCTGGAACTCGGCGAGCCCGACGGCACGACGCCGAACTCGTTCGCGGCCCGGTCCTGGGGCGAGTGGCTGGCCGCCGACGGCGCGCAGGTGCTCGCCCGGTTCGCGTCCGGGCCGCTGGACGGGCGGCCCGCGGTGCTGCGCAACGGCTTCGGCGCCGGCCGCGCCTGGTACGTGGCCACCCTGCCGGAGCCGGCCGCGCTGGCCCGGATCCTGCTCGGGGCCTGCGCGGAGGCGGGCGCCCGGCCGGTGCTGCCGGACCTCCCCCCGGGCGTCGAGGCGGTGCGCCGCGGCGACCGGGTCTTCCTGCTCGACCACGGCGCGGCGACGGTGGAGATCCGGCCGTGGCGCGACCCCGGCGAAGGCGGTGACGGCGCATGACGTGGCAAGTTAATCGAAGCGCTTCGACTATCATTCTGGACAGTGTCCATGCTGGCGGTCTACGCTTCAGAGACAAAGGTGGCGCGATTTCCGGCGCTCTCCCGGCGATTGATGTCGAAGCGCTTCACCACAGCATTGATCAACATCGCGATCAACACTGCGATCAACACCGCGCCGACAAACGCGCCAGTAAAATCCGGGTCAATCCAGCACACTGCGTCGATCGAGACCGTGTCGACCGACGACCTGACCGCCGCAACGATCCCGGTCCGACGAGGACAGCGAAGAGGACAACATGGTGACCCTGGCCGAAGTCGCCCGCCGGGCGGGCGTCTCGCCCTCCACAGTGTCCTACGTCCTGTCGCGCAAACGCTCGATCTCGGACGAGACCCGGCAGAAGGTCGAGGCCGCCATCGAGGCGCTCGGCTACCACCCGCACGCCGGCGCCCGCGCCCTGGCCTCCAACCGGTCCAACATCCTGGCCCTGATGGTCCCGCTGCGCAGCGACATGTACGTGCCGGTGATCATGGAGATCGCCATGGCGGTGACCACCGAGGCGCGCGAGTTCGGCCAGGACGTGCTGCTGCTGACCAAGGACGAGGGCACCCAGGGGGTGCGCCGGGTGGCCGGCAGCGGCCTGGCCGACGCGCTGATCCTGATGGACATCGAGCTCGACGACGACCGGATCCCGGTGCTGCGGGAGACCGACACGCCCGCGGTGCTGATCGGGCTGCCGGCCGACCCGGCCGGGCTGGCCTGCGTGGACCTGGACTTCGAGGCCACCGGCGCGGCCTGCGCGGCGCACCTTGCCCAGCTCGGCCACCGGGACGTCGCCCTGATCGGCGAGGGCGAGGGGGTCTACAAGCGGCACACCGGATTCGCCGCGCGCACCCTGGCCGGCTTCCAGCGCGGCGTCGCGGAGCACGGGCTGCGCGCGGTGCACCGGGCCTGCGAGGGCACGTACGAGTCCACCGCCGGCGTGCTCTCCCGGATCCTGGAGGAGCGGCCGGGCACCACCGGCTTCGTGGTGCAGAACGAGTCGGCCATCGCCCCGCTGCTCAGCCTGCTGCGACTGTCCGGCCGGGCGGTGCCCGAGGACACCAGCGTGGTGGCGATCTGCCCGGACCCGGTGGCGCTGCAGGCCTCGCCCCGGCTGACCAGCGTCTCCATCCCGGCCGAGCAGATGGGCCGGTCCGCGGTCCGGCTGGTGATGGCGCAGCTCGACGGCGAGCGCGACCCGGGCCCGGCCACCCTCATCCCGCCCACCCTGACCGTGCGCGAGTCCAGCGCCGCGGGCCCCGCCGCGCGCTCGGACGGGGTCGTGCGGACGGCCGGCGCGGCCACCTGATCCGAACCAGTCCCGGTATACGAACGCGTACGGGCGGCCGCGCCCGGCACCGCGCGCGCAGCCTGAAAACCCGAGCCCCGCACACCGAAAGGCCCCCGACCCATGTCTGAGGAATCTCCGCTGGCGTCCCTCGCGCACGAGCAGGGCGAGTTCTCCGCCCGCCCCGGCGGCCGGGCCCTGGAGTGGACCGGACGCCAGGAGACGCTGCGGATCGAGGCCTGGGGCGCGAACTCGCTCCGGGTCCGGTCCAAGGTGGGCGGTCCGGTCCTGGCCGGCCTTCCCGGCGCGCTGCTCGACCCGGACGGCGAGCCGCCGGCGCCCGACTCGTCGGTGCGGATCGGCGACGACTGCGCGTCGATCACCAACGGCTCGATCACCGCGACCGTCTCGCTCGTCGGCCGGATCACCTTCACCCGCACCGAGGACGGCCACGAGCTGCTGGCCGAGGAGAACGCGCACTTCTGGTGGGGCGGCCCGCGGCTGCGCACCGCGCTCGGCAACGGCTACGCCCGGCTCGAGCAGCGCTTCGCCGCCTACCCCGGCGAGAGGCTCTACGGCCTCGGCCAGCACCAGCACGGTCTGTTCGACCAGAAGGGCGCCGTGGTCGAGCTGGTGCAGCGCAACTCCGAGGTGAGCGTCCCGCTGATGGTCTCCTCGCGCGGGTACGGATTCCTGTGGAACAGCCCTGCGATAGGCAGGGTGGAGCTGGCGGTGAACGGCACCCGCTGGGTCGCGGACAGCGCGCGGCAGATCGACTACTGGATCACCGCCGGCGAGCCGGCCCGGATCCAGCGCGCCTACGCCGACGCGACCGGCCACACCCCGCCGCTGCCGCAGTGGGCGGCCGGGCTGTGGCAGTGCAAGCTGCGCTACCGCTCGCAGGAGGAGCTGCTGGAGGTGGCCCGGGAGTACAACCGGCGCGGCCTGCCGCTGGACGTGATCGTCGTCGACTTCTTCCACTGGACCCACCTCGGCGAGTGGCGGTTCGACCCGGCCGAGTGGCCCGACCCGGCCGCGGCGGTCAAGGAGCTGGCGCAGTACGGCACCCGGCTGATGGCCTCGGTCTGGCCCTCCGTCAGCCCCCTGTCGGAGTTCCACGCCGAGATGGAGCGGCGCGGGTTCCTGATCGGCACCGAGTTCGGGCCGGTCGCGCACGCCGACTGGCCGGACAAGGGCGTCGACTCGACGGTCCAGGTGGCGTTCTACGACGCGACCGACCCGCGGGCGCGCGAGTTCGTCTGGTCGAAGGTGCGCGAGGGGTACCTGGCGCACGGGATCGAGGCGTTCTGGGCGGACGCCTGCGAGCCGGAGCTCAAGCCCGGCTTCTCGGCCGGCCTGCGCTACCACGCCGGGCCGGGCCTCGAGGTGGGCAACATGTACCCGCGGGAGAACGCGCGGATGTTCTACGAGGGCATGCGCGCCGAAGGCCGCGAGGAGGTGGTCACGCTGAACCGCTCGGCGTGGGCCGGCTCACAGCGCTACGGCGCGATCCTGTGGTCGGGCGACATCGGCGCCGACTTCGCCACCTTCCGGCGGCAGATCACGGCCGGCCTCAACACGGCGCTCAGCGGCATCCCGTGGTGGAACACGGACATCGGCGGGTTCCAGGGCGGCGACCCGACCTCGCCGCAGTACCGCGAGCTGATGGTGCGCTGGTTCCAGTTCGGCGCGTTCTGCCCGATCTTCCGGATGCACGGCTTCCGGCAGCCGGCCGAGGCGTTCGGGCCGCGGATCACCGGCGGGCCGAACGAGATCTGGGCCTACGGGGACGAGGCCTACGCGATCATGGCCGACTACGTGATGCGGCGGGAGCGGCTGAAGCCTTACATCCTCGGCGTGATGCAGGAGGCGCACGAGACCGGCGTGACCCCGATCCGGCCCTGCTTCCTGGAGTTCCCACAGGACCCCGAGGCGTGGACGGTGGACGGCGCCTACATGTTCGGCCCCGACCTGCTGGTCGCCCCGGTCCTGGAGGCCGGCGCGCGGGAGTGGCCCGTGTACCTGCCGCAGGGTGCTGCGTGGCAGGACGCGTGGACCGGCGAGGAGTACGAGGGCGGCCGGACGGTGACCGTGCCGGCGCCGCTGGAGCGGATCCCGCTGTTCCTGCGGGACGGGGCAGTGCTGCCGATCAGCTAGCGGCTCAGCTAGCGACCCGGGCAAGGCAAGAAGGTGGAAGAGCGAAAAGTCAAGGTCAACGGCGTGTGCCTCCGGCGGGCCCTCTGCAGAGTGCCGGGGCGCGTTGCGGGTGGGGGTTGGGTGGGTGGTTGGGAAGGCGGTCGGGGGCTCTCCGCGTCGGTCACCTAAAGGCGTATCAGGAACCTGCCTGGGGGCGCAAACGAAAGGCGTGTTTGCGCCCCCAGGCAGAACCCTGATGCGGGCTGCGCCTGCCCGACGCGGAGAGCCCCCGACCTCGCTCGAGTGGTGGGCTGCGCCCGGCCGAGGTGGTGGTCGGGTTCAGTCCGGCGGGTGCGGGCGACGAACGGGATTGAAGAACGGGATGGGGCGCGGTGCGAGTATCTGCGCCAAGCGGCGGCAGGGGGTCGCGGGCGGGCTGAGGCAGGAATCTGCGGCACCGGTCAGGCAGCGCTGTGATGGGCGAGCGTGTGATGTTGCGGGCAGTACATGGTCAGATTGCTCAACACCGTGGGGCCATGCTGGGCGTAGGGCTTGCGGTGGTGGGCATGTAAGGACCATGAGGCAGGTCGGGTACAGCCCGGATGCGTGCAGTGCCGGTCCCGGAAGGCCAGCGCCAGACGCTGGGCGGGGCTGGCCAAGCGGGCAGCAGGATCGCGATCGACGGGCAGTCCGTCGATCGCGGCGGGCTGTCCATCCGAGGTGACGGTGAGGTGCACGGCGGCCGGGTCGCGCGGGCCCGGCAGGCCGATGGCCGGGACGAAGTCGCCATAGCCGGTCTCGACACACCCGGCAGGAACCGGCGGAGTCGATGAGTTCGGCGATGAGTCAGGGTTCTGCGTTGTAGATTTCCGCATGGGCTGCGAAGGTGCCGGGGCGTAGTAGACGACGGTGGGTGTGTAGCGATGCGCGCGCTGCTCTTCAGTGGCGTTGAGGAACACCTCTGCCAGGCGGGTGAGGGCTTCGGCGGTCAGCTGTTCGGTGCTGTGCACGTCGTCGGGCAGCGGGTTGGTGTGGTCGTATTGGCGTTCGCGCAGCCAGGTGGACACCAGCAGGTCCAGTGCGGTGCGCACCAGGGTGGCGCGTTCCTTGTCCAGCAACCCGTCGAAGCGCACCATGCCCGACTCGCATTCGCCGATCCGCACGAACGACGCGGCACGCTGCCGGGCACGCTGCTCCTTGCCGTGGGCTGGGGTCAGGGTGTGCTCCAGGACGCGCACTTGGCGTTCCGCCGCCTGGATCCCATCTTGTTGCAGCGTACTGATAGTTTCGGCCACGGCTGCTGCGGGATCCTGCTTGGTCGTGCAGGCTGCGTGCGCGGCGCGCGCGAGCACCCGACCGGCGCCGGACGGGAGTGCCCCGCCAGCCAACTGCTGCGTCACCTCCGGCAGCGCGCCAAGCCGCCGGGCATCCTGCGCCAAGCCGCGCGCCCGCCCCGGCGAATACCCCAACTGCGCGGTCAACCACGGCCCGATCCCACCGCGCACCGCCTTCGCCTCATCCATGCGTGCTAGTACCTGCAGCAGCAGGCCATTCCCAGTACGCACCATGCCGTCCACCGCACGCGCCAAATCCAGGAGCACATCCGGGCTGGCTGCGGGTTCTTGCGCCAAGACCCCCGCCACCTCGCCACGCACAACATCCAGCGCTGCGACAATCCGCACCACGGAGGGCGACCCTTCCACCTCATCCTGACACTGATTCATGACACCCGCTCCACCGTGAAATAGCCGCCCGATAAAGGTCCCCGACCGTCTCCAGTATATCAATGCCGCGATCTATTTGCCAGCATTTTTCCATCAAAACTAGTAGCTAATTGGCGGAACTACCCTGGTGCTCCCCTTCGTTGTACAAAGCGGGAAACCCGACCACGGCAGACCCACCCGCTTGAATCTGATGCGGATACTTGCCGCGCATTCCTGCAGCACACCGCACCCGCCGGACTGAACCCGACCACCACCTCGGCCGGGCGCAGCCCACCACTCGAGCGAGGTCGGGGGCTCTCCGCGTCGGGCCGGCGCAGCCCGCATCAGGGTTCTGCCTGGGGGCGCAAACACGCCTTTCGTTTGCGCCCCCAGGCAGGTTCCTGATACGCCTTTAGGTGACCGACGCGGAGAGCCACCGACCGCCTTCCCAACCACCCACCCAACCCCCACCCGCAACGCGCCCCCGGCACTCTGCAGAGGGCCCGCCGGAGGCACACGCCGTTGACCTTGACCTTGACCTTCGCTCTTCCACCTTCTTCCACGCGGGCCGCGCGGGGCGAGGAATGTTTAACCTTCAACTAGTGTTGGGGGCGGCAGGAAGGACCCGCGCCAGCGTGGTCCACTGGAACCGGACACCAGGAGGTTCACGATGCCGGCGATCACCGTTCCCGACGTACTCGTACTGCCCCGCGTGCCGCGTCCCGACTCCGCGACGGCCGTCCAGCGGCCGGTCCGGGCGGTGACGACCGCGCCCTCCGGCCTCGAAGGCGAGGGCTTCCCGGTGCGCCGCGCGTTCGCCGGGGTGAGCCAGCGCGACCTCGACCCGTTCGTCCACATGGACCAGATGGGCGAGGTGGACTACGCCCCCGGCGAGCCCAAGGGCACGCCGTGGCACCCGCACCGCGGCTTCGAGACCGTCACCTACATCATCGACGGCATCTTCGAGCACGCCGACTCCAACGGCGGCGGCGGCGTGATCACCAACGGCGACACCCAGTGGATGACCGCGGGTAGCGGCATCCTGCACATCGAGAAGCCGCCGGAGCACCTGGTGGTCAGCGGCGGGCTGTTCCACGGCATCCAGCTGTGGGTCAACCTGCCCAGGGCGAACAAGTGGAACCCGCCGCGCTACCAGGACATCCGCGGGCACGAGTCGAAGCTGCTGACGACCGAGGACGGCGGCGCGCTGCTGCGCGTCATCGCGGGCGACCTGGGCGGCCACACCGGGCCCGGCTCGACGTTCACGCCGATCACGCTGGTGCACGCGACGGTGAGCCCGGGTGCGCGGGTCGAGCTGCCCTGGCGGGCCGACTTCAACGCGCTGGCCTATGTGCTGGCCGGCGAGGGCACCGCGGGCACTGCGGGCCGGCCGGTGCACACCGGGCAGATGGCGGTGTTCGGCCCCGGCGACGCGCTGACCTTCGCCGCCTCGGCGCAGCAGGACAGCCGCACCCCGGATCTCGAGGTGCTGCTGCTCGGCGGGCAGCCGATCCGCGAGCCGGTCGCGCACTACGGGCCGTTCGTGATGAACACCCGCGAGGAGCTGATGCAGGCGGTGGAGGACTACCAGGCCGGCCGGCTCGGCGTGATCCCAGCCGAGCACATGCCGCACACGGATGCCGCGACGCCCTCGCCGGGCGGCCAGGCCCAGTGAGGTTCTGAGCGTCCGAACCGTGGAACAGGCCGGCGCGGGTGAAGCCCCGCCGGCCTGTCCACGTTCTGCAGATGCCGCGGTCTGGATGCCACAGTCCGCGCACGGGCGCTAGCATCGAGAGCAGTCCTCGACCGTCTGCGCCTGTGAAGGTGGTTCTTAACCCATGAGCACGCCGTCGGGCTTCCCCGCTGCCGCGCCCGAGCCGAGCGACCAGCCGCCGCCCGGATGGGGCCAGCCGTCGACCGGCGGGTACGGGATGCCGTCCCCGCCGCTGGTGACCATCGGCGACATCGCCTGCACCCAGACCGAGGTCATCACACCGAGCGGGACCTGCCCGATCGCCACCACCGTGTGGTCCTTCACCGACATGTCCCGCACCCAGAGGGTCATGCCGACCTGGGCCATCGTGATGACCGTGATCGGCGTCTTCTTCTGCCTGCTGGGCCTGCTGTTCCTGCTGGTCAAGGAGGAGCGGACGGAAGGCTGGGTGCAGATCGTGGTGCAGGGCCCCGGGTTCCTGCACCAGACCCAGCTGCCGGTCAGCTCGGTGCTGCAGGTCCAGGACTACAACGCCCGGGTCGCCTACGCGCGCAGCCTGGTCGCCGCGGCGGCCCGCTGACCGCGCCTCACGCCACGTCTCTGCGTACTGAGACGCTCATCGCCGCCACCGCGAACGCCACCGCGTAGACGGCCAGCACGACGCCGCCGCCCCAGCGCGGCAACAGGTGCTGGCTGCTGTTCGCCCCGGCGCCGAGCGCCTGCCCGGCGCTGAACGGAAGCCAGCGCGCGAAGTTGCCCACCAGCTGGCCGACCAGCCCCTCGACCAGCGCGATCCAGGCCAGCGCGCCGGCGATCGCGCCGACCAGGTTGCGCAGCAGCGCGCCGACCCCGACGCCGATCGCGGCGAACGCGGCCTGCCAGGCGATGCCGCCGCCGACGGTGCGCCACATCTCGCCGTCCGACCAGGCGAACGGGAAGCCCTTGGCGGACCACCAGATCGCCGCGGCGGCCAGGCCGATCGCGGCGGAGATCAGCCCGCTGACCGCGCCGGCCGCCGCGCAGAGGACGAGCTTCGCCCCGACCACGCGGCCGCGGGCCGGCGTGGTCAGGTAGGTGTCGGTGATGGTGCGGTGCCGGTATTCGCCGGCCATCGCGACGATGCCGAAGAGCAGCGTGACCAGCGAGGCCAGCCCCACGTGCGCGAGCGCGTCGCTCTGCTTGACGGCGGGGTTCCTGGCGTCGATGCCCGAGGAACTGACCAGGCCACTGATTCCCACGGCGACGAGCAGGGGTGCTGCGCCGAGGATGATCCAGGGGCTGCGCACGGTGCGCAGCTTGAGGAACTCGGTGCGGATCAGGGTATTCACGATGACCTCCTCAGGCCTCTTCCGGGGCGGCGGTGAGCCGCAGGAACGCCGCCTCCAACGCGGTGCCGCCCTCGCTCAGCGAGGAGAGCGCGATGCCCTTCTGCGCCGCGAGGCGGCCGATCTCCTCGGCGTCGACGCCGCGCACTTCGAGGCTTGACTCGCCGGTCGCCTCGACCCGGCCGCCGCGCGCCTCGAGCAGCGAGGCGAGGTCCGCGGCCTGCGGGGTGCGCACGGTCACCGAGCGCTCGCCGAGTTCACTGACCGGCCCGGCGAAGCGCAGCCGGCCCGCGCTCACGATCACCACCCGGTCCACGGTCTGCGCCACCTCGCTGAGCACGTGGCTGGAGACCAGGATCGTGCGGCCCTCGGCGGCCAGCGCGCGCAGCAGGTCGCGCAGCGCCGCCATGCCGGCCGGGTCGAGGCCGTTGGCCGGCTCGTCGAGCACGAGCACGCCCGGGTCGCCGAGCAGGGCCGCGGCCAGGCCGAGCCGCTGGCGCATGCCGAGCGAGTAGCCGCCGACCCGCCGGTCCGCCGCCGCGGTCAGCTCGACCCGGTCGAGCACCTCGTCCACCCGCCGCCCGGGCAGGCCCGCCCCACGAGCCAGGATGCGCAGATGGTCGCGGCCGCGGCGGCCGGGATGGAAGCCGGTCGCCTCCAGGACCGCGCCGACCTCGGTGCGCGGCCGCTCGAGCTGCGCATAACGCCGTCCGCCGATAAGCGCCTCGCCGGCGCTGGGGCGGACCAGGCCGAGCAGCATTCGCAGCGTCGTGGTCTTCCCGGCGCCGTTCGGTCCGAGGAAGCCGGTCACCGCGCCGCCGGGCACCTCGAAGGCGAGGTCGTCGACGGCGGTCACCCGGCCGTAGTGTTTCGTCAGTCCGCGCACGGACACACCGGTCATCGCGCCCTTCCCTTCCGCGGGTGCCCCGCGCGGGCTTCGAGCGGGGCCGCCCCCAGCGTGGCCGGGCGGAGGCGGGCGGGCGTCGTCCAGACGCGGCAACTTCGGCTACCGCGTTCGCGGTACGGCGGCGGGATCAGGCGCAGCGGACGCGGTAACGGAAAGAATCAGCAGCTTTAATCAGTGCTGAGAGTCGGCACCGCGAGTCAGGGCCCACGAATCAGTACCGCGGGTCAGTCGCGCGGCCACGGCTTTCCGGACAGGTCCTCGATGGACCGGTTGAACCGGGTCAGCGCCGAGAGCAGCTGCTCGACGTCCTCGGGCTTCCACTCCTGCAGAACGCGGCGCAGCCCGTCGACGGACCACTCCCGCTCCTTGAGCAGCCGCCGGCTCCCCTCGGCGGTGATCCGGATCTTGCGGGCGATCCCCCCGTCCGGGTCCGCGATCCGCTCGGCGACGCCGCCGCGCAGCATGGCCGCGGTCTGCCGGTTGACCGTCGAGGTGTCCAGGGCGAAGGCCTCGGCGAGCTGCCCGATCGACATCGGGCCCTCCGCCTCGATCCGGCTCAGCAGGATGAAGGCGCTGCGCTCGAGCCGGTCGTCGCCCTCGTAGCTGTCCGCCGCGCCGAGGACGGCGTGCCGGCTGACCAGCATCAGCTCGCGTACCAACTCGGTGAGTTCGAGATCCGTCGCCACCGACGCCGCCTGTCCGCGCATGTATTCCTCCCGGTCAGATTACTCCTCCGAGTCCGCGCCTCGAGGGCGCCTCGAGGGATAGGGGTGGCCGCGCGCGACCCATAATATGTACCATGCACACGGTATGCATTATGCACACCTACCCGGGGAGACACCGTGCCGGCCACCAGAAGCAGCGGTCCGATAGTCGCGGTGCTCGCCAGCGCCGGCATCGTGGTCTCGCTCATGACCACGCTGCTGGTGCCGATCCTGCCGCAGCTCTCCACGCTGCTGCGCACGAGCGAGGCGAACGCGTCCTGGACGGTGACCTCGACCCTGCTGGCGGCCGCCGTGGCCACGCCGGTCTTCGGCCGCCTCGGCGACATGTACGGCAAGCGCCGGGTCCTGCTGGCCTGCGCGATCCTGATGGTCGCCGGGTCGCTGGTCTGCGCGCTCACCGACTCGCTGCTGCCGATGGTCGCCGGCCGCACGCTGCAGGGCCTGAGCAGCGCGGTGATCCCGCTGGGAATCAGTGTCATGCGAGACGTGCTGCCGCGGGAGAAGCTCTCGTCGTCGGTGGCGCTGATGAGCGCCTCGCTCGGGGTGGGCGGCGCGCTCGGCCTTCCCGCCTCGGCGCTGATCGCCGAGCACTGGAACTGGCACATGCTGTTCTGGGTCTCCCTGGTGCTCGGCGCGGTCGTCACCGGGCTCGTCGCGCTGGTGGTGCCCGAGTCGCCGAACCGGGCCGGCGGCCGGCTGGACGTGCCGGGCGTGGCCGGGCTCGCGGCCGGGCTGCTGGCCCTGCTGCTGGCGATCACCGAGGGGAGCACCTGGGGCTGGACGTCCCCCGCGACGCTCGGCTGCTTCGGCGGCTCCGTCGTCGTGCTCGCCGCCTGGGGCGTCTGGGAGCTGCGGACGCCGTCGCCGCTCGTGGACCTGCGCACCAGCGCGCGCCGTCAGGTCCTGATCACCAACCTGGCCTCGGTCGTGGTCGGCTTCGGCATGTACGCCGCGTCGCTCATCGCGCCGCAGATCCTCGAACTGCCGAGGGCCACCGGATTCGGGCTGGGCCAGTCGCTGATCTCCGCCGGACTGTGGATGCTGCCCACCGGGCTGGTGATGATGGCGCTCTCCCCGGTCACCGGAAAGCTCATCCGCCGGTACGGCGCGAAGGTGCCGATGTTCTGCGGCGCCCTGGTGATCGCGGCCGGCTACCTGGTCACCCTGCCGCTCATGCACCACGCGTGGGGCATCATGATCGGCACCGCGGTCGTCGGCGCCGGGATCGGCCTGGCCTACGCGGCGATGCCGTCGCTGATCATGGCGGCGGTGCCCGGCTCGCAGACCGCGTCGGCCAACGGCCTCAACTCCCTGGCGCGATCCATCGGCACGTCCCTGGCCAGCGCGATCATCGCGGCGATCCTCTCCCGGATGACGATCCACCTGGGCGGCGCGGTGATCCCCTCGGCGAACGGCTTCCGGGTCGGCCTGTTGGCCGGCGGCGGCGGGGCGCTCATCGCGGCCCTCGTGGTCCTGGCCATCCCCCGGCAGCAGCCCGCCGTCCCGCGCCAGTCGGGCCGCCGCATCGAGACGGTGCCGCTCGAGACGGTGCCTGCTGAAGCGGTGCGTGTTGAGACGGTGCCGGCCGAGGACGCAGCGCCCTCAGCAGGCTGAGGACCGATCCGGCCGGACTACCGCGTCTGTGGTACGCGCCGGCTTCACGCATACCGCACGACGTCGATGGCGGCCGGCCGCACGGCCTTTATGGTGGTCGCATGGGTGCGATCAGCAAGCTGCGCGGAGCGCTGCGGGAGCACCCGCATGCCGCCGACTTGCTGGTCGCGGCGGTGGTGTTCGCCGCGACCCTGCTGACCGCGACCGGCGCGCGGACCTCCGGCGGCGCGACGCCCGGCCCGTCCGGCGTCGTCTTCGCCGTCGTGGCCTGCGCCTCGCTCGTGGTCCGGCGGTGGTGGCCGCTGGTGGTCCTGGTGATCAGCGGCTCGTTCGCGGAGGGGTACGTCGCGCAGGACCCCGGGCGCGGGATCTTCATCCTGCTCGCGCCGCTGATCGCACTCTACACGGTGGCGGAGCAGTCCCAGCGCCGGCGCGGCCTGGTCGCCAGCGGCCTCGCGGTCGGCGCGATCGTGGTCATGCACGCGCTGTTGAGGCCGGCCCTGCTCGGCCCGGAGAACCTGGCGCTGATCGCGCTCGCCGGGCTGGCCGTGGCCGCGGGCGACTCGTCGCGCAACCGGCGTGCGTATCTGGCGGAGGTCGAGCAGCGCGCCGCGCGGGCCGAGCAGGAGCGGGACCGCGACGCGCGGCGGCGGGTGACCGAGGAGCGGTTGCGGATCGCGCGCGACCTGCACGACAGCGTGGGGCATCATCTGGCCCTGATCAGCGTGCAGGCCGGGGTGGCCGACCGGATGCTGGACGGCTCGCCGCGGCAGGCGCACGATGCGCTCGCGCACGTGAAGGCGGCCAGCCGCAGCGCGCTCGGCGAGCTGCGCGACACGATCGGCCTGCTGCGCGAGCCGGACGAGCCGGCGGCGCCGACCGAGCCGATGATCGGGCTCGACGGGCTCGACGACCTGGTCGCCTCGTTCCGCCGGTCCGGCCTGGAGATCGAGCGGCAGGTCGAGGGTGCGAGCCGGCGGCTCGCCCCCGCAGTGGACCTGACGGCCTATCGGGTCATCCAGGAGTCGCTGACGAACGTGTACAAGCACGCCGGCGGGCCTGGCAATCCGGGCGCGCGGATCAGCCTCGCTTACGGCGCCGCGGCATTGAGCATCACGATCGACAACGACGGGAGCGCCGGTGCCACTGATGACGGGGGTGGAGCGATGATCGAATCAGGCCACGGCATCGTCGGCATGCGCGAGCGGATCGCCGCGATCGGCGGCGAGCTGCGGGCCGGGCCGCGGCCGGGCGGCGGGTTCCGGGTCGCCGCCACACTGCCGCTCCAGCCGGCCCGGCTCGGATCGACCCGGCCCCCGTCGACGCAGGGCCGGCCATGACGATCAGGGTGCTGCTGGCGGACGACCAGCCGCTGCTGCGGGCCGGGTTCCGGGCCCTGATCGAGTCGGCGCCCGACCTGGAAGTGGTCGCCGAGGCGGCGAACGGGCGCGACGCGGTGCGGCTGGCGAAGCAGTCGCGGGCCGACGTGGCACTGATGGACATCCGCATGCCGGAGCTGGACGGCCTGGCCGCGACCCGCCAGATCACCGCGGACGACGACCTGGCCGGCGTGCGGGTGCTGATCCTGACCACGTTCGAGATCGACGAGTACGTGTTCCAGGCGCTGCGCGCCGGGGCCAGCGGCTTCCTGGGCAAGAGCGTGGAGCCGGACGAGCTGATCGCCGCGATCCGGGTGGTCGACCGCGGCGACGCGCTGCTCTCCCCCGGCGCGACCAGGAGCCTGATCGCCCGCTTCCTGGCCCAGCCGGACCCGGCCGACCCGGCCGGCCCGGACCGGCTGGCGGCGCTGACCGACCGGGAGCGCGAGGTGCTGGCGCTGGTCGCCGCCGGGATGTCGAACGACGAGATCGCCCGGCGCCTGGTGCTCAGCCCGGCCACCGCCAAGACGCACGTCAACCGGGCGATGGTGAAGCTCGGCGCGCGCGACCGGGCGCAGCTGGTGGTGATCGCCTATCAGACCGGGCTGGTCCGCCCGCCGCTGCGTTGAGACTTCGCGCGACACGGCGATGATCGACGATCTGTAGTCGAAGCGCTTGCTTACATTTCGACAAACGAGATTTACTGCTCTGATTCCAGTGGATCAAGGTTCTAACTGCGAGTTCTCATCTCGGGTCCGATTCGCCGCGCAAACAAGGTCCCTCATCGCTGGACAGGCTATGCCGCCTCGGGTATCCCAGTTTCGAAGCGCTTCGATTCCGTGCACCGGGCGCGGCGGCCCGCCGCGCCCCGCTACCGCACGAATCAGCGGGCTCTCTCGAGGAAGGGGCACTCCATGTTCCGTCTCACCGGGCGCGCGGCACGCCGTGGCGGCGAGGCCACCCACGCGCGACGGCGGCTGGCCGCCGCGACCGCCGCCGTGCTCGTCACCACCGGCGTCACCGCGCTGACCCTCAGCCCGTCCGCGAGCGCGGCGAGCGGCTGCCAGGTCTCGTATACCGACAACGCGTGGGCGGGCGGCTTCACGGCGAGCATCTCGGTCACCAACCTGGGCTCGGCGCTCACGAGCTGGACGCTGGCCTTCACGCTGCCGGGCACCGAGGCGGTCTCGCAGGGCTGGAGCGCCACCTACAGCCAGTCCGGCCAGAACGTGACCGCGGCCAACGCCTCGTACAACGGGAGCCTGGGCACCAACACCAGCACCAGCTTCGGGTTCAACGGCTCGTTCTCCGGGTCTACCTACCCGGGCAACCCGGCCTCGTTCACGCTCAACGGCACCGCCTGCACCGGCGCGGTCTCGACCTCGGCACCGCCGACCTCAGCGCCGCCCACTTCGTCGTCGCCGTCGGCCTCGCCGACCGGATCGTCCGGGTACCTCTACGAGGACAACGGCCAGTGGGCCGAGTACTCGATCGGCGGCTACACGATCTACAACGACGAGTGGGGCAGCGGTTTCAACACCCAGACGCTGTGGGTGAAGTCCGCGACCAACTGGGGCGTCTTCTCCACCCAGCCGAGCACGTCGGGCGTGAAGTCGTACGCGAACATCAGCAAGACCATCGGCACCGCGCTCAGCTCGCTGAGCACGGCCACCAGCACCTTCAACGAGAGCAACCCGAGCAGCGGAAACTGGGAGTCGGCCTACGACATCTGGCTCAACGGCAGCGGCATCGAGGTCATGGTCTGGACGGACGTCAGCGGCAACGTCGGCCCGCTGGGCTCGTCCGTGGGCACCGTCACGATGGACGGCAACACCTGGACCCTCTACGCCGGCAACAACGGCTCCAACCCCACCTACTCGTTCGTCCGCAGCGGCAACGAGAGCTCGGGCACGGTCAACCTGCTCGACCTGTTGAACTACCTGCAGAACACGAAGGCCTACTTCTCCAACGCGACGCTGTCGACCATCCAGTACGGCTGGGAGATCAGCGGCACGAACAACGTGCAGGAGAACTTCACCATCAACAACTACTCGGCCACCACCTCCTGACACCGACCTCTGACACCACCTGAGTTCGAACCCTCCATCGCGGGGGCGGGTCCCGGCCCGCCCCCGCGGCGCGTCCCGGCGCCGCACGCAACCTTTTCGCCCTCCCGCGACTCATGGGCACAGGACGATGCGCGGGGAGGAGGGCGGGTGGACCGGATCGACGAGTTCACCGAGTTCGCGCGGGCCCGCCAGCACGGCTTGATGCGCACCGCGTATCTGCTGTGCGGGAACCCGAGCGGCGCCGAGGATCTGGTGCAGGAGGCGCTGACCAACCTGTGCCGGCACTGGAACCGGGCCCGCAAGGCCGACTCGGTCGACGCGTACGCGCACAGGACACTGATCAACGCGTACCTCACCGACCGGCGCAAGCTGGGCCGGGAGCGCACGACGCACATCGCCCTTGCGCAGGCCGGCGAGCTGCCGATCGACGAGCCCGGCCCGCAGCGGCGGCCGGACCCGGCCGCACAGGCGGACCTGCGGCTCGACCTGCTCTCAGCGCTCGAACAGCTCGGCCGGCGCAGCCGGGCGGTGCTGGTCCTGCGGTACTGGGAGGACCTGACCGTCGAGGGCACCGCGGCGGCCCTCGGATGCAGCGCGGGGACGGTCAAAAGCCAGACCGCGCGGGCGCTGGCCCGGCTGCGGGAGCTGCTCGGCGAGCAGATCGACGCGGAACTCGACACCGGGTTCGGCGCGCGCGGGGACCGGGTCGCCGAGGCCGTCGACGAGAACGGCCCGGAAGGAGCCCGGCGGTGAGTGAGGACCTTGACGAGGCCGCCGGCACGCGAGTGCGGGAGCTGATGCGCCGGGCCGCCGACGAGTACCGGCCGGCGGTCGACCTGGTCTCCGGCGTGGCGGGCGAGGCCCGGCGGGTCCGGCGCAACCGGAAGATCGGCGTCGGCGTGGGCAGCGCGGCGGCGGTCTTCAGCGCGGCCGCCGTGATCCTGTTCAGCGTGATCCTGCCCGCAGGGCCCGGACACACCCCGCAGACGGTGGGCCCTGCGACCAGCCCGACACAGAGCCCTTCGCCGACACCGTCGACGCCGCCGGTCGACTCGACGATCAGCAGCAGCGTCGGCGTCACGAGCGAGCCGGCGGCGACGCTGCCGGGCACGTGGATCTCACCGCCCGGCGCGACGTACGGCCTGCCCTGGGAGGTGTCGATCGACAGCGGCGCGGTGAGCAACCCGTGCATCTACCTGCTGCTGCCGATCAACAGGAGCAGCCAGGTCGAGTGCGTGATGCACTACCTGCCGGACCTCTCGGCGGCGGGCACGTCGGCGGGCGACGGCCTGCTCGCCGACTCGATGTACCTGCTGATCGGAAACTACTCGCCCTTCCCGCCCGAGGACGACTGCGGCCTGGTGCTCGTCGTGTTCGCGACGCAGAACGTCGCGCAGATCGACATCACCGGCATCGTGGACAACAACTACGGGCTCGATGTGTATCCGAAGGACACCGGCGAGCCGGACGCCTACGCCGCCGCCGTCGTCAACGTCGGCGCGCAGTTCACGTTCACCAGCATGGACGGCTCCACCTCGTCCGCACAGACGATCTCAGCCCAGGAGACCTGCCCGCCCTCTTCCATCTGAATCAGCACACACCCACAGGCGCGGGCCCAGCGCCCCGACTTCCGACCCTGATCCCAGAAGCCGGAACGGAGATCATGCACGCCCTCATCCAGGACCGAAGAGCCGCATACGGGCTCATCGGCTGCGGGTCCGTCGTCTTCGGCTGGGCCTTCGTCCTCTGCGTCGCCCTGCCGGCCCGCACGACCGCGGAGCACTGGTCCGCGGTCTGGGCCGGGCTGGACGGCATGGAAGCACTCGGATTCATCGGCACCGGCGTGCTCCTGCTGCGCCGCGGCCGGCACCTCTGCGCGACCGCCGCGGCGACCTCGTCCCTGCTGGTCGTCGACGCCTGGTTCGACACGATGACGGCCGCGCCGGGGGCCGACCTCGCCCTGGCGCTGCTCATGGCCGGCGGTCTGGAGCTGCCGCTGGCCGGGGTCTGCGCCGCGATCGCCTGGCGCACCGCGGCATCCGGTACGACACCGGGTCCTGATCCGGCCGGCCCGACGGCCCCGTCGGAGCCGGCCGCCCGCCTCGACCTCGCCCCTCTCGAAAGATAGGACACTGATGATGAATCTGCGCGCCGCCGCACGGCGGCCCTCCACGCGCTGGGGACTGGCCGCCGCGGCCGCCGGAGCCGCCGCCTGGTCCTGGTGGGCGTTCGACTCCGCGCCCTACCCCTACGCCCAGCGCCGTCTGCTGGACCTGCCGCTGCCGTTCCTGTCCCAGAGACGGCTGGAGGCGATGCTCGAACCCATCGCCGGGCAGCGGGTGCTGGAGGTCGGGCCGGGCACCGGGCTGCAGGCGCTGCGCACGGCCCCGCAGCTCGGCGGCGGGGGCGGCCTCGACATCGTCGACATCCAGCAGGAGATGCTCGACCACGTCATGCGCCGGGCGGAGGATCTCGGCATCGAGAACATCACCCCGACCCGCGCCAACGCGCACAGCCTTCCGTTCGGGGACGCGCAGTTCGACTCCGCGTACCTCGTGACCGCGCTCGGCGAGATCCCGCGGCCCGAACAGGCGCTGCGGGAGCTGCGGCGCGTCGTGAAGGCCGACGGGCGCGTCGTGATCGGAGAGTTCTTCGACCGGCACCAGGTGCGCCGGCCGCTCCTGGCCCGGCACGCCAACGCCGCCGGCCTGCACGTGACCCGGCTGATCGGCCCGCCGTTCGCGTACTACGCCCGGCTGGAGCCGTGCCGGTCCGCTTCAGGACACTGATCCACGAAGGATCAGCGGTAGTCGCGACGGCGCGCCGGGCACGAGCCGAACCGGGATGCCCCAGTCCTGCTGGTGGATGTGGCAGGCCGGGAAGAACTCCGCCGGGTCGGCGCCGGGCGCGGGCTCGTCGCAGGACGCGGCCCTGGCCGAGACGTGCAAGACCCCTGATCCGACCGTGTCGGAGAGCACCAGCGCCCGGTCCAGGCCGGTGCCCCGGCCGGCGCCGGAGACCAGCAGGCCGGGCGGCGAGGCGGAGACGGTCAGCTCGGTGGACGGCCCGAACCGGTCGTCCATCTTCTGCCCGATCGGCGGCTCGAACACGACGACCAGCTCCACCGGCCCCGGCGCGACGTCGGTGGCCGGGCGCCGGGTGCGATAGGCGGCCGGCTCGACCCGCAGCGCCTCCTCCGGCAGGCGGATCCGGGTCAGCCGGTGCGCGGCGGACTCGACCACGAGCAGCCCGCCCTCCGCGAGCACCGCGCCGGAGGGCTCGCGCAGCCCGGTGATCAGGGTCGTGACCTGCTCGGCGGCCGGGTCGTAGCGGCGGATCGCGCCGTTGTAGGTGTCGCAGACCGCTACCGAGCCGTCCGGCAGCGCGGTCACGCCGAGCGGATGCTGGAACAGCGCCTGTTTCGCTTCGCCGTCGCGCAGCCCGAAGTCGAACAGGCCCTGGCCGACCGCGGTCTCCACCCGGCCGTCGTGCAGGCTGCGCAGCGCGGACGACTCGGAGTCGGCGATCCACAGCCGGCCGTCGGCGCCGAGCGCGAGGCCGGAGGGCTGGGAGAACCAGGCCTGGCCGGCCGGTCCGTCGACGAGCCCTTCGTTGGTCGTGCCGGCGGTCGCGGCGACGGTGCCCGCCGCCGGATCGTACGTCCACAGCTGGTGGATCCCGGCCATGGCGACGGCGATCCGGCCGTCCGGCAGCACGGCGAGGTCCCACGGGCTGGACAGGTCGATTTCGCGGGCCGGACCAGCTGACACAGACCCCTGCGCCCACTGCCGGCCGGTGCCCGCGACGGTCCGCACCGCGCCGTCGGCCAGGTCGATCGTGCGCAGCGCGTGGTTGACCGAGTCCGCGACCAGCACGGTGTTCTCATCGAGCAGGCACAGCCCCTGCGGCTCGCTGAAGCGCGCCTGGTCCGCCGGACCGTCGGCCAGCCCCCGGGCGCCGGAGCCGAAGGCGCGCAGCACGGTCTCGCCGTCCGCGGCGATCTCGACGACGCGGTGGTGCGCCGTGTCGGAGACCGCGAAGGTCCCGCCCGGCAGCGCGGCGATCTTGCCGGGGAAGCGCAGCTCGGTCGGCTCCGGCTCCGGCGGCGTATACGGGCTCTGACCTCGGCGCAGGGTTCCCTTGGCCTCGTGCTCGGCGACCAGCCGGGCGATCAGGGTACGAAGGCTGTGTGCGTGCCCCTCGCCGGACATCTGCGCGACCACGTAGCCCTCCGGGTCGACCACGCTCAGCGTCGGCCAGGCGCGCACCGCGAAGGCCTTCCAGGTGGACAGCTCCGGGTCGTCGAGGACCGGGTGCCGGACGTCGTAGCGCTCGCAGGCCGCGACCAGCGCGTCGCGGTCCGCCTCGTGCACGAACTTCGGCGAGTGCACGCCCACCACCACGAGGACGTCGGCGAACTCGTCCTCGATGCCGCGCAGCTCGTCGATCACGTGCAGGCAGTTGGCGCAGCAGAAGGTCCAGAAATCCAACAGGACGATGCGCCCGGCCAGGTCGGGCGCCGCGCCGCCGGCCGTGTTGATCCAGCCGCGGCCGGTAAGCCTCGGCGCGCGCACGCGCGGCTGAGCAGGCTGAGCGGGCTGCTTGTCCACCATGCGTCCATGATATTTCGCCGCGGCGATCATCCTGACCGGCGCAGTCGCCGCGCGGCGCTGTGACCCACGTCATAGCCGGACGTGTCACGCTCCGGGCCGGCGTCGTGTCTTATCCCAGATCGACCAGACGGGAGGAGCGGCCGATGAGCGTCGACATTACGCTGTCGAAGGAGAAGACCGAGCCACGAGAGGTTGAACCGACCGTGTCCGACCTGTCCGCCGCGACCAGCGCGAACGAGGAGAGCGCCCTCGGCCCGTTCGGCGAGCACCGGGGCCTGATGTTCGCCACGGCCTACCGGATGCTCGGCAGCGTCGCCGACGCCGAGGACGTCCTGCAGGACGCCTGGATCAACTGGGCGAAGGCCGACCGCGACGAGGTGCGCAACCCGAAGGCCTACCTGGTGCGCACGGTCACCAATCTGTCGCTCAACCGGCTCACTTCGGCCAAAGCGGTACGCGAGACCTATGTGGGCCCGTGGCTGCCCGAGCCGATGCTCACCTCGAGCCTCACCTCGTCGCTCGCCTCGTCCGCGGCCGGAGACGGCGCGCAGGAGGCCGAACTGGCCGAGTCGGTGTCCACGGCCATGCTGGTGGTCCTGGAGAGCCTGAGCCCGCTGGAGCGCGCCGTGTTCGTGTTGCGCGAGGTCTTCGGCTATTCGCACGCCGAGATCGGCGGGATGCTTGATCGCTCGGAGGTGTCGGTCCGGCAGGTCGCGCACCGGGCCCGGGAGCACGTGCAGGCCCGGCGCCCGCGCTTCGACACCGACGTGAAGCAGCGCTCGGAGATCCTCGAGCGCTTCTTCGCGGCCTGCCAGGGCGGCGACCTCGCCGAGCTGCTCGAAGTGCTCGCGCCGGACGTGACCGCTTGGACCGATGGCGGAGGGGTCGTCCGCGCGGCCCGCCGGCCGCTGTACGGCGCCGACCACGTGGCCCGCTGGCTGCTCGGCATCGCCCGCAAGCCGGAGGCCGAGGGCCTGGCCGCCCGGCTCGCCGAGATCAACGGCGAGACGGGCCTGCTGTGGATCTACGGCGGCCAGGTCGGCGGCGTGATGACCTTCGACCTGGCCGGCGGCCGGATCGTCAACCTGCGCCTCCAGGCCAACCCGGAGAAGCTGCGCGGGCTCGGCGCGTCGCAGTGAGGGAGACGCGGCCTCAGGCTCAGGAGATGCCGACTGCGGCCAGGGCGCTGAGAAGCGCGGCAGGGGTCTGCCCGGCGGAGTCGTCCGGATAGAGCATGCGCTGACAGCCGTCGAGTTCGACGACGAGATCCCCGCTCGTACCGGCGATCAACACTGCGAGCCTGGAAGGCATAGCCGAGCAGGCGCTCGCCGGGGTCGGGCGCGAACCGGCCAGTGCGGCGGCGATCGCAGACTGCTGAGCGCTGACGAGCTTCAGGCCGTGGCTGAAGAGGGCGCTGTCGATCGAGCCGGTCTTCGGCGGCGCCGTCGCCGACATCGTGTATTCGCATACTGCCGTGGGCTTCAGAGCCGCCGCGCCGGGAGCCGCGGCCCCTGGTGCGGGTGATGCGACGGTGGGTAGCTCGAACACGTCCTTGTATCCGCTCGGGCATCCGGTGTCGAGTTCCGCCTGGGTCTGCATCTGGGAGACGTTCTGCTCGGTCTCGGTCTTCCAGGGCAGTGCGTTCAGCGCGTCCAGGACCCGGGTCAGCGGGTTTTCGCACACGTCGTGCGGCAGGCTCGGCTGCACGGTCCGCCCCTGGGCATCGACGAGGGCGAATTCCGGCGCCACGAACCCCACGGCGGCACACGGGATCTGGATACCGTCCGGCGGGTTGCTCGAGGGCAGCCGGAGCGCGGTGATCAACGGGTCGAGGCCGCTCGTCGCACGCTGTGCCACGGCGACCTGCCACACCCCGTCGCCCGGGACCGTCTTGATCTGCGTCTCGCAGCGCACTGCGGCGACCGGCTTGAAGCCGGGCGAAAGCGGGACGCCCGAAGGCTGGGTGCTGGCGGTCGCGGCTATGTACTCGACCGCAGGATCCGTCGAATCCGTCGGGCATTGCCCGCCCGTGATATCGGGCACGTTCCCCGGCGCATTCCCGACCGTTGTCGACGTCACCGCCGGGGCCGGCGTGCCCGGGCCCTGCGGCGGCGCGCCCGCGTTCGGGGTCTGCGACTTCGAGGCGCAGCCCGCGCAGCATCCGGCGATCAGCAACCCGGCCAGAAGTGCAGTACGTGCTTGCATACTCATCCACCGCTCGAGACGGATCCCTCCCCTGGGACCGATTGCACCTTGGACGGCGCGCGCGTCGCGCAGGTTCCGCCCGTCGGCCTCAGAGCCGGCGGTCCTTCAGCACGGGGAAGCGCTCCCGGGTCGTCGCCACGACCGCCGGGTCGAAGTCCACGTAGACGATCTGCTCGCCGTCGCCGCCCTCGGCCAGGATCTCGCCCCAGGGATCCACTGCCATCGAGTGGCCCGACATCTCGAGGTCCGCCTGCGTCCCGGCGGCCGCGCAGGCCAGCACGAAGGTCTGGTTCTCGATCGCGCGGGCCCGCAGCAGGGTGCGCCAGTGCTCGCGGCGCCGGGCCGGCCACGCGGCGACCGTCAGGATCGTCTCCGCGCCGTGGTCCATCAGCCGGCGGTACATCTCCGGGAAGCGCAGGTCGTAGCAGGTGGCCAGGCCGACCGTGGTGATCACCGAGCCGTCCGCGGCGCACAGCGGGAAGACCGCGATCTCCTCCCCCGCCGACATCACCGCGGCCTCGCCCTTGTCGAAGCCGAAGCGGTGGATCTTGCGGTATCCGGCCAGCGGCGCGCCCTGCGGGTCGAACACCAGCGAGGTGTTGAACAGCAGGCCGTCCTCGGCGCGCTCCACGATCGAGCCGGCGTGCACCGTGATGCCGCAGTCGACCGCCGCCTCGGCGAACAGCTGGGCCGTCTCGCCGTGCACGTCCTCCGCGGCCTCGGGCCACGGCTTCGGATCGAAGCCGCCGTGCAGCCACAGCTCCGGCAGCACCACCAACTCCGCGCCGCCCCGCGCGGCCTCGTACACCTTCTGCACCGCGGCCTTGCGGGCCTCCGACCGATCCTGCGCGAGGTCGACGTCCAGCTGGATCAACGCTGCCTTCATGTCTTCGAAAGTACCGCAAACAGACCGAGGGGCGGCAGAGCCGGAACGCATCCGGTCTGCCGCCCCTCGACGTGATCTGCCTGCTGACGCTACGTCAGAGTCAGAGCAGCGTGGTGGCCGGGTCCTCGAGCGCCCGGCCGACGTCCCGCAGGAACTTCGAGCCGAGTTCGCCGTCGACCAGCCGGTGGTCGAACGACAGGCCGAGCGTGGTCACCCAGCGCGGCTTGATCTTGCCCTTGTGGACCCACGGCTGCTGCTTGATCGCGCCGAAGGCCAGGATCGCGGCCTCGCCCGGGTTGAGGATCGGGGTGCCGGTGTCGACCCCGAACACGCCCACGTTGGTGATCGTGATCGTGCCGCCGGCCAGGTCCTCCAGCGAGGTCTTCCCGGCCCGCGCGGTGGCCGTCAGGCCGCTGAGCGCCGCCGCCAGGTCGCGCAGGCCGTAGCGCTCCGCGCCCTTGATGTTCGGCACCACCAGGCCGCGCGGAGTCGCCGCCGCGATGCCCAGGTTGACCGAGCCGTGGATCACGATCTCCTGCGCGGCCTCGTCCCACGAAGCGTTCACCTCGGGGTGCCTGGCCACCGCCGCGATCAGCGCCTTGGCGACGATCAGCAGCGGGGAGACCCTGACGTCGGCGTACTCCGGCAGCTCCTTGAGCCGGGCGACCAGTTTCACCGTGCGGGTCACGTCGAGCGTGAGGAACTCGGTGACGTGCGGCGCGGTGAACGCGGAGGCCACCATCGCCGCCGCGGTCGCCTTGCGGGTGCCCTTGATCGGCACGCGCGCCGTCTCGCGCAGCGCGCCGGCGCCCGCGAGCAGGCTCGGCGGCTGCGCCACGGTCGCGACACCGGCACCGGCACCGGCGACGCCGTCGGACGCGGCCCGCTCGACCTCCTCGCGGGTGATCACGCCGTCCTCGCGGGACGGGGTGATCACGGCGAGGTCGACGCCGAGATCCTTGGCCAGCTTCCGGACCAGCGGCTTGGCCAGCACGAAGGTCGGCTTGACCGAGACCGGCGCGGCCGCCTCGGGCACCGGCGCCGCGGCCGGTGCCTTGACCGGCGCAGCGGCCACAGGCGCAGGCGCAGCGGCAGCCGTCGTCGGCGCGGCCGCCGCGACCGGAGCCGCCTTCCGCGCCCGCCGCTTGGTCGAACCGTGCGACACGCCGTAGCCGACCAGCACCGGCTCACGCTTCGGCGCTGCGGCCGGTTCTGAGGGCGCGTCAGCCTCGGAGGCCGCAGCCGCCGCCGGACGGGCGCCCTGCCCCTTGGAGCCGCCGTACAGCGGCTTGTCGGACTCCGGCCCATCCGCGTCCGCGGCGGCGTCGGCCGTCTCGATCGCGATGATCGGCGTGCCGACGTCCACCGTGCTGCCCGCCTCGACCAGCAGCTCGCGCACCGTCCCGGCGAACGGGGACGGCAGCTCGACCGCGGCCTTCGCGGTCTCGATCTCCACCAGCACCTGATTGACCGTCACCGTGTCGCCGACCGCCACGCTCCAGCCGAGGATCTCCGCCTCGGTGAGCCCTTCGCCGACGTCCGGGAGCCGGAAGTGTCTGATCGCCATCGTCGCCTCCCGGGCTCAGTGTTCGAAGGCGCGGTCGACGGCGTCGAGCACGCGGTCCAGGTCGGGCAGGTAGACCTCTTCCATCCGGGACGGCGGATAGGGCGTGTGGAAGCCGCCGACCCGCCCCACCGGCGCCTCCAGCCGGTAGAAGCAGCGGTCGGTGACCTGCGCGGCCAGCTCGGCGCCGAGGCCGAAGAAGACCGGCGCCTCGTGCACGACCACCAGCCGGCCGGTCCGGTTCACCGACTCGGCGACGGTGTCCACGTCCAGCGGCGAGATCGTGCGCAGGTCCACCACCTCGATCGAGCGACCCTCCTCGTCCGCGGCCTTCGCCGCGTCCAGGCAGGTGCGCACCATCGGCCCGTAGGCGGCCAGGGTCAGGTCCGTGCCCGGCCGGACCACCGCGGCCCGGTCCAGCGGCCGCGGCTCGGCATCGTCGGAGGCGTCCAGCGGCGCCTTCTCCCAGTAGCGGCGCTTGGGCTCGAAGAAGATCACCGGGTCGTCCGAGGCGATCGCCTGCTGGATCATCCAGTAGCCGTCCACCGGGTTCGACGGGGTCACGATCCGCAGGCCCGCGGTGTGCGCGAACAGCGCCTCGGGCGACTCCGAGTGGTGCTCGACCGCGCCGATGCCGCCGCCGTACGGGATGCGGATGACCATCGGCATCCGCACCTTGCCCAGCGAGCGCGCGTAGAGCTTGGCCACCTGCGTGGTGATCTGGTCGAAGGCCGGGAACACGAAGCCGTCGAACTGGATCTCGCAGACCGGCCGGTACCCGCGCAGCGCGAGCCCGACCGCGGTGCCGATCACCCCGGACTCGGCCAGCGGGGTGTCGATCACCCGCGCCTCGCCGAAGTCCTTCTGCAGCCCGTCGGTCACCCGGAAGACCCCGCCGAGCCGGCCGATGTCCTCACCCATCAGGACGACCTTGGAATCGTCCTCCATGGCCCGGCGCAGGCCCAGGTTCAGCGCCTTGGCCAGGGTCACCGGGGCCGTGCGGGCGCTGTCGTCGCGTGCCGCGCTCATCGGGCCACCTCCGCGTGCTCCGCGTCCGCGAAACCGCCGAGGTAGTCGGCCAGCGCCGCGCGCTCGGCCGCCACCTGGTGGTGCGGCCCGGTGTAGACGTACTCGAACATGGAGAGCGGGTCGGGGTCCGGCATGGCCAGGCAGGCCGCCCGGATCCGCGCGGCCAGCTCGTCCGACTCCTTGTCGACCGTGGCGTAGAACTCCTCGTCGGCCAGGCCGCCGTGGTCCATGTACCGGCGCAGCCGCAGGATCGGGTCGCGGGCCCGCCACAGCTCCAGCTCGTCGTTGGCCCGGTACCGGGTCGGGTCGTCGGAGGTGGTGTGCGCGCCCATCCGGTAGGTGAAGGCCTCGATCAGCATCGGGCCGTTGCCGTTGCGCGTGTAGTCCAGGGCCGCGCGGGTCACCGCGAGGCAGGCGAACACGTCGTTGCCGTCCACCCGCAGGCCCGGGAAGCCGAAGCCCTGCGCCCGCCGGTACAGCGGTACCCGGCTCTGCCGCTCGGTCGGCTCCGAGATCGCCCACTGGTTGTTCTGGCAGAAGAACACCACCGGCGCGTTGTACGAGGCGGCGAACACGAAGGCCTCGTTCACGTCGCCCTGGGACGAGGCGCCGTCGCCGAAGTAGGCGATCACGCCCTCGTCCGCGCCGTCCCGCTGCACGCCCATCGCGTAGCCGACCGCGTGCAGGGTCTGCGAGCCGATGACGATGGTGTACAGGTTGAAGTTCTTCTCCCTGGGGTCCCAGCCGCCGTTGTTCACGCCGCGGAACATGCCCAGGAGGTTGACCGGGTCGACGCCGCGGCACCAGGCCACGCCGTGCTCGCGGTAGGTCGGGAAGGCGAAGTCGGTCTCGCGCATGGCCCGGCCGGAGCCGATCTGCGCGGCCTCCTGGCCCAGCAGCGAGGCCCACAGGCCCAGCTCGCCCTGGCGCTGCAGCGCGGTGCCCTCCGCGTCGATCCGGCGCACCAGCACCAGGTCGCGGTAGAGCGACCGGGCCTGCTCGGCGGACACCTCCAGCGGGTAGTCCGGATGGTCGATCCGCTCGCCTTCCGGCGTGAGCAGCTGAACGAACTCAGGCTCTGGTTCGGAGGGCGAGGCCCGGCGGGTGCGCCCCGAGGTCCGAGTAGTCAAGTTCTTCGTCACTCCTATGAGTCGTCGTCAGAGGACCGCGGGGTCTTCCGCGGGCGCGTCCTCCTGAGCCGGCCACCCGGGATCTCCGGGCGCCTTGACGAGGTCAGGTTACCCATCGGTTCCACCGTATGGACATGGCAGGCGGTGTTCTCAGGGTCGGCGATCGTGGCCGCCCGGTCGGGCGTGCTCCGATCAGGCGAGAAGCCGCGCGGCGACGCCGAGGACGATGTCGTTCGCCTCGGCCTCCCCGACGGTGACCCGGACCCCCTCGTCGTTGAACGGCCGCACCGTCACCCCGGCCTCCTCGCAGGCCGCGGCGAACTTGCCGGTCTGGCCGCCGAGGCGCAGCCAGTAGAAGTTGGCCTCGGTGTGCGGCACCGCGACGCCCAGCTCGCGCAGCCGGTCCAGCACCCGGCCGCGCTCGGCGACCAGGGCGGCCACCCGCTCCTCGAGCGCCGGGCGGGCGCGCAGCGAGGCGAGCGCGGCGGCCTGGGCGACCAGGTTCACCCCGAACGGCACGGCGGTGGCGCGCAGCGCGGCGGCCACCGGAGCGCCCGCCACGGCGAAGCCGACCCGCAGCCCGGCCAGGCCGTACGCCTTCGAGAAGGTGCGCAGCACGCACACGTTCGGCCGAGCGCGGTAGAAGTCGAGCCCGCCGACCGCCTCCGGGTCGCGGTTGAACTCGGCGTAGGCCTCGTCGATGACTACCAGCACGTCGCGCGGCACCCGGTCGAGGAACCGCTCAAGCTCGTCGCGGCGCACGACGGTGCCGGTCGGGTTGTTCGGCGTGCAGACGAAGATCAGCCGGGTGCGGCCGGTGATCGCGGCGGCCATGGCGTCCAGGTCGTGCTGCTCGTCCCGCAGCGGCACCTCGACGGCGGTGGCGCCGGAGATCTGGGTCAGGATCGGATAGGCCTCGAACGACCGCCAGGCGTAGATCACCTCGTCGCCGGGTCCCGCGGTGGCCTGCAGCAGCTGCTGCGCGACGCCGACCGAGCCGGTGCCCACCGCCAGGTGCTCAACAGGCACGCCGAACTGCGCCGAGAGCTCGAACAGCAGTGCGGAGGATCCGAAGTCCGGGTAGCGGTTCATCGAGCCGGCCTCGGCCATCGCCTGCTCCAGCACGCCGGACAGCGGCGGATACGGGTTCTCGTTCGAGGAGAGCTTGAAGGCGGGGCCCCCGGTGTTCTCCGCGGCGCGCCCGGCCTTGTAGGCGGGCAGGCCCGCGATCGCCGCGCGCAGGCTGGGACCGGCGGCGTCGGCGCCGCCGGATGTTTCGTCGTTGTGAACCTGAGCCATGCCCACAGCGTAGGCCGTGGAACAACCCCTATCGACCGGCTCTTCGACCGGCTCTTCGACCCGCTACCGGCCGCCCTTGCGCAACAGCATGACCTCGGCGGCCTCGGCCATCAGCCGCACCGTCTCGATGGTCCACCGGTGCGCCGGTGCGCGCAGCGTCCCGGCCAGCTGCGGCGGGGTAAGGATGATCACACCGTGGTGCGTGCGCGGCGTGCCGACCACCGTGCCGGAGTGCACGACCAGCATCGGGTTGACCGTGACCACGCCGACGTTCTCGTCGTGCGTGCCGGCCGCGGTCAGCGCCGCGCCGATCGCCTGCGCGTGCTCGACGAACTCCTTGAACATCGGGGCCTGGTCGATCTGGTCGATGTAGAGCTCGCCGCCGATGAACTGGATCTTGCGGCCGGACCACTGCTTCGAGTCGATCAGGAACACCCCGCGCACCGACATGACCAGGTGCTCGACCTCGAACGAGTCCTCGCTGCCGGCCACGAACATCCGGTCGTGCAGCGCGATCTCGCCGCCGCGGATCCGGGCGACTTCCAACACCTTGCCGGTGTCCTGCTCGGCGTCCGCCCGAACCCTCACCCGCACGAGCGAATCCGGCCGCCGGAACATCACGTCGCACACCGCGACCGTGGCGAGCACGAAGACCAGCGCGCCGAACATGCCGAAGTGGGTCGTCTCGCCGACGATGAAGCACAGCACCGCCAACGCCGGAACCCACCAGGTGGCGGAGAGCGCCGCAGCGCGGCGGCGCTGAGCTATCCACTGGCGGTGCCGTGCCGCGTATTCGTCGTGCAGACTCTGCCCTGCGCGCGGCGGCGCATCCTCGCGGCGGGTTTTGCCACTGGGCATGTGCGGCCTCCTTCAACAAGACCCGTCAGCACCGTAGCGCGAGTTGGCCCACTGCTCCCCGGGTTTGCCGGGAAAAGAGGCATCTGCGACTCAGCGGGCGCTTCGCGGGGCGCTCCGCCGGGGGTCCGCACGCGCCTCGCCCGAGTCCGCGGGCCCTCCGACACGCGGGGGGATACCGCACGGACGCGCTTGACCATTAATCTCCCTTTCCATGGTTGACCTGTCCGCCTCGGGAACCGCCGACCTCCCGCTGCCCTTCTCCGTCGATTCGGATGACGCGGTGACAGTCGGCGCCGTGGGCGATGTGCACGGCTGTGTCGGTCCGCTGCGCGAGGCGCTGTTCCGGGCCGGATTCATCGACGAGCGCGAGCGCTGGACCGGGGAGAACTCGCGCCTGTGGTTCCTCGGCGACCTGACCGACCGCGGGCCGGACGGCGTGGGAGTCATCGATCTGATCATGTCCCTGCAGGAACAGTCGGCGGACGACGGCGGGGAGGTCGCCTGCTTGCTCGGCAACCACGAGCTGATGCTCCTGGCCGCGCACCTGCCGGGCGGACGGCGGCTGCGGCTCGTGCACGAGGGCGACGAGCCGGACCCGCACGCGATGTTCCGGGAACGCTGGTTCGGCAACGGCGGCCAGAGCTCGGACTCGGCCCGGATCACCGACCGGCACCTGGACTGGATCGCCGCGCTGCCGTCGATGGCGCTGGTCGGCGACCACCTGCTGGTGCACGCCGACACGCTGGGCTATCAGGACTACGGCGACTCGGTCGCCGAGGTCAACGCGGCGGTCGCGGCCCGGCTGGTCACCCGCAACGACCTCGAGGGCATCGACCAGCTCACCCACATGATGACCAAGCGGTTCGCCTTCGCCTCCGACGACGGCCAGAGCGCACGCGAGTTCCTGCGCCGCTTCGGCGGCAGGCAGATCGTGCACGGCCACTCGCCGGTCCCCCTGCTGCTCGGCATCGAGCCGTCCGCGGTCACCGGCCCGCTCGTCTACGCGGACGGATACGCCGCCAACCTGGACACCGGTGTCTTCCTGGGCGGCCCCTGCCTGGTCTGCGCCCTGCCGTCGGTGCCCAACCAGATGCCCTGACAGTTCCGCGCACGGCCCCACTAACACAGTGGCCTGATAAGCAGTACCCTCCCCCGGAGGAGAGGAGGTGGGAGCGGTGCCCGGACGGCAGCAGTCGCGGGACGCGTGGCGTGATGACGCGCGGTGGCTGCGACTGCTGGCCGATCGGGTCAGGGACACCGAGGGCGAGGCGCTGTCCCGACTGCTCGGCCGGGACTGGGCCGATCGGGCAATAAATCTCGCCTTCGACGTATTCCGTATGGGCGGGCACTGGTGGCGCCGCGTCAGCGAGCGACTTCTCCCTCCGCACCCCTGACCCATTCGCGCAGTTGTGCGTCCGTGCTGAGGCCCACCAGTTGAACGAGGCCCCGGTTTTCGGCGTGGTTCGGCGCGATCGAGAGGTGAGCCGGAGCCCTCGCGGAGGGGTGAAGTTGCCGACGTGGCCGGCGCTCGCTCAGGTGACCCGCGCGGCCACCAGGGTCTCGAAGGTATAGGGCCGTAGGCCATCGGTACGGTCGGCGAAGTACCGCTGCTGGAGGTCTGCACGTGCGGGGTGGTCCACGACCTTCAGCCCGCACCGGTTGATCAGCCTCTCGATCTCGGATACCGGCCAGCCAGGCTGAAGAGGCTCGCCGACAGAAGCCGCGATCGGCGTGTAGATACGGGCGTATTCCGTCCCCGCGTCATCGAGCGCAGCGTCCTCGGCCCGATAGGAGAACACCACCTCAGACCCGGGAGCAGCCGCCGCGATCGTGTGCAACGTCGACTCGATCGCCTGTGCCGTCAGATAGGGGGCGACGCCCGTCCAGCAGAACATCGCCGGCTGCGCCCAGTCGAACCCGGCCGCGCCCAGAACACCCTGAACCGGTCCGGCCTCGAAATCAACCGGCACGAATACCTGCGAGGCGCTGAGCGGCAGGCCGAGTTCCCTGACCCGCTCGAGCTTCCAGGCCTGGGAGGCAGGGTGATCGACCTCGAACACCGTCAGCGAGCCGAGCAGATCCGGCCGCCGCCACGCGAACGAGTCAAGCCCCGCGCCGAGAATCACGTACTGCGTGAAGGCGCCGGCAGCCAGCCGGTCCTCGGCGTACCGGCTGCGAGTGCAGACAAACGCACGGGCCTCGCGACGGACCGGGCCGGGGAACAGCGGATCGAACCGGTCTCGCAACTGCTGCCATACCGGGCCGACAAGCACCAGGGCCAGCACATCGTCCAGCACCCACGGCGACGCCGTCTCCAGGCGAAACAATCCACGCGACACGGCCGCAAACATCGCCGTGCTGCTCGGCGCGCTTTCCATGCATTCCTCCTCGCCGGCCAGAACCCCAGCACGCTGGCCACGCCCGCCCACTCCGCGCACCTCACAGGATGCGCCTGAAGCGCCCTGACGG
>DASYAE010000170.1:0-41512 GCA_036501535.1 Actinocrinis sp. | reverse complement strand
CCGTGTTGCCGCCCGGGACGGCCAGGCACAGGCCCGACTGCGGGTTGAGCAGTTCGCCGTCGGTCTGCGCGACCCACGTCTGCGAGCCCGTGCTGTCGCAGCCGTAGAGCTGCACGAGGGTGCCGGCCGCAGTGCCCGCGTTGGTCGCGTCCACGCACTTGCCGAGCACGCTCAGCGTATTGGACGCCGTGTACGTGACCTGCTGGGCCGCGGTGTGATTGCAGGTGTAGACCTGCATGGCCGTGCCGTCTGCCGTCGCACCGCCGCGCGCATCCAGGCAGAGGCCGCCGTCGGCCACGACCTCGCCGCTGGTCGGGTTGCCCGTGGCGCTTCCGCTGAGTGTGATCGTGTGCGCGGAGGACACCGGCAGCTCGCCGGTGACGACCGTGGTCATGCGCTCGTTCGCGTTGTACGACCAGGCCGTCTCAGGGACCTGGACGCCGTCGACGAACACTGCGGTCGGGGCGGTCGAGTCGGACAAGCGCAGCGTGTACGAGCGCTGTGTCACGGCGCCGGGGAAGCTCCCGCTGTCCGCGCCGACGGTCAGGGTGCGCGAGGAGTCGGCCCAGGAGATCGGCGTCGTGGTCGACTGGCCGCTCTGATAGCCGTTGCCCTCGCCGGCGTCCTGATAGAGCGAGAAGGTGCCGTCGGCGCCGGCCGCGACCGAGAGCGTGACCTGCGTCAGCGGCGAGGCGGCGGCGTCCTGGGTGTAGTCGGTGCGGGTCGGCATGATGCCGCCGCTCTTGATCAGCACCGGCATCTCGGAGAGCGGATCGGTGATGGTGGCGGTGGTCGGCCCGGTGTAGCTGGTGCCGGTGAAGTAGTCGGTCCAGGTGCCCGGCGGGATCCACGCGGTCACCGAGCCGTTGCCGTTCGCGTCGTCGGGCGTGACGATCGGCGCGACGAGCACGTCGTCGCCGTAGAGGTATTCCTCGTTGTAGGTGTAGGCCTCTGCGTTGTTCGGGTAGTCGAGATACAGGGGCCTGATGATCGGGGCGCCGGTCAAGTGCGCCTGGGCGGCGAGCGTGTACGTGTACGGGACCAGTGCCTCGCGCAGCCGCAGGAATCGCTCGGCGCTGGCGTCGGCGGCCGTGCCGTAGTTCCACGGCAGCCGGTCGCCGTGGTCCGAGTGCAGCCGGTCGATCGGCTGGAAGGCGCCCAGCTGCACCCAGCGCGCGTACATGTCGTCGGCCAGGTGGTCGCCGTGGAAGCTGCCGATGTCGTTGCTGACGTTGGAGATGCCGGCCGCCGCCTCGTCGCCGGCGAAGTGCGCCTCCAGGGCCATCATCGCCCAGGTCGCCTCGGTGTCGCCGGTGAACTGCATGGTGTTGCGCCGCTCGGACCACGGGCCGAGCGCGTAGCTGCCGGTGTCGCCGGCCTGCTCGGACGAGCCGATCCGGCCGAAGGAGAAGCCGCGCAGGCCGCGGGCCGTGCCGTCCTGCGCGTAGGCCTGGTTGATGAAGTTGTCCGGGGCGACGTGCGGGTCGCCGGCGGTGGAGTTGCCGCAGCTGCCGCAGTAGTCCAGCCACCACTCGCGCACGCCCTGCTGCTCGAACGGCTGGTGCAGGCCGAAGTAGGCGGCCAGCTGGTCCGGGTTCGACCAGTCGAACTGGTAGGTGTCGGTGCGGCCCGAGTCGGTGACCGGGTTCTCCAGGGTCAGGCCGCCGGCCGCGGCGTTCGCCGAGGCGAACTGCGGGTCCGCGCCGGAGATGCTCGGGTGGATGTTGAGCGCCGTCTCGAGGCCCTGTTGCTGGGTCCAGGTCATGAAGGAGCCCGGATCGGGGAACAGGGAGCTGTTCCAGTTCCAGCCGTCCCAGGTGTTCGGGCTCTTCCAGTCGGTGTCGATGACCAGCCAGTCGATCGGCGTGAACGTGCTGCGGAACGTCGGTATCAGCGTGTCCTCGTAGTCGGAAGTCGTGTAGGGGTAGTAGCGCGAGTACCAGACGCCGTAGGCGGACTGCGGCAGCAGGTTCGTGGCGCCGGTCAGCGCATTGAGATCGGACAGGCCCTGCTTGTAGTTGGTGCCGTAGCCGAAGAAGTATCCGTCCTGATACGGCTGGCCGCCGTGGGACGGCCGGTCGGTCACGGTGCCGTTCGCGTTCAGCAGCGCCGAGCGCGTGTCGTCGAGCAGGTACCAGCCGTCCTTGTCGAGGATGCCGGGCCGCTCGGTGGCGGTCGCCGGGTCCTGATTGTCCAGCGAGCTGTCCCAGCCGCCGAGGGTGTCCGTCGGACCGGCGCCGTAAGCGGTGGTCAGCAGCGCGCTGGATGCGCCGGGCGCGGGATATGCGGCGCCGGACGCGGTGACGGCCAGGCTGTCGACGTTCACATTCCCGCTGTCCGAGGCGTTCATCACGACGCCGATCGTGTTCACCCCGGCGGCGAGCGATACCGGGACGGACACCGTCGACCAGGTGTCCCACGACGCGGTGACCGGCAGGGTCACGGCCGGTCCGGGCGCACCGTTGACGGTGGTCGACAGGGTGCGAGTAGTGTCCTGCCCGTCGCCGCCGGTGGAGTTGGCGTAGCGCACGCTGAGCTGATAGGTCCCGGCCGACGGCACGGCCGAGACGTCCTGCTGGACGGCGCTGCCGGTCTGCGAGAGGCCGGCGACGAAACCGGAGCCGGTGTAGCCGCTATGGTCGTACGCGGTCGAGGCGCCCCAGCTCAGCAGGCTGTCCTCGGCCTCGCACGCGGTGCCGAACGCGCAGTAGGACGGGAAGGACGGCGCGGCGGTCACGTTCGTGCCGGACACGACGATCGAGGTGTTCGTGGCCGTGAACGGGCCGCTGCCCTCCCGGTACCGCAGCGTCAGGGCGCTGGTGATGATCTCGCGGTACCCGTTGCTCACGTTGGTCGTGTAGGGCACGGCGGGGAAGGACCGGTTGACCGCGTTGAACGTCGGCGAGTCCTGAAAGGCGCCGTCGCCCGCGTATTCGAGCCGGATCAGAGTCGGGCTGAGCACTTCGAACCTTGCGTCTCCGTCGACGACCGCCGTGGAGGCGGCGGTCGCCTGCGATCTCGCCGTGCGCGCGTCGGCGGCCTGCGCGGTCAGCATCGAGCAGGCGAGGGCGGCGAGTGCCGCCACCGCGGCCGGACGTATCCGGCGGCGTCGGGCCCGGCCGGGGTTCGAGGTGCAGGGTGTGTGTGGGTACATACCTGCTCCGCAGTCGGAAGCGGTTCCGCCCGGTTCGCGTCTCCTGGTCCGTGCCCGCGGCGTGCGGGAGCGGTGCCGAGGCCGTCACCCGAGACGGACTTGACAACGTTGCAACGGATTCTTAGCAGCCAACCAGGCCTCGAACAACAGTCGGCCCGGATTGGTAATTACCACTGCGGAGCCTCGGCGACCGGCGACGGCACAAAGCCCGGCCGCTGCCGGTGCGGGCCGAGTCGGAGCCGGGCAGGCGTTCCATCGTTGTACTCGATTTGTTCGCGGATGCGCCCGAAGCGGGATTCGTCGTCTCAGACAACTTAATTGCGATCATCGCCAGGGCGGCAGCGGGCGACCGCCCGCACGGTGTTTTGGTCTGTGGGCTCTCACATGGGACTTCGTCGCCAAGCCTTGACGTCGATCTCCGACGGGTGTTTCATGCGCGTTGCCATTAAGTTGCTCACGGCAACATTGCGGGCGGCGCTCTACCCACCCTCCCACGTCTCCCCCGCCCGATCTTGCCTCCGTATCGCGTGATCCTTGAATCCGGCCACGATGAGGAGCTCGGAATCATGTCACCTGCTCGACCGCGCCCGCGCGCCCGCCGCGTGTGGATCCCGGCGCTGACGGCCGCCATAACAGCCTTCATACTCGTTCCGCAGGCGGGTCCGGCCCGGGCCGGACAGTCGTCGGCGCCGTCCGCCTGCCCGTGGGTGACCTCGACCGCGCCGATCAGCCAGCGCGTCGACCAGCTGCTGGCGCACATGACGCCCGACCAGAAGATCAGCGAGCTGCACGGCGACAACAGCAGCACCTACGCGGGCACGGTTCCGGCCGTTCCCAGCCTCTGCATCCCCGCGCTGACCCTGGACGACTCGCCGGCCGGAGTCGGCCACGGGATGACCGGCGTGACGCAGCTGCCCGCGCCGGTCGCCGACGCCGCGACCTGGGACACCTCGCTCGCCGAGCAGTATGGCAACGTTGTCGGAACCGAGCAGCGCGGCAAGGGCGACGACGTCGACCTCGGCCCCACGGTCAACATCGTGCGCGACCCGCGCTGGGGCCGGGCGTTCGAGAGCTACGGCGAGGACCCGTACCTGTCCGGGCAGATCGGCACGGCCGACGTCGACGGCATCCAGGGCGCCGGCGAGATGGCCCAGGTCAAGCACTACGCCGTGTACAACCAGGAGACCAACCGCAACAACTCCGTCGACGACGCCATCGTCGACCAGCGGGTCGAGCAGGAGATCTACCTCTCGCAGTTCGGCACCATCATCCAGCAGGCCGACCCGGCCTCGCTGATGTGCTCCTACAGCTTCATCAACGGCCAGGCCGCCTGCCAGAACTCGTACATCATGAACCAGGTCCTGCGTAACCAGTGGGGATATCAGGGCTTCGTCACCTCCGATTGGGGGGCGACGCATTCGACCGTGGCCTCGGCGCAGGCCGGGCTGAACATGGAGATGCCCGCCGGGGACTTCTACGGCGCCCCGCTGGAGCAGGCCGTGACCGACGGCCAGGTCCCGACGGCCACGATCGACAACCTGGTCCGGCCGATCCTGACCGAGATGTTCAAGTACAAGCTGTTCACGAACCCGCCGACCGGCACGCCGAGCTCGGTGGTCACCACGCCGGCGCACGCCTCGGTGGCCGAGCAGGTGGCCGAGGACGGCACGGTGCTGCTGAAGAACTCCGGCAACCTGCTGCCGCTCTCGCCGACGCAGAAGTCCTCGATCGCGGTGATCGGCAGCGACGCCGGCGCCGATGCGCTGACCGCGGGCGGCGGCTCGGCCCAGGTGGACGCCGACTCGATCGTCACCCCGTATCAGGGGATTGCCGCGCGGGCCGGGAAGAACGTCACGGTGAACTACGCGATGGGCGACAACGCGGACGGCTCGCTGCCGCTGGTGCCCGGCTCCGTCCTGACCCCGAGTTCGGGTACCGGCACCGGTCTGACCGGCACGTACTACAACGACATGACCCTGTCGGGCACGCCGGTCGCGACACAGAACACGCAGCAGCTGCAATACGACTGGAACGGCGCCTCGCCGCTGCCCTCGGTGAACTCCAGCGGATGGTCGGCCAAGTACACCGGCACGCTCACCCCGGCCACCACCGGGACCTACACCTTCTCGGTCACCAGCGACGACGGCAGCCGCCTGCTGATCAACGGCCAGCAGGTCATCGACAACTGGCGGGACCAGGGCGGCACGACCGAGACCGGAACGGTCGCCCTCACCGCGGGCGTGCCGGTCAGCGTCGAGGTCGACTACTACCAGGACGGCGGCGGATCGCTGCTCGACTTCGGCTGGCAGCCGCCGGGCGGCCCCGCCACGCCGCTGCAGCAGGCCGTCGAGACGGCCCAGTCCTCCGACGTCGCAGTCGTCTTCGTCAGCAACTTCGAGGCCGAAGGCAGTGACCTGACGAACATCGACCTGCCGGCGGACGAGAACACCCTGATCGAGGACGTGGCGGCGGTCAACCCCAACACCGTCGTCGTGCTGAACACCGGCTCTGCGGTCACCATGCCGTGGCTGAACCAGGTCAAGGGCGTCTTCGAGGCCTGGTACCCGGGCCAGGAGGATGGCACCGCGATCGCGGCGCTGCTGTTCGGCGACGTGAACCCCTCCGGCAAGCTCCCGGTCACCTTCCCGCAGAGCCTTTCGGACGTGCCCGCCTCCACCGCGGCGCAGTGGCCCGGCACCGACGGGACGGTGCAGTACTCCGAGGGGCTTGACGTCGGGTACCGCTGGTACACCGACAAGGACATCGCGCCCATGTTCGCCTTCGGATACGGCCAGTCCTACACCAGCTTCGGCTTCAGCGGCCTGCGGGTCTCCGCGCCGAGCACGACCTCGCTCGGCACCGTGCACGCGAGCGCGACCATCACCAACACCGGCAGGCGGACCGGCTCCGACGTCGTCCAGCTCTACGTCGGTGATCCGGCCCAGACCGGCGAGCCGCCCGAGCAGCTCAAGGACTTCCAGAAGGTCACCCTCGGCCCCGGGCAGAGCAAGCGGGTGAACTTCACCGTGCCCGCCTCCGATTTCCAGACCTGGAACGACACCACGCAGAGCTGGCAGGTGGCCGACGGCGGCTACCGGCTGATGGTCGGCGACTCCTCGAACAACCTCCCGGCTCAGGCGAGCGTGCAGGTCACCCGCGCCTACAGCCCGCAGGGCGTCACCATGTCGGCGCCGTCCATCGTGCCGACCAAGCCCGTGCAGGTCAGCGCTAGCTTCATCAACGGCGCCGACGTCGGGGTGAACAACGTCACCGTCACCCCGGGCGTGCCGGCCGGATGGACCGTCAGCCCCCGCAGCATCACCCTGAAGCAGGTCGGCGCGCACACCACCAAGAACCTCAGCTTCACCGTCACCCCGCCGGCCAGCCCCTCGCCGGGATCGCAACGGCTGACCATGGATGCCTCCTACAACGAACAGGGCGTCGGCCGCGCGAAGGTCACGCAGGCCAGCCAAACCGTGACCACGCCGTACGCCAGCTGGTCGTCGGCCTTCAACAACACCGGCATCAGCGACGACTCCGACCCGACCGCCGCGGACTTCGACGGGTCCGGCTACAGCTTCTCCGCCGAGCAGCTCGCCGACGTCGGCATCACCCCAGACGGCACCGTCACCTCCGGATCGGCCGGCTTCACCTGGCCCGACGTGCCGTCCGGCCAGCCGGACAACATCGCGGCCTCCGGCCAGGTGATCGCGATGTCCGGCTCCGGCAGCACGCTCAACCTGCTCGGTGCCGGCGGGCCGGGCACGCAGAGCGGCGACATCACGGTCACCTACACCGACGGAACCACGTCGACCTCGCAGATCACCCTGGCCGACTGGTGGGTCAACTCGCCGGCCGCCGGGGACACCCTCGTGGCCACCTGCGCGAACTGGAACGAGGCGCCCACCGGGACCGGCCCGCACCAGGTCAGCGTCTACGCCACGTCCCTGCCGCTGACCGCGGGCAAGACCATCGCCTACGTCAGCCTTCCCGACATCCCCGGGATGCACCTGTTCGCAGCATCAGTCAACTGACTCCATACCCATGGCGCCGCCCCCGCCGGCCTGCTGCGGCCGGCGGGGGCGGCGACGAACCGCCGGCGTGCCCCACGCGCGGAGGGGAGAACTGATGGCCCTGAATAAGAACGTTGCAAGACGCTGGATGCCGTTGCTCGCCGCACTGACCGCCCTGACGACCACCGCCGGGCTCGTACCGGCACAGGCGTCCGCGTATCAGACCGCGACGAGCGACACCTCCCCGGTCAACCTCTCGGACCACATCGACATGGCCGCGGGCAAGGCGGCCCGGCCGGCCACGGTGACCGCGGGCGACGCCCGCTTCGAAGTGCTGGCCCCCGAGGTGATCCGGCTCGAGTACTCGCCGAACGGCTCGTTCCTCGACGAGCCGACGCTCAGCGTGCTCGACCGCGACTTCCAGGTCCCGCCCTACCACACCTCGACCGCCGACGGCTGGCTGACGATCACCACCAGCGCGATGACCCTGCGCTACCGGCTCACCGCTCTACCTGCAGTATCCGGACCAGGCGGCCGCCTATCAGAACCCGACCGAGTACCTGCTCGGCAGCGACATGCTGGTCGCGCCCGTGACCACGCCCGGAAACGTGGCGAGCACGACCGTCTGGATCCCGCCGGGCACGTGGACGGACTGGTTCACCGGCGCCACCTTCACCGGTCCGGCGAGCGAGACGCTCCAGGTTCCGCTGAACCGCATGCCGGTGTTCGTCAAGGACGGCGGCATCGTTCCGGAGCAGCCATCGTCCGGTCAGGCGCAGACCGCCGGGTCCGCCCCGATCACGCTGCGCGTGTTCGCCGGCGGCGACAGTCAGTACACGATGTACGACGACGCCGGGACCGGCCTGGGCTACCAGCATGGTCAGTACACTGACACGCCGGTCGGCTACACCACGCACGGCGACCAGTCCAGCCTCGTGATCGGCCCGGCCCGCGGCAGCTACCCCGGCGAGCCGAAAGCCCGCCAGTACAGCCTCACGCTGACCGACCTGTCCGCTCCCCGCACGGTCCTGGTCGGCGGCAAGCCGCTGCCCAAGTCGGCGTGGAGCTACGACAGCGGCACCGACACCCTTCAGGTGAAGGTGGGCGACATCCCCGTCCACGGCACCGTCACGGTCACCCAGATCGGCGGCGGCGCGGTGCAGCTGGCCGAGCCCGCCGCGACTCAGCTCACTGTCAACCCGCCCGGCGGCCTGTCCGTCGCGCCGGGTGCGAGCACCACGGTCAGCGCGACTCTGGCCAACAGCGGGCCGGGCACGATCAGCACCGCCGGCCTCAGCCTGACCGCGCCGAGCGGATGGAGCGTCACGCCGACCACGGCGACCACCGCTTCCAGCATCGCCGCAGGGTCCTCACTGACCGCGACCTGGTCGGTGACCGCACCGGCCGGCTCGGCGCAGAGCGAAACCGGCACCGTCTCGACCACGGCGTCCTACACCGACGACGCCACCGGCAAGGCCGTCAGTGAAACGACTCAGCAGACGCCGATACCGTCGGTCGCCGCGGTGACCCCCGCGACGGCATCGGCGGGCCAGACGGTCACTGTCACCGGCACCGATTTCGGTGCGGGCCAAGGCGACAGCTATGTCACGTTCAGCGACGACGGCACCGACTGGGGAGCGCCCCAGGACGCCGCCGCGTTCACCATCGACAGCTGGAGCGACGACAAGATCACCTTCACCGTTCCGGCGGCCACCGGGACCTGGCACGTCGACCCCGGATCGACGAGCACTGTGACCGTGACCACCGCAGGTGGAACCTCGAATACTGGCACACTGGTCATCGGCCAATAGGAGCCGCCATCAGGGGTCTTGCACGTGCTGTCCGTGGCGGGCGGCTGGCAGTCACAGCCAGCCGCCCGCCACGCAGCCGGGCCGAGTGCGCCGGCTCAGTCCAGCGCGAGCGCCGAGGCGGCGGCCAGCACGGCGGTCGCGCGGTCCTGGTCTCCGGTGATGTACGGGTCGAGCTCGGCACCGGTGATCCGGTTGGCGGCGAGCCGGCAGAACCCGACCGCGTCGGCCACGATCGTGACGGCGGCCGGGGCCGACGGGCTCTGGCCGACCGCGACGTCCCAGGTGCCGCCGCCCGGCCCGGTCAGCACGAGATGCACTTGCACCGGATCGTCCAGGCTGGCCCGGATGGCCGCCTGCGGGAGCAGGTTGGCCGCGGCGCCGGTCATGAGGCTCAGCGTGGAGGGCTCGGGCGCCGACGGCGGCAGGCCGACCGCCTCGCGGATGTCGTTCTCGTGCACCCAGATCTCCAGTGCCCTGATGATCAGCAGCAGGCCGAGCGGGAACCGCATGCCGTGCACGGCGACCTCGGCACTCGGATCGGCGGTGCGTACGAGTTCGATGGTGCGGTCGGCGGCGCGCCGCCACTCGGCGCGGGTCAGGGCCGCGGGGCGCCCGGCCTGGCGGTCGGCTGCGAGCTGTGTCGATCCGACGTGACTCGCCGCGGCCACCTCCGGGTCCCCGTCCCCGGTCAGGCTGCGGTGCACGTCTTCCTCGACTCCGGTCAGGTGTCCGACGAGCCCCTGAACGTCCAGGTCGCGCAATGCGTGCGCGGCCCACTGCCCTTCACTCAGCAGTCCCAGCGTGAAGTGGAAGGCATCGGCCGTCCGGCTGAACGCCTCGGCGGGTGAGATCTCGGCCGGCGCGGGTTCGGGCCGGCCGGCGGCGCGGGCCTGCAAGGATGCTGACAGGACTCGTTCGCGCAGGCCCGCGGGAAGCGCCTGGCCGCCGGCATCCCCGGTCATGATGACTCCAGCAGCGAGGCGTCCAGCATGGCCTCCAGCTTGGCCAGGGCGAGCCGCACCCGTGACTTGGCCGTGCCTTCAGGGATGCCGGCCACGTTCGCCGCCTCCCTGAATGTCAGCCCGCAGAAATAGGCGAGCTCGACGATCCGGCGCTGGCTGTCGGGAAGCAGCCGGACGGCGGCGCGCACCGCGTCGGCGACGTGTGAAGCGATCACTTCCTCGCTGGGAGAGGGCGACGAATCCGCTGCGCCCGTCCGGCAGCTGCGCTCCTGCCGCACCACGCGGCGCACCTCGCTGCGCACCACGTCCACCGCGCGCCGCCGGGCGATCACGGTCAGGTACGTGGGGAACGTCCCCAACGCCGGGTCGTATCGGTCGGGATGGCGCCACAGTTCGACGAATACGTCCTGGACGATGTCCTGCGCCGCGGCATCGTTGCGCAGGACGAGGAACGCCGCGCGGTAGACGTCCGGCGCGAACCGATCGAACACCTCTGCCAAGGCGTAATCGTCTCCGGCGGCCAGGCGGGCCGCGAGGAGCACATCACTGTCCTGCACGACCGTCACGCTAACGCGGCGCCCCGGCGGCGGACAAGCAGCGGTTCGCCTGCGCGCGGACGGCCGCAGCGCGGGAGGATCAAGACACTGATCGGTGAGCATTCTGGCTGTCCCATTGTCCCTTCCCCGGATGGTCTTCCCTGATTCGCCGCCGGGCACCCGCGCGGATCACTGCCCGCACGGATACCGGCGCCCCAGAGGGCGCGGTCCAGGTCGCAGAGGCCGGACAGAACCGGGGGTCGCTCCCGACTCTGCCCGACCTCTGCCACCTGGACCGCGAAGGTCAGACGGCCGCGGTCGCTTCCGACCAGCGGAACAGGCTGACCTCGCCGCCGCGAACGGCCACCCGGCCCGCGGCGACCCCGTCCTCCCGCCAGACGGTGTACTCGCCGGCGGGCACGGCCGGGTAGACGGCGGCGTGACTCACACCCGCGGCCGTCCCCCGCTCCCGCACCATCGAGTGGACGCGCGGGCCGCCGGCGGCCGGGCTGATCTCGATCTCGTGGCCGGCCAGACCCGGCGGCACCTCCAGGACGAGGGCGCCGATCTGCTCGCCCAGCTCGAGGATGACGCTGCCGGGGCCGGTCGGGCCGTACGCGTGGGCGTGGGCGTGGCCCGTGGAAGCGGCCGGGACGTGCGCGTGCCTGCCGTGCATCGCTGCCTCACCCTCATTCCGCCGGGGTGCTGAAGCCGCTGTACGGCACGCCCAGGTAGGGGAACTCGTCCAGGTAGCCGGACGGGACGCTGGACATGGTCAGTCCGTCGGTGACCTCCCCTGCGGCCGCATCGGGGGTGAACGTCGGGTCGACAAGCGGGACGGTCACCCCCGCGATGGCGCGCAGCTCGATGGAGACCACGTCGTCGAAGACGCGCCGCCCGTTCGGGAAGCCGGCCAGGTCGCCGCCGACGACCCCCAGCGGGTTCGGGCTGGTGGACGCCGGGATGGCCGTGTTCAGCCGCATCAGGTCCGCGAGCACCGGGCCGGTGTAGTTCTGGAAGCCGCTCACGATGCCCGACGGGATGCCGGTGAGCAGGATCGCCTCCAGGTCGGCGCGGGCGGTGCCCTTGGCGTTGAGCGCGGCCAGGTTCGGGAAGACGCCGGGGTAGAGCGCCGGCAGGAGCGAGGCGAGCTCCGGGTGGGTGACCCGGTCCGCGAACCGCTTGTCGCCGGACGGCGGCAGCGTGTTCCACTCGTCCTTCAGCGCCAGGGGGATCAGCACCTCGTTGAACAGCGGGTTCGCCAGCCGCGAGACCTGGCGGAACGGCCCGACGCCGATGTTCGCGCCCTTATGCGCGTCCCAGACGCTCGCGGTCTGCCTGCTCGCGGTCGTCCACACGCCGATCACCGAGCCCTTGTCGGCGACCTGGTTGTGCGTGCCGCCGCTGAGCACCTGATCCAGCGGCAGCTGAAGCGCGATCGAGTGGACGTTGAGCGCGGCGGTGGCGTTCACCCCGGCCGCGCCGCTGCTGAACACCCCCATGCCGTACTGGGCGTGCAGGTTCTCGAACGGCCGCAGGTCGCCGAGGTCGAAGACGGCGCCGAGATCCACGTAGAAGCCCTCGGCGCGCTGCCCGGCGAAGACCTTGATGCCGTCGGGCAGGGTGTTCACCGCGCTCGCGGCGAGCGAGGCGTAGTTCGGCGTGGACAGCGGGCCGATGTTGCACGGCGGGCAGGGCAGGCTCTGCCCCAGCACCGCGCTCTGGCCGCCGGCCACCCTGGTCACCGTGTAGGTCTGCCGGGCGTTCCAGTTCTGGCTGTCCAGCGACGTGATCGGCCCGGTGTTGTACAGGAACGTGTTGGTGTTGGCCAGGGTGGTCTGGAACCGGAACTGGAAGGTGACGTCCGGCTCGGAGTCCCCGTTGTTGTCGACGTGGATCTCGTACAGGACGTCGTCGCCGAAGGCGTAGAAGTTCGGGCCGCCGGCCGGCCCCTCGAGCGGGATGTAGTTCGCGATCAGGGTGACGGTGCCGGGGCGGTCCGGACTGACGAACGCGTAGACGTCGGTGCTGTCGGCCACCGGGTCCTTGCTGATCTCGGGGGCCTCACGGTGCGAAGACATGCCTGACTCCGTGTCTGTTTGGTGGTGCCGGAGACTCGCTAGACGAGCTTGAGGTTCTTCAGGAGCTGAGTGACCAGGGCGGGGTTGTGGACCTGCGTCGCGCCGGTGTCCCCGAACACGTCGAGCAGTCCGTTGGTCGTGTCCGCGATGTAGACCACGAGCGGCCCGGCCATCGCGGTCTGCGCCATCGGAGCCATCGCAACGGGCTTCGACACGGGCATCAGCGTCGCCGGCTGCGCGGTCGGCCGGTCCAGCGCAATGACCGAGCCCGCGCCGGCCGCCGCGGCGGCCCCGACCGCGCCGACGACCGCGACACCGCGCAGGATCGAGCGGCGCGACATCGGGCGCGGGGGTTCCTGGGCGGGAGCCTGTCCGTCGAACGGCAGGGTCTGCGACTCACCGATACGCGCTTCGTTCGAGCGGGTCTGCCCGGGGTATGAATGATCCGCAGGAGTCTGGGGAGCCATTGGCGTCCCTTCCCGGTTGAGAGCGGGTGGCTATCGACGCCCCCTCTTCGGACCCGCTCCCAGCGCCGGATCGCAGTGATCGCACATCTTAACCGGCTCGTTATGATCGCCCGCTCGGCGCGCCGCGTCGTCCGACGTACCGGGAACTCGTCGATCAGGCCATTGACTCACACGCGACGTGAAACGCGGTCAGGCCACGAGCAGGCGCAGGCCGAGGTCTGCCACGTCGAGATCGGCGAGTTCGCGGTTGCGCTCGTCCCACCGGCCGGAGGCGAGGTCATCGCCGAGGCTTCGCACCGCCCGCTGCTCGACCTGCGGCCCGACCCTCGTCCACACGGACATCGCACGGCGCACGTGATCCTCCAGATACGCTCCCGGTCGGCGCCAGTACGCCTCGAACAGGCCGTCGGCGCAGTCCCACGGGATGGGCACCGGTTCCGCGTGGGCGGCGATCGCGTCGGCCATCGCGGCCAGCGAGGGGAAGTGCTCGAGGACGCCGGCGAACTCGGGCAGATAGTCGCGGGTCAGCCAGAACCGGTCCTGCCATCCGGGCTCGTCGACGTCGAACGTGACCACCACCACGCGGCGGGCCACGCGCCGCATCTCGCGCAGCCCGGCGATCGGGTCCTGCCAGTGGTGGACGGTGGAGACGGCCATCGCGGCGTCGAAGGACCGGTCCTCGAACGGCAGACTCTCCGCGGCGGCGGCCACGCACGGCGCCGCGTCGGCGGGCCGCTGCGACCGCATGACCGCCGACGGCTCCACCGCGGTCACGTCACGGTCGCAGGGCTCGTACGAACCGGTGCCGGCCCCGACGTTCAGCACCGTCCGCGCGTCCCCGAGCGCGTCCCAGATCTGCGCGGCGATCCGCGGCTCGGTGCGCCGCGTGGCGGTGTAAGCGCCGCCGATCGCGTCGTACAGTCGTGCACCGAGCATCTCCAGCTGTTCCTCCGGCGTCGTCCTCACTCCCATCGCGCGTGCCTCGAGTTCCCTGTCGATGGCCGCCACCATGGCATCAGCGCGATCACGCCGTTCCAGCAGCAGGCCGCGCAGTCGGCGCAGGTGGCCGATCGTGTCGATGGAGCGGTCGCCGACCAGGTCCGCGACCTCCCGAAGCCCGAATCCGAGCCGCCGGTAGGCCAGCACCTCCCGCAGCCGCTCCACGTCGGCCGCCGCCGCGTGAGGGTCAAGCGCCCTCGCCGGAAGCGGCGATGCGGCGCAGCAGCAGGGCCAGCCGGTCGGCGTTGCCCGGCGCGATGGCCGGGCGGATCCGGGCGGTGTGCGGGTCGATATCACCGCGCCACCAGGAGGCGTACGTGTCCAGTGCAGCGCCGTGCGCAGCGAGGGACGTACCGTGCCCGGTGGCGAGCTGGACCATATGCAACAGGTTGAGGTATGTCCAGGTGACGAACTGCCGCTGTCCGAGCGCGCCCACCGCGGCGGTCGCGTCGTCGAAGGCCACCGCACCATCGGGCACGGAGCGCACCCGCGGTCCGACGCCCAGCAGGCGGTAGGTCAGCCGCAGCAAGCCGTCGCCCTGCGCGGTCACGGCGGTCAGGGTGTGCGCGTTCGGTTTGCGTGCCCGGCCGGACGGCGCCGGGGGCGGGGTGTGCTCGTCGATCCAGACCACCAGCGTGGCCGCATCGGCCACGCGCTCAGCCGCCCAGACCTGTGCCTGGTCGCGGCGCCGCTGCGCCTCTCGGTGCGCCGTGCGCAGCGCTTCGAGGTGCCGGCAGGCCTCACACTGGCCGGTCCCCTGGCTCAGCCCGGTGTCGGGGCGGGCGCCGCACCCGGTACAGGCGGCGAACGCGCGGCCGGCGGCCGAAGCCTCGAGCTGCGGCGCGCTGTCCTCGGTGGGCGGGGCGGCGGCGATATCGTAAAGGTTGGAGACGATGTCCTTACCGAGCCGTCTGGCGATCGTCACCGTCGCGACGGGCTCGCCGGGTTTGCGCGGCAGGTCAAGCGCCGCGAGCTTATTAGCGGTGGCAAGATGCGCCGGAACGCAGCTCAAGCCGTCGTAGTGGGGGATCATGGCGAAGCTCTCCTGCCTCGATCGGGGTACGGACGCGGTTGCGGTGGTGCCGGTGCGGCGAAGCAGCAGTCATGGCGATCTACTCGATCTGGGAGTCCCGCTTCGCCGCCGCACAGGCGGCTGACGGACAGGCGGTGACCGAAGCCATCTGGCGCGACATGCTCGGCTTCGACGGCTATCTGAGCCATGACCTGCTGGTCGATGCCGACGACCCGGGACACCTGCTCGTCGTCAGCCTATGGGCCAGCCGGCAGGATGCTGACGACGCGCTGCGCCGCTACGCCTCGCATCCCAACGCCGCCGCCGCCAACAACATGGCCATCGAGCCTCGACGCCGCACTCTCGCCATCCGCGCGGAGGGCTGAGCAGGAGGTCCGGGCCGGCGACCGGGCACACTATCTGTCTGTGAGCCGCAGCCGATCGCCCCGCCCGCGCCAGGATCGTGCCCTGACACCAGCAGACCCTGGACACGCTTGTGCCGACCCGGGCCGGTGCACCCGGCCGTTCTGCGCCGCGCCGGTCGACATCCGCCTCATCCCCCCGCAACAGACCCGGCTGACCGTCCACGACCTGCCCGGCTGGCCCCAGTCGGCCTCGGCCCTGTTCGACCGGCTCAACGGCCAGATCACCCGCTCACATCTGCTCCGGATCGCCGGCCACGACCCGTTCGGAGCGCACCTGCACCTGGCCGACATCGCCGCGCAATTGGTCGACAGCTGTCTGACCCTCGGCGGCGACATGCCGGAACTGGCCGAAAAACTGCTCGCGTGGCGGGCAGTCAGCGAAGCGCGCGAAGACGCGCATCTTCAAGATTCCGACCACCGACACCCGGATCGGGTGGCGGCGCTGGCGATCCTGGTGTTGCGAGCCGCCACAGTGCCCGCCGATACCCGCATCGACGCCCTGGCCCGAACCATGGCTGACGAGTCCGCCGCGCACGCACCGCTGTCGGCGAGCTTCAATGGGCTGACTCGCTTGAGGGATTCCGTGTCGGCACGGCTCTGGCGGCACCTCGTCGACACGGTCCTCGCCCCGCTGCGCCCGACGCATCCGAATCTGGACCGCCTGATCAACTCCATGTTCTGATCCACATTACGCGACACGTTACATACTGGGCAGGGCGGGCTGAACCCAGACGTCGTTCGTGCACTGTTACGACTACTTATTACCGGTGCTTACTCATTGACGGTGTCCGATGACCGGATGGACGATGGTCCCCGTTGTGCCGCGGCCGGCGGCTTCATCGAAGCACGGGTTCCTCCCGAAGGTCGGTGAGTTCATGATCAGGTCGAAAACTGCCATGTTCGCCGCACTGCTGTCCCTGCCGGTCGCGCTGGCGGCCGTCCCGGGAGGGGCGGCTGCCGCGGCGGCGACCACGCGAACCAGTGCCAGCAGCGTGACTTCCTCGAGCCTCGGCGACCAGTCGCCGACGTTCACCGGGCCGGCGGCCACCGGCTGTGCGGCGGCCGGCTGCTCGCTGCTGTCGGGTCCGTATCAGACCCCGTCCACCAGGTCGCTGGTCCTCGGCGGCCAGGCGCAGGCCTCTGCTGCGGCCGCGTCGACGGTGACGATCACCGCGCGCGAGCGGGCCAACGCGGCTGCCATCCTGGCGGGTGATCCGCACACGATCTCCTTGCCCGCGGCGGCCAAGAGCGCCGCCACCCCCACGCCACCGGCCGTGAGCTGCAAGCCGGCCGGGGCGGGCTGTGACCAGGTGGGCCAGGGCAGCGGCGGCGCCACCGGCGTGACCGGGCTGACCACCGTGGACAGCGCCAAGATCGTCTCGGAGCTCCAGCCGTTCCCCGACATCGAGCCGCCGGACCAGGGCCTGTGCGCCGGCAACGGCTACATCGTCGAGAGCGACAACATCGGCGAGATCCTGATCTTCAACACCAAGCTCCAGCGGATCTCGCAGGTCATTCCTCTGGACACCCTGATGGGGCTGACCGGCCGGGGCTGGAGCAGCGGCGGCGACATCTCCTGCCTGTACGACGCGAGCAACGGCGGGCACTGGTTCTTCACCGAGTTCGCCTCCACGAACAGCGAGTCCAGCGGGGGCGCGTTCGCCGGCTGCTTCAACGCGGTCGCGAACGCCTGCCGCGAGGGGCTCGCCGTCACGCGGGGCAACGACCCGTTCGGGCCGTACAACGTGTACTTCGTCAACGCCGACTACAACCCGAACGAGCCGGGCTACCCCTTCCTGCTCAACGACTTCGCGAAGATCGGCGCCACCCGCGACGCCTTCCTGCTCTTCTACGACGAGTTCCCGCTCACCGCCGGCGCACCCGGCTTCGGCGGCGGCGGGTTCAACGGCGCGCAGGAGTTCGCGTTCGACAAGACGGCACTGGAACTCGGCTGGCCGGTCGCCGGTCCCGGCGGCGCGCCGAACCGGAGCTTCACGGTGGCGATCGAGAACATGGGCCTGCTCGCGACGCCGAACGGGACCTGTACCGCCACCGCGGGCGTCACGTGTTGGTTTGCGGCGATCCCGGCGCAGGCAGCGGATCCGAGCCAGTGGGACAACAGCCACGGCGGCTCAGGGTTCATGATGGACACGCTGGACTACTTCGGGCAGGGCGACACCCGGATCGCAGCCTTCGACTGGACCGGGCTCAGCGCACTGAACAACCCCGCGGATCTCGGCGCCATCAGGTTCGGCGGGCAGCTCTTCTCCGGCACCGAGTTCTACATCGACCCCGATCCGCTGGCCGCGCAGAAGGCCGGCCCGATTCCGCTCGGCGACGAGTGCGGCGCGGCGGGCCTGTCGGCGGGCGCGTCCCCGCCCGCGAGCTGTCCCGAGGGCGGCATCGCGACCAACGGCGACTTCATGACGCAGTTGTCGCAGGCCCAGGGTCAGCTGTGGGGCGGCACCGAGACGGAGGTGGACCAGATGTTCGGGTCCGCGTCCGAGGTGCACCAGGCGGTCGCGTACTGGGTGGTCGGAACGCGCAGTTTCGACACCACCGGCGTCTTCACGTTGAGCAGCCAGGGATACGTCTCGGCGGCCCATGAGGATGTGGCCTTCGCGGCGATCGGCGCGGGCGGCTCCCCCGCACGTGACGGCGGCGCGGCGGTGATGACGTTCACGCTGACCGGGAACGACTTCTATCCCAGCACCGCCTACGGCAGGCTGACGAGCACTTCCGGCGGGCTGCTCGGTTCCGTGATCAACGTCGCCGACCTCGGGAAGTCCCCGCAGGACGGGTTCGGCGAGTATCTGGGCTACCCCGGTCCCACCAGCCCGCGCTGGGGTGACTACAGCTGGGCGATTTACTACGCCGGGCGCGTCTACTTCGCCGGCGAGTACATTCCGCACCAGACCTGCACGGGATCGGCTTTCACCCTGACCATCGGAACCTGCGGTGGCACCCGTGACGGGTTCGCCAACTGGGGTACATCGGTCAACTCCGTAGTGCCATAGTGCCGTAACGCTGTAGCGCCATAGGCACCGCAAGGCAGCCGGTTCGCCCGAGTCGCGGGCGAACCGGCTGCCCGGCACGCCCTCGCCGATGGCTGGGACGACACTCTGGCCGTCCTCGCCAGGCGATGGCAGACTGCTCCAGAAATCCGCCCGCCGCGCGCCCCGTGGTGCGCCCGGGGGCGCGGTCGGGGTCGGGACGGAGCCGGAGGGAAGTGCCCGATGCGGGTAGATCCGGGCGGCGGTGACGGGTTCGCGGTGGACCCGGCGGCGCTCGGCGGGGTGGCCGGGGAGCTCGGCCAGGCGTATGACGACCTGAACACCGCGTTCGGCCAGGTCTGCGCCACCTCGTCGGCGGGGGACGACGACTCGGTGTTCGCCGCCCCGGAGGTGGTCACCGCCTGGAACGCCTTCTGCACGGCCTTCCTCGACGAGTTCGACGAGGACATCGCAGCCCTCTCGGAGCTGATCGACCGGCTGATGACCACGGCCCAGAGGTACCGCGAGACCGAGGCGCAGGTGACCGGCTCCATCAACGCGGTGGGTGTGCGGTGACGAGCACGACGGCCCTGGCGACCCCGGCGATCACCGGATCCGTCGCGCAGATACACTCGATCGCGCAGACTTATCAGGATGCTTCCACGCAGGCCGGAAACGCGGCCACCGCGGTGGGTACCGCGAACACCGTGAAACTGCCGGCCAGCCGGAGCGGGCCGGCCTGGCAGAGCGCGACGAGCGTCCTGCAGGCGGTGCAGACGGAGCTGGGGGTCGTCAGTTCAGGGCTCTGTGATGTGGTCCAGGCCCTGAACACCTACGCCGGGGCGCTGAACACGGTGATCCCCAAGGACGCGAGCGGCTTCGCCGCCCTGGAACCGGTCCCCGCCGAATACCGGTCGATCGCCACTGCGAATTCGAGCGCGACCATCGGCCGGTTCGTCACGGTGCTGAACTCGGCCGCCAACGCGCTGAACGCGCGGGTGCAGGCCTGGAGCGGCCTGAACTCCGCCGCGACCACCCTCGTCGGCCTGCTCGACCAGTACGCCGCCACCGACGCGCGGGCCGGCTGGATGGCGGCCTCGACCGAGGACGCGGACACCGCGGTGATGCTCGCCGTCACGCAGGACGGGGGCGCCGCCGCCGGCTCCCTGCCCGGCACCGGCGCGGGCGTGTACGTCCTCGATGCGAACGCGCTGAACCTCGCCTCCCAGCGGCTGGACGCGATGAACGCCGCCGACCAGGCGAAGTTCCAGCAGCTGCTGGACCAGGCCGGCTCACCGCAGGAGGCCGCGTACCTGTGGAAGGCGCTCAGCTGCGGCTATCCGATCAGCACCCTCGAGGCCTTCGACAAGGCGATCGCCCCGTTCGGCAAGAACCCCACCGAGCTGGCTCAGTACCTCGACGTCAACCTCGGGACCTCCGAGCTCGATCAGGCCCCTAACGGCTCCAACGCCCTCTACGACGGGCAGAGCGTCTTCGGCCAGGGCTCTGTCAACGACTGTGTGGCGGCCTCGACCACGATGGCGGCCATCGAGAACGACCCGGTGCTCGCGCTGTTCCTGACCCGGGGCTTCCCCGACCCCCAGTTCGCCTCGCTGATCGGCGCGACGACCACGTACAGCGGCGGGCGGTTCGGCCATGAGACGACCACGACCTTCCCCTACCCGGCCGGGGACTCGTCGCCGGCCGCTGACCGTCACCCTGAACGAATCGTATCCGTACTTCCGCTGGATCCCGCTCGACACAGCCGGTTCCGTCGGCGCGCTTCCCACGCAGACGTATCAGGCCACGACGCAGACACCCTGCCCGACGCCGACCCCGACGCCGACCGCCTCCGCATCAGCGGCTGCCGCGGCCGCGGCCGCAACCACAACCGCAGGCGAGTGCTCCGCCGAATCGGTCGAGGCGCGATACCCGTGGCGGACGCACGGCGTGTTCACCGTCGCGCTGGCGCTCGTCGTCTCGGCTCCCGGAGCCGGTTCGCTGCAGGCGCAGAACCCTGCCACGCTGCCGTGCCCGGCGAGCCTGCCGGTCCCTCCCCCGGTCCAGCAGGACGGCTGCGAGGTCGCGACCTACGTCGTGACCGTGACCGTAGCCGCCGCCCCCTCCCCGTCCGCGCACCTGACCTTCCCCGAGGCCTCCGGATGACCGCCGAACAGATGGCTTCCGCGCAGATGACCGCCGAGGAGATCGAAACCGCGATCACCCGCGGCCTGCTGTGGGGCGGCGCGGCCCGCGCCCTGCTCCTGCGGGACGCCGCCGTGGCCGGCGCGGCCCTGCTGGACGCGACCGGAGTCGGGGTGTATCCGGTGGAGTTCCTGGCCTACTGCGTGCGCTCGATGGGCCTGGAGCAGGCCGCGCGCCTGCCCGAGCCGCTGCCCGGAGCCTTCGCCGCACAACTCGCCCAGGGGTGGCTGGTCGCCGCCGCGCAGGCCGCCGCGGTGAGCGGCGGGGCGAGCCCTGCCGGCGGCGCGACCGGACCCCCCGACGCCGCAGCCCACGCGGATGTCACGGCTCTGTGGCTGTGCCGGGTCGCGAAACTCCTGGCCGTGCGCCGCACTGCGGATGCCCAGGGTCGGCAGTAGCTTGTGCCTCGCCAGCGAATCTCAGCCGCAGAACTCTGCCTCCAGTTCGGCGGTGAAGGCGCTGATCGGGACCGGCAGGGACCACTGCGCGCCGTAGAGCCAGTCGCCGTTGACGTTCGTCGCAAGCACGTGGCTGCCGTCCCGGGTGCCGTAGACCGCGGTCCAGGAGCCCTCGATGGCGCCCCACATGCCGTACACGGTCGTGCCACAGGACAGGGCGGTCGAGGAGATGCCCAGGCCGTATCCGTAGGTGGAGCCCGGCAACCAGGTGTCGGCCCGGGTCATGTCGAACATCTCGCGCTGCTCGGCCGGCGACAGCAGGCGGCCGCCGAGCAGCGCGCCGTAGAAGGTGTCGAGGTCCCCGGTGGTGGAGATCACGTCGCCGGTGGCGAAGACCCAGGCCGGGTTCAGCTCGGTGACGTCGTAGGACGGGATGCCGGGGCCGTACTGGTTGAGGTGGGAGTACTCCAGGACGTGCGGGCCGTCGATCCCGGTGTCGCCGGCGGCCGGCTCGTAGGTGCCGGTCAGGCGGAGCGGGCGGACGATCCGGTCCTCGATCTCGTCGGCCAGGCTGCGGCCGGTGGCCTTCTCGATGATCAGGCCGGCCAGCACGTAGTTGGTGTCGGAGTAGCCCCACGAGGTGCCAGGGGCGAAGACCGGAGGATAGGCGGTGGCGAGGCCGACCAGCTGATCGGGCGTCATGCTGTCGAAGCGGTGCTGCAGATAGGCGGTGCCGATGGCGTCGGCCAGAACAGTGGCGGACAGGTCGTAGTTGTAGATCCCGCTGGTCTGGCTCAGCAGCTCCCGCACGGTGATCTGGCTGCCGTCGTAGCCGTTGCCGTCGACCAGGCCGGGGAGCCATTTCTCCACCGGGTCGTCCAGGCCCACCCTGTGCTCGGCGACCAACTGGAGCATCACGGTGGCCACGAAGGCCTGGCTGGTGCCGCCGATCCGGAACCGCTCCTGCGGCTGCGGCGGGACTCCGGTGGCGAGGTCGGCCACTCCCGCGCTGCCGAACCAGCCCGGCCCGCGGCCGTCGACGATCCGGGCGCTCGCCCCGGGCAGACCGCCCTCGCCCACCGCGAGGCTCAGCACGTCCTGGACTCCGGAGTGGTCGCCGGTGGTGGTCGCGGCGGCGGGCGCGGCCACCGCCGTCACCAGCAGCGCCGCGGCGACGAGCCGGCCGGCGGCGACACGGATCGTGAGCTTCATGGCCTGTCTCCCCTCGGTGTATGCGGCCCGCTCGCTGCGGGATTCGCCTTCGGGAGTGACGGTAGAAGCGTTCGGTGCCGTGTCCGTGTCTCGCCAGCGAGACATAAACAGCGCGCCGACGAGGCCCTGATCATCGTCGTCGCGTGGTATTGAGACTAGGTCCCTGCTCTACGCCTCGGCATCACCGTCCGGGTGGAACGCGCGTCGAGCGCCATCTCGTCCGCATCCGCGATCCGCTGCTTGAGCTGCGCGGTGCCGGTCACCGGGTCCACGTCGACCACCGCGGCCAAGAGGCGGGCGGCTTCGGCGTTGCCGGACTGGCCGGCCAGCTGCACGGCCCGGCCCAACAGCGCCGTCGCGCCGGCCCGGTCGCCGGCCCGGCGCGCGGCCAGGCCGTCGCGGATCGCCGCCGCCAGCTCGGCCTGGCCGGTGTAGTGGGCCACGTGCGGGTCGAGTGCGGCGAACAGCCCGGCGTCCGCGGTCCACGCCCCGGTCACCAGGCCCTGCGCGACCACGGCGGGCCCGCCCGGCGTCGGCACGACCAGGCTGGCGCGCGCGGCCAGGATCTCGTGGCCGGGCTCGCCCGGGGCGGTCTCGACGACCAGGTGGTACTCGCGGCTTTCGCCGGCGCCCCACGCGCCGGTCGAGTAGTCCGCGATCTGGGCGCTGCGCGGCGCGGCCCGGCCGGCCAGGTCCTCGACGGTCGGCGCGACCTGTTTCAGGGATCGGATACTCGCCTGCACCGGCGTCCACACGCGCAGGGTGAGCTCGGGGACCTGCTTGTGCATCGCCGAGCGCATCACCGCGGCGAACTCCCTCGCCAGCCCGTCCGGTTCCGGCACGATGTCCACCGTGCCGCCCAGCGCGGTCGCGATGCGCCGCAGCTCCTCGACCCGCCAGCCGGTGCCCACGCCGCGGCAGTCGCAGGTGAACACGCCCTGACAGTCCTGCAGCGCGCGGTCCATCTCGCCGCGCAGGTCGCCGTTTCGCCCGTCGGTCAGCAGCAGCGCGTGCCGCAACTGCGCCGGGTGCGAATCAAAGGTCTGCCGGGCCAGCTCCAGCCACCGGCTCATCTTCGTGCCCCCGGAAGCGCGAAGCCGCCCGAGCGCGTGCACCGCCGCGGCCCGGGAGCCCGCGTCGGCGATCGCCATGCCGCCGTCCGGCGGGAAGATGGACCTGGCCCGGTGCGACCCGCCGACCACCGCGAAGGCGGCGCCGTCGCGCAGCACCTGGAGGGCCGCGACCGTCGCCTGCCGGGCCGCGTCGAACTTGTGCCGCGACTTCATCGACGCGGAGCAGTCCACGATGATGATCTCGGCGCTGCTCGCGCCGCCCCCGGGAACGGCGTCCAGGATCTCCGAGACCTGCACGCTCAGCACGGCCTCGACCAAGCGCCCGCCGGCCGGAAGATGCTTGTTCTGATGGACGGTGACTGCGAAGTCGGACCCGGCGCCCGACGACCCGAAAGCCATGGCCCCAACGCTACTCCCGGCGCGGGCGCGGCCCCCGTCCGACGGCGCGTACTTCTTCGCGAAGGACACGACCGATCAGGCGGGGGCCGCAGCGCGCGGTGTCAAGGTCCTGCAGCAGGGACCACGGCCACGGCGCGTTCCACGGAACAGCCGCTCACGGGATCAGCGGCTCGCGGTCAGCGGTCAGCAGTCAGCACAGATTCAGCCAGCCGACCGTGAAGTTCTCGTTGGCGCTCAGGGACGAGGTCGAGTCGCACAGGGTGCTGCCGTCCTGGATCTCCATCTGCTCGATCGTGTACTGCGACGCGGTGAAGCCGCCGACGGGCTGGCCGTTGACGGTGAAGCTGGTGAAGGGGTCCGTTCCGCTCCACTGGGTCAGGTAGTTGGCGGCCTCCTCCATCACGGCCTCGGCCGACGCGTCGGTCGCGCTCTCCGTCCCGGTGGTGCTGAACGACCAGCCCTGCGTGTCGTCGGTCAGCTTCAGCGAGTAGGACTTGCCGGAGGTGTTGGTCACGGTGCCGGTGAACGTGTCTCCGGGATCCACGGTCTTGTTGATGGTGACGAAGTTCGCCGGATAGAACTCGTACCAGGCGTAGTAGTCCTTCGACGTGCCGTTGCAGTCGCCGGAGGTCCCGGTCTGCTCGACGGTGTTGTCGTTGAAGCCGTCCAGGCCGACCCACGGGGACATGTCGGTGTCGTCGCGCCTGTTGGTGCAGGTGATCGCGTTCTGGACCCAGGTGGCGGTCGCGGTGGTGAAGGTGCCGCCGATCACCGCGTACCCGGACCAGTTCGTCGAGTAGGTGAGAACCGTGTTACCGGCCTTGACGTCGTTGCGGTTCCCGGCGTCGGGGGCCGGCCTGAACAGGCCGCCGGGCACGAGGCGTGCGGCGGCCGCGTCGGCCGCGTGCGGGCCGGCGGCCGTCGTGGGGGCGGCGAGCGCGGGCAGGGCCAGGGCGAGCGTGAGCGCTGCCAGAACAGTGGGCAGTCGTCTGACCATGTGCAGTGGACTCCTTCGCGTGGGTAGTGGCGGCCGGGCCGGCGATCGGCGCAATCGCGCAGACCTCGGACGCCGAAGGCACGGTGAATGTACTGCTGTCCGAAAAGTCAGGGAACTGCCGATTGTGTAAGCGCTTTGTTTCGTGGGTTCACGGACCGCCCGGCGCCGCCAATTCACCGCCGAGTCCCGCTCCCACGTCTCGGTTTACCGCATGCCTGGCAGCGGGGCGCACGTGTCGCAGTAGGCTGTTTTCACACGGCGCGCGCCGTGACCAGCCAGGCCGCGCCGGGCATGGTCACGCCCTCGGGCGAGGCGTAGGCCGCCAGGCGGTCCCGCACCAGTCCGGTCAGCTCGGCGGCCTGTGCCGGACCGAGCCCGGCCAGGATCTCGCAGGCGGTCGGGGACGCACGTTCGTATTCGAACACGTCGTCCACGTCGCCGCCGACGAGCATCGGCTCGTCCGCCTTCGCGCACTCGATGCCGCCGAACCCCGCGCCGCTCAGCAAAGCGCGCACCCGGCCGGTGTCGGCCAGCGAGAAAGCAGCCGACGGCCCAGGCGGCTCGCCGACGCCGAGAGCCGCCGCGGCTTCGGCGAACCTGGTGGTGAAGACGGGGTTCTCGGCGAGGGTGCGCCAGCAGAGGAACGCCAGCCGGCCGCCGCGCCGCAGCGCCCTGCGCACGTTGCCGAACGCCGCCGCCGGGTCGTCGAAGAACATCACCCCGAAGCTGCTCAGCGCGACGTCGAACACCCCGGTCCCGAACGGGTGCACCTGGACGTCGACGACCTCGAACCCTGCGTTGGCGACCCCGGCGGAGGCGGCGAGCCGGCGCGCTTCGGCCACCTGGATCCGGGAGAAGTCCGCGCCCAGTGCACGCCCGCCGCCGGCGGCACGCGCCGCCGGGATGGTCACAGCGCCGCAGCCGCACCCGATGTCGAGGACGTTCTCCCCGTCCCGGATCCGCGCGGCGGCGAGCAGCCGCGCCGTCAGCCGGCCCAGCATCCGCTCGTGCCGCTCGCGCTGCTCGACGAACTCCAGCCCGCTGGCTCCGTTCCAGTCCTCGGCCTGCTCGGCATTCACGACCACGAAGGCCACGCTACGCCAGCCTTGTGCCTGTGACGCCGGTGTCGACGCCGAAGAGAATCGCTGCGATCATCGGTCGATGCGCGAACTCAATGAACTGATCACGGTGGACGACCCGGCCTGGCCGGAGCTCCAGGCACTGTTCGCGGCCGGCGCTGCGCCGGTGCGGGTCTTGCCGGCCGACCCGGACGAGGCACGCCGCGGCCTGCTGCAGATGCAGGTCACCGCCCGCTCGGTCCTCGGCGCCGTGATGCTGAACAGCGGCGGCCTGGTTCTGGACGAAGGCTGGGTCCGGGTGTTCGGTGGCGGCTCAGGCGGCACAGATGCCGGCGGCCTGCCGAGCCTGGCCCAGGTCAACGCGTTCCCCGCGGTCTTCGACCCGGCCTGGCATCCCGCGGCGGGCCTGATCGTCGGCCACGACGTCCTGGGCGGGGTGTTCGCTCTGAACGGCGCGGATCCGGCGGCGGCGGGCCGTCCCGGTGCGCCGGGGCAGATGACGTACTTCGCCCCGGAAAAGCTGGCGTGGGAACCCCTGGAGATGGGCCACTCGGCGTGGATCTCCTGGCTGCTGTCGGGTCGGCTGGAGAAGTTCTACGCAGGTCTGCGCTGGCCTGACTGGCAGCAGGAGGCCGCAGCGCTGACCCTCGCGCAGGGGATTTCGGTGATTCCCTGGCTGTGGAGCGAGGAGGCGCAGGAGAACCTTGCCGCGACCAGCAGGCGCGCCGTGCCGATGGGCGAACTGCTCGGGATCGCCGGCGACTTCGCGCGGCAGATGGGCCCGGCCGATCCCGGATTCCTCGGCGAGATGTAGTCCGCCGAGCTGTACCACCGGGCCCTGCGATCGGGATGCCGAAGCCCTCAAGGCGGCGCACCAGGCTCGGCGTTCGCCTGAATGGGCGTATCGGGTGGTGCGGCGACCGAACATGTGCGTCGATGAAAATGCCTGCCAGATCCTGCGGAGCCGTAGCCCCGGCACCCCGCCACACGGCCCGATGTCCGGGACCTTCGGCCCGTAGCGCACCGCGGACTCGGCCGCGACGCTGATCGTGGGTTCGCGGCGCCCCTCTGCACCGAGAAAGGCGGATGATACGCATGGCCACTCAGCATGGCTTGCACTTCGGCGACCGGGTCCACGCTCGACCGCGCACGCGTACGGCGTCCGAAGCGAGGACGGCGACGCTCAGCGCGGTCGGCATCAGGGAGGCGGCCATCGCGTTGCTGCGGGTCGGCACCGGGTTCGTGTTCCTGTGGGCGTTCCTGGACAAGACCTTCGGCCTGGGCTACTCCACCCCGTCGAGCAGGGCGTGGATCCACGGCGGATCGCCGACCAAGGGGTACCTGTCCAGCGTCTCCGTCGGGCCGTTCCAATCCTGGTTCAACGCCTGGGCCGGGCAGGCGTGGGCGGACTGGCTGTTCATGATCGGCCTGGCCGGCATCGGCGCCGCGCTGGTCCTCGGCATCGGCGTGCGGTTCGCGGCGGTGGCCGGCATCCTCCTGGTGGCGTTCATGTGGTTCGCCGCCTTCCCGCCGGCCCGGTACACCTCCACCGGGGCGGCCACCGGCTCGACCAACCCGTTCGTCGACGAGCACGTGATGGACGCGCTCGCGCTGCTCGCCGTGGGGGTGTTCGGCGCCGCCAACAGGTTCGGGCTCGGCGCCCTGTGGGCGAAGCTCCCGTTCGTCAAGCAGCACCGCGTCCTGCTGTGACTGAATAACCAACCACACCGTCGGCACGTCGATGCGCGTAGTGGCCCGCTCTGCCGGGGCACTGCGCGCATCGGCCTTTTCCCGGCCGGTTCAACCCGATCAGGTTCAACAAAATCAAAAGGAATCGCCTCACTGATTGACAGTCTTTCAAACGAGAGTTAAAAACATCGAACAGAATCACCCACTCGATGCCGCTCCGGCGCAGAACGGCCTCTCAGTACCAACACATTCAAACGTCGGAGGTCGAGTCTCCGTGAGGCATCTGCCCCTCATACACGCGCGCCGCCCGCACCTCACCCGGCTCCTGCTGACCGCCACCGTGGCGCTGGCCGGCGTGGCCACACTCGCCGTCGCCACCGCGACCGCCTCGCCGGCCGTCGCCGGCGGGGCCCGGCCGGCGCTGGCCAACGGGCTGGCGCTGACCCCGCAGATGGGTTTCAACGACTGGAACGCCTACGGGTGCAGCGTCTCGGCGTCGCTGATCGAGTCCACGGCGCTGGCGATGCACGACGACGGCATGCAGGCCGCAGGGTACGACTATGTCAACGTCGACGACTGCTGGATGTCGTCGAGCCGCGACAGCGCCGGGCAGCTCGTGCCCGACCCGACGAAGTTCCCGGCCGGCGCGAACGGCGAGAGCGGCATCGCGGTCGTGGCCGACTACGTCCACTCGCTCGGCATGAAGTTCGGCATCTACGAGGACGCCGGGACCAACACCTGCGCCGGGTACCCCGGCAGCCTCGGGCACGAGAGCACCGACGCGCAGACCTTCGCGTCCTGGGGCGTGGACTACCTCAAGTACGACGACTGCAACAGCAACGGCTCCGACGTCGAGACCGACTACCAGACGATGCGCGACGCGCTGGCCGCGACCGGTCGCAGCATCCTGTTCAGCCTGTGCAACCAGGGCCAGAACAGCGTGTGGACCTGGGGCGCGGGCGTCGGCGACTCCTGGCGCACCACCGACGACATCCAGGCGAACTACGCCCGCATGCTCGCCATCTACCACGCCAACGTCGCGATGGCCCAGTGGGCCGGGCCGGGGCACTGGAACGACCCTGACATGCTCGAGGTCGGCAACGGGATGTCGGCGACCGAGGACGAGAGCGAGTTCAGCCTCTGGGCCGAGATGGCCGCGCCGCTGATCGCCGGCACCAACATCGCCGACGCGAGCAGCACCACCCTGTCGATCCTGACCAACCCCGGTGTGATCGCCGTCGACCAGGACTCGCTGGGCGCGCAGGCGATCCAGGTCTCCTCGAGCGGCGGGCTGGACGTGCTGGCCAAGCCGCTGGCGAACGGGGACGTGTCGGTCGCCCTGTTCAACGAGACCGGCTCGGCCGCCACGATCGCCACCACCGCCGCCGCGGTCGGCAAGACGGGTGCGTCCTCTTACACCCTCCAGGACCTGTGGTCCGGAGCCACGTCGACCACCGGCGGTTCGATCAGCGCGTCCGTGCCGGCGCACGGCACGGTGATGTACCGGGTCTCCGGCGGCACGAACACCACGGTGTACCCGACCGGGATGGTCAACGCGATCGGGTCCGCCAAGTGCCTGGACGTGAACGACTTCAGCACGACGCCGGGCACACAGCTGGAGATATGGGACTGCAACGGCGGATCCAACCAGGTCTTCACCCAGACCGCCTCCGGCCAGCTGACCGTCTACACCGGCAGCAGCACCCAGATGTGCCTGGACGCCTACAACAACCAGACCACGGCCGGCACCAAGGTCGAGATCTGGCCGTGCAACGGCCAGGCGAACCAGCAGTGGACCCTCAACAGCGACGGCACCGTCACCGGCGTGCAGTCCGGACTGTGTCTGGACGTGACCGGCGCGAACACCTCCGACGGCTCCCCGGTCGAGCTGTGGACCTGCAACGAAGGCAGCAACCAGCAGTGGACGCTGTAAGCCAGGCGTCACCGTTCCCACCACCACAAGGGTGATCCATGTCAGTCCACGAGCACCATCCCAGAGCCCGGCGCGGCATGTCCGGCCTCGCCGCCACCGTCGTGACCGTGGCACTGACCGTCGTCGCCCCGGTAGCCGCCCAGGTCGCGGCCGCGCCCCCGGCGGCCGCCCTGGCCAACGGCCTCGCCTCGACCCCGCAGATGGGGTGGAACGACTGGAACGCCTTCGGCTGCAACGTCTCCGCGGCGCTGGTCGAACAGACCGCCCAGCAGATGGTCGCGAACGGCATGAAGAAGGACGGCTACGAGTACGTCAACATCGATGACTGCTGGCTCGAGCCGCAGCGCGACGCCAGCGGCGACCTCGTGCCCGACCCGGCGAAGTTCCCGCCCGGCCCGAACGGCGAGAGCGGGATCGAGGTGGCGGCCGACTACATCCACGGCCTCGGCCTCAAGCTCGGCATATACGAGGACGCCGGAACCGCGACCTGCGCGGGCTACCCCGGCAGCCTCGGCCACGAGGCTCAGGATGCTCAGACATTCGCGTCCTGGGGCGTGGACTACCTCAAGTACGACAACTGCAACAACGACGGCAGCACCACGCAGCAGCAGTACATCGACCGCTACACGGCGATGCGCGACGCCCTGGCCGCGACCGGCCGCCCGATTCTCTACAGCCTGTGCGAGTGGGGCGTGAACGACCCCTGGGAGTGGGCGCCGCAGGTCGGCAACTCCTGGCGCACCACCGGCGACATCTCGGACGACTACGCGAGCATGCTCTCGAACTTCCAGACCAACGTCTGGCTCTACCCCTACTCCAAGCCCGGCGCCTGGAACGACCCGGACATGCTGGAGGTCGGCAACGGCGGGATGACCACCACCGAGTACCAGAGCGAGTTCAGCCTCTGGGCCGCGATGGACGCACCGCTGATCGCCGGCACCGACCTGCGCTCGATCAGCGCGACCGACCTGGGGATCTACGAGAACAAGGCCGTGATCGCGGTCGACCAGGACCCGCTGGGCGAGCAGGCGGTGCCGATCCCGGCCGGCGGCGAGCCGGCCGGCGACAACGGGCTGTGGGTGCTCTCCAAGCCGCTGGCCAACGGCGACCACGCGATCGTGCTGTTCAACTCCACCGGCTCCCCCGCCACGATCAGCACCACGGCCGCCGAGGCGGGCCTGCCCAAGGCCTCGCAGTACGGCCTCGACAATCTGTGGACGAACACCGAGACCGAGAGCGCCGGCACGATCGCAGCCAACGTCCCCGCCCACGGCGTGGTGATGTACCGGGTCTCGAAGGGCGCCCCGTCGGGTAACGCAGCCCCCGACGTCACGGTGTCCGACACCGGACTGCCGGCCACGGCCACCCCCGGCACACCGGTCGACGCGACCGTCACGCTGACCAACTACGGCCACGACACGATCAAGCAGGCCACCCTCGCGCTCACCGGCCCCACGGGCTGGAAGCTCGCCCCGACCGGCAGCACGAAGTTCAGCAACATCAAGACCGGAGGGACGGTATCGGCGAGCTTCGCGGTGACCGCGCCGACGGCCACCGAGCCGCTGGAGACCGACACGCTGACCGACAGCGCGACCTATACCTGGCCGGGCGGACACGCCACGTCGTCCGGAACCCAGACGGTCGCCATCGCCACCCCGGTGCAGGCGCCGTACCTGACGTACTCCTCAGCCGGCGACGCCCCGGCCGAGTACGGCCAGATCGGCGACCAGTTCGCGGTCTCCGGTGCCGGGGCCGACCTGTGGACCGACGCCGACGCGTACACCTCGATCTACCAGAGCGGCGCGGTCGCCGCCTCGTCAACGGTGACCACCGAGGTCACCTCGGCCGGCGAGCTGAGCGGATACGGCAAGGCCGGGATCATCGTGCGCGACTCGATCCCCGGCTCGGGCAGCACGCCGGAGGGCGTGATCCTCTACGTCTCCCCCAGCGGCGGCATCCAACTCGAGTACGACAGCAACGGCGGCGACTCGATCGACTCCGTGACCCCGGCCAACGGCACGATCGCGATGACCACGCCGGTCTACCTCAAGCTGGTCCGGGACGGCTCGACCTATACCGGCTACTACTCGACCGACGACGCCACCTGGACGCAGGTCGGCACGGCCACCGTGCCCGGCCAAGCTGCCACCCAGGACGCCGGGATATTCGTGACCTCACACTCCAGCGGGTCGCCGGTGCTCGTGCGCTTCGACAACCTCACGGTCACCGGGAGCTGATACGGGATGCGACACATCGTGCGTCCGCGTCAGCGTGCGCCCAACCGTCTGGCCAGTTCTGCCCGCACCGCCGGCTTGTCCGCCTTGCCGAGCGGAGTCAGCGGGATCTCGGCCAGGAAGTGGATCGTCCTCGGCGTGAACGGCCGGCCCCGTTGCTCGCGCACGAGATCCCGCAGTTCGTCGTCGGTCACCTGTGCACCGCGCCGGGGCACGACCGCGGCATGGATCGCTTCTCCGGACCACTCGTCCGGCAGGCCGATCACCGCAGCGCTGCAGACGGACGGGTGGCTGGCGAGTGTGTCCTCCACCTCGAAGCTGTAGCAGTTGTAGCCGTTGACCATGATCACGTCGTGCATGCGATCCACCAGGTACAAGTAGCCGTCCTCGTCGAGGTATCCCAGGTCGCCGGTGTGCAGCCAGCCGTCCCGGATGGTCTTCGCGGACAGCTCGGGCTGCCGCCAGTAGCCGGTCATCGTGAACGGTGACCGCACGCACACCTCGCCGACGGTGCCGGCCGCCACCGCCTGGCGATCGTCCGCAGGACGGATCTCGACCTCAACGCCCTGCCGCGGCCTGCCCGCCGAGCCCAACAGTTCCGGCCGGCTGTGATCGGCCGGATCGAGTACTGAGATCATCCGGGTCTCGGTCTGCCCGTAGCTCTGCGACAGGATCGGGCCGAACCGGTTCAGCGCCTGCGCCAAGCGGGTGCGGGTGGTGGGCGCACCCGCGTACACGAGCAGTCGCAGGCTGGACGTGTCGGTGTTGGCGAGATCAGGATCGTCCAGCAACTGGTACAGCCGGGACGGGGCGACGACGAGGATCGTGATGTGTTCGTGCTCGATCGTCCTGAGCACCGCGCTCGCGTCGAAGCGGTCGTGCAGCACGATCGTGCCCCCGTTCAGCAGGGCCGGCACCACGGACAGGCCGGCGACCTGGCTGAACGGCTGGTAGCGCAGAAGGCGGCACGGCTCGCTGCCGAACGCCGCCGCCTCGGGGGCTCCCTGCCGACGAGGGTTTTGCCAGTACTCGGTGATCGCCGCCATCCGCCCGAAGGTGTAGCAGGCGGCCTTGGGATGGCCACTGGTGCTGCCGCCGGTGTAAGCCAGTTCCGCGAGATCGTCATCCCGGCCCTGTGGTCGGATCGGTTCCTGCGCCTCCTTCGCGGCCAGCGCGATGAGGTCTTCCCCGAACTCGCTCGGGCCGAGGGAGAACACGACCGAGGCCCGCGTCCCCGCCGTGAGTCCGCTGTCGATGTCCGGGTCGAGCACGAGCGCCTTCGCCTCGCTGTCCCTCAGGATCCGGGCGTGTTCGGCCGGCGAGACGGGCAACGGGAGTGCGGCGTACCAGCACCCGATCAGCTGCGCGGCCAGGTGGACGAGCATGGCGTGCGGGGAGTTTCCGGTCAGTGCGGCGATTCCGTCACCGCGCCGCAGCCCCTGTGCCCGCAGCGCCCAGGCCAGCCGGTACACCTCGTCCAGCGCGTCGGCGTACGTGGTCTGTCGACCGTTGTAGATCAACGCCACTCGGTCCCGGTAGCGCTCGAAGGCGTCCAGCAGCGCAGGGTTCAACACGGCTTCAGGAAACCATGGCAGACCAGCGAAATATCCGAATTGCTACTATATCGGGCGTGTCGTCGGTCAGTGTCCGTCGACCGACCAGTGGTTGCGGTCGTGGCTCGGCTTGGACATGTCGTTCGACCAGGTTCCGTAGTGCCAGACACCGTAGGTCTTGCCGACCTCCCACAGCTTCGGATTCATGCCGCTGTGCGGAGCGGTCGTGATGGAGACCTCTTGGTTCTTGGCGTCGAGGATCGTGATGGAGTCCTTGTCCCACGTCGTGGTCATGTCGACGGCCATGCCCTTGATGTGGTTGGAATGCCGTCCGGGCGCGTCCTGGAGGTTGGGGTCGATGCCGAACTTGCCGAACAGCTCCTTCGCGGCCTTGACGGATTCGGCGGGGTCGGGATGCTCCCAGCGGATCTTGACCTTTTCCAGGCGGTCCGCGTCCGCTTCACTTGCCGCCGTCCCCCGGTACCCGATCAGGAAGGACCAGTGCATCAGATAGGCGCGTTCCTCCGAGCGCAGGGTGTCTATGACACCGACTTTGATGCCGGCCTTCTCCATGGCGGCTTTGAACTCGCCGATGCTCGCACCGAATGCGCTGCCCAGACCGCCCAGACTGTGATCCTTGATCTCCTGGAAGCGGGCTTCCCATTGGGGGCCGCTGAGTTCCGCGTCGTCCGGGGGCTTAACGGCCGCCTTCTTGGCTGTGTGCGCGGTACCCGGCTTCGGGGTCGGGGCGTGCGGAGTGGCGGGCGCTGTGTGCGGCGCAGCGGGTGTCGTATGCGGAGTAGTAGCGGGCGCTGCATGCGGCGCTGCGGGTGCCGTCTGCGCAGGAACAGCAGGCTGCTGCTGGATCCGTCCTACGACCTGGGTGTAGAGCGCGTCCTTGTCAAGCTGCTGGTGCGCGTCGTCGTCGAGCGGATTGCTCTCGAAGAACTTCAGGATCTGCTGCCTGAGCTCGTCCAGGGCCTGCTCGACCTCGGCCAAGGGCTGCGAACCATCGTCTGGCGTCGTCATCGACCGCCCCCTATATTCGGTCCCGCTGCCCATCATAAAGAGTCCTTACATCCCCGAACAGCCCTGAGCGGCGGGTACCGAGCGGCGCTTCCGCGCCGGTCGCTTCGGCGCGAGTATGGAGTGGATGACGACATCCGCGAACGCTCGCAGCGCGCGGCCACCGGGCCGGGCCGGTGCGCCGATCGACGCCTTGAGCGGCGCGGTCGAGGACCTGGCCGGAGAGTTCGCGCTGCGCCCGCTGCTCCGGCGGATCCTGAGCCGGGCGGTCGCGCTGCTGGGGGCGCAGGCCGGTTCGATCAGCACGGTCGACGAGCGGGCGGGCGTTTACCGCAAGGAGGCCGACCTCGGCGTCGGATGCCAGGAGGGGCGCGAGTTTCCGCTGGCCGAAGGCGTTACCGGAGCCGTCGTCGCGCGGCGCGGGCCGGTGGTGTTCGACAGCTACGCCGAGGTGCCGCGGGGGCACGTGGACGCCTCGGAGCGCGACCGGCTGCACGCGACCGTCGGGGTCCCGATCACCTGGCGCGGGCGGATCATCGGGGTCTGCGTCGTCTTCAGCACCGATCCCCGGGCCCGGTTCGGCTCCGACGACGTCGAGCTGCTCAGCCTGTTCGCCGGCCACGCCGCGATCGCCCTGACCAACGCGACGCTGCATGCCGAAGCGGCGCTGCGCGACCGGCGCGGCGCCGTCGACGCCGAGCGCGAACGCATGCTGCGCGAGGTCCACGACACGGTGGCCCGCGCACTCGGCTCGATTCTGGTGCACCTCGACGCGTTGGAGTCGGCCGCGCCCGAGGAGCGGCTGGACGCGGCGCGCGCGGCGGCCCGGGCGGCGCTGGCCGAGACCCGGCGCAGCGTGCTCGGCCTCGGTCCGGTCCTGCTGGAGTCGCGCTCGCTCACCCAGGCCGTCGCGGACGAGGTGGCCTGGATCCGCTCGGTGGCCTCGCTGCGGGTCGACCTCGTCGTCACCGGGGACGAGGCCGGGGTTGTGCACGGCGCTGCGGTCTGCGCCCTCGAGATCATGCGCGAGGCGCTGACCAACGTCGTCGCACACTCCGCCGCCTCGGTGGTCCGGGTCGGGCTGATGCATGGTCCTGACGAGGTGACCGTCGTGGTCGAGGACGACGGCCGCGGTTTCGACCCGGCGGACGGCCGGGTGCGCCGGGCCGGCCTGGGCTTGAGCGGCATGGTCGCGCGGGCCCATCAGGCGGGGGCGCAGCTGACGATCGAGTCCACGCCCGGCTGGGGTACCCGCATCCGGGCCAGGGTGCCCTACGCCGCGCCGCGCGATGGCGAGGCTCCAGGCCGGGCCGTCCCGTGGCGGGTGCTGGTGGCGGCGCATCGGCCGGTCGTGCGGGCCGGGCTGACCGCGCTGCTGGCCCGCGCGGAGCCGGAGGTCGCCGTGGTCGGCGAGGTCGACGACGCGCGCGAGGTGGCCGCGAACGTGCGCGTCCTGGAGCCCGACCTGGTGCTGGTGGACCTGCGGATGCCAGGGCTCGACGGCGCCCGGTTGACCTCGTATATCCGCGCGGCCCGGCCGGAGACCGCCGTGCTCGTGGTGACCGACGACCCGGGCGACGAGTTGCTGCGGCAGGCGGTGCACGCCGGGGCGCGCGGCTGCGTGGGTACGGACCTCGACGGTCCGGCCCTGGTGCGCGCCGTGCTCGCGGCGATTCGCGGGGACGTGCTGCTGACCGGCCGGGTGCTGCGCCGGTTCGCCGCGGACGGCCCGGCGGCGGAGGGCCTGACCGGGCGGGAGAGCGAGGTGCGCTCCCTGGTGGAGCGCGGCCTGCCGGACAAGAAGATCGCCTCCGTGCTCGGCATCTCGGTCAAGACGGTCGAGAAGCACGTCGGCGCGGTGCTGCGCAAGACCGGGGCGCCGAACCGGACCGCGCTCGCGCACCGGGCCGTCTCGAGCTGACCCCGTGCGGGGGATCCCCACCGGAAGATGGGGAAGATCCCCCTCGGTCCGGGCGGCCGCGGCCCGTAGCGTCATGCGGGTCAAGCCGGATCTGATCACGGATCCGGTCCGTAGGCTTGGAGCCCGAATTGCCCGTCGTGCCGCTGTCCGAGATCCTGGCCGACGCCTTCGCGAAGCGGTACGGCGTCGCGGCCGTCAACATCTTCAACGACCTGACGCTCGAGGCGGTGCTGGCCGCCGCGGTCGAGCGCCGCTCGCCGGTCATCGTGCAGACGTCCGTGAAGACGGTCCGCTCGATCGGCGGCGGGACGCTCTACGCGATGTGGACCGCGATGACCGCGCAGACCGACGTGCCGGTCTGCCTGCATCTGGACCACTGCCCGGACCGCGCCGTGATCACCGAGTGCCTCGAGCGCGGCTGGAACTCCGTGCTCTTCGACGCCTCGCAGCTGCCGGTGGCCGAGAACCTGCGCCAGACCGTGGAGGTCGTGGCCGAGGCGCGCCGGCACGGCGCGAGCGTCGAGGGCGAGATCGAGTCGATCACCGGGGTCGAGGACGGGGTCGGGTCCGATACCGAGGCCGCGCGGCAGGACCTGAACGTCGTGCTGGATTTCATCGACCGCACCGGTGTGGACGTATTCGCGCCCGCCATCGGCAACGCGCACGGGATGTATAAGGCGGCTCCGATACTCGATGTCGGCCGGGTGGACGACATCGTCTCGGCGCGGTCCCTGCCGATCGCGCTGCACGGCGGCAGCGGACTGAGCGACGAACAGTTCAGTGACCTGATATCCCGCGGCTGCGCGAAGGTCAACATCTCCACCGCGCTGAAGGAGACCTTCATGCGCTCGAGCCTTGAGTTCCTGCGGGACGCGGAGGCCCGCGACAAGTGGGATCCGCCCTCCCTGTTCCGAAAGGTCCGGGCCGACTGCGCCGAGCTGGCCGGCTCGCTGATGGATCGTTTCGGCAGCGCGGGACGGGCCGGGTGAGCGGGGTGAGCGCGGTGAACGAAACCGAGGCGGTCCGGGCGCCCGCGCTGATCTTCGACTGCGACGGCGTGCTGGCCGACACCGAGCGACATGGACACCTGCCGGCCTTCAACGCGGCCTTCGAGCACTTCGGGCTGCCGGTGCACTGGAGCGACGCCGAGTACGCGCGGCTCGTCCGGATCGGCGGCGGCAAGGAGCGGATGCGGACCCTGATCACGCCGAGCCTCATCGAGCAGGCGGGGCTGCCGGACGATCCGGCGCTGCTCGACGAGCAGGTGGCGAGCTGGCACAAGTACAAGACCGGCGTCTACACGTCGATCATCGAGAGCGGGGACATCCCGGCCCGCCCGGGGATCCGCCGGCTGGCCGCCGAAGCCGCGCAGGCCGGCTGGGCTCTGGCGGTCGCCTCGACCTCGGCCGAGGCGGCGGTTCGCAGCGTCCTGCAGCACACGATGGGCCCACAGTTCGCGCAGCGGTTCTCGGTCTTCGCCGGAGACGTCGTGCCGCGCAAGAAGCCGGCCCCCGACATCTACCTGCACGCGGTCGAGCGGCTCGGCGCGGATCCGGGGTCCTGCGTCGTCGTCGAAGACAGTCGCAACGGCCTGACTGCCGCGCTGGAGGCCGGGCTGGCCTGCGTCGTCACGCCGAGCGGCTACACCGGCGACGAGGACTTCACCGGCGCCGCGCTGGTCGTCTCGAGCCTGGGCGAGCCCGGCGGGGACGGCCGGGCGGCCGCCGTGCTCGCCGACCCTTATGGGCTGGACCCCCGCCCGGCCGTCCGCCTCGCGCACCTCGAGGCACTGCTCGGCCGTCTGCGCCGCAGTCAGCCCTCGACGACACCGTCCGACCGCAGGAGTTGAGAACAGATGCCGGGAGCAGCGCAGGCACCGGAAAGCTGGACAGACCTGGAGTTCGTGGTCCACGCGATCGCACAGACCGCGGTCGAGCACGAACGCGACTTCTGCGACCTGGACGCGGTCGTGGGCGACGGCGACTTCGGGTACTCACTCGCCCGCGGCTTCGAGGTGGTGCTCGGCGGCTGGGACGACTTCGACCGCGCGTCGCCCGCCGTGTTCCTGCGCAAGATTGCCGTGGTCATCTCGCAGAAGGTGGGCGGTACCTCGGGGCCGCTGTGGGGCACGGCGGCGCTGCGCGCGGCCGCCGCGGCAGGCACCGCGGACGACGGCGCCGCGGCGGTGGCAATGCTCCGCGCCGCCGCGGAGGGAATCAAGGCACGAGGCAAAGCGGAGCTCGGCGACAAAACCCTGCTCGACGCGCTCGTCCCGATGGCCGACGCCATCGAGGCGCGGCTCGTGCGCACCGACGCCCCGGCCGCGGACGGCGCGGAACTGGCTCGCGTCGCGGCCGACACGGCCCGGGCGGCGGCGGACGCCACCTCGTCGCTGCAGGCCCGGCGCGGCCGGGCGAGCTACACCGGCGAGCGCAGCATCGGCTCGCCGGACGCGGGGGCGGTGGCCGTGGCCGTCATGGCCGAGCGGATCGCCGACACCTGGAAGGACCGGGACTGACCCGCGCGGCGGACGATCACCCGGTCCCGCGGTCCGGGACCGCCGCCCGCGCAACGCCGAGGCCGAAGGAGCCCTCGTATGAAGAAGTTCGTCAACGACCCCAAGGACTTCGTCCACCAGATGCTCGAAGGGCTGGCGCTGGCCAACCCCGGCACCCTGCGATACGTGCCCGAATACAACCTGATCATGCGGGCGGACGCGCCGCGCGCGGACAAGGTCTCGATCGTGCAGGGCTCCGGCTCCGGGCACGAGCCCGCGCACGTCATGTGCGTGGGCCCGGGAATGCTCGACGCCGCCTGCCCCGGCGACGTGTTCGCCGCGCCGCCGACCGACTACGTGTACGAGACGATCAAACTGCTCGCCTCGCCGAAGGGCGTCCTGCTGCTGGTGAACAACTACACCGGCGACCGGATGGCGTTCGAGATGGCCCAGGAGCTCGCCGAGGCCGAGGACATCGCGGCGCGCACCCTCTTCATCGACGACGACGTGTCGGTGAAGGACTCGACCTACACCGTGGGACGCCGCGGCGTGGCCGGCAACTTCTTCGTGATGAAGGCCGTGGGGGCGGCGGCCGAGCGCGGCGCGGACCTCGACGAGCTCGTGCGGATCGGCGAGAAGGTCAACTCGGTCACCCGCACCATGGGCATGGCGCTGACCGCGTGCACCCCGCCGGCCAAGGGCTCGCCGCTGTTCGACCTGCCCGAGGACGAGATCGAGATGGGCGTCGGCATCCACGGCGAGCCGGGCCGGCGCCGGGAGAAGATGATGCCGGCCGACGCGATCGTCGCCGAGCTGCTCGACGCCGTGGTGGAGGACCTGCCCTTCCGGGCCGGCGACGAGATCGCGCTCATGGTCAACGGCCTGGGTGGCACGCCGATCAGCGAGCTCTACCTCGTGTACGGGCGCGCGCACGCCCGGCTGGCCGGCCGCGACGTGACGATCGCACGCTCCTACGTCGGCGAGTACTGCACCTCGCTGGACATGGCCGGGGCCTCGATCACCCTGGTCCGGCTCGACGACGAGATCAGGGAACTGCTCGCCGCGCCGGCCGAGATCGCGGTCAGGATCTTCTGACCGGCCGAGCGGGGGGTACGCCGCGGGCGAGGTACGTCCTGCGCCGACGACGGCCGGCGCAGGACGTACCCGTCTCGTCATGCGGTGCAGGCGGTCCCATTGAGGGTGAAGGCGGTAGGCGATGCGGAACTGCTGGTCCAGGTGCCCTGGAAGCCCACCGAGGTGGAGCCGGCCGCCGGTATGGAGGCGTTGTAGCTCACGTTGGTGAGCGAGACGTTCTCGCCGGTCTGGGTGTACGAGGTGTTCCACGCGTTCGTGATCTTCTCGTCGCCGGGGAAGGTGAAGGCCAGCGTCCAGCCGTTCACCGCCGACGAGCCGTTGTTGCCGATCGTCACGTTGGCGACGAAGCCCCCTGACCAGGTGCTGGGTGTGTACGTGACCGAACAGGATGCTGCGGCGCCGACCGCCCAGGTGAAGCTGGTGGCCCCGGACGCCCCGGTGCCGTCGGTCGCGGTGACGGTCGCGACGTAGGTGCCGGCGGTGGTGGGAGTGCCGGAGATCAGGCCGGTCCCGGCGTTGATGGACTCACCGGCCGGCAGCCCGGTGGCGGAGTAGGACAGCGCCTGGCCCGAGGCCGAGTCGGATGCCTTGATCTGCACGCTGGCTGCGTTGCCGAGGGTCGTGGTCTGATTTCCCGGGCTGGTGACCGTCACGATGTTGCCAGTGCCGGTGCCAGATGCCGGGATGACGTAGGTGACCAGGGACCGGGCGGGGATGGAGGCGGTGAAGGTGCCGCCGCTGACCGTGGTGGCGGACTGCGCGGCGGTGTCGAAGGAGGCGTTGGTCAGGTACGGCGTCACCGTGGCGCCGTTCGCGGTGCCTGTCCCGGACAGCGAGTAGGTGATCGGGTCGGCGCTGCTGCCGGTGTTGAGCGCCGTGACGGCGATCGTGCCGTTGGTGTTCTTGAACGCGGCGATGTCCACGCTGCTGTTGGAGCTGGTCGCGGCGATGCGGACGGCGCCCGGCCGGATGAAGCGGCTGTAGTTCGCGAACGCCCACAGCCGGGCCGACGCCGAGACCGTGCCGTCGCTCTCCAGCATCAGCAGGCTGCCGTTGCCGCCCACGGACGGGACGTTGGTGCCGTACCAGAACAGGAACGCGCCAAGGTCAGCGTTGGCCAGCCCGTTGTAAATGTCCTGCGCCCAGGTGATGCCCGAGTCGGCGGTGCCGTCGTCCCAGGCGGTGTCCCAGGGATTTGAGTCGTAGTTGAACCACTCGCTCTCCCAGACCGGCTTCGTCCAGCCCGAGACCGCGGTCGGCGCCTCCGTGTAGCCGTGGCTGGTGAACAGCGGCGTATAAGAACTCGCGGTCGCGTCGGCCTCGATCGCGGCGGCGTACTGCTGCGCGTAGTCGAACCCTTCGGTGGCGCAGCACTCGACCTTGGTGGACAGCCCCGAGGCGGCCGCGGTGGGACCGAGCACGTCCAGGACGCCCGCCGTCTGCGCCGGGCTCAGCTGCATGCTGTCGTAGCTGGTGGACAGGTTGGCCTCATTCTCCGGGCCGATGTAGGTGAGCGGATCCCCGGCCGCCGCGTAGTCCTCGGCGTATTGGACCAGATAGTTCGCGTACGCCTGCCGCCAGTCGCCGCTGGAGCAGGTCGCGCCCGAGACGCCGCACAGCGTGCCGCCGTTGTCCACCGAGTCGTTGGTCTTCATGAACGCCGGAGCGCTCCACGCGTCGGCGAACACGTTCGTCACGCCGTAGTCCGCCTTGATCTGCTGGGCGAACCACAACTGGCCCTGGTCCTG
>DASYAE010000169.1:0-5416 GCA_036501535.1 Actinocrinis sp. | reverse complement strand
GAGCGTGGCGCGGCTGCGCAGGCCGGGGCCGCCGACCGTGCGGGCGGCCTGGGCCAGCGCGGGCAGCATCTCGCGCACCTCGGCGTGGACCAGGTCCGCGCAGGTGGTCGCCGCGCCGAGGATGACCTCACCGCCGGTGACCCAGACCCCGCGAAGTTCGTCCACCCGGTCGATCAGGATCAGCCCGCGCGGGCGCAGCACGCCGGCGTTGACCCGCACCATGACCTCGGTGCCGCCGGCCACCACGGTGGCGTCAGGCAGCGCGCCGAGGACTCCGAGCGCTTCGTCGACGGTGCCGGGGAGGGCGACCGGAGCCGCGGTCCCCGACGTCGGCGCGGCTACTGGTCACCGCCCGAGTTGCCTTCTTCGTCGTAGAAGAATTCCGGATCCTCGAAGATCTCCTTGCAGGTGGGGCAGATCGGGAACCGGCTCGGATCGCGGCTGGGCACCCACACCTTGCCGCACAGCGCGGTCACCGGGGTGCCCAGCACCATCGCCTCGGTGATCTTCTGCTTCTCGGCGTAGTGGGAGAACCGCTCGTGGTCGCCGTTGTCGGTGGAGACCTGGGTTCGTTCCTCGGTGATCGTGGCGGTGCCGCCGACCGGAGTCTCGGGACTGGTGCTACTCATACCGTCGAGTCTACGAGTCCGGAGCCGCCCCGGGGAGCGGTTCGAGATACGGAGTAACAAAATCCGCACGCCCGATCACGAGGCGCGACGAGCCGGCCCGCGCGAGCCGGCCCCGCCGCGCGGCCGACGCCCGCTCAGTTCTGGTCCGGGTCCTCGGGATAGCTCGCCAGCAGGGCCAGCTCGCCGCGCTGCCGCCGCAGCACCGCGCGCCAGGTGCGGTCCGGATCGAGGGTGAACGCATCGCCCGGTGCCGGATCGACCACGTACCAGGCGCCCTGGCCCAGTTCGCGCTCCAGCTGTCCTGAGCTCCATCCGGCGTAACCTGCGTACACCCTAAAGGCCGATATCTGCGCCGACAGCGCCTCCGGCGGAAGATCGAGATCCACCAGTCCCAGATCTCCGTGCACCCGCCGCCATCCGGGGGGTTCGGCTCCCGCCGGCCGCGGCACGGAGCGCAGCTCGGCCAGTCCCAACGCCGAGTCCAGCGCGACCGGGCCGCCCTGGAAGACCATCGGCAGCGGCTCGGCCAGCCCGCTCCACGCCGGCAGCACCTCGCTCACCGGCACCGCCGTCGGCCGGTTTACCACCACGCCCAGCGTGCCGTCGCCGTCGTGGTCGAGGATCAGCACGACGGTCCGGTCGAAGTTCGGGTCCACCAGCATCGGCGTGGCGACCAGCAGCCGCCCGGTCAGAACGACCTCGGTCATGGTGCCCATCTTGGCAGGGATGCGGTCCGCTGCGGAGCGTCCCCGGCAGGACTGCGGCATCAGGGTCAGACGACCGCGGGAAGATCGCGCAGCGGCACCGCCCGACCACGCTCCGGGCATGGCGCAGGCCGGGCGCACCGGCCGGGACCTGGGCCCGGACCGCGCCAGAGCGGTTCGAGCGGGTTCGCGTAAAGGATTTCCCACCGCTGCGGCGTGACGTTAGGCCGCGACGCCGGGGCTCTGGCAGACTTGCCGCTGCCGCGCCCCGACCGCAATTGCGAGAGACCGCGCCGAAGTCCGGCTCGGAGCCGTGACCAGATCTAGGACTTATGTGAACGACAGCGCCCCCGCAGCAGTGCAGACCCATGTTCATCGCCGCAGCCAGAGCGCCGGCGGTCTGCCCCAACCGGTCGAGCCCTCGGGCCCGTCCCCATCCGCGGTCGCGAGCCGGCTGCCAGACCGGATCCACGTCACCGGAGGCACTCCGCTGGTCGGCGAGGTCACCCTGCGCGGCGCGAAGAACCTGGCGCCCAAGGCCATGGTCGCCGCGCTGCTGGGCAGCGGGCCGAGCCGGCTGCGCAACGTGCCCGGGATCAGCGACGTGCGGATCGTCACCGGCCTGCTCGAAGCGCACGGCGTCACGGTCAAGCCCGGCGAGCTGGAGGCCGAGCTGGTCCTCGACCCGACCTCGGTGGACCGGCCGGACCACGCCGAGATCGCCGCGCACGCGGGGGAGAGCCGCATCCCGATCCTGCTGTGCGGCCCGCTGCTGCACCGGATCGGCCACGCCTTCATCCCGGACCTCGGCGGCTGCCGGATCGGCGACCGGCCGATCGACTTCCACCTCGACGCGCTGCGAGCCTTCGGTGCGATCGTGCACAAGCGGCCAGACGGGCTACACATAGAGGCGCCGCAGCGGCTGCGCGGCACGAAGATCACGCTGCCGTATCCGAGCGTCGGCTCCACCGAACAGGTGCTGCTCACCGCGGTGCTGGCCGAGGGCGTCACCGAGCTGCGCAACGCGGCCACCGAGCCGGAGATCGTGGACCTGATCGCGGTCCTGCAGAAGATGGGCGCGATCATCTCGGTGCTCGACAGCCGGGTGATCCACATCACCGGCGTGGACCGGCTCGGCGGGTACACCCACCGGGCGCTGCCGGACCGGCTCGAGGCCGCCTCGTGGGCTTGCGCCGCGCTGGCCACCGGCGGCGACATCCTGGTCCGCGGCGCCCAGCAGGGCTCGATGATGACGTTCCTGAACGTGTTCCGCCGGGTCGGCGGGGCGTTCGAGGTGGACGACACGCCGGCCGCCGAGGGCATCCGGTTCTGGAATCCGGGCGACGGCCTCAAGGCGCTGGCGCTGGAGACCGACGTGCACCCGGGCTTCCAGACCGACTGGCAGCAGCCGATGGTGGTCGCGCTGACCCAGGCGCAGGGCCTGTCGATCGTGCACGAGACCGTGTACGAGAAGCGGCTCGGCTTCACCAGCGCGCTGATCTCGATGGGCGCGCAGGTGCAGCTCTACCGGGAGTGCCTGGGCGGCACGCCGTGCCGGTTCGGCCAGCGCAACTTCATGCACTCGGCGGTGATCTCCGGGCCGACCAAGCTGCACGCGGCCGAGCTGCAGATCCCGGACCTGCGCGCCGGGTTCTCCTACCTGATCGCGGCGCTGGCCGCGCAGGGCACCTCGACGGTGCACGGCATCTCGCTGATCGACCGCGGCTACGAGGACTTCGCCGAGAAGCTGACCGCGCTCGGCGCGCGGTTCCAGCTCAGCGGCGCCCAGGACTAGCCTGCGCCAATTAAGCCTCCGGGCCGGGGAATACACGGCCCGGCCCGGAGGCTGCGCTTCGGTGGACTTGGACCGAAGCGACGGCGGTTACGCCAGGACGGCAGGAGGCGGCACATGGACGCGATCACGGTGACGGCGACCGGCGGACCGGAGGTCCTCGGCCTCGCCGAGGTGTCGACCCCGCAGCCGGGACCGGGCCAGCTGCTGGTCGGGGTCGCCGCGGCCGGCGTGAACTTCATCGACATCTACCATCGACGCGGCCTGTATCCGAAGCCGCTGCCGTTCACCCCGGGCAGCGAGTTCGCCGGGGTTGTTGCGGCGGTCGGCGAGGGCGTGCAGGGCTTCACGGCCGGGGACCGGGTCGCCGGCGTCGAGAGCCTTTCCGGGAGCTACGCCGGGTTCACCCTGGTGGATGCCGGCCAGGCGCTGCGCATCCCCGAGGGGATCGAGCCGGAGACCGCCGCGGCCGCGCTGCTGCAGGGTCTGACGGCCCATTACCTGGTCCGCTCCACGTGGCCGGTCAAAGCAGGCGAGACCGCGCTGGTGCACGCCGCGGCCGGCGGCATGGGCCTGCTGCTGACCCAGTGGATCAAGAGCCTCGGCGCCCGGGTCATCGGCACCGTCTCGACCGCCGAGAAGGAGGCCAAGGCCCGCGCGGCCGGCGCCGACGAGGTCATCCGCTACACCGAGACCGACGACCTGGCGGCGGCGGTCCGCGCGGCGAACGGCGGCCGGGGCGTGGACGTGGTCTACGACGGCGTCGGCGCGACGACCTTCGACACCTCGCTCGCGTCGCTGCGCCACCGCGGCATGCTCGCCCTCTACGGCGCCGCCAGCGGCCCGGTGCCGCCGGTCGACCCGCAGCGGCTGAACCGCGGCGGCTCGCTGTTCCTGACCCGGCCGACGTTGGCGCACTACACCGAGACACCGGCCGAGCTGGCCTGGCGGGCCGGCGAGCTCTTCGACGCGGTGAAGTCCGGCACGCTGCAGATCACGGTCGGCGCCCGCTACCCGCTGGCGGAGGCGGCCGCCGCGCACACGGCCTTGGAGTCGCGCGCGACGATCGGCAAAGTGCTGCTGATCCCGTAGCCGCGCACGCCTGCGAGAAGAAAAGCCCCGGCAAGCGAAAACCCGGCCCACGAGGGGCCGGGTGGTGTATGGCTACTAAGCCTACAGCCATCCACGCTGCTTGGCACCCACGCCGTGCAACGTAGGAACCGTCACCAGTCCGCCGGGCGCTGGTAGTTGCCGACCGGATCGGACAGCTGGTGGTGGGTGAAGTCGTTCGCGCTGAGCCGATGCCACCAGTGCCGTCCCACGCCGTCCGCAGCCTGCCCGCGCAGCGCCCCGGCCAGCTGCCCCTGCGACGGATTGACCAGCCCCACCGGGACCCGCAGCCGCGCCTGCTGGATCGGCAGCCGCAGATCGCTGTCGTTCGATATGACCACGGCGCCGTCCACCGCGCCCTGCAGGACGTCGAGCAGCAGGTGCGCGGCGACGTTGACGTCAGAGCCCTTCTCCTCGCGGTTGGCGTAGGAGACCATGTAGACGCCGCCGTGCACGTCCGCGCCGGTGCTGTCCTGGACCACCACCGGCCATCCCGGCCCAACCAGCTGCGGCCGGCCGGTCACCGGGTCCCGGACCGCCATCGGGGCGACCTTGACCCGCGCGGAGTAGTAGCCGTACTCGATGTGGTCGACGCTGCCCGCGGCGAGCAGGGCTTTGAGGTAGATGTCCTGGTCGAAGTGCCCGGACGGGTTGGTCGCGGCGTCGATCCGGGCGGTGCAGTAGACGACCCGCTCGATCCGCGCCCCGTCCCAGTCGCGCCGCCCGGCCGCCAGCGAGGCCGAGAGCGCGCGCACGTCGAGCCACCGCCATCCCGGCGCGCCGCGCCCGAAGATGCCCCGGCCGCCGTAGTAGAGGTTGAAGGCGTCGACGTAGACCGCGATCCGCATCGCCGCACAGTAGCAGCCCGGGGCCGGCCTATTGCTGCGAGCGCGGGACGCATGTCAGGATGCAGCTACACCAGACAGCGGGAGGGGTCGTGCTGGTTCGGGTCTCGGTCAATCTCACCGCACAGGACTATCGCCGCGGACTGCAGCAGGCGTTTCCGAATAACCGGCGCGCGCTCAGGATCAGAATCGCCCTGCTGGCCCTGCTCGGAGCCGCCGAGGCGACATTGCTCGTGCCGATCGCGCACACACAGCACTATCCGATCGCCAACCTGGTCGTGATCGCAGTCGCCGGTATGGTTGTTGCGCTGTTCGGCATCGCACGGCTGACCGTCG
>DASYAE010000168.1:0-24496 GCA_036501535.1 Actinocrinis sp. | reverse complement strand
CGCAGGGCGGGTCGGTCGGCCTCGGGTTCGCGATCCCGTCCAACACGGTCACCGCGGACATCCAGAAGATCGAGAACGGAGGCGGCGACACGACGAACTGACCAGCAGACCGAGCGTGGCAGCGCTCGGTTCACCCCATCTGGGTACACGTACTCCATCCCGGCACGGCGGCGCGCGACTCATCGCGCGTCGTCGTCGTCGTGTCCCGCTCTGCCCGGATGCTCATGATCGGAGGATCGCGGTACATTGACCTGCGTGCTGGGCACCGCTCCAGCCGCCCTGCGACGGGGCCCGGGACGATGTCCACAAGACCATCAGAACCGTGCGCCGCCTGTCTCTGTTCCGAGATCACGACCTGTTCTCTTCGAGGCACGACCATTGGGAGTTCCGACGATGGATGACGAGCGCCGCGCCCTGCTGCCCACCGATGAGGCGGCCGACCTGCTCGCCCTGGCCGCCGAGCTGGCCGAGAAGGAACTCGCGCCGCGCGCGGCCGAGTTCGAGGCCGAGGGCCGGTTCCCGCGCGAGGTGTTCCGCACGATCGGCCGGTCGGGGCTGCTCGGCCTGCCCTATCCGGAGCAGTACGGCGGCGGGGGCCAGCCGTACGAGGTCTACCTCCAGGTCGTCGAGGAGTTCGCGCGGCACTGGCTGGCCGTCGCGATCGGCGTCTCGGTGCACACGCTCTCCTGCCACGCTCTGGCCGGCTTCGGCGACGAGGCGCAGAAGGAGCGCTGGCTGCCGGACCTGCTCGGCGGCGACCTGCTCGGCGCCTACTGTCTGTCCGAGCCCTCGCACGGCTCCGACGCAGCGCACTTGACCACGCGGGCCGCGGCCGAGCCGGACGGCTCCGGCTACGTGCTCGACGGGACGAAGGCGTGGATCACGCACGGCGGCGAGGCGGACTTCTACCTCGTCTTCGCCCGCACCGGCGCGGACGGCGCCAAGGGGATCAGCACGTTCCTGGCCGCCGCGGCGACGCCGGGCCTGAGCGCCGCGCCGCCCGAGCACAAGATGGGCCTGCGCTCCTCGACCACGGCGCAGGTCCGGTTCGAGTCGGCCCGGGTCCCGGCCGAGCGCCGCATCGGCGCCGAGGGCGCCGGCTTCGCCATCGCGATGGACGCGCTCGACTCCGGCCGGCTCGGCATCGCGGCCTGCGCCACCGGCCTGATGCGCGCCGCGCTGGAGACGGCGGTCGAATACGCGCGCACCCGGATCCAGTTCGGCCGCCCGATCATCGAGCACGACGGCGTCGGCTTCCTGCTGGCCGACATGTCGACCCGGCTCGACGTGGGCCGCGCCGCCTATTTGGCCGCCGCCCGACTGAGGGACCGCGGGCTCCCGTTCACCCGTCAGGCCGCAGCCGCCAAGCTGTACTGCACCGATTCGGCGATGCAGACCGCGATCGACGCGGTCCAGGTACTCGGCGGCTACGGCTACACGACCGACTTCCCGGCCGAGCGGTACATGCGCGAGGCGAAGGTGCTGCAGATCGTCGAGGGGACCAACCAGATCCAGCGCCGGGTGATCGCCGGCCGGCTGGCCCGCGGCAAGCGCTGACCGCTACCCGCTACCGTCTTGAGCTGCGATGTTCGGTCCCTGGACGAGGTCGGCGCGGTGATCAGGGCGCGCTGACCGGGCGGTCCGCGCCGCTGTGCGCACGCTTCCGGCACGCTCCCGGCGAAGATCGTTTGCTGTTTCTTTCACGGTCCCACCCGGCTCCGGCCAGCGCGTCTTCCGGTCGTGGCGAACAGGTGTGCGAAGTCGGTGTTGCCCCTTGATCCAGGCCGAGAACAATGTGCCGTGTCCACGACCGGTCTGCACCGTGGCGACCGGACTGACCTATCTAAGGTGTGGCATATGCGTACGAATCGGGTTCTCAAATCCAGGCGGGTGTGGGTCATCGCCGCTGCGACGCTGCTCAGCTCGAGCGCGGCCGCGTCGTGGGCGGTCTCCGCGTCCTCCCCCGGCGGCGCGGGCCGCGACACCGCCGGATGGGTGGCGTCGTACGAGGCCAGCGAGGTGGCGCCGGCCTCGCTGGTCACCGGGCCCTGCGCGGCCTCCACCGGGCTGAACGACCAGACCGTGCGCAACATCGTCTACTCGACCGTCGGCGGCGACGAGGTGCGCGTGCGGCTGAGCAACGTGTTCGGCGACGCGCCGCTCCAGGTTGGGCACGCGTCCGTCGCGGTCTCCGACTCGTCGGGTGACGTGGTGTCACACACCATGACCCCGCTCACCTTCGGCGGCTCGGCCAGCGTGGTCGTCCCGCCCTTCGCCGACGAGCTCAGCGACCCGGTCCGGCTGGCCGTCCCGGCGCTGCACGACCTCGCCGTGAGCGTCTTCGTCCCGGCCGCCTCCGGCGCGCCGACCCAGCACTGGGACACGCAGCAGACGAACTTCGTGGCCTCGGGCGACGCGGCGCTGAGCACCTCGACGACGCCGTTCAGCACCCAGATCTCCTGCTCGCTGTTCGTCAGCGGCGTCGACGTGCGCTCCACCGGCCCGGTCACCGGGTCGATCGTCGCGTTCGGCGACTCGATCACCGACGGCTATCAGTCCACGAACAATGCCAACCACCGCTGGCCGGACTTCCTGGCCCGCGACCTGGCCGCCACCCCGGGCAACCAGCTCTCCGTGGTCAACGCCGGCATCAGCGGCGACGAGCTGACGACCGACCGCACCCCGTCCGTCTTCGGCGTCGGCGCGCAGGCCCGCATCGACCGGGACGTGCTGACCCAGACCGGCGCCCGCGACGTCGTGCTGCTGGAGGGAATCAACGACATCGGCGCGAGCAGCGCCACCGCGGCGCAGGTCATCGCGGTCGACAAGCAGATCATCGAGGAGGCCCACGCCGCCGGGCTGAAGATCTACGGCGGCACACTCACCCCGTTCGGCGGCTCGAACGCGCAGTACGGCGGCAACTACGGGACCGCGGCCGGCGAGACCCAGCGCGAGGCCGTCAACGCGTGGATCCGCACCAACGGCGCGTTCGACGGCGTCATAGACTTCGACAAGGTCACCCGCGATCCGGCCGACCCGCAGATTCTCCTGCCGGCCTACGACGCCGACCATCTGCACCCGAACGACGCCGGTTACCAGGCCATGGCCCAGGCCGCTTATGCGGTGCTGACCGGGCACTGAGACACGGCGCAGGCTGTTCCGCCGCGCCCGTGATCAGGTGGGCGCGGCGGGCTGTGCAGTCCGGGCAGTCTGGGCGGTCGATCGCATCCGCGCACGGTCCAGCCCGTCGGGCGCGGCGTCCGCGGTCTCGTCAGGGGTCTGGTCCGTCGTGTCGAGCCAGAGGCCGAGCCGCGGCGTCTCGTTCGCCAGCAGGCTGTGCAGCTGGTCGATCGTGAAGCGGCCGTTGTCCCGGTACGCGGTCTTGCGCCGGCCGCGGTCGCGCCGCAGCACGGTCTCGGCGTCCGGATTCAGCACGACCAGGTGGAACTCGTCACAGGGCACGAGGCCGGGCAGCTCGGCGAGGACCGGGCCGAGGATGTTCTCGTTGAACACGACGTCGAAGCCGCCGCCGAGGTAGACCTCGGCCATGGCCAGCGCGGCCCGGTAGCGCAGCCGCAGCTGGCGCAGCGCCTCGTCGCTCGCGTTCGGGGACATCCGCACCCCGCCGCTGACCACGCCGTTCACGACTGCGTCGCCGTCCACGACGACGCCGAAGCGCGAGCGCTGCGCGAGGATGCGCGCCACGGTCGATTTGCCGGATGCCGGAATGCCGCTGACGACGATCAACCTGCTCACAGCCGATCACGATAATCACGCCACCGGTCGGAACACGAGTGAATTACCTGCGTGTTCCGACCGGCGGCGTTGTTGCTATCCGGTGACCGTTACTCCATCAGGCACGTTGCCGACGGTGACCGCGGCGCCTGCGGTGCCGGTCGCAACGGTGATCGGGACCACGTTGTTGGCGTTGGTGTCCACCACCCACGCGGTCGTACCGTCCGGGCTGAAGCCGACCGCGTAGGCGCCGCTGCCGGTCGCGATGAAGGCCCCGGCGGTGTCCGTCGCCACCGTGATCGGGGTGACGCCGCCGGCGCCGAAGTCCGCGACGTAGGCCGTCGTGCCGTCCGGCGAGATCTGGACGTACTGCGGGCCGGCGCCGGTCGGGATCGTCGCCGTCACGCTGTCGCTCGCCGCGCTGATGACCGAGACCGAGGACGATCCGCCGTTGGTGATGAACACCTGGCTGCTGTCCGGTGTGACCGCTACGCCAAACGGTGCCGAGCCGACGGTGATCGTGTGCGTGACGGCGCCGGTCGCCAGGTCGACGTCGCTGACCGTGCCGCTGCCCTGGTTGGCGACCCAGAGCTGTGCGCCGTCCGGGCTGACCGCGAGCCGTTCCGGCTGGCTGCCTACGGCGATCGGCGTACCGGCGGTGAGCGTCGCCACGTCGATCGGCTGAACGGTGCCGTCGCCGAAGTTGGTCACCCAGACGGTCTTGCCGTCCGGGGTCGCCGCGACGTCGGCCGCCACGCTGCCGACCGGGATCGTCGCGATCACGGCGTTGGTCGAGGTGTCGATCACCGTGACGTTGTTGCTGTTGTTGTTGGCCACGAACAGGTCGCCGCCGGCCACGATCATCCCGTCCGGACCGCTGCCCACCGGGATCGGCGGTCCGGCGGTGTCCGTGCGCGTATCGACCGGCGTCACGGTGTTGTCGCTGTAGTTGGACACGTACGCGGTCGGGATGCTTTCACCCGGCTGAGCGACCGTCACCAGCAGCGAGACACCGGGTATCGCTGCGCCGTTCGAGGCCTTCGCGGCGAAGGCGACCTGGTAGTAGCCGGTGGTCGTGCCCGCGGCGGCGGTGATGGTGACCGCCGTCTGCGCCGTTCCGCCGGCCGGCGCGGTGATCGTGCCGGAGGACGGGCTCGCCGAGAGCGACAGGCCGGTCGGCGTCGTCGCGCTCCAGCCCACCGTCGCAGGGCCCGAAGTGCCGAGCGTGTTGTCGGCCTCGACCGAGACCGTCGTGCTCGCGCCGGGGGCGAGCAGCACCTGGCCGGGGTTCACCTCGAGCGTCGCGGCGGTGCTCGCCGGGAAGTGCACCGGGCCGGCGCCGAACGACGGCGGCGCGTCCGCGGCGGCCGCGCCCCAGCTCGTGTTAGGGCTCTTCGACAGGGTGAAGTCGAGCTCGTGCACGCGGCTCGGGTCGACCCAGGTCAGGTTGGTGGACCGGCCGTCGACCTTCAGCCCCTGCACGTACGTGTCGCCCGCGCCCTGCGCGTTCACGGTCAGGTTCCCGTACGCGCCGTGGATGACTTCCTGGGAGAAGGTCGGCGTGCCGAGTACGAACTCGGACACGCCGGGCGTCTGCGGGTACAGACCGAGCGCGGCCCACACGTACCACGAGCTCATCGCGCCGAGGTCGTCGTTGCCCGGCTCACCGCCGGGGGCCAGCGAGTAGAGCTGGCTTATGATCTCCTGCACCGTGGACTGCGTCTTCCACGGCTCGCCGACGCTGTCGTAGACCCACGGCGTGTCCAGCGAGGGCTCGTTGCCCTGCCACTGGTACGGCTCGTTCGGTCCGGCGTTGAGCTGGCTGAAGTAGGTGTCGAGCCGGGTCGCGGTGGCCTGGTTCCCGCCGAGGCCCTGGATCAGGCCCTGGAGGTTCTGCGGGACCATCCACGTGTACTGCGCCGCGTTGCCCTCCTGGAACCCGTCCTGTCCGAAGCCCGCACCGGTCTGCACCGGCGCCCCGGACGGGAACGCGCCGGCGGCGTCGCGCGGCTCGATGTATCCGCCGTCCGCGGTGTCGAAGAGGTTCTCCCAGTTCTGCGAACGCTGGGTGAACGTGCCGGCGGTCGACTGCCGGCCGGTGTCCTGCGCCAGCCGGGAGATCGAGAAGTCGTCGAGGGCGTATTCGAGGGTCTCGGAGGCGCCGTTGGGCACCGGGCTGATCGAGTCGGAGCCGACGTTCGGCACATAGCCGTCGGCGATGTAGGCCGCTGCGTTGGGCCGCTCGACGTACCAGCCCTGACCCGGCGCGCCGGTGGTGCCGTCGGCGCCGTTGACCATGTCCGCCAGCGCGGCTGTCGTGTCAAAGCCCTTGGCGCCGAAGGCGTAGGTATCGGCCAGGATCGGGTCGGCCGCGTCGCCGTTCATCACGCCGGTGTAGCCGTTCGCGACCGGCCACTTGGGCAGCGAGCCGCCCTGCGCCGCGTCGTTGAGCAGCGAGGTCGCCATGTCCGAGGCGACGCCGGGATCGATGGTGGCGAGTAAGGGCACTTCGGAGCGGTAGATGTCCCAGCCGGAGTAGTTCGCGTACTGCGCGTGGCCGGGCTGCACGCGGTGCACCTTTGAGTCAAAGCCCATGTATTCGCCGTTCGCGTCGCTGAACAGGCTCGGCTCGAGCGAGGCGTGGTAGAGCGCGGTGTAGAACTCGGCCTGCGCGGTGGCGCTGCCGCCGCGGACGGAGATCGTGCCCAGCTGCCGGTTCCAGGCGGCGGTGGCCTGCGCGGCGACCTTGCCGACGTCGAAGGTGCGCGCCTCGGCGGCCAGGTTGCCCAGCGCGCCCTGCGCACTCACGTACGAGACGGCGACCTGCATGCCGACATCCGGGTTCTTCGACGTGTCGAAGGTGAGCCAGCCCCCTGCCACGACGCCCGAGCCCTGCTGCCCGGCCGCCGCCGCGTTCGACGAAGAGGTCTGCTGCGCGTTGTACTGCTTCGCCTGCGGGTCCTGCTTCCCGTGCTCGGTGACGCCGGTGCCGCCGGCGGACTTGGTGACCTGCGCCGCGCTGGCGCCGCCCCACGTGCCCGACGCGGTGAAGGACCGGTCGAACCTGGCCGCGAAGTAGACGGTGTAGCTGTCCGGCTGGCCGCAGAAGTGCCCACTGGTGACGGCGCCGGTGATCTCGTCGTCGCCGACGGTCTGGAAGGTCGCCGAGGAGCTGCCGTTGGCGCTGTCCGCGACCTTTACCAGCAGCTGCGCCTGCGTCGTGGCGGGGTAGGAGAACTGCGCGAGGCCGGTGCGGTCGGTCACCGCCAGCTGCGTGCCCACCCCGCCCGCGGTGACGGAGTACGAACCCGGATGCGCGCTCTCCGAGGAGTGGCTGAACGACGCGGAGGCCGAGTCGGGATCGCTCGGCACCGCGCCGGTTATCGGAAGGATCGGGAAGTCCCCGGCGACCGCGCAGCCGGGCCCGGAGACGTGCGTGAGGCTGAACCCGGAGATGCTTGAGTCGTCGTAGTTGTAACCGCCGCCGTCCGGCCGCGAGGAGGTGTCAGGGCTCCACTGCACCATGCCGAACGGCATGTCCGCCCCGGGAAAGGTGTCCACCTGCCCGACGACCGCGCCGCCGCTCCCGGTGCCGACCAGCGGATCGACCAGCCCGGCCGGATCGGTGACGAAACCGGCGCCGGCCCCGGAGCCGCTGCCTGTCGCGGCTTGGGCCATCGCCGGGGCGAGCAGGACCGCGGCCGCGGCGGCCGTGGCGAACAGGCGGATGCGAGCCCGGCGCCGAATGCGCGGGGCGTGGTACGACAACGTTGTCACACGGGCATGAAGTCACGAGCCCCGCCGCCAGTCAAGGCGGCGCGCACTTCCGGCACGCGCATAACCGACTCTTGACCCGATCCGGCGTCCGGCCGCCCTCGTGCGCCGGCGAGAGCGAAAAGTCGTTTGACCTAGAGCGCGCTCTAGCACCTAGCGTCCCACCCATGGCAATCAGCAACAGCCCGCGGTATCGAACGCTCGGCGGCACCGGCATCGAGGTGAGCGCGTACTGCCTCGGCACCATGATGTTCGGCGCCATCGGCAACCCCGACCACGAGGAGTGCGCCCGGATCGTCCATGCCGCCCTGAACTCCGGGATCAACTTCGTCGACACCGCCGACATGTACTCGGCCGGCGAGTGCGAGGAGATCGTCGGCAAGGCGCTCAAGGGCCGCCGCGACGAGGTCGTGCTGGCCACCAAGGTGCACTTCCCGATGGGCGACGGACCCAACCGCGGCGGCAACTCGCGGCGCTGGATCGTGCGGGAGGTCGAGGACAGCCTGCGGCGGCTGCAGACCGACTGGATCGACCTCTACCAGATCCACCGGCCCGATCCCGCGACGGACGTCGAGGAGACGCTCTGGGCGCTGACCGATCTGGTGCGGGCCGGGAAGATCCGCGCGTTCGGCTGCTCGACCTTCCCCGCCGACGAGATCGTCGATGCCCACCATGTCGCCGAGCGGCGCGGATTGATGCGGTTCCGCACCGAGCAGCCCCCTTACTCGCTGCTGGCCCGCGGCATCGAGGCGGCGCTGCTGCCGACCTGCCGGCGGCTGGGTATGGGCGTGCTGACCTGGTCGCCGCTCGCGTGGGGCCTGCTGTCCGGCAAGTACCGCAAGGGACAGGCCGTCGACCTGGCCGCGGGCCGCCCCGCGCTCAACCCGGCGCGGTTCGATCCGGCGCTGCCCGGCGCCGCCGCCAAGTTCGACGCCATCGAGGAATTCGTGCGGCTGGCCGACGACCTCGGCTGCTCGCTGCCGCAGCTCGCGGTCGCCTTCCCGGCGGCGCACCCGGACGTCACCTCGGTCATCATCGGCCCGCGGACCATGCAGCAGCTCGAGGACCTGCTCGCCGGCGCCTCGCTGGCCCTCGGCGACGAGGCGCTGGACCGGATCGACCGGATCGTGCCGCCCGGCGCCGATCTCTACAACCCGGACGTCCGCACCCCGCCCGCGCTGGCCGACCCGGCCCTGCGCCGCCGCCCCGCGTCCGAGCGCGCCGCGGCGCAAGCGGCCGCATAGTCATAGCCGCGGCGGCTACGCCACCAGGAACGACGCCTTCCACCAGTGCATGCCCGGCGCGCCGACCAGGCCCGCGTCGTCGAGCACGGCCATGATCTTCTCGCCGCCGAACCGGATCGTCTCCTGGTGGTGCGGGTTCGCCATGGCGATCCGGTGGGTCCGCCGCGGATCGAGCCCGACCGCGCGGTAGACCTCCGGGTTGATCAGGCTCCTGGTCACGAGGAAGCCGACGTGCGCCAGCAGCGCCCGCTGCGCCGGCAGCCGCCATCCGGGCAGCTCGGCGGCCGCGCGGGCCAGCTCGTCGCGGGCGAAGCCGATGTGCCGGGCCTCCTCCAGGATGTGGATCCGGTTGACCATGCGCATCAGCGGCTGGATCCGCTCGTCCTCGACCATCTCGCGCTGGAACCGGTCGGTGATCTCCTCGCCGATCAGGATGGCGCCCCACAGCAGCGGGCCGCTCGCGATCGCCGGCAGGATCTTGCCGAGCCGGTGCACGTGCTGCGAGGGCCCGTAGGCCGGCGCGCCCATCCGCGTGATCATCCGGGCGAACATCGTCGAGTGGCGGCACTCCTCGGCGGTCTCGGCCAGCGCGTACTGGATCCTGGCGCTGGTCGGGTCGCCGTTGTAGGCCAGCTTCGCCAGCATCCGCATGAGGACGAACTCGAGCCACAGGCCCACGCTCGCGACACTGGCCGCCTCGTGCTTGGACAGCTCGATCCGCTGGTCCTGCGTCAGCTGCTCCCAGACCGGCGTGCCGTAGAGCGAGCAGCGCTCCAGCTTCATGAACGGCGCGCCCTCGACCAGCGGCGCCGCCCAGTCGATGTCGAGGTCGGGGTCGTAGGCGCGCGCGGCCGTCGAGCGCAGCAGCCGGTCGGCGGTGCGCTCGCGCTCGGGCACGGTCGCCACGCCCGCCCCGGCCGGCTCCGGCGTCTGCGTCGTCATGGCGGCCTCCCTGGAAAACTATGACTTGAAGTAACAGTTACTTCTGGTAGCGTGCGCAGCGTGAGCAGATCTGTCAAGGCTCAGGCCGGGGAACCGGGCGGCACGGCGCCGGCCGAGCCGGCCGACGCGCGCCGGGACCGGTGGAGCGCGCACCGCGTCGCCCGCCGGGCCGAGTTCGTCGCCGCCGCGCTGCGCGTGCTGGCCGCTCAGGGCACTGATCTGACCATGGACGCGGTCGCGGCCGAGGCCGGGGTGACCAAGCCGGTGCTCTACCGCTACTTCAGCGACAAGGCGGCGCTGGTCGCGGCGCTGGCCGAGCACGGCACCGGCGAGCTGTTCGCCCGGCTGCTGCCGGCCATCGAGCGGGCCGGGGAGCCCTCGCGGCTGTGGATCCGCACCGCGATCGGCGCCTACTTCGAGGTCATCGACGAGAACCCGAACCTCTACTGGCTGCTGGCGCAGCACTCGGCCGGCGCGCAGTCGCCGGACCCCGACCCGTTCGAGCGCAACGCGGAGTTCATCGCCACCACGCTGACCGCGGTGATCGGCGACTACCTGCGGGCGTTCAACCTCGACTCGGGCGCCGCGGAGCCGTGGGCGCACGGCATCACCGGCCTGGTGCGCAGCACGGGGGAGTGGTGGCTGCGGCGCCGCTCGATGAGCCGTGTGCACGTGGTCGAATACGTGACCCGGCTGGTCTGGTCGGCCCTCTACGGCGTGCTGCACGAGGCGGGCATCCCCGTCGACCCGGACCGGCCGCTGCCCGTCCCCGCGGCCCCCGCCGCCGGGCCCGATCCGGCCGTCGAAGCCTGCGGCGACGCCGCCGGGCCGGCCGGGATCGCGCCGGTCACGCCGCTGCGCCGGAAAGGCCCGCGCGCCTCCGGCCAATGAGACACCCGCCCCACCCCTTAAGTCCGCGCCGGCGGCTCCGCGGCGCGGGGAGAGGACGCCCCCGATGACGGTTTTCGACGACGAGGACAGCTATTCGGGCCCTGCGACACTCGAGGCGGCCGGCCGCCGGTTCGAGGTCGCCGTCGAGCTGCGCGGCTACTTCCAGCCGATCGACGGGCGCTATCACTGGTACGGCCGCATCGCCGCGCACGAGGCGGTCGCCGCCGCGCTGCCCGCCGGGCGCGCCGAGGGCAGCCTGACCACGCCGCACGGCTCAGCTCCCTGCGACGTCGGCGAGCCGGACCCGTGGGGCCGCTACCGGGTCAGCGGGATCTCCACCCCGCCGTTCCCCACCGCGGCCAAATCCCGGAAAGCGCAGTCCGGGAAGACGCTGTCCACCACGACGCCGTCCTCGGAACCACTGCCCGGCGCCGGCGCAGTCGGGGCGGGAGGCCTGCCCCGGCACGTGCGCGTCGCGGTGATCGGCGCCGGCTTCGGCGGGCTCGGCGCCGGGATCAAGCTGCGCGAGGCCGGCATCCGCGACCTCGCGATCCTGGAGCGGGCCGACTCGGTCGGCGGCACCTGGCGCGACAACACATATCCGGGCTGCGCCTGCGACGTGCCCTCGCACCTCTACTCCTTCTCCTTCGCGCCGAACCCGCGCTGGTCGCGCAGCTTCTCCGGGCAGCCCGAGATCCGCGCCTACCTCGACGACGTGGCGGACCGCCACGGCATGCGCCCGCACATATACCTCGGCACGAGCGTCCAGGAGGCGCGCTGGCTGGAGGACGAGAACCGCTGGCGGCTGGAGACCTCGCGCGGCGCGCTGACCGCGGACGTGGTGATCTCCGCCGCCGGACCGCTCGCAGAGCCCTCCTATCCGGACGTCCCCGGCCTGGACGCCTTCCCCGGCCCGGTCTTCCACTCGGCCCGCTGGGACCACGGGCGCGACCTGGCCGGGCTGCGCGTCGCGGTGGTCGGCACCGGCGCCTCGGCGATCCAGCTCGTGCCCGAGCTCCAGCCAGACGCCGCCCGGCTGGTGCTGTTCCAGCGCACGCCGGCCTGGGTGATCCCGCGCCGGGACCGGCGGATCACCGAGGCCGAGAAATGGCTGTACCGGCACGTGCCGCCGACGCAGAAGCTGGCCCGGCTCGGTATCTACGCCTCGCGCGAGGCGACCGTCGGCGCGTTCGTGAAGCGGCCGGCGCTGCTGAAGGCGGCGCAGCGGATGGCCGCGCACAACCTGCACCGCGCGATCCGCGAACCCGGCCTGCAGGCCAGGCTGACCCCCGACTACGTCATGGGCTGCAAGCGGATCCTGCTGTCCAACACCTACTATCCGGCGCTGGCCGCCCCGAACGCCGAGGTGGTCGCCTCCGGCCTGGCCAAGGTGGACGGCAGCACCCTGATCGCCCAGGACGGCACCGCGCACGAGGTGGACGCGATCGTCTTCGCCACCGGCTTCCACACCGTCGACATGCCGATCGCGCAGCACGTATATGGGATCGGCGGCCGTACCCTCGCACAGGCCTGGGGCGGCGACATGCGGGCCCTGCGCGGCACTACGGTGTCCGGATTCCCCAACCTCTGCCTGGTGATCGGGCCCAACACCGGGCTCGGGCACAACTCGATGGTGCACGTCATCGAGTCACAGGTCTCGTACATCGTCGACTACGTCAGGGCGCTCGGCGCGTCCGGCGGCGCCGCCCTCGACGCGCGGCCCGAGGCGCAGGAGCGCTGGTGCGCCGACGTCGAGCGGCGCATGGGCCCGACCGTCTGGAACACCGGCGGCTGCGTGAGCTGGTACCTCAACGCGGCCGGCCGCAACCCCACCCTCTGGCCCGCCTCGACGCTGCGGTTCCGCCGCGCCACCCGGCGGGTCGACGAGGCCGAATACCGCCTGGTGCGAAGCGGGCAGAACGGAGCGAACCAGTGAGCGAACACGGAAGTCCCGCCGCGGCCCGGCCCGCAGGCACCGACCCGTTCGACCCGCCGGAGCCGGCCGCCCGCCGACGCGTGCGCTCCGCCGACGGCACGAGTCTCAACGTCGAGATACACGGCCCGGACAGTGCGCCGACGGTCGTGCTCGTCCACGGCTGGACCTGCTCGATACCGTTTTGGGCGGCGGTGATCAGGGAACTGGCCACGGACGCGGCGCCGGGCGACCGGCTGCGCGTGGTCGCCTACGACCAGCGCGGCCACGGCGGCAGCGAGGTCCCGGGCCGCGGCTCCTACAGCGTGCAGGCGCTGGTCGACGACCTCGTCGCAGTGCTCGACGCGACACTGCCGGCCGGGCAGAAGGCCGTGCTGGTGGGGCACAGCATGGGCGGCATGGCCGTCATGGCCGCCGCGGAGAGCGAATCAGTGCTCTCCCGGACCTGCGGCGCGGTCCTGTGCTCGACCGGGTTCCACGACCTGCCCGTGACCTCCCGGATCTTCCCGCTGTCCGGGCGGCTGCCGCGGTACAGCCGGGCGGCGCACCGCTTCATGCTGCACTCGACGCTGCCGCTCGGCCCGATCACTCCGGTCACCCGGGCGCAGCTCAAATACACCGCACTCGGCCCGAAGGCGTCGAAGCACCTCGCGCAGGTCAACGCCCAGATCATCCACGCCTGCCGTCCCGGGGCGCGGTCCGGCTGGGGCCATGTGCTCAGCGGGCTGGACCTGTCCGCCGCGGTGTCGCGGCTCGACGTTCCGACCTCGGTCGTCTTCGGCACCAAGGACCGGCTCACCCCGGCGCCGCACGCGCACGAGATCGTCGCCGCGCTGCCGCAGTGCACCGGCCTTACGCTGCTGCCGGGGCTCGGGCACATGACGCCGATGGAAGCCCCGGACACGGTCGCCGGGCTGATCCGCGAGCGCGTCGCCGCGGCCGGCGGGCCCGACCAAGCGCAGCAGCCAACAACGCACCAGCCAACAACGCAGCAGCCAGCACAAGGAGCCGGGCGATGAGCGGGAATCAGGCTCCGTTGAAGGGGCGGACCGCCGTGGTGACCGGCGCGGCCCGCGGGATCGGCGCGGCGCTGGCGGCGAGCCTCGCCGAGCGCGGCGCGGACGTCGCGCTGGTCGGGCTCGAGCCGGGCGAGCTGGCCGGCGCCGCCGAGCGGACGCGCGCCCGCGGCGCGGCGGGCGTCCGGGCCGAGGTCTGGGAGGCGGACGTCACCGACCGCCACCGGATGGGCGAAGTCGCCGCCGAGGTGCGCGAGCGGTTCGGCCGGGTGGACGTCGTGGTGGCCAATGCGGGCATCGCGATCGGCGGCCCGTTCAGCCAGTCCGACCCGGCGGCCTTCGACCGGGTGATCGAGGTCAACCTGCTCGGCTCGATCGCCACCGCCCGCGCGTTCCTTCCGGCGCTGACCGAGTCCCGCGGCTACCTGCTGCAGATCGCCTCGCTCGCCGCGATGACACCGAGCCCGCTGATGGCGGCCTACTGCACGAGCAAGTCCGCGGTGGAGGCCTTCGCGCACAGCCTGCGCGGCGAGGTCGCGCCGGACGGGGTCGGCGTGGGCGTGGCCTACCTGACGTGGACCGACACCGACATGGTGCGCGGCGCCGACCAGGACACGGTGCTGGCCGAGATGCGGTCCCGGCTGCCGTGGCCGGCGAACCGGACCGCGCCGCTCGGCCCGGCGGTCGAACGGCTGGCTGCGGGCATCGTGCGCCGCTCGCCGCACGTCTACGCGCAGCCGTGGGTGCGGGCCATGCAGTGGCTGCCGAGGGGCGCGGCGGCGGCCGCGATCGGCCGGCGCGGACCGCGCGAGGTCGCGAGGCTTGCGCCGAGACTGGCTCAGACCTCGGCGCAGCGGCTTCGGCCGGTCGGCCCCGGCGGGCTGGCCGCGGTGGCGTCCGAGCCGGCGCCGGGCGCGGACAGAGCGGTGAAGGAGGCTGCAGCGAAGGCGGGTGACGCGTGACAGAATGTTGCCACCCTGTGCCGCAGTGTGTGCGTAGCCGACGATGTGACGGATGACACTTTGTCAGATCGGTCACAGCGGAAGGGTAGGTGTGCCCCTTACGCGACATGTGTGACATGCCCTTGAGGCGCTGCACCGGGTACTTCCACACCCTTCCGGGTAGTTAAACCTCAGGCCCACGGCGCGCGGTGGTCAGGAGGGGTTTCGAGTCGCGCGCCGTGACTACGCGATACTTAGGTGTGATCCAGCGGCTTCTGGATCGAGACCCCAGCGCGGCGCTAGGTTGGAAGTGTAAGAAGGTGAGCAGAGCCGGTCGGGTGCCGCCCGGCTGCGTTCTGTTGCAGCACCGGCGGAGGGGTTTGGGGGTGGCGCAAGCCGCGCGGTCGGGCGCGCCGTGGCGGCGGACCTGGCGACGAGGCATGTCGCGAACCGAAAGGCGGACGACCGCATGGTGACAGTGACCCAGACCCGACCCGCCGCCAGAACCGGTGCCGGACTGCGGCTGTTCGGCGTCGCGCACGTCGTCGCGGCCTGTTGCCTGCTCGCCGCGTTCCTCATCGACGGAGTGCAGGGCCTGGTCCTGGCCGCGCTGCTCGGCGTGCTGGAGATCGCCGTCTCCTTCGACAACGCGATCGTCAACGCCACCGTGCTGGCCCGGCTCAGCCACTTCTGGCAGCGGATGTTCCTGACCGTCGGCATCGTGGTCGCCGCCATCGGCATGCGGCTGCTGGTCCCGCTGGCCATCGTCAGCATCGGCGCCCACCTCGACCCGCTCTCCGCCCTCCGGCTCGCCTACACCGACCCCGAGCGGTACCGCGACCTGCTGGCCTCCTCGCAGCCGGCCATCGCCGCGTTCGGCGGCGCCTTCCTGCTGATGATCTTCTTCGGCTTCGTCTTCGAGGAGCGCGAGGCGGTCTGGATCCGCTGGGTCGAGCAGCCGCTGCGCCGCCTCGGCCGGCTGCCGCGGATCGGCGAGGTGCTCGTGCTGGCCTTCGCCGTGATCGCCGGCTGCACCGTGGCGGGCCACTCCGCGCTCAAGGTCGTGATCGGCGCGATGTGCGGCCTCGGCGCCTACCTGCTGGTCAGCGGGACCGGCGAGCTGATCGCGGCGCAGGCCGACGCGGACGGCGAGGCCAGGCCGCGGGCCACCGTCGTCGGCCGGGCGGCGTTCTTCCTGTTCTGCTATCTGGAGCTGCTGGACGCGACGTTCTCGTTCGACTCGGTGATGGGCGCCTTCTCGGTCACCCTCGACATATCCCTGATCACCATCGGCCTGGCCATCGGCGCCGCGTACATCCGAGCCCTGACGGTCTTCGTGGTGCGCCGCGGCACCCTGGCGGAGTACCGCTACCTCGAGCACGGCGCCTACTACGCGATCGGCATGCTGGCCCTGATGCTCATGGTCGAGGTCTGGCACGACGTGCCGGACGTGCTCACCGCGAGCGTCGGCGCGGCGATGATCGTGTCCGCCGTGGCCTCGTCCGTCTGGTCGAAGCGCCGCCAGGAGCGCGCCGAGCGCGCCGCCCTGGCCTCGAACCCGGACGCGCAGATCCACCGCGGCCCCGGGCACCCCGAAGCGGGTCGCACCGACCGCACGGCGCGCGAGGGCAAGTCGCCCGCGGCCTGACTCAGCCTTCTTCCACGCCTGCGGCGTCCAGTATCCGGTCGCCCGGCGGCTCGACCGCGCGGCGAAGCTGCTCGAGCCGGTAGGGCAGCGGCCGCCAGCCGGGGGAGCCGGCCAGCTCGGTGTTCAGCTCCACCACGGTCCGCGTGTAAGCCCGCTGAAGGCCCCGCGGCTGCAGCGGCATCCCGGCCGGCCGCCGGATCGCGTGGCCGTCGGCGGCGGGCAGGCCCGCGTGGTTCCCGGCCACCGACACCCAGAGCGAGGTCACCCCGATCGAGAGCGGCGTCAGGATCCGCTCGCGGGTCACCAGCCAGTGCCGCAGGGCCGCCGCGGTGCCGGGGGACAGGACGATGTGCTCGACCACCGGATCGCCGCCCGCGCCGTGCTGAGGCCGCCGCTCGACGCGCAGCACCGCGGTCTGGTCCTCGGCTTCCAGGTCCCTGAGCCGCAGCGCGCACAGCTCGCCGACCCGCGCGCGGGTGTCCAGCACCGTGCCGATGATCGCCAGCAGCCTGATGTGCCCGGCCCTGGTCGGCGGCGACTCGGCCTTCTCGGTCAGATAGGCGCGCAGCTGCGAGCGTGTCGGTCCGTCCACCACCTCGCGCGGCTCCGGGATCGGCGCGCGCTCGCCGAGCGTCAGCGGCACGCCGAGCTCCTGGCAGACCAGCCGCAGCACGTCCTCCCGGATCCGCATCGACGCCGCGCTCGACGTGCCGTCGCCGCGCGAGGTCGGCCGCTGCCGCAGCTCGCCCTGCTGGGCCAGCCTCAGATAGGAGGTCACCGGCTGCGCGGCGAGCAGCTCGGCGCCGGACGAGATCGGGCCGCCCGGCCGGAAGCCCTCGTGCGCGACGGCCAGCCGCAGCTCCTTGGCCACCCAGCGCAGCTGCCGGGCCCGCGCCGCGCTGGTGTCCCGGTGCAGGCACAGCCGCTCCACCGCGGACTCGACCTGCGCGGCGGCCCGCGGCGAGACCGGGTCGCGCGGCCCGTCCGGCTCCGGGACCGGCGGCGCTCCGGCAGCGTCAAGGTGACGGTCGCTCACAGTGGATCAACATAGCGGGCCGGACCGACGGACAAAGGCTCGGCGGACAAATTCGCGACCGTGTCCGCGGCTGTGCCCGCGAGCCAGGTTGATGGCGAGCAGTACGAAGCCGCCGAGGTAGCCGATCGCCCAGCCGCGCGAGGAGAGCGCGTCCCGCTCGTCCGGAGTGGACAGCTGCGGAAGATAGCCGTTGTTCAGCGCGTCCGCGCCGCCGTATCCCGTGTTCGCAATGAGGAACAGCACGCCGCCCCATATGTACGCCTTACCGGTCACCGTCAAAGCCCAGCGTCGCGAAAGCGCCGACGACCATGCACACGGTGAGCAATAGGCGCCGCCGACCGGTGATGTCCGCGAGCGCGCCGAGCAGCGGCAATATGCAGAGCTCGATGATTACCGCCGCAGTGACGGTAAAGGGATAGAACGACCCCGCGCGGATGCTTAGGCCGAGCGCCCGCACGTATCCGTGTACCGCGGCGTTATTCGCGGTGTCGGTCAGGAACGGACCGAGGAAGACCGCCAGCACCGTCGTGGGGAACGCGTGCATGCCCCACGTGTACCGGAACCAGGCGCGCCGCTGGTCCCGCCGCTCGGCGCCGAGCGCGGCTGAAGTCTGCTGGGCGGTGTCGATCACGGAGTCTCCGGTGGTCGGGGCGCGTGGTCTTCGGCCCGGAGCATCATGGCCGGAACCGCGGCGCCCGCACAAGACCGCCCGTACTGCGAAAACCGCTGGAGCCGCGCCCCGCGCCCCGGCATCATTGCCGCGTGAAGTTCTGACGAGCCGCCATCTCCGACCAGCCTCCGGCCGATTCCCGAACGATCCGGCCCGCGGGCGGGTCGACCATGCCGACTCCTCGAGGAACCTCCTGTGACCAGCACCACACAGCGTCAATCCAGCATTGGTCGGTCTCGCAGCGGCCGGCTCCTGCACGCCCTGCGCGACGCCCGGCCGCGCCTGCTCGCCGCCGTCCTCGCGCTCAGCCTCCTGCGAAGCCTCGTGCCGGCCGGCGTGGCCGAGGCGACCGCCCTGCTGATCGGCCGGGTCCAGCAGGCCGATCCCGGCGGCCTGGTCGGCGCCGCGCTCGTGCCGCTGATCATCTTCGCGCTCGTCCTCGGGCTCGGCCACCTCGCCGACGCCGCCGCCGAGCCGCTGACGTTCCTGGCCGAGGCCCGGATCGACGGCGCGCACCGGGCCGCGATCACCCGGCTCGCGGCCACCAGCCCCATCGTCGCCGCGCTGGAAGCCCCGGCGGTCCGGCAACTGGTGCGGGCCGCGAAGGCCGACCCGGACAACTGGACCGAGCGCACCCCCGGCACCGGCGCCGTCGCGCTGGTCGCTTTGACGGCCAACTTCGTCGGCGTCGCGGCCTCGTGCGCCGTGCTGGCCGAATACGCCTGGTGGCTGATCCCGCTGCTGCTCGTGCCCGCGGTGGCGCAGTGGCTGTTGGGCAGCCGGCGGCTGACCGGCTTCGTGACCCGGTGGCGCGCCGGCATGCCGGAGATGATGCGCGCCTTTCGCTGGGAGCAGACCGTGATCTCACCGGGCGAGGGCAAGGACATCCGCGTCTACGGGTTCGGCGACTGGCTGGTCGACCAGATCGACCGCCACCTCATGGCCGCCTTCGAGCCGGCCTGGGCGTACATGAAGGCCCGCGACGAGTGGCGGGCGATGCTGCTCGTCGGCGCCCCGCTGGCCACCGCCTTCGGGCTGGTCGCCGCCGGCGCCTCCACCGGCCGCAGCACGGTCGCCGTCGAGGCGGCGGTCATGTCCGCCGGCTGGTCCGTCTTCCAGGCGCTCTCCTGGGACGACAACCTGCTTTCCATCGCCTCGGCCGGCGAATGCCTCCAGGCTTACGCAGACCTCTGCGAGGCGCTGGGCGAGGACGCCGCCGGTTCCGCGGCCAGTACCGCGACCGACGACACCGCCGCCGCGCCCCCGGTCGCAGCCCCCGCATCCACCGTCCCGCCCCTGGTCCGCTTCGAAGGGGTCTGCTTCGGCTATCCGGGCGCCGGGCGCACCGTGATCGACCGGCTCGACCTGGAGATCCGGCCGGGCGAGCTGCTCGCCGTGGTCGGCCTGAACGGCGCCGGCAAGTCCACCCTGATCAAGCTGCTCGCCGCGCTCTACCGCCCGACCGCGGGCCGCATCACCGCCGACGGCGCCGACATCGCGCGGCTCGGCCCCGAGGCGTGGCGGGACCGGATCTCCGTGGTCTTCCAGGACTTCGCCAAGTACCACCTCAGCGCCGAGGACAACGTCGCGCTCGGCCGGGGCGGCGCCCCGCCGGACCGCGCCGCGATCGAGGCCGCCGCGACCGACGCAGGGCTCGATGACGTGCTCGCCCGGCTGCCGCTCGGCTGGCGGACGCCGCTGGCCCGGTCCCGCACCGGCGGCGTGGACCTCTCCGGCGGGCAGTGGCAGCAGGTCGTGCTGGCCCGGGCGCTCTACGCGCTGCGCACCGGCGCGCGGCTGCTGGTGCTCGACGAGCCGACCGCGCACCTCGACGTGCGCACCGAGTTCGACGTCTTCGACCGGCTGGCCGAGCGCCGCGGCGGGTCGAGCGTCGTGCTCATCTCGCACCGCCTGTCCACGGTGCGCCGGGCCGACCGCATCGTGCTGCTCGACGGCGGCCGGATCGCCGAGTCCGGCACGCACGAGGAGCTGCTGGCCGCGGACGGCAAGTACGCCGAGATGTTCGCGATCCAGGCCGCCCGGTTCAACTCCGGCTATGACGACCGCATCGAAGAGGGGGAGCTGCTGTGACCGGAACCGCAGCCGCGACCGCGACCGCGACCGAAGAGCCGCGGCGCCGGCCGTTCGCCGCGCAGCTCAGGCTTCTGGGACTGTGGCGCGACCTGCTGCGGCTTTCCTGGCGGCGCATGCCGGGCATCGTGACGACGCAGCTCGTCGGGCAGACGCTGCAGATCGTCTTCAGCGCAGGAGCCGCGATAGGCATGCGGGACGCGGTGAACGCGTCACTGCGCGGCGAAACGCGCACCGCGGTGATCGCCGCCTGCCTGGCCGCGCTCGCCAGCACGGCCTACGTCGCCTGCTCCAGCGTCCTCGGCGGCACCAGGGTCCTGGCCACCGACCAGGTCGGTCTCAAGGACCTGCACCCGCAGATCCACCGGGACATCGCGACCATCGAAGGGCTCGAACACCTTGAGGACACCGCCTACCTGGACCGGCTGACCCTGGTGCACAACGGCGGCTGGGGCCTGGTGATGGGCTTCTGGTCCGGTGTCAGGGTGCTGTTCACCGTGCTCCAGCTCGGCGTGATGCTGGCCCTGCTCGGCTCGGTCAGCCCCTGGCTGCTCTCGCTGCTGCTGTTCGCGGGCGTGCCGCTGTGGATGGAGCAGCACGGCAAGAAGGGGATCGTGGACGCCGACCACGCCACCGCCGAGCAGTACCGGCTGCAGCGGCACCTGTTCGAGGTGGGCACCGATCCCGCGGCCGGCAAGGAGCTGCGGGTCGCCGGGGCCGGCGCCGAGATCGCCCGCCGCCAGCGCGCGGCCTGGGACGAGGCGGTCGAGGCCCGGTTCCGGGCGCGGGTGCGCGCGGCCTGGTGGAAGCTGGCCGGCTGGGCGCTGTTCACCGCCGGGTTCGGCGGCGCGCTCGGACTCGTCGTCTACCGCGCCGCGCACGGGCACGGGACCGTCGGTGACATCGTGCTCTCCGTCACCGTGGCGAACAGCCTGCGCCAGGCCCTGCACGCGACCGTGCAGCAGTCCGGCGAGGCGGCCGGGTTCCGCCGCCTGGTCGATCCCTACCTCTGGCTGCGCGACTACGCCGCCGCGGACCGGGCCCGCGCCCGCGGCACCCGCCCGGCCCCGGACCGGCTGGCCGAGGGCATCACCTTCGACGAGGTCTGCTACGCCTATCCGGGCACCGGCCGGCTCGCCCTCGACCACGTCAGCGTCCGCATCCCGGCCGGCTCGGTGGTCGCGGTGGTCGGCGAGTACGGTTCGGGCAAGACGACGCTGGTCAAGCTGCTGGGCAAGTTCTACCGGCCGTCCGCCGGCGCGATCCGGATCGACGGGCTCGACCTGGCCGAGCTGGAGACCGCGGGGTGGCGGGCCCGGTCCGCCGCGGCCTACCAGGACTTCGGCCGGTTCAGGACGCTGTTCGCGCGCAACGTCGGGCTCGGCGACCTCCCGCACCTCGACGACCGGCCCCGGATCGGCCGGGCCGTGCGTGAGGCCGACGCTCAGGCGCTGGTCGACCGGCTGCCCGACGGCCTGGACACCGAGCTCGGCACCGACCACGGCGGGGTGGACCTCTCCGAGGGCCAGTGGCAGAAGACCGCGCTGGCCCGCGCCTCGATGCGCGAGGACCCGCTGCTGTTCGTGCTCGACGAGCCGACCGCCTCGCTGGACGCGCCGAGCGAGCAGGAGATCTTCCAGCGGCACATGGCGCGGGCGCGCGAGCTGGCCGCCCGCACCGGGGCGGTCACCGTGATCGTCTCGCACCGCTTCTCCACGGTCGCCGGAGCGGACCAGATCCTGGTGCTGGACAAGGGAAGGCTGATCGAGTCGGGCACGCACGCGCAGCTGGTCGCGATCCCCGGCGGCCGCTACGCCGACCTCTACGGCATCCAGGCCTCCGCCTACGCCGCGCCGGTGTCCGGCTAGGGGTGGGTCTAAGCTGGTGATCATGCGGTTGAGCACGGTGATCCTCCCGGTCTACCGGTGGAGCGAGGGACGCGAGGTGTGGCGGCGGGCCGAGCAGCTCGGCTTCCACACCGCCTACACCTTCGACCACCTGTCCTGGCGCGAGTTCCGGGACAAGACCTGGTTCGGCGCGCTGCCGACGCTCACCGCCGCCGCGGCGGCCACCGACCGGCTGCGCCTGGGCACCATGGTCGCCTCGCCCAACTACCGCGAGCCGGTCCTGTTCGCCAAGGACCTGATGACCCTGGACGACGTCTCCGGCGGCCGGGTCACGCTCGGCCTCGGCGCCGGCACCGCCACCGGCTTCGACGCCTCCGTGCTCGGCGGCGAGCCGTGGGGCCCGGGGGAGCGGGCCGGCCGGCTGGCCGAGTTCACCGGGCTGCTCGACGGGCTGCTGACCGCGCCGGCGACCACGTATCAGGGCAAGTACTACGCCGCGCACGAGGCGCGCATGATCCCCGGCTGCGTGCAGAGCCCCAGGATCCCGTTCCACATCGCCGCCACGGGCCCGCGCGGCATGCGCCTGGCCGCCCGGCTCGGCCAGGGCTGGATCACCTTCGGCGCGCCGCGCGATCCGGGGTCCGTGCCGGCCGAGGACTGCCCGGCGGTCGTGCGCGAGCAGATGGACCGGCTCGCCGAGGCCTGCGCGCAGGAGGGGCGGGACGTCGCGCAGCTGGAGAAGGTCCTGCTGCAGGGCTCCACGCAGGAGCGTCCGCTGGACTCGCTGGACGCCTTCGTCGACTACGCCGGCCGCTACGCGCGGATCGGCGTCACCGAGATCGTGCTGCACTGGCCGATCCCGGACTCCTCCTTCGCCGCCGACCCGGAGGTGTTCGAGCGCATCGCCGTCGAGGGCCTTTCCCAGCTCGACTGATCGGCGCTTCCCGACCAGTCCGACCGGTCCGGTCAGGCCGACCGGACCTGTTCGAGCAGCTGCTCGGTCGCGGTGGCGAGACGCTGCGCGTTGCCGGGTTCCAGCGTCGGCAGGGTCAGCGGGAGGAGAGTGTCGCGATCTCGCGCCGTGAGTGCAGTCGTGGGAGGTGCGTCGATGAAGTCGTGAATCGGTGCGATGGACTCCTCGATCGGGCGTGCGCCGAGGCGGGCCGCGGCGCGGATGGCGGCTCGCATCGCGGCGGGCAGCGGGGTGAGGTCGCCGCTCTGGGTGAAGCCGGGGTGGTAGAGGACGTAGGGAACCGCGTCGCCGTGGATCGCGGCGTAGTGCACGCCGAGCAGGTCGTTGGCGCGGCCGGCCTGGAGCTGCGCGGCGATCATGCTGTAGTCGTCGGCGAGCTGCAGGTCATCCCAGTGAACGCGGCCTTTGGTGATGCCGACGCCGGCGACGTTGATGATCACCGGGGTCCCGGCGCGGTTCAGAGCAGGGGTCAGGCCGTGGCTGAGGATGTGCCGGCTGAGGTAGTAGAGAGCGAAGGTGCTCTCCAGGCCTTCTGCGGTCTCGGTGCGTTTGGGGGCCTGCCGGTTGGCGAACAGCGCGAGCGCGTCGACCCGCGCGGTGTCGTCGAGCACGGCTCGGACCACGGCGTCGGCGCCGCGCACAGTGGTCAGTTCTGCGCGCAGGAACGTGAGCGTACCGGCCTGTGCGTGCGTCGGCGTCTCCCGAAGAAGCCGCTCCCCCTTCTGTCCGTTGCTGCCGATCGCGATGACCCGATCCCCGCGCGCGGCCCGTGCCAGGGCGAGAGCACGGCCCATGCCGTCGGTGCCTCCGCTCACGACGACGGTTCGAGCGCTGCCGGTGGTGTTGTCCATGCACGACTCCGAGTTCCGGGAGTTGCCGACGGTAAGTACTACGATCATCGGGAACGCCCTGGTCGGTGGGAAGAAGGCACTTCGATGTCCGGTGCGCACACGAATGTGCCCTCGATGGTCGCGACGGCGCTGCCGGTTCCGGTCCTTGCCGACGACTACGAGCAGTGCCCGGTCACCGAGGTGCTGCGGCGCGTCGGCGACAAGTGGACCGTGCTGGTCGTGGTCCTGTTGGGACAGCGCCCCTACCGTTTCAACGAACTGCACCGCGCCATCCGTGGAATCAGCCAGCGCATGCTCACCCGCACCCTGCGCGGCCTCGAGGAGGACGGCCTGGTGCACCGCGAGGTGTTCGCGACTGTGCCGCCCTCGGTCGAGTATCGCCTGACCGAACTCGGACAGTCGCTCCTGGGCCCGCTGTCGGCCGTCGCGGACTGGGCCGTGCAGCACCGCGAGCAGATCGGCCGCCCCCGCCCCACGCCGGCCGCCCGGCCCTGAGCCGACGCTCCTCCGCGTTGACTCAGGTTTTAACCACGAACTCGCATATAAGAGTATCGACTACGCTCTCGCCGGCCGGGTGATCTGCGCTCTTGTTCCAGCCCTGAGCTGCGCGTAAAGCCGTAACCTTGAAGCATATCACGGCATCACAAGGTTCTGAATAGATGTCGCGGAATCGTCTTCGCCCGGCCATTTCCGGGTAACCGTTCATCAGTGTTCTCCCCTGGCGCGCCGTGGTCTTCTGGGCGTGCGCCGGAACCTGCGGCGCGCCGGACACCCACCGGAGGAATCACCAGGTGAATCAGATATCGATCACGCGGGGCACGGCCCGGCGCGCGACCGTCGCCGCTGTCGCGACGGCCGCCGCCGCGGCCGCGTGCCTCGCCGCCGCCCCCGCGAGCGCCGCCGA
>DASYAE010000167.1:0-2249 GCA_036501535.1 Actinocrinis sp. | reverse complement strand
GCGCGGGTTCGGGTTCCTGGGCTGGAACACGCGGTTCCGCGGGAACGAGGCGCATTTCCTGCTCGACCACGCGCTGGCGGAGATCGGCGTCGGAGTCCGGTGGCTGCGCGAGCACGCCGGAGTCGACCGGGTCGTCCTGCTGGGCAACTCCGGCGGCGGGTCTCTCATGGCCGCCTACCAGTCGCAGGCCGTCGAGCCGAACGTCACGCCCGTCGCCGGGATGAGGCCGCTCGACGCTATCGCGGACCTGCCGCGGGGTGACCTGTTCATCGCGCTCTCCGCGCACTCCGGCCGGCCGGAGGTGTTCACCGCATGGCTGGATCCGTCGGTGACGGACGAGACCGATCCGCTGTCGGCGGACCCGGCGCTCGACCCGTTCAATCCGGACAACGGACCGCCCTACGACGAGGAGTTCCAGCGCCGTTACCGGGCCGCGCAGCGCGCCCGCAACGAGCGCATCACCGACTGGGCGCTTGGCCAGCTGGACGCCCTGGCGGGCACCAGGGCGCGGGACAGGCTGTTCACCGTTGCCCGCAGCTGGGCCGACCTGCGCATGATCGACCCCGCCATCGAGCCGTCCGACAGGAAGCCGAACTGGTGTTACCTCGGCGAGCCGGTCAAGGCCAACTACGGGGTGTTCGGCGTCGGCACCGTCAGCACGCTGCGCACCTGGCTGTCCATGTGGAGCCTGCGGACATCGCAGTGCACCGCGGCGCCGCACCTGGCCAGGGTCACGGCGCCGTCCCTCGTCGTGCACGCCACCGCGGACGCCTGCGTCTACGAGAGCGACGCCCGCACCTTGTACGACTCGCTCGCCGCCGCGGACAAGACGCTCGAGTTCGTCAAGGCGGATCACTACCTGCTCAAGCCGGCCGGCATTCGGGAGCAGGCGGCCGATCTCATCGCGGCCTGGACAGCCGACCACGAATGACGCATTCCGGCGCCCGGAAGGATTTCGACTGAATGCAAAGCTGGATTCACGTCATCGACTGGCGCGCCAACGTGCACCCGCAAGTGACCGCGCTCACCGACGACAGGGGAGTGGCGTACACCTACGCGGAGCTGCGGACCGAGGTGGAGCGCAAGGCGGGAGGCTGGGCCGCCGCGGGAGTCAGGCCCGGCGATATCGTCGCGGTGGTCGCGAAGAACAGCGCCGACTTTCTCGTGCACGCCTTCGCGCTGATGCGGGCGGGCGCGACGCCCGCGTTCGTCAACTGGCGGCTGTCGGTCCGTGAGCTCACCGAGGTGCTCGCGCTGGTCGAGCCGGTCGCGATCGCCGCCGACGCCGAATTCACCGGACTGGTCGACGCCGGATGGCAGGGCGCCGGCGCGCGGGTCGTGATCGGCGGCGGCGCGGTGCCCGGCACTGGGCCCGGCACCGGGCGCGACACCGCCTGGACGGACGGCGGGACACTGGCCGGACCCGTTCCACCCCGCCCGAGGCTAAGCGGGAACGATCTGCTGGCGCTCGTGCACACCAGCGGGACGACCGGCCGGGCCAAGGCGATCCCGTTGCGCCATGGCGCGCTGATGATGAGCGTCGCCGACTTCGCCATCGAGATCGGCGATCAGGTCACCGGATCCCGGCACCTGCAGATCTTGCCGCTGTTCCACCTGGGCGGCTTCGGACAGTGCATGCAGGCGCTGCTGACCGCGGGGACGGTCTACATCCACACGGCCTTCAGCCCGGCGACGACGATCGACGCGATCGCGGCGATGAGGATCGAGTTCTTCACCGCCGGCCCCTCGATGATCGACATGCTCGTGAGGGAAGTCCGCCGCCGTGGTGCGACCGACCTGTCCAGCCTGCGCGAGATCGCCTACGGCACGGCCCCGATCACCCCGTCCTCGCTGGCGGCGGCGACCGAGACGTTCGGCTGCAGGTTCCGGCAGATCTACGGCAACACCGAGAGCCAGTCCATGATCAGCCTGCTGCCTCCCGAAGATCACCAGCCAGGTCATCCCCGGCTCGGCAGCGCTGGGAAGGTCTCCTTCGGCTGGGAGGTGCGCATCGTCGATCCCGACGGCCGCGACCTGCCCGTCGACACTCCTGGCGAGCTGCTCATCCGCGGCGAGTGCCTGTTCTCTGGTTACTGGCGTGATCCCGGGGGGACCGCGGCGGCCTTCACCGAGGACGGCTGGTACCGGACCGGCGACGTCGGCAGGCTGACGGCCGACGGATACCTCTACATCCTCGACCGGGCCAAGGACATGATCATCAGCGGCGGTGAGAACATCTACCCCGCCGA
>DASYAE010000166.1:0-3562 GCA_036501535.1 Actinocrinis sp. | reverse complement strand
GCCGCTGGGGGAGAGCAGCAGTTACACGCCGCTGCCGCACGTGGTGCCCTGGCTCGCGCAGCGGCCCCCGCGGCTGCCGCACGTACGCGTATCAGCCAACCGGGAGGGCGGCCAGGTGCTGGCCGTGCCGGGTGCCTGGCCTGAGACCCAGGGCGACCTGGAGACGGCGATGATAGGCCTGACGGAGGTTACCGGCGAGAGCTGGCCGGTGCACAAGGCCCGCGGGGGCGGGTGGTCGGAGCCGCGGTTCGAGCGCTCCGCGGAAGAGACCTGGGCCCAGACCGCCAAGCGGATCGCCGCCGCTGTCGACACGGCGGCGGCGCGGGTCAAGGCCGCTTTCGTGGTCCTCGGCGGCGATATCAGGGAACGCGAGATGCTGGCCGATTCGCTGCCGAAGGCGCTGCGCGGCAATCTGGTGATCGTCGACCGCGAGGTCGAGCTGACCGCCCCCGCCTTCGACGAGGCGGCCTGGGCCGAGGAGTCATGGCGCGCGGCGCTCGACGCCCGTGCCCGGCTCGACGAGTTCCGCGCCCAGATGGACAGGCCGCCGAGCGAGCGCCGCGCGGTGCAGGGGCTGGACGGCACGCTGACCGCGCTGCGCGACGGCCTGGTGTCCGATGTTCTCATCGCCGCCGACCCAGCCTGGGCGGCCACGGCGTGGATCGGTCCGGGCATGGCGGACGCCGCCGCCGAGCGGGAGCAGCTGACCGAGCGCGGCGTCACCGATCCGGTCACGGACCTGGCCGGCGAGGCGCTGGCGCGCGCGGCCGCGGGAACCGGCGCGGAGCTGCATTTCCTCGCGCCCGACGCGGCGGAAACCGGCTGGGTGGCCGGACTGCTGCGCGCGCCCGTCGCCGCCGTCGAGCCCACGGCCTAGGCGTTTGCCGTCAGAAGCCCGGGTAGCCGGCGCTCGACGACGAAAACTCACGGGGAGGAGTTGACTGTTGTGACAGCCAACGGCGACGGCGACCGCCAGCAGGTGCGGTACGCCGACCAGCAGGTGTTCCGGGCCCCTGGCGGGGAGACCCACCAGCGCGCCGACGGTGCGGAAACGCGGCTGACGACGCAGCAGGGCGTGCCGGTCAGCGACGACCAGAACACGCTCAGGGCAGGCGAGCGCGGCCCCGGCCTGCTCGAGGACTTCCATTTCAGGGAGAAGATCACCCACTTCGACCATGAGCGGATCCCCGAGCGGGTGGTGCACGCGCGCGGCTTCGGGGCGCACGGCTACTTCGAGAACTACGCGCCGCTGACCGACATCACCAAGGCCGACCCGTTCAGCGAGGCCGGGCTGCGCACCCCGGTGTTCGTGCGGTTCTCCACCGTCGCGGGCAACAAGGGGTCCGGTGACCTGGCGCGGGACGTCCGCGGCTTCGCCGCCAAGTTCTACACTCGCGAGGGCAACTGGGACCTGGTCGGCAACAACATCCCGGTGTTCTTCATCCAGGACGCGATCAAGTTCCCCGACATCATCCATGCCGCCAAGCAGGAGCCGGACCGCGGCTTTCCGCAGGCGCAGACCGCGCACGACAACTTCTGGGACTTCGCATCACTGATGCCCGAGGCCACCCACATGCTGATGTGGATCATGTCCGATCGAGCCATCCCGCGCTCGTTCCGATTCATGGAAGGGTTCGGGGTGCATACCTTCCGCCTGGTGAACGACGCCGGCCGGCCGACCTACGTGAAGTTCCACTGGAAGCCCGTCCGCGGCCTGCAGTCGGTGGTGTGGAACGAGGCCGTCAAGATCAACGGCGCGGACCCCGACTTCCACCGGCGTGACCTGTGGGACGCGATCACGCAGGGCGCTTACCCCGAGTGGGAGCTGGGCCTGCAGCTGTTCGACGACGACTTCGCCGATCGCTTCGAGTTCGACGTGCTCGACCCCACCAAGCTCATCCCTGAGGAGGTCCTGCCCGTGCGGCCGGTCGGCCGGCTGGTGCTCGACCGGGTGGTGAGCAACTTCTTCGCCGAGACCGAGCAGGTCGCCTTCTGTACCCAGAACGTCGTGCCTGGCATCGACTTCACCGACGACCCGCTGCTGCAGGGCCGCAACTTCTCCTACCTGGACACCCAGCTCAAGCGGCTGGGCGGCCCGAACTTCGCGCAGCTTCCCGTCAACGCGCCGAAATGCCCGTTCGCGCATTTCCAGCAGGACGGACACATGGCCATGGTCAACCCAGTCACCCGGGCGAACTACGAGCCGAACTCGTGGCCGGGCGCCGAGGCCGGCCCGCGGGAGGACCCGGACCGCGGCTACCGCAGCCATCCGGACGAGGTGGCCGGGGCCAAGCGGCGGCTGCGCGCGGACAGCTTCGCCGACCACTACAGCCAGGCCCGCCAGTTCTGGATCAGCCAGACAGACATTGAGCGCAGGCACATCGCCGAGGCGTTCACGTTCGAGCTGAGCAAGTGCGAGCGTGAGGAGATCAGGATCCGGATGGTGGCGGGGCTGCGCAACGTGCACGAGGAACTCGCCGCCACCGTCGCCGAAGGGCTCGGCCTGCTCGAGATGCCCGAGGCCAGCGAGCCGGCTCGCGCGCCGCGCGCGGACCTGCCGCCGTCCCCGGCGCTCAGCATCATCGAGCGCGGCCCTGGCAGCTTCGCCGGGCGGAAGATCGGCGTGCTGATCACCAACGGCGCCGGCGCCGAGGCGCTGGCCGCGCTGCGCGCCGCTGCGGCGGCCGAGCAGGCCACCGTGGAGATCGTCGCGCCCGCTGTTGGCGGCGTGGACGCCAGCGACGGGACGCGGGTGCGGGCGAAGCAGCAAATCGACGGCGCGCCGTCGGTGCTGTACGACGCCGTGGTGATCCTGGCTTCGCCGGGTGGCGCGCGGGCGCTCGGCGCGCGGCCGGCGGCCCGAGACTTCGTGACGGACGCGGTCGCGCACTGCAAGTTCATCGGCTACACCAGCGGGGCGTCGGTGCTGTTCGAGGCGGCTGGCCTGCCCGCCGACCCGAGCGGCGTCGACGAGGGCTTCGTCAGCCTCGACGATTACCCGCCCGCCGAGTTCATCGCCCGCTGCCGGCAGCTGCGGCACTGGGACAGGCAGCGCGCCACGGTCGTGTAGTGTGACGTAGCTCACAGCCGAGCACGTTTAGGCGTCCTCCTGCGGGCACACTCGCTTCGTCCGGCATTCCTTACCCCGCGGAGATCGCCATGACGAAGGCAACGAACTGCCCCCCCGGTTCGCGTGCGGACCTGACCCGGTTGTCCGACGACGAACTGCTCGGCTGCTTCCGTGCGGAACCGCGCGACAGCGACCTGCGCGCCACCATCTGCGAGATCCTGGTTCAGCGGCACGAGAAGCTGGTCCGGGGCTGCGTCCGGCAGTACCGCGGCAGCCCCGAGCCCGTCGAGGACCTGATGCAGGTCGGCTACGTCGGCCTGATGAAGGCCATCAACAACTACGACCCGGAACTCGGTCACAGCCTGTCCGCGTACGCGGCGCCGTGCGTCAGCGGCGAGATCAAGCGGCACTTCCGCGACAAGCGGTGGCAGATCCACGTCCGGCGGTCCGCGCAGGAGCTGCTGCTCGAGCTGCGCAAGGTGACCGAGGAGC
>DASYAE010000165.1:0-50881 GCA_036501535.1 Actinocrinis sp. | reverse complement strand
TACCTCGAGGGACTGGAGCTGGTGGAACCCGGCGTGGTGGCATGCCCGCTTTGGCGACCCGACACCCCGGACATCGGAACCCCCATCGAACTGGCCGTACTCGGCGCCATCGGCCGCAAACCATAAACCCGACACACCGAGGAGGAAGGCGAGGAGTTCGTCGTTGGGGCGGTAGCGGCCGGGCTTGACGTGGGCCGGTGTTGTCCGAGCGAGTGCGCGTTCTTTGATCGTCATGTCGGCATGGAGGTAGGGCTGGGTCGAGCGGGTGTCGGCATGCCCGAGCCACAACGCGATCACGGTGGTGTCGACGCCGGCGCGCAGCAGGCTCATGGCGTTGGTGTGCCGGAGATCGTGGATGCGCGGTCGGGTGCAGGAGTCCCGTCCGACGCCGCTGTCGCGGATCAAGGCGCGAAATGTCGCTCCGAAGTCGGCGTAGATGACGGGCGTTCCGGCCGTGGACACGAAGAACGTGCGCGTGTGCGCACGAGGCGTGCAGCGGTCGCGTTGTCGGGCGTAGGAGTCCAGGGCTTCGGTGACCGCGCAGGAGACGGGCAGTTCGCGGGACTTGGCGAACTTGGACGCCTTTATGGTGATGACGCGTTCGTCCCGGTCGATGTCGGAGCGTTCCAGGCGGAGGGCTTCGCCGATCCTCATGCCGGTGGCCGCGAGCAGTCCGATCACGGTCCGGTAGGCGGCGGCCCGCGCCGGGGTGGGGATGGTCTGCGCTACCTGGGACATCAGAGCTTGAATATCTGCATCCGTGTATATGAATGGAGGGCGCCACCTCTGGCGGTAGGGCACCAGGCCCGGCGGCGGTATCTGCGTGTCCGGGTCGATGCCGGCCATGTGACGGGTGAAGCCGCGGGCCACGGTCATCCGTCGCGCCCGCACTTTGCTGCCCGCGCCGACGTCGGGCTCTACTGCCCAGGCCAGCGCCGCCTCGATCGTGATGCTCGTGGCGCCGCAGGCGTCGAGAAGGCGACGAATCGCGGCAGCAGCCGGTTCGCTTCGGCCAGTTCATGCCCCAAGGCCCGACGCAGCTGCAGGTACCTCGGCGCGATCGGCCCACGCGCTCATCGCTGTGCTCCAGGCCAGGGACGGGAAACGGTCCGCAGCGCCGCCCGGTCCAGCTTGGCGTAGACCGAGGTGGTGGCCAGATCGCGATGCCGCAGCACTTGGCCGATCTCGAGCAGATCGCCGCCTTGGCGCAGCATCTCGGTGGCCAGCGTGTGGCGCAGCCGATGGCCGCCAACAGGAGCCAGTCCCGCCCGCTCACAGGCGGCGTAGACGACCCGGGTGATGGAGCTGGGGTGGATCGGTCGGAACGGTGCGTACTTGGTGAGGATGACACTCGTGCATGACGACGGCGCCCGGCTGTCACGCAGGTAGCAGGCGATCACCTCGCCGACCTCTGCGGTCAAAGGGAGCCGGTCATCGCGCCGGGCCTTGCCCCGTACCCGGATCTCCCCGGCCCGCCAGTCGATGTCGGCCAGTTGCAGCGCGGCGACCTCGCCGGAGCGCAATCCCAGCCGGGCGAGCAGCGCGAGGATCGCGTAGTCACGAAGCCCTCCTGGCCGAGACCGGTCGCAGCCCTCCAGTACGGCGGCGACCTGCGCGGCCGTTGTCGTGGCAGGCAGCCGCACATCGCGCCACCCAGCCACCGGCGGAATCGCGGCCGCCAAATCGGTGCTCGTCAGACCCTGGAGATACAAGAAGTGGAGCAGCGAGCGCAGATCGGCTGCTTCGCGCTTGACCGACTCGACCACCAGCCGCGAACGGCACTCCAACAGAGCCCTTTCCGACACACTCCCGCGAAGCCGGCTGGCTCGGTTGATCGCCGCAGCATCGTTCACGGCGAGCGCCTGCCGCCACCGCCGGTGCGGCGGTGGCGGCAGGCGGGTTCACCGGGCGGCGTCACCGGTTTCCGGGGGTCGTGCCCCGCTCTGGGGCTACGGGTCAGGGGCCGGCCTGCTTATCTGTCGAGCGTGGTCGGCGCCGGGACGGCCTTGGCCCGGCCGGGGTGTACTTGGATGTGCTCGGCGCGCGCGTTCTTCGGCTTGGGTACGACGACCTGCAGTACGCCGTCCTGCGTCGTGGCCTTGATCGTGTCCGGCGCGATGTGGCCGGGCAGCGTGATCGAGCGCAGGAACGGGCCGTAGCGGCACTCGGCGCGGTGCACCGTCTGCTCGTCGGACTCGTGCGTGTCGTAGCGCTCGCCCTGAATGGTCATCAGGCCGTCCAAGCAGGTGATCTTCAGGTCGTCGATCCCGACGCCAGGCAGCTCGACCGTGACCAGGTAGGCGTCCTTGCTCTCGGCCAGGTCGAGCATCGGCACCCAGGAGCCGTTGCCGGCGTTGCCTTCGTTGACCGGGCCGACCCGCTGGCCGCGGGCCCTGGACAGGATCTCTTCCTGCGCGCCGCGCAGGTCGTCGAGCAGATCCATCAGAGCGGTCATGTCGTTCTCCTTCTTGTCTCCGACCGGGCCGGCGGCCCGGCGGCCCGACAGGGAATGACTAAGTGAACGACATTCACTTCCGAGCTACAATGTTCACCTTACAGTGAACACCGTTCACGGTCAATTCGGGGCATGCGGAGGCTCATATGACCAGACCGCGACAGTCGGTGACCGGGCAGGCGGACGAGAGCGGGCCCTGGTTCGTCCCGCCAGCCGGGCAGGAACGTCGTCGCAGGGTACTGACCAGGGACCGGCTCGTCACGGAGGCGCTGGCGATCCTCGGGCAGGACGGCGTGAACGCGCTGAGCATGCGCGCTTTGGCGACGCGTCTCGAAGTCGTCCCTGGCGCGCTGTACCGCCATGTGCGCAACAAAGAACAGTTGCACGACCTCGTCCTCGACAGCGTCCTGGCCGAGCTCGACCTTCGGGTCGAGGACCAGGCGGCCTGGACCGGCCGGATCGCGCTGCTCGCGCGCCGGCTGCGCACCGTCCTGGAGAAGCACCCCGGCACCGCCGGCCTGCTCAAGATCCGCGACCCGCTCGGGCCGCACTCCCTCGCCCTGGCCGAGGCGTTCCTCGCCTCCCTGTGTGCCGCGGGGCTGTCACCGCGACAGGCGGGCCTGGCCTACAGCTTGGTCTACGGCTACACCCTCGGCTTCGCCCTGGACGGGCCGGCCTGCGCCAACGAACAGCGCGTCCGGGACTCGGCGACCAGAGGCGAGTTGCACGCGTTCCTCCGGTCGCTGCCACAAGATCGCTTCCCCACCGTGGCCGCGCTCGGCGAGCACGTGTGGATCGACAACCGCGAGGAGCGGTTCACCGCCGGTCTCGCCACCATTCTCGCCGGTCTCACCGTGGACATGCTCTCGCCTGAGGACTGAGGCAGCGGCCACTGCGACACTGAGCGGCTCTGCGTGACGCGGACGTGAACCGGAGGGGCGGCAGGCGTCCCCTGCGAACCTGTCGTAGGGTTCTGCGATTTCGGCTCGGCCGTCGCTACCGGAATGCTGAGGCACCGCCGTCACCGTCGGCCGCGGGAGTGCGGGTGTTCACCGGCGTGGTCGGCTCCGGGCCTCCGGCCTGCCGCCCGGCGCGGGTCGGGCGTGTCGCGGACCCCGGCGGCTGGGCGGGGACACCGCTGGAGGCAAGGATGTCCGCGGGTCGGTCGGCGTTGCCGCGGTGGGAGGCTAGTATCAGGGCATTGTGACTCGCTGGGTCGGGGCTTTCGGGTGGGACCACCAGCAGGCGGATGGGTTCCCGGCCGGATCCTGAGACGTGCACGACGTTCTCGTAGAGCGAGCGGGAGGCCTCCAGCCGGATCACGTGCTCGCCTATCTGAATCTGGAACGGACTGATGCTCCAGGCGGCGAGGGCGAACCTGACCCGGGTGACGGCGCCGAGCCGGATGGAGAGCACTTCGGCCAGGGCCGGCAGCTCCGCGGCCAGGTCCCGGGAACGCGGCCACCATCCGCCATCGACGTATCCGGTCGGGGGCGCTTTGGGCTTGAGCCTGAGCCGCAACTGGCGCCGTGCAAAAGCACCGGATGGTCTCAGCGCTTTGGTGGCGGTGTGTATGTGCGGGCCGGACGTCATGCCGGCACTCCCGTCCCCGGCCGCACGATGGCCGGCGTGTCACGCAGCGAGCACGACGCCGGCTCAGCGGCCGGAGTGCGACATGTTCTCGGTGCTTGTCGATCCACCGTACGCCCCGTCGCGTCGTTGTGAGCCGTCTGCCAATGAGCCGGATCGCATCGGCCGGATCACGCGTCGCGTTCGGGGGCGGGGCGAATCAGGGGGAGTAGGATGGGGTCGTCCCCCCGGACCCCGGTGGCGTGAGCATCTGTGCTTGCTCACGGATCTTCAGATGTCGGTTCGGACCTTCCCTGCGTCGTTCGGCCAAGCTCGGACGATATGCCCGGCGCCACCCGATGAGCGCCGTGAGACGGCCGCGCGGCAGATGCCGATTCACCCCGCACATCGTCATCTCACCGGGAGTTTCTCGTGGGCATCCTTGCCTGGATCGTGCTCGGAGTCATCGCCGGCGCCGTTGCCGAGCACCTGGTCAGCCGCCGTGGGTCACACGGCATCATCGTCACCTGCCTGATCGGCGTCGTCGGAGCGCTGGCCGGCGGGTGGGTCGCCAGCCGGCTGTTCCACGTGCACAGCCTGCAGGGCTTCTTCAACCTGTCCACCTGGATCACCGCCCTGGTCGGCGCGACCGTCCTGCTCGGCGCGGTCCGCTTGGTCGAGGGCCGCAGCGGCGGCCGCAAAAGTCTGCGCCGGTGATCCGGGGCAGGTGTCCTGCGGCCACCGGTGCCATGGAGTCGGGGATGGACCTCCTCGTGCGCGCGAGGTGGTGGTGGCAATCCTCAGCGAGCGGATGACCGCGGTCTTTGCTCAGCTGGCCGGCCGCCGTGACCTCGGCGCGAGCTTGTTTCCCGCGACTGCGGCGACGCTGGCCGCGGCCGCGCTCGGGGTCGACGGCGTCCTGGTCGGCGCAGGCACCGGACCCCAGGGCGTGGTGCTGGCCTGGGGACGGCAGGCGGTCGGCGTCGCGCTGGAGGACCTGCAGTTCACCCTCGGCCAAGGGCCCGGGCCGCAGGCCGCGGCGAGCGGCGTGCCCGTGCTGGTGCCGGACCTTCGCGAGCAGACGGCCCGCTGGCCGGTATTCGCCCCCGGCGCGATCGACCTCGAGGTCCGTGCGGTGTTCGCCTTGCCGCTGCGGATCGGGGCGATCAGCGTCGGAGTGCTCACCGCGTACCGCGCCGTGCCCGGGCCGCTCACTGGCGGCCAGCTGGCCGACGCTCTGGCCCTGGCTGACGCGATCACCGGTGTGCTGCTGGATCGTGCAGATGGCGATCTCGCCGAGACCGGCGGTGGCGCGCCGCAGCGCGGCCGGCCACGATCAGGCCGGGCACGGCCGGCGACCTATCGGGCCGAGGTACACCAAGCCGTCGGCATGATCAGTGTTCAGCTCGACGTGAGCATGTCCGAGGCGCTGGCGCGTCTTCGCGCCTACGCATACGGCAACGAACGCCCCATCGCCGAGGTCGCCGCCGACGTGGTGTCCCGGCGGCTGCGCTTCGAAGACCCGGACGAATAGCAACCGCACCGCGCAACCGCCGGCGCGCGGATAGGGCCGGCGGCACACCCGTCGACACAGGACTCGAACTGGCGGGTGAAGAGATGAAGCCGCCGGGCCTGCGCCCTGCTCCCGACTCGCATGGGGGCTTCCGTGATAGACCGGTAGCCGGTCGGGCGGTTCTCCATGACTCAATGGACTGACGCCCGATACCCCCTCTCCATCGCCCTAGCCCAGGCCACGCTCAAACCGCGATAGCGATCTGTTCCCCGGCATGCGCAGTCCGGCCGGTTCCGTCGTCCCGACGCATGCCGCGGCCTCGTCCTGATCCTGGCGAGAATGACACAGTCCACGCCACGCGGCTTCCGGTCCGAACGGTCGGGAACCCGGTTCGACATGTCAGCGGTGAAGGGAAGATGCGGTGATTGCGGCAGCGGATATCCGCCAGTGGCGCACCCACGACGTTCTCGACCTCGACGGACACGGGATCGGCGTGCTGGAGGCGGTGTACGTGGACACCGGCAGCGATCAGCCGGCCATGGCGACCGTACCGGGTCGGCCTGCCGACGCGCCGACGCCTGGTCTTCGCCCCACTGGGCGGCGCGATCGTCGGACCCGGATACGTCAAGGTCGACTACGTGAGGTCGCTGGTACGGGACTGCCCCGCGATCGGCACGGACGACATCCTGCCGGCCGGATCCTGGAATCTGCCGGATCCTGGTCCGTGCTCGGTCGAATCGTGAGACACTGATGGCACCCGGCGTGCCGGGATCTGCCCGAACCCCGCATTTCCTCGCCGCGCGACACCACTTCCGCGAGGACGCAAACCCATGACGAACCCTGTGAACGGCGCGACCGGCGAGGTCGTGCAGCAGACGCCCGACGAGGTCCGACAGGAAGCATGCGCGTGCGGTCATCCGCTTGCTCACCACGACGCGACCGCCATACGGTACTGTGCCGCGACGATCTTGGGCTCCCTGACCCGCGGCTGCGCGTGCGCCGCCCGGTCCGCGACGCCCTAAGCCGAGGTAGCGGGGGTCTCCGGGCCGGAGAGCAGTTCGGCCGCGGTGCTGGAACCGTCGGCGACCTGCCGGGCGACGTCGGACAGGTGCAGGTTGCGCCTGCGGGCATAGGCGCGCAGTAGGTCGAAGGCCGCGTCGACCGTGATACCGCGACGTTCGGCCAGCACGCCTTTGGCCTGCTCGATGGTCACCCGGCTGTTGAGCGCCTGCTGAAGTTGGTCGGCGAGCAGCTCGGCCTGGTACAGGCCGCGCTGGGCCAGAATGCCGATCGTGGCCACATCCGCCAGAGCCTGCCCGGTGCGCGCGTCGGCGTCGCTGAGCGCGCCGGGGTGGGCGCAGAACAGGTTGAGCGCTCCGATCACACTGGCGCGCAGCCGCAGCGGCAGGGCGTGCACCGAGATGTACCCGGCGGCCTGGGCGGCTTCGGCGAACTGGGGCCAGCGCTCCTGGTTGGCCTGAAGGTCGGCGTTGACCACCGGGCGGGCGGCGCGGAACGCATCGAGACAGGGACCTGCGTCGGCCTGCAGTTCGAACAGTTCCAACAGCCGTGCGCTCTCGGCCGACGCAGCGGTAGCGTGCAACTGCCCGTGGCGGTCGGCGAGCATGAGTCCTGCGGCGTCCACAGCGAGCAGTTTCACGCAGTGCCCGGCCACGGTGTGCAGGAACTCGATCACATCGAAGTCATCGACCAGGGTATCGGCGACTTCGACGAACGCCGCGGTCAGCTGTTCTTCACGAGTGACGGTCACGCCCCCACGATAAGCCTGTCCCGGTGTCGCGGACGCCATTACAGCGCCCACGATTGCGTCACCGGTTGTCGTCGTCGGGGCGCGGGTCGTAGGCCATCACGTCGGCCGCGACCCCGGCGATCAGACAGATGATGACGCCCAATGGTCCGCTCCGCAGGCGGCCCCGCGCCGATCGGGCGAGTTCCGTCCCGAGTGATTTCGAGTATCGTCAAGTCAGGCCATGACGCTCCGGACCCCGGCGCCGTGATTCCCCGGGGCACGAAGCGTACGGATGTCCGGCCTCTGCGCAACCCGGCCGCGCGCCATCACGCACCCGATGCTCCGCACTTCGAAGTGTGAGGCCGTGCATGGACATCTTTCCCACCCGACGTGATGGACACGTACACACGATCACTGTGCATGGCGAGATTGACTTGGTCCCTGCACCGCCCGTGCTCGGTACCGCACCGCGTCTCGTCGCATCGCGGGAGAGGCTCGGGGCATGGGCGATGGTGGGCAGCTGACGGCCCGCGGAACGCCGATACTCGAGTCAGGGCCCCGGGTCCGCCCTTGACACCGGTGGTGGTCCAATCCGTCGCAGGGACTGAGTTCCGCCGCCGATCCGTGCCGCGCGCCGCCGCCGCGTTGTCCGCATACTTCCTCGCCCCCGGTACCGCCGCCATGAGGTCATCGCATGGCACTGCCGTACCCGCCAGACCGCCGGCCCCGGACACCGTGCGCCACCAGACCCGGGGTCGGCCGCGTCCCCCGCCCCGGCAGCGTATCCCGCCGCCCCGAAATACACTCTGGCAAGTACGTCAACCTCCTTATCATAAGACGGATCAGTGAGGTGCGCGAAATCACGCCTCAGAAGCACGTCGCCCCTATCGGCGGCGACGAGATGAGTACATACTCGGTAGACAACGCATGTCCACGCAGCCCGACCGAGTTCCGATCACGGTCTAGACCTCACGCCGGTCCCGAGGCCCGCCCCGCTGCCTGTCCTTCCCGTGCAAGGCGGAATCTCGTGGAGACTTCCTCTCCGGCCGAAATCAGGCGTGTTCGAAACAACTCATCCTGGTGGCATGCCGGCGAGGCGAGCCGCGCGAGGGGACGCCGACGGCGGTGATCGCCGCCCGCCGTGCGAGGCGACAGCGCGCTGCACACCACCGCCGTTCGGCCTTCGAACACTGTGTTCCCGGGCGTGAGCCCCATCCTCCACCCGGCGGCGGACACCGCTGCCGACCTACGGAGCACAACCACCTCTAGGAGACCACCATGCTCGTCGGCACCATCATCGTGATCATCGCAGCGGTCCTGCTTTTCGGCTCGGCAGCCATCGGCCGGGCCAGCCGGCGGAAGCGGAGTCTGCGCAGATCCTTCGGCCCCGAATACGAGACCGTGGCGCGGGAGCACGACAGCAGGCAGGAAGTCGACCGGGAACTGCTTCGCCGCAAGCGCCTGCACGACGAGTTGAGCCTGCACACGATCAGCGTGGACGACCAGGAGTACTTCGCCACCTCGTGGGAACACGTCCAGAGCGAATTCCTCGACGACCCGGCCGTCGCCGTGCGCAGTGCCGGACGGCTGGTCACGCGGCTGCTCGACACCAGGGGCTACCCCGTGGACGACCCGGGCGAGCAACTCGCCCTGCTCTCCGTCAAGCACGCCAACATGCTGGCGGATTACCGCCGGGCGCAGCGGATCAGCGAGCACACCCTGGGCACATCCGCACCCGTCCCGACCGAGGAGCTACGCCAGGCACTGCTCTCCTACCACGCTCTGTCCAACGAGCTGTTGGCGGCGCCGGGCGCGCTGGCGGCCCGCTGACGCTATGCGCGCTGATTCCACCACCGTCCCGGGAGAGGTCCCCGACCAGGAGGCCACGATATGACCAACGAAACCGGCCACACCCCCACCATCGGCAAGGAGCCGGGCGCGAACTGGACCTTCTACGGGGTGCCCGCGCACGACGAAGGCCTCGACCCGCGGGCCGCACACGATGGGCGACTCACCCCGCAGCCCGCGCGCGACGAGCTGTCCGATCGGGACCCCGGCCGGTCCGAGCCCCTGGCGGCTGCCGAGCAGGACACCCCGCGCCCGCGCAGCAGGAGGGCGGGCAGACGGCGGCTACAGCCCTGGCCACGCCGCATGCCAGCGAGGACGCACTACTCACCGACGAGGTCGAGGGCGGACTGTTCAGGCGCTGGACCGCGATCCAGAACTCCTTCGTCGAAGACCCCTGCACGTCCGTCGAGGATGCGGACGCCTTGATCCAGGAGATCGCCGCCGCTCTCATGGCGTCTCTCCGGGACCGCACGACTGAACTGGCCGCCGCGTGGCAGCACGGCCAGCCGGACACCGAGCAGCTACGACCCGCCCTGCGGCAGTACCGCTCCTTCATTGGCGTCCTCCTGCACCGGTAGAACCCTCATTCCCCACGGGAAGCTCCGGCACACGGCGCCGAGGCGCCGGCACAGACCCGAGAAGTCCGCGTCTCGTCCCGCCGTCCGAGCACCTTGGATGGAGGGCACTGTTCAGCCGCGACCTCCATGCCGTCAGCTCTCGTCAGTGGCCTGCTTCGTCGTGGCCACTGGCCGGGGCGTTCGGCTTTTCGGTCCGGCTCCTGTCGTGCGCCGGCGCGGCGCGATCGGCGTCGCCGCGAACACCTCGACCCACCGCACCCGCGGCGCCAACCCCGCCTCGCCACCAGGACAGTGCGCGGGCGTGCGTCCGAGCGTGCGCACGCTCTGGCCGGGCAGTGTGCTCGGCGTCGTCGAGCAGGGCTGCGCCGGCCACCGCTTCAGGGGCATGGGCGAAGCGGGAATGCAGGTGCTGCCGGACCTCCTGCGGGGTATAGGAACGTCGGCGCCGCTCGGCCCGCACGATGAGCACGCCGGTGGCCGCGACTCCGGCCAGTCCTGCCAGACCTATTCTCTTACGCCATCCCACGCGCCTAGGCTACTGACCATGGCGGGTACGAGCATCGCCCTCGACCAGGCCGCGGCCGCGACACGCACCGGCGACCTGTGGCTGTTCCGGGGCCACAGTGCCGCTGACCGCGTGGTCCGGATCAGCACCAACAGTCCCGTCAACCACGTGGGCATGTCTGTCGTCATCGATGATCTGCCTGCTTTGATGTGGCACGCCGAGCTGGGCCGCTCTCTTCCCGACGTGTGGTCCGGCACCCGCCGGCGCGGCGCCCAACTGCACGACTTGCAGGCGTCCGTCAAACTGTGGACGGGCCGATATGCCCAACGCGCCTGGTTGCGCCAGCTCGACCGGCCGATCACTCGGGAGATGGAGGACGCCGTCCTGCGGACCGTCGCACGGCTGGACGGCACCCCGTTTCCCTCCACCGCCAGGCTCGCTTCGCAGTGGCTGGGCGGGCGGATTCCCCGGCGTCGCCGGAACACGCCGCAGCCTGCCCTGGAGACCGCCTACTGCGCGGAGATCGTCGCCGCGACCTACCAGGACATGGGGCTGCTTCAGCAGCGCCAGCCGGGCTGGTACGACGCGGGCAGATTCTGGAGCGGCGATGGCCTGGCACTCTGCGGCGGCTACCGCCTCGAAGGAGAGATCGCGGTCTGCGTCCCCTCGCCGAACTGAGCCATCGCCTGGCGGCCGCGCCGGTGTGCGCGACGAACCGCTGCCCGGCTGCGACACCGGCGCCGGCTTCTCGGGACCGGCGGTTGCGGCGCCTGCGGGTGACGTCGCGCGAGAGCGCACCGGGGAGCCGGCGACTCGCTCCGCCCGGATCTCCCAGTGCGAGTACGGGACTGTACACGCACGTCAACCGGTGTCGTGTGTGGCCACGGTCAACGGTGTGCAGGCCGCGTCGATGGCTCGCAGGTGATTGAGCGCTTGACCGTACGACTCCAGTGAGCTGCATTCCCGGTAGGCCACGCCGTGGTCGGCGCAGTAGGCCCGCACCAGCCGCTGCGCGCGTTTCAGGTTCGGCCGCGGCATGCTCGGGAACAGGTGGTGTCCGATCTGGTAGTTCTGCCCAGCGAGGCGTAACGCTGCCGGTCCCAGGCCGCCGGGTCGGAGTGCCCGCAGCCAACGTAGTCGAACAGCACGACCCGGAAGCGCCCGGCCAGCGCAGGCACCACCAAGAGCCACAGGTTCTGATCGCACCCGAACCCGTGCGCCAGCATCACCGGGTGAACGGCCCCATGGCGCTGATCGCCCGGGCCAGGTGCCGAGCGGTCTGGTACGCGGCGGCGTGCACCCGCGCGTAGCCCTCGCGGCCGAGCCGCACGAAGAGGAAGTACTGGGTGATGATCTGTCCGCCGGGGCGGGAGAAGTTCAGGTTGAACGTCGCCATCGAGCCGCCGAGGTAGTTGACGTCGAAGATCAGCTCCCGGGGCAGGGCGTGCGCGTCGCGCCACAGCACCCAGCCGCAGCCGAGCGGGGCCAGGCCCATCTTGTGCCCGGAGGTGTTGATCGACTTGACCCTGGGCAGGCGGAAGTCCCACCGCAGGGCGGGCTCGACGAACGGGGCCAGGAAGCCGCCGCTGGCCGCGTCCACGTGGATGTCGATGTCCAGGCCGGTCTCCCGCTCCAAGCGGTCCAGGGCCGCGCTGATGGTGGCGACGTCCTCGTAGAGGCCGGTGAAGGTCTGACCGAAGGTGACCACGACCGCGATCGTGTTCTCATCGCACCGCTCGACCGCCTGCTGCGGGGTCAGCAGGAATCCGTCGCCGGTCATCGGCGCCTGGCGGATCTCGACGTCGAAGTAGCGGGCGAACTTCTCCCAGCACACCTGGACCGGTCCGCACACCAGGTTGGGGGCGTTCGAGGGCTTGCCGTCAGCCTCGCGCCGCGCGCGCCAGCGGACCTTGGCCGCCAACCCGGCCGGCATCGCCGCCTCGCTCGAACCGGTAGTGGAGGTTCCTGTCCCGCCGCCGCCGGTGCCGCCGCCGGTGCCGGGGGCGTGCCACAGGTCGGCCAACATCGCTACGCAGCGCGCCTCGAACTGTGCGGTCTGGGGATACTCGTCCTTGTCGACGATATTCTTGTCCAGCGACGCTTCCATCAGTACCCTGACCTCTGGCTCGACCCAGGTGGTGCAGAACGTCGCCAGGTTCATCCGCGCGACCCCGTCGAGCATGAGCTCGTCGCGGACCAGGCCGTAGATGCGCCGCGGATCGGACTCCAGCGCGGGGAACCGGTCTTTGGGCAGGGCGCGGGCGCTCGCCTCATCGCCGTAGAGGTCGTCGTCGATGAGGCGCCGCGCGGCCGTCGCCGTGCTCGCGGTCACCGCGCCATCGGCGCTCGAGAGGTCACGGGGGACGCGGGCACGGACGGGGATGTCATGAAGGGCTTCTTTCGCGCTGAGCCGGCGGCTGCCGTGACGGCAAACTCATCGGACACGTGTAGTCATCGCCGGAAAACTCGTATGACAGGCGGCGAGGCAACGCAGGGTCCGGACAGATCCAGGCACGCTTGCTGGCGGTGCCAGCCTTGCACGGATATGGAGCGAGCGCGAGCGTGATGGCAGATGTGCTGCGAGGACGGACAGAGTGCCGTACAAGAATGTGCCGGGGCGCCGGCAGGGCTGTTGGGCCATGCGGGTGCCAGGATCAGCCGTTTCGGGCCGTGATCGTCCAGGGCGCGTAGAGTGAAGTAACCGAGGACATTTCGCACGTCGGCAGCCGCGTCGGCGTCGCCTGAGGCGTGAAGCCGGTCCTACTGGGGACCGGAGGCGGGCGGCAAGCCATGGTGTCGCAGCATTCGATCCTTCGCTACGCCGAGATGCGTTCCTCGGATTCATTGACACGGTCTGCCGGGCCGCTCGCACCACGGGTGAGCCTTGAGGCGACGCTCTCGCGCGGCGGGATGTTCGACGGCGCCTGGTGGCCGCGCGGCCGCGACGTGTACGCCGAGCTTCCCGGCCTGATCAGTGCCCTGACCGCGGTCCTGGGTACGATCCGGCGCGTCGGGTTGGACCTCGACGCGTGGGACGAGGCACCTGGGCGGCTGGTGATCGACGGCCGCGTGGTGTGGATCGACTGGTCCTCGGTGGGTGACGACACGGTGAGCGCCACCCGCGGCAGCCAGGACCATTTCCTGCTGCTGGTGATCCCGCCGCGGGCCACGGCGCCGATGGCGGCGGCCGCGATGCGGATGGCCGCGCGCACCGGCACCGGGAACGGCGGCCCGGCGGCCGACATCCTCGCCGCCGCCGGGATCACCCGTGCGATCCGGGTCCCGCTGCCTTCGCCGCCGCCGGCCGTGGCGAAGTAGACCAGACCGCGGACCCCGCGGCCGCATCAGGTGCTTGGGGCAGCCGGGTGCAGCGCCCGCAGGTGGCGTTATGCGAAGGCATGTCGGCGTACGATGAGTGTTACCGAGGGTATTTCGCACGACGGCTTCCAGGCCGGCCTCGCCCCTGGCGAACGGCGATCGGCCCTGAGCGGGCCCGGACAGGCGTCCACCATGACCACCCCGGCCACTCCTGACCCCCATATCGTCGCATCCTTACATGATCCTGCCGGCCGCCCCGCCTTGAGGGTGTCGGCGGGCCTGCGGTTGCGCCGGCGCGAGCCCACTGCCGTCGACGGGTTCGTCGACGGCGGCTGGTGGCCGCGCTCGCTCGACCTGAGTGTCGAGCTGCCCGCGCTGCTGACCGAACTGGGCACAGCCGGCCACGATGTCGCACAGGTCGCGTACAACCCAGCCGCCTGGAACCCGGCACCGCACGCCCTGGACGGAGCGAGCCGCCCGGTGATCCTCGAGGCCCGCACGGAGCAGGACACCGCGGCGCTCAGCCTCGCCGACATCTCCGGCTCCAAGCGCACCGAGCTGGTAGTCATCCCGCCGCACACCGCCCCGCACGTCGCGCAGCGGGTCCTGGCCCTTGCACAGCTCGGCGGCGGTCTGCACCTGGCCGTCCGCATCCTCGAGCGGGCGCAGCACGAGCCTGCGGCAACGCTCGGACACACCGACCCGCCCGACCTGCCCGACCCGCTTCCCGCGGCCGTCTGGGAAACCGACGGCGGCCATGTCCTGCCGCAGTGAAAACCGGCACTCGCGACATCACACTCCGAAGCCTGGAAGCCAGCGGCCACCCGGCTGCGTCGGCCCGGCTCTCGACCGCGCAGGCCACCGAGGCCCCAGCCGGAGTCCTGCGCCCGATTCCCGGTAGCACGCTGCATCCCGCGAGGCGGCCGCTCGGATATGGAGCCGGTGCCGGCAGTGCGGGCGAACTTCCGGCGACCCGCGCAGACACGCGATGGGAATCCGGTGATGTTCGGGCGGAGCCGGGCCGCCCCCGTGTCCGATACTGCGCCCGCAGCCGCGCCGATGGCCGCGGACGAGCTGGTGGTGCGCGTCGCGGAAGCGGTTGTGGGCCAGGCCTGGGAGGTGGAACTGACCCGGCGCAACGAGTATGCGGCCTTCACCGTGCGCATCGCCGAAGAAGCCTGCGAAACTGAGCGCCGGCACGTTGACGCCGCCCAAGAAAGCCGCGACCCGCGCAGGATCAGCCTGGCCTACGCCCACCTGGAACGGGCCCGGGAAGTCCTGCGCGAGAGCGAGGTCGCGTGCGAACAGATCTGCGCGGCGGTGCACGCGGAACTCCGGCTGCTTGCGCGCACGACCGGACAGCACGCCCTGACCGAACTGGTGGATCGGTGGGAAGCCGAAACGCCCGCGGCACCGCTTCAGACCCCCGATCCGCCGGACGCTCCGGCCAGGCGGACGCTCAAAATACCCCGGCGGCGGTGGCGGCGGGTGTCCAAACGGCTCCTCGGCCTGTTCGCAGGTCGCACCACAGTACTGCGGCAGCCGTGACGGTCACCGGGAGCGGCGCCTCCGGGTCGGGCACGTCTCGGTGATACCGGGCATTGCAGGGATCGTGTTCGCCGGCCCGGGTCGATTCGACATCCGCCGTGTCGTCGTCCTCTGTGCGTACGAAGACTGCACGAGGCCTGATATATGACGGCGCGACCGGCGGAATCGGGGCGCCCGGTCCCTGTCGCCCGCTGCGGGGGCGATGCATACTGGATCTGCATCACCCGATTCCGCAGCCTGACCGAGTTCCCGAAGAGGTCTAGACCACGCGTCGTCCGAGGCCCGCCTCGCTGCCTATCGCTCCCTCGAGAGGATACTGTGGCGACCTTCTTCTGTGACCACGTCGGCCGTTCCACCGTTGGCGGGGTCCGCGATTCATCACGGCGCGGCAGGGCTGCCCGATAATGGCCCGGCGACGTGTACGGCGCCGCGCTGCGGACGGCATGGAACCCACGGCCGACGAGGCGATACTCGGCGCGGAAGAACTCGTGCGCGGAGCATGGCGGCGGGAACTGCTTCGCCAGCGCAACCAGATGCAGGGCGCTGTGAAGGCCGCGGGTGATGACTGCGACGGTGCGTACCGGATGCTGGTTGCGGCGGTCCGAGCCGGCGATCCCGCGCAAGTCACCGCCGCCTGCGCGACGTTGCAAGAGACCGTAGAGGTCACCCGCCGAAGTGTCGTCGCCTGCGACCGGGTGTCCCGAGCGCTGCAAGCGGAACTCGACCTGCTGGCCTGCACGGCGCGGCCGGTGGTTGCCGGCCCGGCCCGGAACCGGCCGGCGAATCAGACCTCGGGGCCCGGCCCGGCGACGAAGCCGGTCGAACGCGGCGACGGGCACCGGGCTCCACCGAGTTGACCGCATCAATCATTGCACCCTAATGTCAATGCCATGCCTAACTGGCCGGCTTCGTCGCCGGGCCGGACGAGGCTGTCGTCGTCCAGGCTGGCCTGCCCCACCCCACCCCGCACCCGGCAGGCCCCTGACGCGCTGGTCCGAACCGGTTCGCGGCCGCTGAGGCGGCCGTACACTGGTGAGTACCTGCGGCATTTCGCACGCCGGTCGACAACGTCGGCGTCACTGCGGGAGAGCCAAGAGCCCGGGTCCCTGCCCGACCCGGAGACAGGCGTCCGATGATGCCCTATCAGAACTCTTCTCCCTGAGTCACCGGCTCCTCCGCCCTGCCGTACGCGCCAGCCGATACCGAGCTGCCCGACGCGTCCAGACCGAAAACGGCCACGAACACCCGCCCGGGCAAACCCTGGCGCATTCCCGGTGCGCTGGCCGTTCTCACGGCGGGCTCGATACTCAACTTCACCGTCAGTTCCTCCATCTCCGGTGTGAGCCTGAGCACTGTCGGCTTGCTCGTCATGCTGGTCGCACTAGCCGCACTGACGAGCCTGCTCGTACGGTCCGTGACCGGCCTGCGGCGGCACGAGAGCGTGCGCGGCGAAGCAACGGCCCCACGGCCCGGCCCTAAAACCCCGGCGGCGCAAGCATCGGACGGCACGGGTCATGCGCACCTCAAATCATCGAGGGCTGTGACGACGCGCGTAGACCGGAAGGCCGGGACCGCAGGACGGTTCATAACAGAGTACTGCGACCGAGATCCGGCCATGGGCGCCGGAAACCGACGGCGTCCGCCGGATCGCGGTCAGCCGATGCCCCGAATCGGGGGTACACTGAAACCACCTGCAGCACTTCGCACGCCGACAATCACGACGGCGCCGTTGCGGGCGAGGCAAGAACCCGGATCCTCTCGCGGTCCGGAGACAGGCGTCTGAAGATGCCGAACCAGCCCCTCCCCCAGTCCACCGAAGACCCGCCCAGCGCTCCGCAGAGCACTCCCGACTCCACGACGCGCCCCATGCCGCACTCCGAACCGGCTGCCGCACTTCGCCGGGCCGCGACCCGGTTGCTCGGCAGGATACGCAAGCCTGGGCACCGGGCGTAACACCCGGTCGACCGCGGGAAAGGGCGCCGGTCGATGAGGCAGGGGCTCATCGGCACCCTGTTCACGATCGTGGTCGGCGCGGTACTGACCTACGCGGTGCACTTCACCCTCGTCGGGATCAACATCCACATCGTCGGCATCATCGTCATACTGGCCGGTGCCGCCGCCCTGCTCGCCATCACGGCGCGCGGTCGCAGATGCACGACGGCACAGCAGGAGCGAAGCGCGGCAAGACACGATGTTGCGCACACGCAGCCGGCCGGTCCCCCACGAAGATCGCTCCGCCCGGATCTACGGGCAGGTACCACCGCGGACCTTCGCGCCCCCGGTACCAACAGAGGGCGCAGCCGACCCGTACATGATTCCCGAACAGCGCGCAAACGTCGCTCCCGACCCCACCGCGCCCACCCGGCTCATGGAGCCAAGGCGGCAATAACAGCCGGAGCGGAACCGGGCCAGCCGGAGGAAACAGCCGTCTTCGACTGGCCCGGTGATGCTCCCGCCGGCGGGACTGTGTCGATAAAGTCCCCGGCGCACTGCGATCACGGCTCGCAATGCAACTGCAGGGCGTTCGGCGCTCAAGAAGCCGGTCCGCCTCGTCCAGATCGGCCTCCAGCAGTGCGGACGCGGCATGAACGTCGAGCCCGGATCCGGGCAGGAGGCTGAGACGGCGGAAGAGCAGCTTCTCGTCGTCGGCCAGATTCCGGTAGGACAGGCCGAAAACCGCGGCCAGGCTGCGGGTCTCGTCTGTGTACCCGGCCAGTTCGCGCCCGGGTTTGTCCGGGGCGAGACGGTCGGTCAGCCGTTGCAGGCTCCAGGCCTTCCCGCCGCTGCGCAGCAGCGCTCCGGCGATCAGCAGCGCCAGGGGCAGGCGCCCGCAGCGTTCGGCCACTGTCTCCCATCGGAGCGGCACCCTGTCAGGCTGGTGCGGCTGCTCGCGCGGATCCGGACTCATGCCTGCTCACTCCGAACGGACCACAAGCTCGAGCACTTACTTGGATCGGATTCGCAGCCTAGCGGCCGTGCACTGTCCTGGACAGTCCTGGGATGCGCAACCTCCACCTCGACCGGGACGACACGACTCGGTCTCTTCCAGGTAGTCCCGGATGTACGCCTCGAACGACACCCACTCGCCTCGGTGGTGCTCGGCGAACCGTTCTATCTGCTCATGCGACTCGCTGCCGACGTACCCAGCCCAGTGTGCGAAGGCTTCACCGTGCTCGTCCGAGAAGCCGCGTGTTGTACGACCGCAACGACCGGACACTCTGTCACACTGCGCACTGTTACGAGCCATCATCTTCACGTGACCTTTGGTTGTCGGCGAGCGCGAACGAGCCGAGCCGACCGTCCGCCGCCAAGAGGTACGCCATGCCATCCACCTCACCGCAACTCGAGCCTCCCGATCCCCAGAACACCGGCGCCGGTCTCGCGCGCCGGTCGGTCCTGCTCGGCGGCTCAACCATCCTGGCCATGGGCACGGAGCCGCGCGAAGGCACCCGGGCCGCGGCCGAAACGGCCACCCCCACGGCTGGCTGGTCAGCCCGCGTCGACTCGACAGGCGCGATCAGCGCGCGTACTGGTCCGGCGCCAGCCCCGCCGGTTCCGCCGGTGGTCCGGTCTCGCCAGGCGCTCCTGCCGACGACTTCACCGTCGCTACCCATCACCCAGCGCGCTACCACCTTCGCGATCGCGCAGGAGACGGCATGGCTCGATGGGCAGCACTTCGCGGTGGGCCGGTGGGATGGCTCGATGAGCGTCTTCTCCTATGAGACCGCCGCATACCAGGGCTCGCTGATCTCCTCGGCTGTGAACGACCCGGCCGCACAGGGCGTCCAGATGATCACCCGGTTACCCGGCGGTGTCCTGGCCACCTCCAACGACAACGCTTCCCTCGCGCTGTGGCGCTCGCCGAGCGGAACCTGGACCGACCTGCGACTCATCCTACCGGTGGACTATGACAGCGCACTCGGCGCGGCGACCAACGGCGCCTGGCCTCCTCGGCCGCCTTGATACATCGGAGGCGTGCCTTCCCTCTGACGCCGCCTGACACTGCTGCTTGCGTATGACACGACGGCACTTCGGGCCGTGCTTCGGGCCGCGCCGCCGAAGCCCCCGTCTCGAGCTGTACGCCCTCTGAGATAAGCGCGCTACTCTCGTCCTAGATCCCCGTGCGCGCCCACCACGGGAGCTCGATAACGCAAGGAGTGGCCAGCCGTGTCCGATCCTCGCGAATACATACCCGGCACCCCGCGCGTCGTCGGACGCGACGCCGAGCTGCGCGCCGTCTCCGCCGCGCTCGAGGACCTCGTCGGCGGGACCGGCGGCTTCCTCCAGATCGTCGGCGAGCCCGGGATCGGCAAGACCCACCTGCTCGGCGCGCTGCGCGAGCTGGTCGCGCGCAAGGGGATCGCCGCGCTCTCCGGCCGGGCGGCCGAGTTCGAGCAGCGGATCGCCTTCCAGATCCTGCTCGACGCGCTGCACGGATACGGCGAGAGGGTGCGGCTCGAGGCCCTGGTGCCCCCGGCCACGGCCGAGGTGCTGCTCTCGGCGCTGCCGGGCCTGCGCGGTGCCGGCGCGGACGCCGACCCGCCGCCCGCCGCGTCCGCGGAGGCCGCGCAGGACGTCGACCGCTTCAAGCTCTTCCAGGCGCTGCGGGAACTGCTGGTCGCGATGGCGGGCGAGCCGCTGGTCGTCGTGCTCGACGACGTGCACTGGGCCGACCCCGGTTCGATCGACTTCATCGCCTACCTCAGCCGTCGGCCGATCCCGGAGCCGGTGCTCGTGGTGGTCGCGTACCGGGACCGGCAGGCCCCGGCGCAGCTGCGGTACGCGCTGGCGCGCAACGCCGACCACGGCGCGGTGACCCGGATCGAGGTCGGGCCGCTCTCGCGCGCGGACTCGGCCCGGCTGCTCGGCGACCGGCCGGGCAGCCGCCGCGCCGCCGACCTGTACGCGAAGAGCCAGGGCAATCCGCTCTACCTGCTGGCGCTCGACCGCAGCGACGGGCACGGGCCGGGGGCCGGGAACGGCTCCGGCGCCGGCTCCGACGCCGCGGAGTGGACCGCCGCCGAGCGCTCGAGCCGCCTGGAGGCGCTGATCCTCGGCGAGATCGCCACCCTCTCGCCGGAGGCGCTGTCGGCGGCCGGGGCGGCGGCCGTGCTCGGCGACCCGTTCTCCGCGGAGATCCTGGCCGCGCTGCTCTCCGACCTGACGGAGGAGCAGCTCGAGCGGGCCCTCGGCGAGCTGATCGGCCGCGACCTGATCCGCCCCGGCTCGCACGGGCCGATGCTGGTCTTCCGGCACCCGCTGGTGCGCCGCGCCGTGTACGACAACGTCGGCCCGGCCCGGCGGGTCGGCGTGCATCGCAGGGCCCTGGCGCTGCTCACCCTGCACGGCTCGTCCGCGGTGGAGCGCAGCCGGCACATCGAGCACTGCGTCAGCACCTACTCGCCCGACCACGTCGGGGTGCTGTGCCAGGCCGGCCAGGAGTCGATGAGCACGTCGCCGCTGACCGCCGCGCACTGGTTCCAGGTGGCCTTGCGGCTGCTGCCGCGCGCCGAGGAGCTCGCACAGCAGCGCTTCGATCTCGGCTACCGGCTGGCGCGGGCGCTGGTGCTCGGCGGACGCTTCGCGGCGAGCCGCGACCTGCTGCACGAACTGCTGGACAGTTGGGCCGCCGACGCCGCCGCCGACCGGTCGGCCGCCGTGGTGCTGTGCGCACACGCCGAGCAGCGCCTCGGCCGCTACCCGGAGGCGATCGCACTGCTGCGCGCCGAGGTGGCCAGGCTCGGCGAGACCTCCTCGCCGGAGCGGGTCGGGCTGTGCCTGGAGCTGGGGCTGACCGCCCTGCTGGCCAACGACTACGCGGCGGCCCGCGCCGACATCACCTGGGCGCGGGCCGCCGCGCACGGGGCCGGGGACCGGCTCGGCGAGGCCACCGCGCTGGCGTTCAGCGCCTTCGGCGAGGTCTGCGTCGGGCACACGGCGGTGGCCCGGCAGGCCGCGGACGCCGCGAGCCGGCTCGTGGACGGCCTGCCCGACAGCGCGCTGTCCGGGGAGCGCGAGGCGCTGTGCATGCTGGGCTGGGCCGAGATGCTGCTGGAGCGCTTCGCCGACGCCGAGCGGCACCTGGCCCGCGGCCACGCGATCATCCGCCGCACCGGGCAGAGCCACGGCCTGCCGCACGTCCTGCTCGGCCAGTCGCTGGTGAGCATGTTCACCGGGCGGATGGCGGCGGCGCTGGACTTCGCGCAGCAGGCCGAGGACGCCGCGCACCTGGTGGGCAGCGACCACCTGCTGGGCATCGTGCTGGCGATCAAGGCCCCGATCCAGGTCTGGGTCTCGCCGCTGGGCGAGGGGCACGCGGCGCTGGAGGCGACCCGCCGGGCCACCGAGCTGTTCACCGGAAGCGCGGTCAACAGCTGGTGGGCCCGCAACGCCCTGATGCTGCGCGGCCACGCCGAGCTGACCAACGGCGACCCGCACAAGTGCGTGGAGCTGGTCCTGCGCGGCGGCGGCGAGGACCTGCGGCGGCTGGGCGCGCCGCTGCTGGCGCAGTACGCGGAGATCCTCGTCGGCGCGCTGATCAAGCTCGACGAGCTGAAGCGGGCCGAGGAGTTCGCGCGGCACGCGGCCTCCTTCGCGCAGACGCTCGACCTGCCCGGGCAGAGCGCGCACGCCTCCCGCACCGTCGGCCTGATCGAGGCCCTGCACGGCAACCACGAGGCGGCGCTGGCCGCGTTCGCCGCCGCGGACCGCGGGTTCGCCCAGGTCGGCAAGGCGGTCGAGGAGGCCAGGACGGCGGTGTTCGCCGCGCGCTCGCTGTTCCGGCTCGGCCGGGCCGAGGAGGCGTCGGCGGCGCTGGCGCGCTCCATCGCGCAAGCCGACGCGTGCGGCGCGCTGTGGGTGCGGCAGGAGTTGGAGCGAGTCCGCGACCAGTTCGCCCTGGGCGGCGTCCCGGGTGCTTCCCCGGGACGCGTCCCGGGCCGTGCCGCGGGGGCCACGGCACTCGCGGCGCTGACCGACCGCGAGCGGGAGGTCGCGGTGATGGTCGGCGCGGGCAGCACCAACCGGCAGATCGCCTCCCGGCTGCGCTTGAGCGAGCGCACCGTGGAGGCGCACCTGGCGAACGCGTACCGCAAACTCGGCGTGCCGTCCCGGGTGGCGCTGGCCGGCCTGCTGGCCCGGGAGCAGGGGCGCCGCGAAGTATCAATGTAATGATAGATGGGATGACGGCGGCGGGCCGCGCGGCGGTGGTCACGCGGGGGCGGTTTCCAACAGCCGTTGCAGGCTCTCGACGAGGTACAGCGCGGTCTGCCTGCCGTCCGGGTCCAGGCCGCCGCGCGCCGCAGCGAGCCGCCTGCGGTCCGCCACCACGCGCAGGGCGGCCGCGGCCTGCTTGGCGAACAGCGCCAGCAGGTCGAGCTCGTTGAGGCTGGAGCGGGACTGCACGGCCGGGTCGAGGACCTCCAGCACGCCGAGCATCCGCTCGCCGTGCACCAGCGGCGCGGCCATCAGCGAGTCGGGCACGTACTGGGTGGACTCGGCCAGCCCGCGGTCGAAGGCGGGGTTGTCGGCCAGGTCGTCTACCACCATCGCCTCCCCGGAGGCCACCACCCAGCCGGCGATGCCGCCCGAGGCCGGGAAGCGGCGGCCGACCAGGAAGCCCTCGCCGCGCCCGGCGACCGCCTGGAAGACCAGCTCGCCGGCCTCCTCGTCGAGCAGGAACACCGAGCTGGCCTGGGCGCCGAAGATGGCGCGGGCGACCTCGACCACGGATTGCAGGAGCTCGTCCGACAGCTGGTCGCCGCCCTCGGGCGCTGGCGCGGACTGGACGCTGTTCTCGGTCATTGGGCACCTCCGGTCCCGGCGCGCACGTTGGCGGCTGAAAGGTACAGGGCGTTCTTGAGCTGGAACGGCGTCATCCTCGGGTGCTTGGACAGGATGCGCGCGCACAGCCCGGCGATGAGCGGGGTCGCGAAGCTGTTGCCGGTGCTGCGGATGGTGCGCCCGCCGAGCCAGGCGACCTGCACGTTCTGCCCCGGGGCGAAGAACTCGACCGGTGGGAGCGGGTTGTACAGGTACATCTCCGGGTCCGCCTCCTCGTGGTGGCTGCCGACCGAGATGACCGAGGCGAACCGCCACGGGAAGCTCTCCACCGGCGTGTTGTGCGCCGAGGCGACGATCACGCTGCCGCGGAAGTAGGCCTCGTCGGTCAGCGCGCGCAGCTCCTCGACGAAGCGCACCCGGGTGGTCGACAGGCTCATGTTGATCACCTCGAAGCCCTGGCGCACCGCCCAGCGCAGCCCGGCCAGCAGCATCTCGCCGGTGCCGGAGGCGTGCTCTCCCAGGACCCTGACGCTGTGCAGCCCGCAGTCCGGGGCGGTGCGGCGCACGATGCCCGCGCAGGCGGTGCCGTGGCCGCAGGCGTCGCCGGCCTCGGTCTCCACGATCTCCAGGCCGCCCACCGCCGTCTTGACCACGGCCCAGGACCCGTCCACCGGCCCGACGAGCGGATGGTCGCGCTCCACGCCGGAGTCCACGATGCAGACGCGCACCGAGCGGCCGGTCGCGCCGCCCCAGGCCCATTCGGGGCCGATGCGCTCGCCGTCGGCGACCACGGGCAGTTCGGCGGGCGTGCGGTCCACCAGCCGCCAGGTCAGCGCCGGCCGTTCCCGGGCCTGTGTCGTCGCCGTCACGGGGAGCCCTCCTCGAGCCGTGCCAGGAAGCGTCCGGCCCGGCGCGCCCCGGGCAGGTGGCCTTTGTCGCCGAACCGGCGCAGCGCGGCCCCGGCCGACTCGGCGGCCTGCCCGCGCCGCCCGAGCCGGGCCAGCACCTCGGCGCGGTCCAGCGCGGCCACCGCCTGAACCACCGGCGAGTCGGTCCGGGACGCGGCCTCGACCGCCTCGCGGGCCAGGTCCGCCGCCTCGCGCGGTTTGCCGTCGGCGGCCGCGAGCCGGGCCCGCGTCCCGGCGAGGTCCGCGGCGTCGGAGAGCAGCAGCCGCTCCGGGGCTCCGGCGGCGTCCGCCCGGGCGGCGGCCTCGGCACCGCGGCCCAGGTCCAGCAGCACCCTGGCCTGCTCGAGCGCGATCATGCCGAGCATCCCGTGCGCGCCGAGGGCCCGCGCGGCCGACTCGGCCTGCCCGAGCAGCGTGAGCGCCGCCGCCGGTTCGCCGTCCAGCGCCTCGACCGTGGCCGCGAAGACCGGCAGCACGATCCGGCCCTCGGCGTAGCCCAGTTCCCCGGCCGTGCGCCGGGCCTCGGCCAGCAGCGCGCGCCCGCGCCCCGGGTCGTCGCCGAGCGCGAGGAGCACGGCGAGCGGGCAGGCGAGCGTGACGCGGACGCCGGGGCGCGGGCCGCCGTACCGGGCGAGCAGTTCCCGGCAGCGCCCGGCCGCGACGGCCACCGGCGTCGGGCCGCGCCACAGCGAGACGCCGACGGCGCCGAGCGCGAGGGCCAGCTCCGGTTCCGGCTCCGCGTCGCAGCGGGCCGCGTGGGCCAGGCTCCGGTCGAGCAGCTGGGCGGCGCGCGCGTGCCGGCCGAGCAGCTGCTGTTCCTGCGCCATCCGGACGGTCGCCCGGGCCAGGCCCAGGTCGTCGCCCGCGGCCGCGAAGACGGGCAGCGCGCGGCGGGCGGCCCGCGCGGCGGCCTCGACCGCGTGGTCGGGTTCAGAGACGGCGAGGGCGAGCGCGGTGTGCGCGGCTTCCACGGACTCGGACGAGCCGTCGAGCGCTGTTCTTTCGAGCCTTGTCCGGTCCAGCACCAACCGTAGCAGTGCCCTGCCTTCCTCGGCCCGGCCGGCGGCCACCCGCACCTCGCCGAGCTGCCTGGTCGCGCGGGCCCAACCCGGTTCTCCCGGGGCGAAGAGGCCGACGGCGCGTTCGAGCAGCGTCCCGGCCCAGGCGAGGTCGGAGCGGGCGAGGGCCTGCGCTCCGGCGGAGGCGAGCAGGGCGGCGGCGCGTCGCCGCAGTGTCTCGAGCGCATCGTCGCGCACGCCCAGCTCCGCGCGATAGGTGTAGGCGCGCTCGAGATGGCCCGCGACGGTCGAATCCGCCGCGTCGCGGGCCAGCAGGACGTCGGCGGCCCGCTCGTGCCGGTCGGCCCGCGTGCGTTTCGCCATGGCCTGATACGTCGCCTCGTGAACCAGACCGCTGCTGAAGCGCAACGCGACGTGCGCAGGCAACGCTCGACCCGCTACCAGGTCCGGTGCTCCGGCCGCCTCGATCAGGTGCCTGCGGCTCAAGCCCGCGAATGCGCCGTGGACCGCCGCGCCCTCGGATTCCGCCTCGGCCAGTGCCGCCACGTGCGGCGGGGCGAATTCCCGGCCGAGCACCGCGGCCAGGTCCAGCGCGGTGCGCTCGGCGGGATCGAGCGCGTCGAGCCGCGCGCCGAGCAGCGCCTGCAAGGAGTGCGGGATCTCATCGTCCTGATCCGTCTCGCGGATCGCGGCGATCAGCTGCTCGAGATGGAAGGGGTTGCCGCCGGACTGCTCGATCAGCCGGGCCCGGCCTCCGGACAGGTGCGCGCCGACCTCGACCAGCGCGTCGGCCAGCGTCTCGCACTCGCCCGAAGAGAGCGCGGGAACGGTGAGCGTGCACCGGCGCACATCGGCTTGGTCGGTGTGGCCGGGTCGCCCGGCCCGGCGGTCGGCGAACTCGAGCCGGGCCAGCCTCAGCACCAGCACGGCGGAGCCGCTCGCCGCGTCCACCAGCCGGTCGAGCAGGTCCAGCAAAGGATCGCTCACCCACTGGCAGTCGTCGAGGGCGATCACCACGGTTCGTTCTTTCGCAGTGCTCTCCGCCAAGGCACGGTCTTCCGAGACGCGGTCTCTCGTAACGCTGTCGAGCACGCATATGAGCGCGCCGCAGGTCGCGTCTATCGAAGAGCCCGGAGTCCCGTCGCGCAGCAGTCCGCCCGCGAGCACGGCCATCGCCTCGCCGTGGCGTTCTGCGGCTTGCGCGCCCGCTTCTTCTTCCAGCAGTTGCCGCATCGCGTCGGCGAGCGGCGCGAGGCTGCCGCGCTCGCCATAGGGGCGGCAGCGGCCCACACCGACCGCGATCGGCCGGGACGCGCGGTCGAGCCACGTGCGCACGAGACGGGTCTTGCCGATACCCGGCTCCCCCTGCACAGTGGCCATCCTCGCTCCGCCGCGCGTCGATTCGAGTACTGCGTCGAGCTCCCCGAGCAGCGCCTCGCGCCCCACGAAGGGCAGGTCGAAGCGGCGGGTGAGCTCCGGGGCGTCCTCGCCGAGCCCGAGCAGCCGGTGCGCGATGACAGGGTCCTGCTTGCCCTTGAGCCGCAGCGGGCCGACGGCCTCGGCCCGCGCGGCGGGCCCGACGGCCTCGCGGGTCACCGGGCCGATGAGGATCTCCCCCTCGCCCGCGTTCTGCTCGAGCCGCGCGGCCACGTTGACCGTCTCGCCGGAGACCAGCGCCTGCCGGGCCGCGATGTCCGCGCCGGTGACCGCAGGGCCCGTATTCACACCGATGCGGACCTGCAGCCGGACCCCGAGCGAGGGCTCAAGCTGCGCGTTGAGTCCCGCGAGCGCGTCGAGCATGCCGAGCGCGGCGGCCACGGCGCGGTGCGCGTCGTCGTCGTGCATCACCGGCACGCCGAAGACCGCCATCACCGCGTCGCCGATGAACTTCTCCACGGTTCCGCCGAACTCCTCGATCTCGGATTGCATCGCCGCGAAATAGCGCAGGGTCACCGACCGCAGGGTCTCCGGGTCGAGCGCCTCGGAGAGCGCGGTGGAGCCGACGAGGTCGCAGAAGAGCACGGTCACCAGCTTCCGCTCCTCGGCCGGGGCGGTCGGTGCGCTCGAGGTGCCGCAGTTCGGGCAGAAGCGTGCGCCGGGCGGCATCTGCTCGCCGCAGGAGGTGCAGTGCACCGGCGGCGGCTTAGAAGAGTGCCGCACCAGCGACCTCACTGTGTGCCTGGACCTCGGGGCCCACCTCGTCCAGCCGGGCCTTGATGTCGATCAGCAGCGCCAGCTCTTCGGTGGTCAGTGCCAACAGGACTTCCCGCTGCTCGCTGGTAAGGGCACCGACCGGGAAGCCGTGGGCCTCCAGGTCGGCCAGCGTGTGTGACGGTCCGGTCATGACCTTCTCCCTTCAGCTCGCGCGTACCACGTCTGCGAACAGCCTGATGAGTGTCTCCGCGGTGTGCAGGCCGCTGATCGTGACCGCGTCTGTCTGCGCCGCGGTCAACGGAAGAGCCTCCAGCAGGTGGAAGGCCGCCTCGGCATGTCGGGTGTCCAGCTCGGCGTGTTCCCGCGCAGTGCGCACGGCGCCCTCCGGTACGCCGGCGGTGCGCACGATCCAGTCGCCGAGTTCGGGCGTGGGGGCGTTGCCCTCGAGCACGGCGATGTAGCCCATCAGGGCCACCGGGTGGTAATGCTCGATCCAGTAGTACTGAGCCCCGGCCAGTCGCGCGACCGTGGGCGAGGGCTGCGCGGCGACGCGGCGGGGCAGGTCACAGCCCAAGGCGGCCAGGTCGGCCAGCAGCCAGTCGTCGTGTCCCCGCTCCTGCTCGATGTGGCGCAGCAGGTACTGACGCAACGGACCGGCCACCGGGTCGTCTGCGGCCCGGTCGGCGCAGCGCCGCGCAGCGAGTTCCATCAGCGGAACCGACGCGCGGATAACGCCGTGCATCGCGCACAGGTAGGCGGGATAGCGCTGCGCCAGCCCCGGAAGCTGCCACAGTCGGGCGGCCGCCGCCTGCAACACGGGCTTGGTCAGTGCCAACTTGATACGCATCGCGGCGATCGAGCCGCCCGACGTGCGGTCCATCATGTCCTCCGGCCGTCGGGTGCCGGCGCGACGAGATCGGCGTACCGGGCGCAGCCGTGGCGGCGGACGAAGGCCACCGGGCCGGACTCGTACTGCATCAGTGCCGCCTGCCGGTCCAGCAATGCACCCACCGGCCCGGAGGCGACGGCCTGCAGCGCGTCGACCACCTCGGGCCGGTCGCCGAGCCGTCGGCAGCTGTCGCAGTATCCGTGGCCGGGAGTCGGTTCGCCGTACCGCGCGATCAGGTACGCCGGCCCGGTGGCCCGGATCATCCGCAGCACCGGCGATGACAGCGTGCGGCGCAGTACGGTCGGCCAATCGTCGGACTCGATGTGTCCCAGCGACAGGTGTGTGGGTACCGGGCGCCGGTTCACTGCTTCCTGGTTGCAACAGGCGAGGACCGCGCCGTCGTGGGCCACCACAGGCCAGGCCGCCATGGCGCAAGGCAGCACCCGCTGACCGTCAACCGGCGTCGCGGTCGCGGCCAGCCACTCGGCGGCCCGGCCGAACGATCGCAGTGTATTGACGAGCATCGGTACGTTGTCGCCGAATGATCGCCTGGTCGCGGCGACCAGCTCGGCCAGGTAAGGATCGTCCGGCCCGCTACCGGTTGCGTGGATGCTCACCGGGATGCCGCAGTCCAGCACCTGCTGCAAGGTGCGGAACACGTCCGCACGTCGGACCTCCCGCTCGTGGAAGGCGTCGACGCTGACCGAGAAGTGGTCGACGGCGCGGACCGCCCGCAGGATGCGCGCCGGTATCCGATCGTGGCGAGCGAAGAACGCCCCGCTCAGCACGGCGGTGCGAGATCCCGCACGCCGCGCCGCCTGCGCCAGTCCGGTCACAAGTTCCGGCCGTAGCAGCGGCTCGCCGCCGGTCATCAGGACGACTTCGGGGCGGTCCCGCACGGTGAACGAATCGACGAAGCGCAGCAGGTGGCCCGGGTCGGGTTCGCTGCTCTCCATGGTCGATGCCGTGCAGCAGTGCGCGCAACGCAACGGGCAGCGTGCAGTGACAGTCAGCAGGAGCCCGGCGCCGGGTACGGGGCGCGACCGGACGAGCGCCGCGAGATCCACGCCGGTCCCCCTTCCTGATCGCCGCCCGGCCGGCCTCGGCCAGGTGAGAGAAGTGTCGACAGGGTGGGTTCAGATTTGTGGTCAGTGTGAATTCGTTTCCGATAAATCCGCAGCCGACAGGCCATCCACCGGACGGCGAATCTCCAAGCGGCGAGTGGTGACGGCGGTCGGCGGGGCGGGGCAACCACCGTGGGCCTCGGCACATATTCGCCGTATACCGGCCGCGAATCGCTTCCGGCGTGGTCACACCTAGCGTCCTGGGCATCGGCGGAACACACCGCCGGGGCTTGCAGATAGGAGTCGGCCATGCCGGAAGAGAACGAGTCCACCGCCCCCGCCGCGGGTGCCACCGAGGACAAGGACGCCGAGGCCGTCCTCGCGCTCCAGGAGATCGCTTCCGAGGAGCCGGACGTCGAAGCGCACGCGATGGCGATCAGCACCGCCAGCACCGGTGCGGGCTGCGACCACAGTTGTTCCGGGACGTCCCTCAGCTAGCACGATCAGCTGGATCCGCAGCCGGCAGGCGGAACACACCGCCTGGGCTTGCAGACAGGAGTCGGCCATGCCGGAAGAGAACGAGTCCACCACCCCCGCCGCGGGTGCCACCGAGGACAAGGACGCCGAGGCCGTCCTCGCGCTCCAGGAGATCGCTTCCGAGGAGCCGGACGTCGAAGCGCACGCGATGGCGATCAGCACCAGCAGCGTCTGTGGGAACGACTACAGCTGTGGTGCGGAAAGCCTTTAGCACGATCGGCATTGCTCGTGTCGACGAGCCGAAGGCGGGCCGGTCGTGTGAGCGCCCACACTCGTGCGAGCCCTACCTGCGAATGATCTCGAGGTAGTAGTGCGTGTTCTGGCCCTGCGCGACGGGGCCGGAACACGCCGCATTTTGTGCCTATGACGACTGCTCGACCTCGTTCATGGAGGTACCGATGGAGTTTCCGTACGAGTTCCTCGCCGCCGACCGCGAGTTCTACGAACCGCTGGAGACCGCGCGCGACGGTGGCGGGCTGCTCAGGCCGAACAGGCTGCCCCCGGGGTGGGTGGGCATCGAGTCCGGGGTGTGGACCCAGTGGCATCTGCCGGAGCGCACGAGGTTGGCCGGTGACGGCTGGAAGGTTCACGTGTCCACGAGACCTGAACGCGTCCAGCACGTCCTCGACAAGGCGTCGCAGGTCTGCTTCCAGCACGAGGTGTCGTTCAAGCACCTCTCCACGAGACTCTTCTACCAGTGGACCCACGACAAGCTCGCACAACGCCCGCAGAGCGGCAAGTTCATCGCCGCCTATCCGGCGGATGTCGAAACCGCGCGCCGCCTGATGGAGGCGTTACGCGCGGCACTCGCCGACGAGAGGGGGCCCTATATCCTTACCGACCGGCGCTACAAGGACTCCAGCACGGTGTACTACCGGTACGGGGCCTTCTTGCGGCACTTCCGGCCACGCGCCGACGGCACGCTCGAGGCGCTGACTCACGACCGCGCCGGCCGGCTCGTACTGGACCGGCGCGGTGCCTCCTTCCACCTTCCGGAGGAGGTCGTCGACCCGTTCGCCGGATCCCGCTCCGGCACCGCGGAAGGCAGCGACTTCGCCGGCTTCGCCATCGACTCCTCCATCCGCTATACCAGCGCGGGCGGCACATACCGCGGGCGAGAGCTGGCCACCGGCCGCCAGGTGTTCATCAAGGAGGCGCGGGCGCATACCGGCTTCCGGGAGGACGGCGCCAGCGCGCAGGAGCAGTTGCGCGAGGAATGGCGGACGTTGACGGCGCTTCACGAGGCCGCACCGGGACTGGCGCCCGAACCGATCCGCTACTTCCGCAAGTGGGAACACGAGTTCCTGGTGTGCGAGCACGTGGACGGCCTGACCCTGGGTGCCTGGGTAAGCAGCACCCACCCGGGGTTCCTCGCGGGCTCCACACCGGAGGAGATCGCGGCCTACTATCGCCGTTGCGAGCAGATCGTGTCCGCCCTCGAACTGACATTGGACCGGCTGCACGCCGCCGGATACGTCTTCATCGACCTCAGCGCGGGCAACGTGATCGTCGGTGACGGCGACGCGGTCCGGCTCGTCGACTTCGGCTCGGCCCACCGCGTGGGCGGGCCGCTCCTGCGCACCGGTACGCCCGGGTTCATGCCACCGGCGGCCCTGGCGGCGGACGACCCGGCGATCTACGACGACTACGGCCTGTCCGCGCTGACCCAGGTTCTCTGCGGCCCGCTGGGCATGGTTCGGGAATACAACCCGGACGCGCTGGCCCATCTACACCACGATCTGAACGAGCGAGGGCCCATCCCGCCGGCCCTGTGGAAGCGCGTGACGAGATATCACACACCCTCGCGCCGTGCGGATTTCCCGATGCCCGAGCAGGTGGCCGAAGATCCGATCCGGCAGCTTTCCGAACTACGTGACAAGGTCGCCGATGCGCTGGTGGCGATGGCGGACCACGACAACCGAACGCGGGTGTTCCCGACCATACCGTCCGGGTACCTGTCCAACACGATCTGCATCGCGTACGGCACGGCGGGAGTCGTACACGCGCTGCGCCGCGCCGGCAGGGATCTGCCGGACCGGCTGCTGGACCGGCTGCGGCGGGACGCGCTGGACAAGGCCGGCGACCTCGGTCCGGGACTGTATGTGGGCAACGCCGGAATCGCGCGCGTGCTGGCCGACTGCGGCCTGCTCGACGAGGCACGCGACCTGCTCGCCGCCGCCGACCGCCATCCGCTCACCGCCGAATGCGCGGACCTGTTCGGCGGCGCTGCCGGGGTGGCGCTGACCCACCTGGCCCTGTACGGGCACACCGGCGACCCGCACCACGTCGACCGGGCCTACGCGCTCGCGGATTACCTCTCGTCGGACAGCCGGCTGCAGTCGCTGCTCGAACCCTACGAGCCTGTGGGGTTGGCGCACGGCCGCGGCGGCGTCGCCTTGTTGTTCCAACAATTGGCGGGGGTCACCGGCGACGAGGGCTACCAGGCGCGCGCCGTGCGACTGCTGCACTCCGAACTCGACCGGGCGGCCGAGTTGGACGCTCCCGACCTGCTGTTCCCGGTATCGGCGAAGGACCGCCGCGCGATGCCCTACCTTTACGCGGGTTCATCGGGCATCGCCTACACGGCGACCCGCTGCCTTCACGCGGGCGCGGACGAGCGACTGGCGGAAGCGATGCCCCGGTTGCTGGCGACGCTGAGAGTGAAATACGCCATCATGTCAGGGCTCTTCCAGGGGCTTGCGGGGCATGCGTTCACCCTCGCCGACCGCGCCCTGCTCACCGGCGACGAGTCGTGCCGGCGCGCCTCGCTGGACGTCGCCTGCGGACTGTTCAAATACGCCGTCCCCCACCCCACCGGCATGCGCATGCTCGGCCACCAGACCCTGCGATACAGCGCCGACCTGTGGAGCGGCTCCGCCGGGGTACTGCTCGCCCTGTGCCACGTGCTCGATCCGCGTCCCGACGCACTGTTCACCGTGGACGCGTTGATCGGACAACGGCGAACCGCCGCCGGGCCGGTGCCCGCCGGCCGTGCGGTGGCCGGCGTGCCCGCCGAGGTCCGGTAATGCCTGCCGACAGCGCGGCCGACCGGCCGGTCAGCCAAACCCGGCGACGTGACCACCGCCTGTTCTGGTGGGGGCAGACGACCTCCGCCTTCGGCTCGGTCTTCACGGCGATCGTCCTGCCGGTCGTCGCCGTGGTCTATCTCGGTGCGTCGCCGGGCCAGATGGGCATGATCAGCGCGGCGGCGGTCCTGCCCAGCTTCCTGTTCGGCCTCCCGGCCGGAGCGCTCGCGGACCGCGTTGCGCGGCCCAGGCGCATGTTAATAGCGCTGGACACGCTCTGCGCGCTGGCCGTCGCGGTGGTCGCGGTGGGCGTGGCGAGCCACCATGTCACCGTCGTGTGGTTCATGGCCCTCGCCGCCATCGACGGAACGTTGTCCATCCTGCTGGAGGTCGTGTACTTCATCCATCTGGGCCAACTGACCGACAAGGACGGTATCGGCGTCCTGCGGGCCAAGCTGCAGGCGGGTCAGTACGCCGCGGGTATGGTCGGGCGCCTGCTCGCGGGACCCACGATTGTCATACTCGGTGCCTGGGCGGCGCTCTGCGTCGACGTGGCCAGCTACGTAGTCAGCGTCACCGCGCTGGTTCTCATGGCGCCGGTGCCGCGGCTGGCCCACGTTTCCGCCCGAGAGCCGATCGGCCGGGTGCTGCGGGGGATGGGCTCTGGGGTAAACACGTTTCTCGGTGACCGATTTCACCGGACCCTGCTGGTCTTCCTTTTCGTACCGGGTACCGCCGGGGCCGGCGTCAGTACCCTCACCGGTCCGTTTCTGCTGCGCGTGGTGCACCTGCCCACCGCCGCGTACGGCCTGTTGTTCGCGGCGTCCGGGCTGATGGGTCTTTCGGGCTCGGTCATCGCGAAACGGTTGCTGCGCCCGGGTCAGGATGCCCACATGGTGACGGTGGCCTCGCTTACGGCGGCAGCAGTGTGCGCCGTGTTGCTGCCGTTGGCCTCCGGGCCGCTGCCGGTGGCGGCGGCCGTCGCCACGCTGGGTATCAGCCTGCCCGCTCTGTTCGGTGCCATAGCCAACATCGGCCTCAGCCCGCTGATTTTAACTGCCGCACGCGAGGACGCCGTGGGTCGGACCATGGCGTTCATGCAGGTGTTGGGTGCCACCTCAGGGCTGGTCGGCGCGCTGGCCGGTGGTTTCCTCGGCGACTGGATCGGTATCCGCCCGGCGATATGGGTTCTGCGCGGGGCCGTCCTGGTGACCATGGCGCTCTGCCTCCCGCCCACCGTGCGCGCCATTCGCCACCTGCGCGCGCAGCCCGAGGCGCCCGGAGAGTCGGCGCCCACACCGGCCGACCCGGCATACGCCGCGAAACCATGAACGGGTCCGCGACCAGTTCGGGCCGGTCTCCGCGTAATGCCGTCTGCCGAGGTGCCCGAACCGCGAGCCGGCGCGCAACCAGCACAGACGCGATTACCGCGGCCCCGCCACCTGCCTGGCGAACGCCCGGACCAGCCCGGGCAGCGAGTAGGTCGCCACGCCCCACGCGGAGTGCGCCTCGACCTCCCCCGCATCCGCCTGGACCAGATGTGCCTCGATAAGACGTTCCACGACCTCCTCGGCTTGCGGTAAAGCCAGGTCGAGGCAGACGGCGGCATCGTCGACTGTGAATGTCGTGTCCGACAGCGACGCGAGCCGGCTCAGGGCCATCTGCTCCTGCGGGCTCAGATCCCGGTGCCACGCGGCCAGGCGGGAACGCACCTCGAGGTCGCCGACGACCAATTCGTCGAGCAGCCGCTGTTCGTCGTCGAGCCGTCGGATGTACTGGGACAGGGTCAAGTGGCGCAGCAGGGCGAGTTTCGCACCCACGATGCGCAGGGCCAGCGGAAGCCGGTCACAGGCCGCCACGATCCCGGCAGCCATCGCCGGCTCGGCGTCTATCCGGTCACGCCCTATCAGCTGGCCCAGCAACTGCGCCGCCACACTCTCGGGCAGCGCACCGACGGCGAGGTGGATCGCCGATTCAAGGCCGCCCAGGTACCGCCGGCTCGTGACCACGGTGGCCACCTCCGGCATTGCCGCCAGTAACGACCGGACCTGTGCCTCTGTGGCAGCATCGTCGAGAATCAGCAACATGTCGCGCGCCGCCGTCGACTCCCGCAGCAGGGCCGCCCGCTCGTCCGAGCTGCCGGGGAGCACACCGGTCATGCCAAGCCCCCGCAACGTGTTGCCGAGCACATCCACTGTCGACCGCGGACGGTCGTCCGACCCCCGCAGCGACATGAGCATGCGACCATCGGGGAAGCGGTCGGCCAGTTGGTGCGCACAATGCACCACCAGCGCGGTCTTGCCCGCCCCAGCCGGCCCGTTGACCACGACGATCCCGCTGCGGCTGCTCTGGTCGAGCGTAGCGAGCAGGGCGCGGACCTCCTCTGTGCGTCCGGTGAAGTCGCTGATGTCACGGGGCAGGGAATTGGTCGCCGTCAACCGGGCCGAGCCGTGGGCGGGAACCGTCGGATCCAGCCCGCCGGTCGCCGACTGCTCCCCGCTGAGCATCGACTCGTAGAGGCGCAGCAGCACCGGGCTGGGATCCAGGCCCAGGTCCCCGGCCAGCCGCTGGCGCATCGCGTCGAATTGGGCCAGCGCCTCGGTCTGCCGGCCCGACCGGTACAGAGCCAACATCTGCGCCTGCCTCAATCGTTCCCGGAACGGGTAGCGCCGGGCCAGATGCTCGACGGCCTCGACGATGTCAGTGTGCTGCCCCAGGCGCAGTTTCGTCTCGGCCCAGTCCTCGTAGGCGGCGAGGTAGTGCTCGTACAGCCGGTCCGCCTCAGCCGCGATCGCCTGCGACGAAACCAACTCGGGCAACGCCGGGCCCCGCCACAGGCCGATCGCGCGGCCCAGCAGGCCGGCCGCAACCACGGCATCGCCACTGCGTGCGGCCAGCCGGCCGGCCGCGGCCAGTTCGTGGAAGCGCAACGCGTCCAACCGGTCCGGTGCGAGCTGCAGGAGGTATCCGGGTGGCCTGCGTACCAGCCTGGCTGCGCCGTCGGCCTCGAAACCGCCGGGCCCGGAACAGATCAGCCTGCGTATCGCGGAGAGATACACCTGGAGGTTCTTGTACGCGGTGCGCGGCGGCGCGTCGTCCCACAGGGCCTCGCTGAGCGCCGCCACCGACACCACATGGTTGGCTCGGCACAGAAGCAGCCCGAGCACGGTGCGCTGCTTCGCCGGTCCGAGTTCGACCGGCTGCCCGGCCCGGCGGCCCTCGAGGTTCCCGAGGATGCCGAACCGCACGGCATCCGTGGCAGCGTCCATACTCGCAGCCTGACCCCGCGCGGCGGCCGCCGACATCCGGAATTGCCCGGAGTGCTCCACGTACGTGGCCCGGTCCCGCGGCCCGGCCGCCCACCTACGTAGTTCCGGGCGAGCCGGTCAGATGCGGCGAGATCGGTCGCCGACCGTTCGTCCTACTGTTCCTGGACGAATGCCAGCGGTCGCACCGGGGAACCGGTCGCGCCGGTCAGCGGCAGTGGTGCGAGCACGATGACGGACTCCACCGCGCGCGCGGCCATGATCGAGAGCGAAGCGGGCGACGTCGTCGTCGACAGCGTCACCGACCTCCCGCCCGACGCCTCCGGTTCGATCGCCGTCACCGGTTCGCACGGCGGCACGTACAGCACCGCCACCGCCGCCGGCCGGGGCGTGCGCGCGGCGGTCTTCAACGACGCCGGTTTCGGACTCGCCGATGCCGGTGTCGCCGGAGTGCTGGCCGCGACGTATCCGGCGGTCGCCGTCGACCATCGCAGTGCCCGTATCGGCGAGGGCGCTCAGTCGCTCGACGGCGTCGTGTCCTGCGCGAACGCGGCCGCCGCGCGCCTCGGCATCGTCGTGGGCGATGTCGTGCGCAGGGTGCTGCCGCTGCTGCGGACGGCCGAGTCCGCCGAGGCGGGCGATCCGCCGCAGGCGCCCGCCGTGCGGTACTTGTTCGCAGGCAGGCGCGCGGTGATCGCGCTGGACTCGGCCTCACAGATCACCGCCGAGCACGCGGGAGCCTTCGCCGCTCTCGGCTCGCACGGCGCGGCCCCCGGAAACGATCCACGCCGGGCGCTGCGCCACCCGGTCGCTTTCGCAGCCTTCAACGACGCCGGCCGCGGCCGTGACGACGCGGGCATCGGCCGGCTGGCGCTGCTCGACGGCGTCGGCATTCCCGCGGTGACCGTCGGGCACGACTCGGCCCGCATCGGCGACGGCCGCTCGACGCTGGTCGACGGCCGGGTCTCGGCCGTCAACGCGACGGCGGCGGCCGCAGGAGCCCGAATCGGCCAGCCGCTGATCGACCTCTACGCGCGCGTCGGCCTCGCGCCGGTGTCCACCTGATGACGACACGCTCACGACAGAAGGACGAGCACCACATGATCCACCACCCCGAGCAGTCGCGCGGAACCGGGCACTGGGCCGGCGGCCGGGCCGTCGCGGAGATGGTCCGGCTCTACGAACCCGGACCGATCTTCGGCATGGGCGGCTTCCAGCTGTTGCCGTTTTACGAGGGGGCGCGCGCACTCGGTCTGCGGCACGTCCTGGTCAACGACGAGCGTGCCGGCGCGTTCGCCGCCGACGCCTACGCCCGCGTCACCGGGAAGCCGGGACTGTGCGACGCGACCCTCGGCCCCGGTGCGACCAACCTGGTCACGGCCCTGGTCGAATCCCTCAACGCGGGGGTGCCGGTCGTGGCGTTCGTGGGCGACGCGCATCGCGCACACGCGGGGAAGAACATGACCCAGGAGGCGCGCCAGCGCGAGATCCTGGCGCCCGCCGTCAAGGAGTGTCTGCGGGTCGAGCAGATCGCGCGCATCCCGGAACTGGTGCGCCGGGCGTTCGCGGTGGCGACCTCGGGACGGCCCGGCCCGGTCGTGCTGTCCGTTCCCGAAGACATCGCGCATGCGGAGCACGACTTCGATCTGAGCGACTTTTATGCGGACCCGGCGACACTCGCAGCGCCCGCGCTGCGCAACCGTCCTGCCCGCGCCGACGTCGAGGCCGCGCTCGCACTGCTGCGCCGCGCCGAGCGGCCGGTCATCCTGGCCGGCGGCGGGGTCCATCTCTCAGGTGCCTATGACGAACTGGATCGCGTCTCGCGCCTGCTCGACGCCCCGGTCGCGCACACCCTCAGCGGGAAGGGCGCGATGGCATGCATCGACGAGCGCAATCTGGGGCTCTTCGGCCGCTACAGCCGTTACGCGAACGAAGTCATCGACGAGGCGGACGTGCTGCTCGTCGTCGGCTGCAAGCTCGGCGAGATCGCCACCAAGCGGTACACCCTGCCGAGGGCTGAGATCCCGATCATCCGCATGGACAACGTCGCGGAGGAGATCGGCAGGCACCGTGTCCCCATGGTCGCGTTGTGGGCGGACGCGCGCGAAGGGCTGGCCGATCTCGCGGACGCTCTGGCGCCCTCGCCGGTCGGCCACCGCCGTGCCGTCTGGGCCGACATCGCCAAGCGGCGCGCCGCGTGGTTGGCGGAGGCGACGCCCAAGTACCGCTCGCAGGAGCAGCCGATCCACATGGCACGCCTGATCGCCGAGCTCAACGCGGCCCTGCCCGACGACGCGATCGTGGTCGCCGACGGCGGTTTCGCCAGCCACTGGGCCGGATTGCTCTACGACACGAAGAAAGCGGGCCGCGGTTACCTCGCCGACCGCGGATTCGCCTCGATCGGCTACGGCCTGCCCGGTGCGATCGGAGCCGCGCTCGGGCGTCCCGGCGCGCCGGTCGTCGGGATCACCGGCGACGGCGGATTCAACATGGTCGCCGGCGAACTGGAGACCGCCCTGCGCGCCGGCCTCGCCTGCACGCTGATCATCGTCAACAACGCGGCGTCCGGATATGTCAAGGCACTGCAGCACGCCGTCTACGGACCCGGCAGCTACGAGTCGAGCGACCTGTCGGAGATCGACTATTCGCGGGTCGCCGAGGCCTACGGGTGCGTCGGCATCCGCGTCGACAACCCCGACGACCTCGCCGCCGCCTTGGTCAAGGCCAGGGGGGTCACCGACCGACCGGTGGTGGTCGACGTCGCAGTCACCCGCGACCCGGCCCGCATGCTGCCCGCCGTCGACAGTCGCACCCTGACGGTCCAGGCCGGCGACCGGCCCGCGTGAGACAGGAAGCGAAGCGACATGAGTGATCCGCACGAACCGCACGATCCACGGTATATCAATGCCCGTCCGCTGCCCTCAGGGGCGCGCCTGGGCGGGCGAGTCGTCGTCGTGACCGGCAGCGGCGGTACCGGTGACGGCATCGGCATCGGCATCGGCCGCGCCGTCGCGGTCGTGGCAGCGCTCGAAGGTGCGTGCGTGGTCCTCGTCGACCGCGAGCCCGCAGGTGCGCACCGTACCGTCGCCATCGCAGGCGAACTCGGCGCCGACGACATCGAGGGCCGCTCGCTCGTCGTGGCGGCGGACGTGACGTCAGCCGAGGACACCGCCCGGGTGGCGGGACTGGCGGCCGGGCACTTCGGCCGCATCGACGCGCTCGTCAACAACGTCGGGATCATCGGACCCGCCGGCACCGCGGTCGACGTCGACCCCGACGCGTGGCGCGCGGCGTTCGAGGTCAACGTGACGTCGATGATGCTGATGTCAAAGGCCTGCGTACCGCACATCGCGGTCCAGGGCGGCGGCGCGATCGTCAACGTGTCCTCGACGGCCGGGATGCGCGGCGGCCACCCCAATCTGTTCTACCCCACGTCGAAGGCCGCCGTCGTCAACATGACAAGGGCGATGGCAGCCCACCACGGCCGCGCCGGCGTGCGGGTCAACGCCGTCGCCCCGGGACTGGTCGAGACGCCCATGGTCGGCGCCGACCGGATGTCCGAGCGGCGCCGCGGCGAACGCCGGGAAAGCTCCCTGCTCGGCACCACCGGCACAGCCTGGGACGTCGCGAAGGCCGTCGCCTTCCTGCTCTGCGACGACGCCCGCTGGATCACCGGCGTCCTGCTGCCGGTCGACGCCGGACTGACGGCGGCCGCGAAACGCCCGCCCCTGGACCCCGAACAGGAACCAGACCACTGACGCACGCGAACGGACCGCCCATCACCGCCCATCCTCAACGGAGAGGACCATGACGACAGAGGCAAAGGACCCCGCAGTCGACGCCACCGAGCCCGGCGTCGCCGGCCCCTGGCACCGGCAGGTGGACGCACGCGGCTGGCACTCGCTGGCCGGAGCGCTGGTGGCGTTCACCTTCGAGAACTTCGACATCTTCCTGCTCTCGCTGACGATCCCGACCTTCACCACGGTGTTCGGCGTCTCGAAGTCCGAGGCCGGCCTCGTCTCCTCGGCGACGTCGTTCGGGCTGATCGTGGGCGGCGTCGCCGCCGGATTCCTCGCCGACAGGATCGGGCGGGTGCGTGTGCTGACCTACGCGATCATCGTCTACGCGGTCTTCACCGGACTGATAGCCACGACCGACACGATCGTCGAAGTCGGCCTGTTCCGCATCCTGTCCGGACTCGGCATCGGCGCGGGCTGGACGGCCGGAGCCACCCTGGTCGCCGAGAGCTGGCCGGCCCGGCACCGCGGCAAGGGCGGCGCGCTGATGCAGATGGGCCTCCCGATCGGCTCGCTGCACGCCCTCGGCACCGCGCTCCTGCTCAGCGCACGGACCGGCAACCTGAACGACGGCCAGTGGCGCACGTTGTACCTCGTCGGCGCGATCCCCCTGGTCCTCGCGATCTACGTGCGCTTCTTCGTCCCCGAGTCGCAGACCTGGCAGAGCGGCCGAGCCCGGCGGGAGAAGTCCCCGGCACGCGCCGCGATCACCGGCGACGGTCTGGGCCGGCTCTTCACGATCGCCTTCGCCTTCGTCTTCTGCGTCCAATACGTCTACTACGCGGTCTTCACGTTCGCGCCGACGTTCCTGGTCGACGTGCGAGGACTCACCCTGACCAAGAGTCTGACCTACACCCTCGTTCAGCAGACCGGCTCACTCTGCGGCTTCCTCCTGTTCGGCGCACTCGTCGACCGCTGGGGCCGGCGCCCGACCTTCACCGTCTACCTGGTCGGCGGAGCGATCGCCACCGCGCTGTTCGTCACCCTCCAGAACACCACCGCCCTGTACACGCTGAGCTTCTTCCTCGGCATGGGGATCGCAGGCGTCTACGCGGGACTCGGACCGTGGTCGGCCGAGATGATGAGCACGTCACCCAACCGCGCCACCGCGATGGGCCTCATCTACAACGGCGGCCGCATCGGCGGAGCCATCGCCCCCTTCATCGTCGGAACACTCGCCACGACCGCGACCGGCTTCGTGATCGGCATGCTGACAACCCTCGTCGCGTTCGCCGTCGCGATCGCAGCCATGGCGATCTCCCGCGAGACCAAGGGCACCGAACTGGGCTCCTGAACGGCGATCCGTGGTCGTCTCACATCACTGCCACGTCAGTAGCGTGGCAGCGTCGGGTCCACGTGGTCGATCCAGGCCATCAGGCCGCCGTTGACATTCCAAGCGTTCTCGAACCCGGCGGCGCGAAGCTTCGCCACCGCCTGGGCTCCGCGGTACCCGGCGCGGCAGTGGACGATCACGTGTCCCGGCGGGTCGAGCTCGCCGAGACGGTCGTCGAGCTGACCGAGTGGAATGAGCTTCCCGCCGATGTTCACCGTCGCGTATTCGGATTCCTCGCGGACGTCGAGCAGCGCGATGTCGGCGCCGGACTTGCGCAGCCGGTTCAGCTCCCGCGCGCTGATGTCCCACGGGCTCTGCATGGGCGCTTGTGAGCCGCCCAGCTTGGCCAGCACACCGTCGGCTGACGCTGCTTGCACCGAGATCTCAGGTGCCTGCCGGGGATCGCCGACTGCGGCGGCATCGACCACGGCGTCGGGACCGAACAGCTCCTCGACCGCCGGTGCGATCTCGGCCAGCAGGGCGGACTGGATCTGCGCGGACGTCCCCAGCTTGCGGTCGGCCACTGACACGCGCATCCGCGTCACGTCGAAACGACACGGCAGCGCGCCGTCGGTGTCGATCGCGTCGATCGTGCCGAGCACCATCCGCACGGCATCCCTGAACTGGGTGCCGGCATCGTCGCCGCGCCGCTTCATCGTCACGGTGAACGCATGCATGCTGATCCCGTAGTCGACGTCCTGGCCGACCAGCATGACGCCCGGTCCGTTCGGGACGTGCCGGTAGTCGGCGACATCGAGGATGTTGCCCTCGACCAGGTGCCGCTGGATGAACCGGTGGAACAGGCCGATCGCCGGATCCAGATCGGCAGCCGGGCTGGCCGGCACGGCCAAGGCCAATCGCAGTGGCTTCATTTGCTGCCCACCGCAACCTTGATCGCCGTCTTCTCCGCTTCCAGCTTGGCCTCGCAGGCGTGCGCCGCCTCGATGAACAGTTGCGCCTCCTCGACGCGCTGACCGGCGGTCGTGGGATTGCCGGAGGGTGTCGGGTCGGCGTGCCGGTCGAGCAGGTACCGGCCGAATTTGCCGCCGGCGAATCGGTCGAAGAACTTCTCGGTGTCGAAGAACCGGCTCTTCCACTCCCTGACGATCTCCTCCGGGTCGTGCGTCACGTCGATGAACTCGGTGCGGACCAACGCCCGGGCGGCCGCGAGCATCGCCTGGTAGGCGTGCTCCTCGGCCTGCTTGGGGTCGCCCTCCTCGTCGAGCGCCAGTTGGGCGTCGAACACCTCCGATTCGGCCTTCATGACCTCCATGCCGAACAACGAGACGACCTCGCCGGCACACTCCCCGACGCCGTGGTCGGCCATCGCGAACAGCCGCGCGTCGGCGAAGTCGGTGTAGAACTCCGGAGCGTCGGCGTAGGCCGGCAGTTCCATGAACGGCTGCACGATGTCCTTCAAACTGCGCTTGCCCATCCGCAGCGACCAGTCCTGGAACGACTCGCCGTCCTCGCGACCGGCGAGATAGGCGTTGGTCAGCGCGTCGACCACCTTGGGTGCATTCTTCGAGGGCACCGCGCCGACGGCCATGCCGTACTTGGCGGCGTTCTCGGTGCGCTGGCCGCCGAGGATCACCTGGAAGTGCGGCATCTGACGCCCGTCCATGCCGCGGGAGTTCCCATAGAAGCCGATGTCTGCCAGGTGGTGCTGCGCGCAGCTGTTGAAGCAGCCGGAGACCTTGATCGACATCTCGTTGACCGCCGAGTCCTGTTCGTCGGCGCCCGCTGCCAACTGCTGGCGCAGCACACCGGCCAACCCGCGGCTGGACGCGATACCCAGCTTGCAGGTGTCGGTGCCGGGGCAGACCGTGACGTCGGCGATCGTGCCCGCGCCGGCCGACGCGAGTCCGATCGCGCCGAGCGCCTCATAGACCGCGGGCAGGTCGGCGTCGGCGATGAAGCGCAGGATGATGTTCTGCTCGACGGTGGTGCGCATCCGGTCGCCGGAGTACGTGCGCGCGATGTCGGCCAGGCTGCGCGCCTGCTCGCTGGTGAGGTCACCCATCGGGAGGTGAACGGTCACCGCCCGGTAGCCCCGCTGCCGCTGGGTGCGCACGTTCGTCAGGTTCCACCGGTCGAAGCCGTCCGGGCGCGGCGCGCCGTTCATCGCGGCGGGCTCACGGACCGGTTCGCCGGCGGTGACCGGCAGGTTCTCGATCAACCCGTGGTGGCGCGGGTCGTACGGGATGGTCTGCTGCTCTTCGGCGACGAGCCGCCGGAACTCCTCGATGCCCAGCTTGGTGACGAGGAACTTCATCCGGGCCCGGTTCCGGTTCTTCTTCTCGCCGAGGCGCGCGAAGACCCGGGCGATCGCCTGGATCTGGACCAGGAAGTCCTCGACCGGCGTGAACTCGCTGAGCACGTCGGCCTGGTGCGGCACGGTGCCGAGCCCGCCGCCCACCACGACCTTGAAGCCCCGGCGGCCGTCCTGGACGCGCGCGACGTAGCCGGCGTCGTGCATCTGCACCAGCCCGCACGCTTCGTGTTCGCAACCGGAGAACGCCGGCTTGAACTTGCGCCCGAAGTCCTGCACGTCCGGGTGGCCGAGCAGGAACTCCATCAAGGCCCGCGCGTACGGGGCGACATCGAATGCCTCGGTGTGGCACACCCCGGCCAGCGGGCAGGCGGTGACGTTGCGGATCGAGTTGCCGCACGCCTCGCGGGTGGTGACCCCGACCGCGGCGAGCCGGCGCATCAGGTCCGGGGTGTCCTCGATGTGAACGAAATGCAGCTGGAGGTCCTGCCGGGTGGTGACGTGCAGGATCGAGTCCGAGTATTCCTCGGCGCAGTCGGCGACGACCTCGAGCTGTTCGGGCGTCAGCCCACCGAACGGCAGCTTGATACGCTGCATGCCCGGCGCGTCCCAGTGGGTGTCCGGGCCCTTGGTGGGCTTGTCGGCGAAGTCCAGCTCGCGCGTGGCGTAGCCGTCGAAGCGCCGCCCGTTGTCGTAGCGCTGCCCATACACGCCACGGCGCAGGCGCGTCTCGGCGAACACCTTCTCATCCAGCCTGCCCTGCAGGCGCAGCCCGATCTGCGCCTCGAAGTCGGCGATCTCCTCGGCCCACTCCGGGCGCATCCGCCCGTCGAGCAGGCTGCTCCAGCTACTCATGATCCGAACTCTCGGCTGGCGTGCGCATGCGCGGGTCCCCTCAAGCAGCTGATGGCAACGTCGTCGGATTAAAGAGAAAAAAGTGTCGTGCGCTCGCAGTCGAGCAGTCAGAAGGCCGCGGGACATGCCGCGGAGACGATGTGCAGCAGGTCGACATGCCGGCGCCGGGTCAGCAGCAGCGCCTGTGGGGTCAACTCGGCTGGAAACACATACCCAGGGTGACACATGGAGCGCGACAAACGAAAGCGCCCGTCGAAGCTGCACGGCCGGTGGCGATCCTGCTCCGGCCCGCCCCGCGGTAAGAGAGCTGGAGACCTGACCGGACCGATACCCGTTTGCGTCGGCTCAGCCGATCCCCATGGCTAACCGTCGAAAGACGCAGGCAGAACGCCGGGCCGTTCCACCCTCACCGGGACGAACTTCACCGGCGGCGGGTCTTTGACCTGGTCGCATTCATCCGTCGGTGACCTCGACAAGCTGTCCCTCCCGTTCGACGAAGACCCGCCCGGCGCGCACGACCAGCCGCCACCGATCCTCGAAGTCCGCGCAGTAGGCCTCGATGCTGCCCTCAAGCACGTGGTCGAAGGTGAAGTGCTCGAACTGCGCGGCATAGTGGCGGCCTCGCACCGGGTGAACCAGCTCATCGCGCAACCGAGCGTCCGGGCCGAGGAACTGGGCGATCAGATACTGCATCCACTTCTCGCCGTGGTAGAACTTCTCCGCCCCGTTCCACGCCAGCGACGTGCCCTCACGATCCGGCTTCCACTCACAGCGGTACCCGGGAGTACCCGAGACCCTGATCGCCCGGCCAGGCAGCCTGTCGTAATACGCCTTGTCTTCGGCGGTCCGCTCGCCGAACCAATACGGCCCGCTCGGAGTCTCGATCGACGTGCTGCCCGCATAGCGCTCCAGAAACGCGATCTCATGCTCGTTGAGCGAAGGCGTCACGGACACCGAACCCCCATACACCGTCGTATGGCCCACACGATCACCCCTCCCAACCCACCCGCCCTGGCGCACACTCGGTAACAGTATACGAATACCGATTCCGCGATCCCCGGCGATGGGATCGCCGATCAGGTGCGGGGCTGCCCGAACCACCTCTGGAGTGGACACGTTCCTTCGCCGCCTCCGCCTTACACCACCTCTGACGTCCACCCTTGAAGCGCCGGCTCACGCAGCACCCTGTGGTAGTGGCGCTCGTGGTAGAGGAGCGGGCCGACCGGATTGTCGGCGGCTCGGCGCGCGTTCCGGACCCGCCCGATCACCACGGTGTGGTCTCCCGCGTCGACCAGGGTGTGACGGTCGCAGATCAGCCAGCCCAGTGCCCCGTCCACCGCCGGCACGCCCTGCTCGATGATGACGTTCGCGGCGAAACGGGTCGCCGGGTCGCCGGTGAAGCGCTCGGCCGTCTCCTGTTGATCGGCTCCCAGGACACTGACGCAGAAGCGGGCCGCCTCGCGCAAGGGGCGGTATGCCCGGATCGTGCGGCCGAGCGCGAACATGACCAGCGGCGGCTCGACGGAGAGCGAGACGACGGAGCCGATGGTGGCGCCGTGCGGCGTGCCGGCCGGGTCGAGGGCGGTGATCACGGTGACCGGCATGGCCAGGCAGGCCATCACGTCACGGAAGGTCTGGGCGTCCACGGACAAGTGTGGTCCTTTTCTCGGGGGCGGGTCCGGGCTGGCTGCGGGCAGGTTGCGGGCATCGTGCCTGCCTATGCATCCGCGAGTAGCGCTTCGACCTCGTCGCCCCGGCCGCCCAACCGTCGGCATTCGCGCAGGTCGGCCGCTGCTCTGGCCTGTTCGCCCGCTGCGATCAGGCAGCAGCCGCGGTGGAAGAGCAGCTCGGGGGCGTCGGCGTCGGGCAGTGCGAGCGCGCTGTCGAAGTCGGCCAGCGCCGCCGCGGTGTTCGCGCAGGCTGCGTGGGCGATACCCCGGTTGAGCAACAGGTCCGCGTCGGCGCCGGCCACGTCGATGGCTCTGGTGAGGTCGTCGACGGCCCGCCGGGGATCGCCCAGCTCGTAGTGCGCGACCGCGCGGCTGGCCAGCGCGGCCGGGTGGTCGGGGTCCTGAGCGAGCGCGGCGTCCAGGTCGCGCAACGCCTCCCGCGCCGAGCCCTGCGCCAGACTGGTCATTCCCCGCAGGCACAGCAGCCGCGAGTCCTGCGGGAACAGTTCGAGGCCGTGGCGGACGTCCGCGGCGGCGCCGTCGAGGTCGCCCTCGCCGAAGAGCAGCTCCGCCCGGCTCAGCACGGTGTCCGCGTCGTCCGGCTCCATGTCGAGGACGAGGTCGAAGTCCGCGAGCGCCTGCTCGGTGTGCCCCAGCCGTACGTGTGCTGAGCCCCGGTTGTGGAAGAGCTCGACGAAGGGCGCCCCGATCTGCGCGGCACGGTCGTAGTCGCGCATGGCGGCTTCCAGGTCGCCCCGCGCACGCAGGATCTTGGCGCGTTCGGAGAGGTAGTCGGTTTAGTGGGGGTCCATCTCGATCAGGGTCCCGTAGGCGGCCAGGGCCTCGTCGTGCCGACCGAGCGCCGCGAGCAGGCGGGTCCTGTTGTACAGCAGCTGGGACCGGTGCACCGCCCACTCCTGCGGTTCCAGGCTCTCGTCGAGGCGGGCCATCGCGTTCTCCACCAGCTCCAGCGCCGTGCCGAGATTGCCGCGGTGCATCTCGACCAGCGCCATGCCGTTCTGCTGGAAGCCGCTGAGCACCAGTCGCTGCCGCTCGTCGGGCAGGCCGCGGGCGATGACGATGGCGTTGTTCTGCCACGCGGCGCCCTGCTCGTGGTCCCGCGACGCGATGAAGCGCGTATATATCATAGCCATGAAATAATTGGTGGTCATGTGGACCAGGGGCAGCGCGTAGAGGCGGCGCAGCTCGTCGCACAGCGCGATCGCCTCGTCCAGTCGCTTGTACGAGATCAGCTGCGCGATCAGCAGGTGGCTCAGCTTGCGGTAGCGTTCCGGGTCCGCGACGGGGTCGGTCAGCGCGCGGCCCCGCTCGGCGAGCTGCACGACCATCGAGGAGAAGCCGACGGCCGTGCAGTACTGGCAGGCCTCGAGCAGTGCGGCGACCCCGGCCTGCGTGGGATCGGAGCCCATCGGCGTCCTGCACACCGTCGAAGACCAGCGTGGGCACCCGCGAGCCGGCGCACAGCGAGCGCCGGGCGTACTCCCGCAGGAAGGTGACGATCCCCTGGTTCATGACCCGGATCATGCGAGCGCCGTACCAGCGGGTGCGTTCGGCGAACGGCGAGTCCTCCGCCAGGCTGTGCGGGGCCGGCCCGATCAGGTCACTGAGTTCGGGCAGTCCGTACAGGAGTTCGAGGCGGTGGTAGTCGACCAGGTCCGGCCAGCGGCGATACGCGTCAGGCAGGATTTCCCCGAGCACCGTGCCAACGCCTGTATAGGGTCCCCGCAAGCCCTTGTGGCAGCGGGCACGCAGATTCGGCCCGTCGATCCGGTCGAGCAGGGGGCGTCGGTCCCACTCCCGGGCACCGACGACGTGCAGATGACGGGGCATCACATCGCTCCAGAGTCGGCCGGCAGCCGCGAGCCGCGGCCGGCGTTCAGTCGCCGCTTGCGCCGGGCGAGGAGGGCCGGCAGGACGAAGTTGACGATGATCAGAGTCAGCGAGAGAGCCGAGTCCCCCAGCCGCCAGTCCCACCCGGAGGCAAGGCCGTGTCCGAGGCGCACAACGTAGATCGCCAGGACCGGAGCGGTCACCGTGCAGGTCAGTGCTATCGCGGTGAGGAAACCCAGCAGCAGGAACCAGCTGTACCGAGCGCCGATCCGGCGGTCGTGCTCGGTCCACTGGTTCTCGTCCACCAGGCGGTGGGTGCGGCCTGCGGGCCACTCCGACCGCGACACACCCCTCCATACACGTCGGGCCGCAGATTCTCGCCCTGACCCTCGCCGGTCGCATCCCGGAGGCCATACGCCTCGGCGAAGCCTGCCACGCCGAGACGATACGCGACAGGGCCCTGATCCCTCAGATGTGGATCGCGCTGCGTCTCGGCATCGTCGAACACTGGGCCGGCCACCTGCGCGCGGCGCACACCTGGTTCAACAACGCCGCCATCCTCGCCACCGATCACCACTTCCGCAGCTGCCAATGGCGGGCCCTGACCCGCCTGGCCCTCACGCGCGCCGCCGAGGGGGACATCGCGGCGCTGGACACGGCATGGGACCAGGCCCGGCAGCTCGCCCCGGCCGCAGACCGGTGTGCGGACCAGATCGCGGTGCCGGGATGGCGACTGGCTGCCGTGGGGCAGCTAAGCAGCGCTCGGGACCTGTTGGCGAAGGCGGCCGAGCGGGCCCGCACGACCGGCTCGCACGCGGTCGAGGCGCAAGTGCTCTCGGATATCGCACGGCTCGGCGATCCTCGGCGCGTCATGGCCCGCCTCGGCGAGTTGGCGGCGACGAGCGACAGCCCGCTGATCAACGCGTTCGCCGAGCACGCCGCCGCACTGAGCTGTCGTGACACGGACCGGATCGAAGCGGTGGCCGGCCGGTTGGAAGGCATGGGAGCCGACCTGCTCGCGGCCGAGTCCTGGACCTGCGCAGCCGACCGGCGCAGGGCGGCCGGAGACCTGCGGGCGGCCACTCGGGCCACGGCCCGAGCCAGGCTCGCGGCCAACCGCTGCGAGGGGGCACGCACCCCGGGCCTGCTGGTCGCAGAGTCGCAGCAGCCGCTGACCCCACGAGAGCGCGAGGTCGCCCTGCTCGCCGCCCGGGGCCTCACCAGCCAACAGGTCGCCGACAGTCTCGTGATCTCGGTACGGACTGTGGACAACCACCTGATGCACATCTTCCGCAAGACCGGCATCGCCCGCCGTGACGATCTGCGCCACATCCTCGAGCCCTCGCTCCCCGCATGATCCAGCTGGACGAGGCCTCGCAAAGCCGGCGTCGGGAGGGCGGGCGGGTCAGCCCTGGAGCGCCGCGCCCAGGTTCCCGATCACCTCGAGCTGGGTGAGGATGATCGAGGCCTGCGGGTAGCAGTCGAACCGCTTGATCAAGCCCTCGGCCAGCTCGAACACGTCGCAGCACGGCGCGTCCATCCGCTTGCCGGTCGGCTGGAGCGTTCCGGCGGGCAGGTGCAGTGGGCCCAGATGCGTTCCCTGGAGGGCCAGCTGGACCACCACGATGTCGCCGGTGACATAGAACCGGTACAGCTCGCGGTGCATGTCCGGGAACGCCCGGCCGTAATTGTCGACCTGCTCGGCGAGCCCGTCCGGACCGCGGAAGGTGACGCCGATGGACTCGTCGGTGAACGTGCCGTCCTCGGTGAAGGCCTCGACCCACGCCTTCAGGTCCTTTTCCTCGGCGATCTGGTAGGCACGGCGGATGATCTGCTCGTTGTCCTGCGCCATCGCGTGGCTCTCCTTGTCGGCTCGGGGGCGACGGACGAGGTCATGATCTCGGCCGGGCAGGTGACCGGGCATCACCAGATCTTGGTGATCGGCCTCGCTCGCCCGCACGGAACAGGTCTGTGGCCGCTGCTACGCCCGGCTCAGTTCGAGCACGGGGATGGTGCGGACTCCGGCGGTTTTCCGTTCGTACTCGGCGAAGCCCGGGTAACGCCGCGCCTGCTCGGCGTAGATGCGGTCGCGTTCGGCGCCGGTCGATTCGCGGATGCTCACCCGGTACGTCTCGGTTCCGCGCTCGACGCTGGCCTCACCGGCGGCGCTCAGGTTGCGGTACCAGTCCGGGTCGGTGGGTGCTCCGCCCTTGGACGCGAAAACGTAGATGACGTCCGGCTCGGTCTCGTGCGGCAGGTACATCGTCGGGGTCACGTACTCCCGCCCGCTTTTGCGGCCGCGATGGTGCAACAGGACCATCGGAGCGCCCTCGAAGGTCCCGCCGACCCTGCCCCCGTTCGCCCGGAACTCCGCGATGGTCTGCGCATTCCAGTCGGCCGGCTCAGTCATGTCGAACTCCCGTCGTTCACAGTCCCGCGGTCCGCAGCACCTCGATATCGATCAGAGGATATTGATTCAGACGGGCGAATCGTCGCCGACGCGCGGGTGGTGCGTCATCGCCGGGTTCAGGTGAGTTCGCCGGCCGACAGACACCGGCTGCACAGCGCTGTCGCGCGGGCGACCTCTCGCCGAGCTTGCGGAACGGTTTGCGTCACGGGCGTTTGAAAGTAACGTGAGTCAGGGTTCGCGGAAGGTACGTGCCGTGGGTGCGGCACGCGGTTCCCGCCGGTGTCCGGCGGGCACTGGAAGGCCGACATGACCGATGTGGTGGCGAGGCAGCGCGGCGGGCCGGCGCCGCGGCCGGTCGCCCGAGACGTCTCGAGCGCCGGGGGCCTGCTCGACCGAGACGACCTCCTGCGGCTGCTCGACCGTGCTGTGGCCAAACCTCTGACGGTCGTCTCGGCGCCTCCGGGCAGCGGGAAGACCTCGCTGTTGCGTGCGTGGGCGGGCCGCTCGGCGAAGGCTCGCCGGGTCGCGTTCGTGTCCGTCGAGCGTGACCAGCAGAACGAGCGGCGGTTCTGGTGCGCCGTCCTCGACGCGGTCCGCGACGCGGCGCTCTCGACGGCTTGCGAGCCGTCGTCGGCGTCGGCGTCGACCGCGGAAGCGGACGTGGACGTGGACCAGGTCATCGACGGTGTCCTGGCTCAGATAGCCACATATCCCGAACCCGCCGTGCTGATCATCGACGACCTGCACGAGCTCAGGTCGACCGAAGCCCTCACGCAGCTCGAACGCCTCATCGCGAACCTGCCGGGCACTGCCCGGGTGGTGTTGTCCTCGCGCCGGGACCCGCCGATCAGACTGCACCGGTTCAGGCTCGCCGACGCGATCGCCGAGATCCGGGCCGGCGATCTGCGGTTCACCGAGGCCGAGACGCGCGAACTGCTCGCCGGATCCGCGATCGGCCTGTCCG
>DASYAE010000164.1:0-1779 GCA_036501535.1 Actinocrinis sp. | reverse complement strand
ACCGCACGCACGTTCTCCACCACGGACGCCGACTCGTCCAGCACGTCGAGCCGCTGCGGCAGGTAGCCGACCGCGCCGGTCAGCCGGACCGTCAGGCCGTCCAGCTCACTGGTGATATGGCGCAGCAGGGTGGTCTTTCCCGCGCCGTTCGGCCCGGAGAACGCGACCCGCTCTGGCCCGCGGACGACGAGCTCATCAAGCGCGCCAGGCGCCGCCTCCTCGGAGGACTCGCCGGCCTCGACAGCAGGCCGCCACGGCAGCCACGCCCCGTCAAGCCCCCGCACGGTCAGCACGGTCCGCCCGGCGGGCACCGCGGTTCCTGGCAGCGCGATCCTGATCGTGTCGTCGTCGCGGACCGCCTCTTCCGCCTCGGCCAGCCGCTCCTCGGCGGCGGCGACGCGCTCCAGGCCGATATCCCGCGACCGGCCCGCCGACTCCTGGGCCGAGCGCTTGCGGGCGCTCGCGGCGGCTTTCGGGATGCTGCCGGACTCCGCCAAGCGCCTGCCCTGCCGGTCGCGCCGCGCCTGCTTGGTCTGGTTCGCCATCAGGTCGCGTTTCTCCCGCTGGACGCCGGCTTCTGCCACGGCGACCGCGCGCCGCGCCGCGGCCTGTTCGGTCGCCAGCTGCGCCTCGTACGCCTCGAGATTCCCTCCGTACATGCGCAGCGAGCCGCCTGGGGGACCTGGCGACCCGCGCGGCCCGGTCAGGTCGGCGATCTGGTCCATCAGCGCCAGCAGCTCGCGGTCGTGGCTGACGATGAGCATGACTCCCGGCCAGGATTCCACCGCCGCGTACAGCCGGCGCCGGGCGTCCAGGTCCAGGTTGTTCGTCGGCTCGTCGAGCACGATCACCGGCGGCCGCCGCAGGAACAGCGCCGCCAGCGCGGTCAGCATGGCCTCGCCGCCGGACAGCCGCCCCACCCGGTCGTCGAGCCCGACGTGCCCGAGGCCCAGCCGGGACAGCCAGGCCCGCGCCCGGTCCGCCACGTCCCAGTCATCGCCGACCGCGTCGAACAGTTCCGGCCGGACGTCGCCCGCCTCGATCGCGGCGATCGCGTCCAGCGCGGCGGCGATCCCGAGCAGCGACGCGACCGAGGCGCCGGTGTCCAGCGTGAGGTCCTGCGGCAGGTAGCCGACCTCGCCGGTCACGGTTACCGACCCGGAGGCAGGCCGCAGTTCTCCCGTGATGAGCCGGATTAGGGTGGACTTGCCAGAGCCGTTAACGCCGATCAGCCCTGTCCTGCCGGGTCCGAAAGCAGCGTTGAGCCCCGACAGCACCACGCGGCCGTTCGGGAAAGAAAAAGACAGATCGCTCAGGACAACAGACATGTGGCAGCTCCAGATAGAGGTCTCGGGGTGAGGTCGACCTCAGAGCTTCAAGCCACTCTCCGTCTGCCGGGGCTACGACGCTGCCGATAATACCCGGACTTCGCGCACTCCGGCTTCCCGGACAACGCGGGCGTGCTCTCGCATGGTCTCGCTGCCGTCGGCGCCGGGCTGCCGGCCGAACCCGCAGTACATGGCCACGCCGAAGTCGTCGATGTAGCGCGACGCGGTGGCGACCCGCCGCCGGAGCCCCGCGGCGCCGTCGATCGGCAGCACGATGCCGAGGTACACCCGCGCGTCGCCAGGCTCCAGGTCGGCGAGCGGCCGGAAGAAGCTGTCGTCCTCGCTGCGCAGGTAGCGCGGCCCGGCCAGGTGCAGCCAGTCGACCGGCCGGCCCGAGGCGGCCACGGCGTGGTTGGCCATCCGTACCAGCAGGCCCATGTCGCGAGCCTCG
>DASYAE010000163.1:0-47220 GCA_036501535.1 Actinocrinis sp. | reverse complement strand
ACGCGGCGGTCGCCGTCGCGGTGACCTTCGTGTGGCTGGGGATGGTCCTGGCCATCTCGTTCCTGGAGGCGCCGCTGAAGTTCCGCGCGCCCGGCCTGGAGCTGCGCGTCGGGCTCGCCATCGGCCGCATCGTGTTCCGGGCCTTGAACACCGCGGAGGCCGTCTGGGCCATCGTCGTCGCGGCGATGCTGATCGTCCACACGCCCTCAGTACTCGCCGCCGTCGCAGGCTGCACGAGCATCGCAGTGCTCGCAGTTCAGCTGCTGCTCGTCCGGCCGCGGCTCAACCGGCACAGCGACCGAGTACTCGCCGGCGAGGACGCGCCGCGATCCCGCAGCCACCACGCGTACATCGCGGCCGAGACCGGCAAAGTCACCGCGCTCGCGGTGCTCGCCGCAGCCCTGCTGGCCACGCTCTGACCTGGAGTTCGACCCCTGTGCCATTTAGTCCTGCGTCACCTCAGGACGACGATCACTTCGCCCTCCTGGAGGACGTCGCCGGGCACGACGTGGATCTCGCAGACCTTGCCGGCCGACTCGCACAGCACCGGGATCTCCATCTTCATCGACTCGAGCAGGGCCATGCAGGCGCCGGCCTCGACCTCCTGCCCCATCCGGACGCTCACCTCGGCGACGTTCGCCACCATCTCGGCGCGGACCACTTCCGACATGCCGACCCGACCCCTTCCCTGGCCTCCCGCGGGCTCCCGAAGCCCGCACACCGCCCGGCGCGCCGCCCCTGGGCCCGCGCCCGCTCGCCCCTCACCGCAGCGAACCCTCCTCGACCATCGTTGCACGAACCGGGCGCCCCGGCTCGCGGTGCCGGCCGCCAATCTTCAGACCGGAGCGTTGTAGAGCACGGACTCATCGGGCTCCGGCTCGGCATCGGGCGCGACCTCGGGTTCGGCCGCGGAGCCGGACACCGGCGGTGACGACGCCGCAGAAGAAGATAAAACCTCGAATTCGGGTTCCGGCGACTGCGCGGCCGCGGCCGCACGGTCGCGCTCGAGTGCGTCGACCGCGTCCGCCAGCGCCTCGACGGCGACCGGGTCGAACTGCGTGCCGGCGCAGTGCCGAAGCTCGGCGAGCGCGTCGGGCACCGGCATGGCCGCGCGGTACGAGCGCGTCGACGTCATCGCGTCGTAGGCGTCGGCGACGGCGATGATGCGGGCGAAGTAGGGGATCCGGCTGCCGGCGAGGCCGTCCGGATATCCTTCCCCGTCCAGCCTTTCGTGGTGGTGCAGCACCGCGTCGCGGACCTCGCGGGAGAAGTCGAGCCCGCGCATGAGGTCGGCGCCGCGCTCGGCGTGCAGCCGCATCTCGGCGTACTCGCCGTGGTCGAGCGGACCGGCCTTGCGCAGCAGGGTGCTGGGAACGCCGAGCTTGCCGAGGTCGTGCAGCGCGGCCGCGTGTGCCAGGACCGTGACGCGGTCCTCGGGCAGGCCGAGCCGGCTGCCGATCATCGCCGCGTATTGCGCCACGCGCTCCGAATGCCCGCGGGTGTACGGGTCCTTCACCTCGATGGCACGCAGAAACGCCTCGACCGCGGCGCTCTGCACGGCGGCGCGCTCGTCGCGCCTGCCGGCCGCGACGCGGTGGGCGGTGATATGCGCCGCCGGTGGCGGGACCAGTAGTATGACGACCGCGCCGACGTGGTCGCCGCGCTGCCAGAGGTCCGCGGCGACCAGTCCGACGGCGATGCAGCCGAGCAGATAGAGCACGGCGGTCCCGGCACTGGGAGTCAGAACACCGATATCGAGCCGGCCGAGCCGCAGCCTCCCGGCGACCGCGGCCCGGGAGCCGTGGCGGCCCTGCCGGCGTGCCGCGCTACCCGATTTCGTGCGGCGGCCGCCGATACGCTGCGCCGCGGCGTGGCTGCCACGGCCGCCGTGTGCTGCGACGCCGGTCTGTCGCTCCCGGCATGCGTGATCCGTCATCGGCCGACACCCGCCTACTCGCCCCTCCGCACAGGGGCTGCGCGAGGGCGCGCCGGGAATCACCCCGGCGTCTCCTCAGCCCCGGGCCGGGTCGACCCGGTCCAGTCGGCCCAACGAAACCCGCCGTGCGCGCGATGCGCCGTACGTCGGGCGATTCAGCCGAGAGGGTGCCTCGTGGTGTGGATGCCACCATCTGGGGCGAGCCGTGCGCTATCGTGCGGGTCCTGCCGCCGCCGATCGCCTGGCCTGACCGCCGGCGCGAGCGACAGAACTCGAATACATGGTCGGCAAGCCGGGGGCTGGAATCGCGCGCCGAACCGCCGCAAGTCAAGGTGCAGTTATCAGTACCGGCAATCACGGCCGGTACCGGCGACCGGCTACCGGCCGGACTGCGCGGGCTCCGCCTCCGCCGCCAGGTTGTCCTGCACGGCCCGGATCTTCTGCAGGATCTTGCTGCGCAGCTGCTCCGGCGCCGTGTCGCAGCCGCAGCTGCGCTGCACCAGCGCCTTCACGGCCTGCTCGAGGCCGTACTCGGCCAGGCACGGGGAGCACTCGTCCAGGTGCTCGCGGATCGTCGAGCAGTCGTCGTCGGCCATCTCCCGGTCGATGTACTCGTACAGCCGGTCGAGCACCAACGAGCAGTCGGTCTCGTGCGGATTCCCGCAGCTCATGCCGTCGCCGCCTTCCCAGTCTCCGCAGCCACCGGACCGGCCTCGTCCTCCGCCTCGAAGCCGCGCTGCCTGGCGTAGTCGCCCAGCAGGTCGCGCAGCTGCCGGCGGCCGCGGTGCAGCCTGGACATCACCGTTCCGATCGGTGTGCCCATGATGTCCGCGATCTCTTTGTAGGGGAAGCCCTCGACGTCCGCGAGATAGACCGCGATGCGGAAATCCTCGCCGATCGACTGGAGCGCCGCCTTCACGTCCGAGTCCGGCAGGTGGTCGAGCGCCTCGATCTCGGCCGACCGCAGCCCGGTGGAGCTGTGCGACTCCGCCCGGTGCAGCTGCCAGTCCTCGATCTCGTCGGTGCCGGAGGCGAGCGGCTCGCGCTGCTTCTTCCGGTAGCCGTTGATGAAGGTGTTCGTCAGGATGCGGTACATCCAGGCCTTCAGATTCGTCCCCGGCCTGAACTGGTGGAACGACGCGTAGGCCTTCGCGAACGTCTCCTGGACCAGGTCCTCCGCGTCCGCGCTGTTGCGGGTCATCCGCAGCGCGGCCGAGTAGAGCGCGTCGAGCAGCGGCATCGCGTCGCGCTCGAATCTGGCGTCGCGCTGCTCCTGGGTCTCCTGCGGGACCGCGTCCTGGGCCGCCTGCGCCGGTGCCGCCTGCTCCTGCTGGGGTTCGGCGTGCAGCCCGTCCGTGGCTGAGGCCACCGTGACACCCACCTCCGTGTTCGCCGCCGGCCACGAGTTCAGCCGCGCATCCACCGAGGATAGCCGTCGAGCGGCCCGCGCACCGATCCGGGCGGTCAGGAGACCGGGGGCGGCCGCCTTGTCCTGCGGCGCCGCGCCGGCCGGGAATGCAGTGAGTGTCGCTGTCACGTACGTCAGAACAGCGGCTCGGCCTCGCCCATTCCCGATCCGGACCGCTGGGCGATCTCCTCGCCGGCCGGCTCGACCAGGTCCGGGCCGTTGTTGGCGACCGAGTTCACCCGGGTGCCTATCGGGCGGGCGACCCAGCCTGGAGTGAGATCGAGCAGGCCGCGGGCCTCCTCGGCGTCGCGCAGGTCCGGATCCAGCCACGCCGTCCAGCCGGTGCTGGGGACGGTGAGCGGGATGCGGTCGTGGATCAGGTCCAGCCCGGCGGGCGCCGCGCCGGTCATGATCGACACGGTCCACAGGTCGTTTCCCTCGGGGTCCCGCCAGCGCTCATACAGCCCGGCGAAGGCCAGCCGCGCGTCGTCCGAGCGGTGGATGAAGAACGGCTGTTTACGACCTTTCGGCTGGTCGGATTTGCGCCATTCGTAGTAACCGTCGGCGGGCACGAGGCAGCGCCGCCTGGCGAAGGCCTGCCGGAACACCGGCTTCTCGGCCGCGGTCTCCACCCGGGCGTTGATCATCCGGGAGCCGATCGCCGGGTCCTTGGCCCAGAACGGGATCAGGCCCCAGCGCAGCGCGGTCAGCGTCCGGGCCCCGTCGCGCTGCAGGACCGCGGGCACCGACTTGGTCGGGGCCACGTTGTAGTCCGGCTCCCGGTCCGCCGGCACGCTGGCCTCGTCGAGCGCGGCCTCGAACTCGATGGCCAGCTGGCCGGGCGGGGTGACGACGACGTAACGTCCGCACATATCTTCAGCCTGCCACAGCCCGCCGACACCGAACGTCCCACAGCGCACATCCCACAGCGCACATCCAAAATGGAACGTCTCCACGAGTCCGGCCAGGTTGCATGCTCTACAAGCCCGCGCGCAGCAGGCAAGCAGCAGTCAAAAGGCTTGCGCGCGATATATACAATTACGCGGCCCGCAGCGGCCACTAGGCTGTGCTCATGCCGAACTCTGCTCCCGCGGGCCCTGCCGGAACCGACGCGCTCTGGCCGGCTCCGACGGCTTCAGGGCCGGTCTCGGCCCGCGTCGCGGTGCCCGGGTCGAAGTCCGCCACGAACCGGGCGCTCGTGCTGGCCGCGCTGGCTGACGGCCCGTCAACGCTGCGCCGCCCGCTGCGCAGCCGGGACACGCTGTTGATGGCTGAGGCGCTGCGCTCGCTCGGCGCGCGTATCGACGACGCCGACGGCGAGGACGGCACCTGGCTCGTCACTCCCCCAAAGGCGTTCGGCGGCGACGTGAGCGTCAACATCGGCAACGCGGGCACCGTAATGCGCTTCGTGCCCGCCCTCGCGCCGCTGGCGAACGGCCCGGTGCGCTTCGACGGCGATCCACGCTCGCACGAGCGCCCGGTCGCCACGCTGATCGAGGCGCTGCGCGCGCTCGGCGCGGACATCGACGACGCGGCGGACCCGGGCCACTTCCCGCTCACCGTGGACGGGCACGGCGCGCTGGCCGGCGGCCTGGTCGAGATCGACTCCTCGGCCTCGTCGCAGTTCGTCTCCGCGCTGCTGCTGGCCGGGGCGCGCTACGACCGCGGCGTCGAGATCAGGCACATCGGCGGCCGCCTGCCCTCGCAGCCGTACATCGACATGGCCGTGCAGATGGTGCGCGCGGCGGGCGTCACGGTGGACGACGAGGAGCCGGAGCGCTGGAAGGTCGAGCCGGGCCCGATCGCCGGCCAGGACCTGACGATCGAGCCGGACCTGTCCAACGCCGCGCCGTTCCTGGCCGCCGCGCTGGTCGTCGGCGGGAGCGTGACCGTGCCCGACTGGCCGATCACCGCGCCGGGCCGGCGCGCCACCCAGCCGGGCGACCGGATGCGCGAGATCTTCACCCGAATGGGCGCACGCTGTGAGCTGACTGCGGACGGCCTGACGGTGACCGGCGGCGACGGGCTGCACGGCATCGATATCGACCTGGGCGACGAGGCCGAGCTGACCCCGACCGTCGCCGCGCTGGCCGCACTGGCCGACTCGCCGTCCCGGCTGACCGGCATCGGGCACATCCGGCTGCACGAGACGGACCGGATCGCCGCGCTGGCCAAGGAGATCAACAACCTCGGCGGCGACGTGCTGGAAGAGCCGGAAGCGCTGGTCGTCAGTCCGCGGCCGCTGCACGGCGGCGAGTTCGCCAGCCACGACGACCACCGGATGGCCACCGCCGGCGCGCTGATCGGCCTGGCCGTGCCGGGGGTGCGGGTGGAGAACGTCGGCACCACGGTGAAGACGCTGCCGGACTTCCCCGGCCGCTGGGCCGCGATGCTCGCCGGAACGGAGTACCGGGGTTGAGCGGCCGCGGGTTGGGCCGCCGGTCCCGCGGGGTACCCGCCCGGAGTGAGTCCGCGGCCGCCAGGGGCCTCGGGCCGGGCCTGCCGGGAGAGCCGATAGCAGTGTGCGCCAAGTGAGGGACCGAGTGCGGGCCACGGCGGTCGGGGCGGCGCCCGTCCGTGCAGTGCTGGTGAATGCCGTGCTGGTGAATGCCGTGCTGGTGAATGCGGTGCTGGTGGAAGCAGCGCTTACCGTTCATGCGGTGACGAGCGCCGAGGTGAGGCCGCCTCAGTGGTAAGGCGCGGCCGGGATTTCGACGAGGACGACGTCCGGGTCCGGGCGAATCCGCGCGGCTCGCGGCCGCGCACCCGGCAGCGGCCAGAGCACGAGGACGCGGCCGAGGCGATGGTCGTCGGCGTGGACCGGGGGCGCTACACCTGTCTGATCCTGCCGCAGGACGCGCGGGCCGACCGGCCGGCGATGGCGGACGACCGCGAGGTCACCGCGATGAAGGCGCGGGAACTCGGCCGCAAGGGCGTCGTGGTCGGCGACCGGGTCTCGATCGTCGGCGATCTGCGCGGCGGGCCCGATTCACTCGCCCGGGTGGTCCGCGTGCATCCACGAAAGCATGTATTACGCCGCACGGCGGATGACACCGATCCGGACGAGCGGGTGATCGTCGCGAATGCGGACCAGCTGGTGATCGTGACGGCGCTGGCGGACCCCGAGCCGCGCCCGCGGATGATCGACCGCTGCCTCGTCGCGGCCTTCGAAGCGGGCCTGGTCCCGGTGCTGTGCCTGACCAAGGCCGACCTCGCCGACCCGGGGCCGCTGCTGGCCGCTTATTCGCCGTTGGGCGTCGACGCCGTGGTGACCGAGCAGGACGGCGACTTGACAGCGCTGCGCAGGCTGCTGTCCGGGCAAGTCAGCGTCCTGGTGGGCCATTCGGGGGTAGGCAAGTCGACGCTGGTCAACGCGCTCGTCCCGGACGCAGACCGGGCGATCGGCCAGGTGAACGACGTCACCGGACGTGGCCGACACACGTCCACCTCAGCTGTCGCGCTGCGGATGCCGCCGACGCGCGTGATCGCCGCGCAGACCTCCAGCGCGCCGGAGGCCGCCGATGCGCCGCCGCCGGAGAACAGCGCTCCCGCTAGTCCAGCGAGCCCTGCGAGTCCCGCGCCGAAGCGCCGCCGCAAGCGGGCTAACGCGGTATCAGACGAGAGCTGGCACCAGCCGATACTGTTCGACGACCAGGATCTCGGCCGGCTGCTCGACCGGGACGCGGCACCAGGCACCGCGCCCAATACCGCGGACGGCCCGTCCGCGGACGGCCGGCAGGACACCGTCGAACTGCCGGGCGGCTGGGTGATCGACACCCCGGGCGTCCGCTCGTTCGGCCTCGCGCACGTCAGCCCGGACGGCGTGATCGCCGCGTTCCCCGATCTGGCCGCGGTAACAGCCGAATGCCCCCGGGGGTGCACACACGCCGCGGACGCGCCGGACTGCAATCTCGACGAATGGCTCGCGTCTCTTCCGGAGGGATCGTCGGAAAAGTCGGTCGCAGCCGCTAGAATCGACTCGATCCGCAGGCTTCTGTCCGCACTGACGGATCGGCCGTGACCGGCGCGAACAGGCGCGCGCCGCGGATCGCGCCGGGCCGCCGGGAGCGGACTTCTTGCGGACCTTTCCCGCACCGTCACACCACCATGGCATAGCGTTAGGAGTTCGGCGGCGCACGGGCGGTGCCGCCTGACTTCGGTCGGCGCCTAGCTCAACACAGCGGCTATATCATCCACGGCTACATCAACCACAGCCATATCAACCACACCGAGCCGGACAGGAAGAATTCGTCGGCATGGCCATCGATCCTCGCGTGATCAGGGAGTCCTTCGCCCTGGTCGAGGACAACGCCGACCGGGTCGCCAGCCATCTCTACGCCCTGCTGTTCCTCGAGGAGCCGGCGCTGCGGGACATGTTCCCGCCGATGATGGACACCCAGCGCGGCCGGCTGATGAACGCCGTCGTGCGCATCGCCTGCCAGACCGACGATCCGGACGAGCTGGCGGAGTACCTGCAGCAGCTCGGCCGCGACCACCGCCGGTTCGGGGTGCGCCCCGAGCACTACGGGCCGCTGGTGCGCTGCCTCATAGCCTCGATGCGCCGCTTCGCCAAGCCCGGCTGGACCACCGAGATGGACGAGGCCTGGCTCGCCGTGTTCCGGGCGGTGTCCGGCACGATGATCACCGCCGCCGAGGAGGCGGCCCGCACCAGCCCGGCCTGGTGGACCGGCCGGGTGGTCGAGCACGAGCTGCGCACCGGGTCGATCGCGGTGATCACCGTGCGGCCGGACCAGCCGTACCCGTTCCGGGCCGGGCAGTACGCGTCCGTGGAGACGCTGCGCTGGCCGCGGGTCTGGCGCGCCTTCTCCTTCGCCAACGCCCCGCGCCGGGACGGGCTGCTCTCCTTCCACGTGCGCGCGATCGACGGCGGCTGGGTCTCCTCCGCGCTGGTGCACCACACCCGGGTCGGCGACGCGCTGCGGATCGGCCCGGCGATGGGCTCGATGGTGGTCGACCAGGCCTCCGGCCGGGACATCCTGCTGGTCGGCGGGGGCACCGGCATCGCGCCGCTGCTGGCGCTGACCCAGGAGCTGGGCCGGTGGAACGCGCACCGGCAGGTGCACCTGTTCTACGGGGCGCGCCGGTCGGAGGACCTCTACGCCATGCCGGTGCTCGACCAGCTGCGGCAGCGCCATCCGTGGCTGACCGTCGTGCCCTGCGTCTCGCACGATCCGCGCTACCGGGGCGAGGGCGAGAACGGGATGCTGCCCGACGTGGTCGCCAAGTACGGCTCGCGCGGGCTCGGGTCGGGCGGGTTCGGCGGCCAGGACACGGGCTGGGCGACGCACGAGGCCTACCTCTCCGGCTCGCCGCCGATGCTGCAGGCCAGCCTCTCCCGGCTGGTCGAGTCCGGGGTGCCGACCCGGCGGATCCACTTCGACGCCTTCGGCGAGCAGGCCGAGATCCTGCTCGGCGCGCGGCGTGCGGAGCAGAACGCGATGCGACCTGCACAGCTGGCCGCGCCGACAGATGCGGCGGCGGCCGGGAGCGCCGATGCGGCGCGGCCCGCGGTCCCGGAGCACGAGCGGGACCGGGAGCGGCACGGCCACGATTCCACGAAGGAATCCATATCCAGGCGGGACAAGCACACGGCGAACGCCCGGTCGGCCCGGTCCGCCTGACGCCGGCTCAGCGCGACCTCGACCGCTGATTCCGCCCCTCCGGAGCCGTCGACGTGTCCGAAGTCGGTTGCCCGGCACGGAATTGGCGAGAATCGATCGTGGCAGGCCGCGACGGCGTAATGTGAATATCACGTGGCGCCACTGAAATCGCGTCGGCCGCGGCGAGGGCGCTCGTCGAGCGCGAGCAGGGCCGCTCGCCGCCGGTTCAGGGCATTGTTCGAATGACGGTGTTCGAATGAAGGTGTTCGATGACGGTGTTCGAGTCGAGCCGTTCGGCTCGGATGGCTGTGTTCGACCGGTTTCGCGACGTCTACGCGCCTTGTGTGGAATACGGCCGGAAGCAGGCGTGATGGTGACGGCGGCGCGCGAACCAGCGGAAGAACAGCACGGCGAGGGCAACGGCAGAACACGTGGTCTGCGATGCATGTTGATGCACAGCGGCGCGGCCAAGGGGGCGTACTTCCTCGCCGCGGACCTGCCGTCGGACCAGGAGGAGCGGGACGACCTGCTGCTGCGGGTCATGGGCTCGCCGGACGAGATGCAGCTCGACGGGATCGGCGGCGGGCACTCGCAGTCCAGCAAGGTCGCGGCGGTCTCCCGCTGCCCGGCGCCGGACGTCGCGGACGTCGACTTCCTGTTTTTGCAGGTCCACCCCGACCGGCCGCTGGTCACCGCGCAGCAGCCGTGCGGCAACCTGCTGGCCGGCGTGGGGCCGTTCGCGCTCTCCCGCGGGCTGGTCGCGGCGCAGGCCGACATGGCGCGGGTGCGCATCCGCATCGTCAACACCGGAAGCATCGCGACCGCGTCGTTCCGGCCGAGCGCGGCCGCCGACGGCGGGGTGTGCACGGTCGAGCTCGAGTTCGAGGACATCGCCGGATCCGTCTGCGGCAGCCAGCTGCCGACCGGCAACGTCCGGGACGAGATCGACGGGATCTCGGTGACCTGCATCGACAACGGCATGCCGGTCGTGCTCGTGCACGCGAACGACCTCGGCGTCACCGGATACGAGACCTGCGAACAGCTCGACTCCGACCTGGCGCTGGCCGGGCGCCGGGAGCGGCTGTGGCGGACCGCCGGGCAGATGATGGGCCTCGGCGACACCGCGACCGCGTCGATGCCCAAGATCACGCTGATCGCCGCGCCGAAGGACCGCGGCACGCTGGCCATCCGCACGTTCTTCGCGTTCGGCTGCCACCCCTCGATCGGCGTGCTCAGCGCGCTCAGCGTGGCCACGGCGGCGATGCTGCCGGGCTCGGTGGCGGCCGGGGTCGCGACGGCGCCGGGCGACGACGGGCTGGTCCGGCTCGAGCACCCGAGCGGCGCGTTCGACACCCGGGTGATCTCGGGCCACGAGACCGCCGCGGTGGTGCTCACGACGCGGACGCTGTTCGACGGCACGGTCTGGCCCCGGGCCCACCGGGAGCTGTCGAGCGCCGCCGGACCGGACTGGGGCTGAGCCGGCGGCGCCGGTCCGCGGCGCGCGGCCGGGCCCGGCCGGATCAGGTGTCGAAGTCCAGCGCGACCTCGGCCGAGGTCGGCAGCGCCTGGCAGGTCAGGATGTAGCCGCTGCGCTTCTCGCCGGGTTCGAGCGCGTAGTCGCGGGCCATGGTGACCGAGCCGGAGGCCAGCCGGGCCCGGCAGGTGCCGCAGATCCCGTCGGTGCAGGCGAACGGCACCTCGGGCCGCTCGCGCAGCACCGCGTCGAGCAGGCTCGGGTCCCCCGGCCGCAGCTCGCAGTACGTGGTGCGGCCGCCGAGCCGCACCACGACCGGGGTGGCCGGGCTCTGCGCGGCGGCGGCCCGCCACGCGGTGGTGTCGGTGCTCTCGCCGCCGGCCCGCACGGCTTCGGCCGAGGCGGCGTAGAGCTCGAACCGGACGTGCTGCGCGCCCGTCCCGGCCAGCACCGCGCGCGCGTCCTCGACCATGCCGAACGGCCCGCACAGGTAGTAGGCGTCGCCGGGGCCCGCGCCGACCGCGGTGAGCAGCCACGGCAGGCTCTCCCGGTCGATCCGGCCGTACAGCATCGGAGTGCCCTGATCCTCGCGGGAGAGCACGTGCAGCACCTCGAACCGGCCGCCGTAGCGCGCGCCGAGCTCCACGAGTTCGTCCTCGAACATGATCTCGGCGGCGCTGCGGTTGCCGTAGATCAGCGCGGCGCTGACGGCCGGGTTCTTGCGCAGCGCGTCGTGGATGATGGCCAGGATCGGCGTGATGCCGCTGCCGGCCGCGATGCCGGTGATCCGGTCGGGGCCGGTGTGCCCGGTCCCGGGCTCCGCGTGGAAGCCGCCGACCGGGGTCAGCACGTCGAGCTGCTGGCCGGGCGCGAGCTTGCTCACCATGTAGTCGGCGATGCCGCCCGGGCCCTGCCGCTTGACCGCGATGGCCAGGTGGTCCGGCGGCCCCTCGAGCGGCGGCGCCTCGCAGAGCGAGTAGAAGCGGCGCAGTTTCGCCGCCGCGCGGCTCGACGCCTTCGCCGGGACGCCTGCCGCGCCCGCGGCGCCCGTCGCGCGGCCGGTGTCCAGCCCGATCTCGCCGATGATCGGCGAGCCGGTGAAGTCGATCGTCAGATGCTGGCCGGCGGCATAGCGGTACGCCTCGCGCAGCGGCTCGGGGACCGCGAACACGACGCGCACGGCGTCCGAGGTGATCGGCTCGACGGCCTGGACGGCGAGCCGGTGGAATTGCGCGGTCATGCTATGCGGCCTTCTAAAGATGGCTGTACAGCGCGACCGGCCGGGAACCGGGTCACCGCACCGCGCCGGGCAGGGCACGGTGCGCGGACTGCATCTCAGCCAACAGATGCGCCAGTGCCTCGGTGTGCACGCCGGACCGGCCGCCGCCGGGCCGCCGGGCGGCGCTGCTGGGCGCCGGGCCCAGCGTCGCCTGCGCCAGCTGGTCCGCGACCAGCTCGGTCCACTGCGCCTGCAGCATGCCCGGCTCCGCCACGACGCCCTGCGCCACCAGGGCCTCCATCAGCTCGTCGGCGGCGAACAGCTCGGCGGTGTAAGGCCACAGCTGCGCAACGGCGGCCGCCGCGCAGTCGTGCTCCTCCTCGGTCCCGTCGCCGAGCCGCCGGGTCCAGCCCGCCGCGTACTCGCGATGGTATTCGGCCTCGTGCACGGCCTTGCCGGCGAACGCGGCCAGGTCCGCGTCCACGCTGTGGGCCAGCGTCCGGAAAAGCAGGCTCTGGTAGGCCGAGTAGAACAGGAGCCTGATGACGGTGTGGGCGAAGCCGCCGTTGGGCAGCTCGACCAGCAGCGCATTGCGATACTCGCGGTCGGTGCGGCCGTACGCCAGCTCGTCCCTGCAGTGCGCGGTCGACCGGCCGGCCACCGCGAGCAGCCATCCGGCCTGGCCGAGCAGGTCGTCGCGGATGCCCGCCAGCGCGGTCTCGGCCTCCGGGTCCGGCGTGTGCCCGAGCTGTTGGGCGAGCCGGTGCGAGAGCAGCAGCGCGTCGTCGCCGAGGCGCAGCTCGAACTGCTCGACCGGCTTCGCGCCGGGCAGAACGCGGACCGTTGTCACGGGTTCTGCACCCCCTCGGGACGCCGCCGCGGGCACGCCGCGGCACGACCGGCACGTACGGTAATGATGACCGGTCTGCCCGATTCGGGGGCGCCCGAAACGCCTGCGGGGGGCGCCGGATCCAGGTCAGGGGGGCCCAGGCAAGGGGGGCATACGGGTGCGGTCCGACCGCTCATCGTGCCACCTCGCCTTCCACCACAGACAACGCCGTTCACCGGACCGCCATTCCGCAGCCCCGCGCGGCCATGTCGCGTCCTTCCGACCGACATTCCGACCAGCACTGCCGCCCAACTCCCCGCGCCGGCCCCGCCGCGTGTCGTATCAGGATTCCATCTTCACCCGCGGGCCGGAAGGGCGGGTCGGGAGTCGGTTGGCGCGCCATGCGCCGCGCGCGCCTCCGCAGCCGGCCCGGACCACGCGATTGGTCCAGACCAACTTCTTTGGACTAGACCTCTTGACGGCCCCGGCCGCCCGGCGCGATGGTGTGGACGCAACAGCCCGAGCCGGCGCGCTCCGGGTGCGCTGCGCCATCCAGCCACGTCGGAATCCGGTGTTGCCATGACCACTCGACCCGTGCCCCGGCTGCGCCGGAGCCTCGCCGCCGCCGCGGCCGGGGCGCTGACCGCGGCCGGTGCCGCGGCCCTCGCCGTCGCCTCGGCCGGCCCGGCGAGCGCCGCCTCCGCGCTCACCGCCAACTGGTACGAATCAGCCCCCTACTACTACACGCTGGACTCGAGCGCGCCGAGCCTGACCTCGGTGATGTCCGCCACCGGCGAGAAGGCCTTCGAACTGGCCTTCATCCTGGCCGACGGCGGCTGCACGCCGGCCTGGGACGGCACCGACCCGGTGTCCTCCGACACCCAGGTCGCCTCGGTGATCAGCGCGGTGCGCGCAGCCGGCGGCGACGTCTCGGTCTCGGCCGGCGGCGCCAACGGCACCAAGCTCGGCCAGGACTGCGGCTCGGCCTCCGCGACCGCCGCGGCCTATCAGTCGGTCATCTCGAAGTACGGCCTGCACGCCATCGACTTCGACATCGAGGAGCCGGAGATCGAGAGCTCCACCGCGGTGGCCAACGAGCTCGGCGCGGCGCAGATCCTGCAGCAGGAGGACTCGGGCCTGCTGGTCACGGTGACCATGCCGACCACGACCACCGGCGCGAACTACTTCGGCGGGCTGCTGCTGGACGAAGCCAAGTCGCTCGGCTTCACCCCGGCCGACTTCTCGCTGATGCCGTTCGACAACGGCTTCGGCGGCGGCGCCGCCGCGCAGCAGACCGCGCTGACCGACTTCAACGCCCAGCTGGTCTCCATCTTCGGGTGGAGCAGCGCGGTGGCCTGGAACCACGAGGGCGTCTCGCAGATGAACGGCGACTCGGACACCGGCGAGGTCTTCGAGCCCTCCGACTTCGCCAGCAACCTCAGCTTCGCCGAGGCGCACAACATGTCCCGCTTCACCTTCTGGGACGTGAACCGCGACCGCCAGTGCAACCCGGTGAACGAATCCGTCAACGGGGACTGCTCCTCGGTGGCGCAGACCGCCTACCAGTACACCGGATACGACACCAAGTTCGCCGACTGGGCGCCGACCGGCCCGCCGGCCGCGCCGCCGAAGCCGCAGTGCGTGTCGACCGACTTCAGCGCCACGGCCGTCTACACCGCGGGCGACGTCGTCTACTGGGACGGCGCCAACTGGACCGCCAACTGGTGGACCCAGGGCGGCACGCCGGCCACCGACTACGGCGCCTGGACGAGTGACGGACCCTGCACCGGCGGCTGAACGGCGCCGCGGCGCCCCCTGGAGCCAGCCATCTGAGATACACGTGACACGACAGCTGAATACCTGAGGGCGAACTCGCCGCGGCCGGAGGCGTCGGCCGCGGCGAGCTGCCAAATCAACTGGCGCTGTCGGTAACACCCATGTCGGGCGCGACCCGGTAGGTTGTCATGCGTGACGGGTTACGACGACGACCTCAGACTGGCCCATGTCCTGGCGGACCAAGCCGACTCGGTCACCATGCAGCGCTTCAAGGCGCTGGACCTCAAGGTGGAGACCAAGCCGGACCTGACCCCGGTCAGCGACGCGGACAAGGCGACCGAGGAGCTGCTGCGCACCACGCTGAGCCGCTCCCGGCCCCGGGACGCGGTGATCGGCGAGGAGTTCGGTGACACCCCGGGCAACGCCGGCGCGTCCGGGCGGCGCCGCTGGGTGCTCGACCCGATCGACGGGACCAAGAACTACGTGCGCGGCGTGCCGGTCTGGGCCACCCTGATCGCGCTGATGGAGGGCCCGGAGCCGGTGGTGGGCGTCGTCTCCGCCCCGGCGCTGGCCCGCCGCTGGTGGGCCTCGCGCGGCGGCGGCGCCTTCACCGGCCGGTCGCTGTCGTCGGCGACCCGGCTCAGCGTGTCCAACGTGGGCAGGCTCGAGGACGCCTCGTTCGCGTACTCCTCGGTGATCTCCTGGGAGGAGGACGGGAAGCTGGACGGCTTCCTGTCGCTGTCCCGGTCCTGTTGGCGCACCCGCGCGTACGGGGACTTCTGGTCGCACATGCTCGTGGCGGAGGGCGCCGTGGACATGGCGGCCGAGCCCGAGGTGCTGCTGTGGGACATGGCCGCGGTGGCGGTGATCGTCGCCGAGGCGGGCGGGCGGTTCAGCGCCACCGACGGCGACCCGTCCCCGGCCGCGGGCTCGGCCTGCACCTCGAACGGGCTGCTGCACCGGGCGCTGCTTTCCCACCTGGGCGACTGACGCATGATCAGCTGGATCGTCGACCAACTGCTCAAGCTCCCGGCCGCGGCGGCGCTCGCCTTCGTGTTCATACTGCCGGCGCTCGAGGCCTCGATCTTCCTCGGCTTCATCCTGCCCGGCGAGACCGCGGTGGTGGTCGGCGGCTTCTTCGCCTACGAGGGCAAGCTTCCGGTCGCCCTGGTGATCGCGGTGGCCAGCGTCGGCGCGATCCTCGGCGACTCGGCCGGATACGCGATCGGCCACCGCTGGGGCGACTCGCTGCTGGACAAGGCGCCGAAGCGGTTCGTCAAGCCGGCGCACATCGAGCAGGGCAAGCGGCTGATCAACCGGCTCGGCGGCCGCTCAGTGTTCATCGGCCGGTGGACCGCGGTGCTGCGCGCGCTGGTGCCCAGCCTGTGCGGCACCGCCCGGATGGAGTACCGCAGCTTCCTGCTCTGGAACGCGGTCGGCGGCGTGACGTGGGCGGTCGCCTTCAGCCTGGTGGGCTATCTGGCCGGCAGCGCCTGGCAGCGGGTGGAGGGCTATACCAACACGGCCGGCTACATCGTGTTCGGCGTCCTGCTGGTCGCGGTGATCGGGTTCGCCGTGTTCAACCGCCGCCGCCAGCACCGCAAGGACCGCGAGGTCGAGGCGGAGATGGCCACAGACGCGAACGGCGATGGCGAGCCGGAAACTGGCGCACACACGGGCGAGAACGAGACCAACGCCGCGACCGCCGAGCCGGTCGGCGCGCCCGAGAGCGAGCTGACGGACACTCAGACGCCCGAACCGGAGCAGGCAGAGGTACAGGCGCGAACACAGGCCCAGGCTCAGGAAGAAGCGCAGCAGAGCGGCCGGCTGCAGAGCTGACGTCGCCTCAGCCCGAGCCCGACCTCAGACGGTCACTCGTTCTACCAACTCCTCGACGGTGTGCTCGTCCACCGGTTCGCCGAAGCGGGCCAGCGCGAGCGCCCCGCCCACCGCGAACAGGAAGCCGAACACCCCGACCGGCGCATAGCCGTGCCGGGCCGTGTCACCCAGGAAGACCAACCCGATCAGCGCCGGCACGGCCGTCTCGCCGACCACCAGCGCGGCCGTCGCCGCGGTCACCGAGCCGCGCTGCAGCGCCGTGGTGAAGAGAAGGAACGCAGTGCCTGAGGAGACCAGCGCGGCATAAGCACCCGGATCCACGATCAGGTGCGAGGGGCTGAGCGAGGGCAGCACGCGCACCGCGATGCCGAACAGGCCGAACAGGAAACCGGCCAGGCCGCCGAGCAGCGCCGGATGCGGCTTCTTGTACAGGTTGCCGATCACCAGCGCGGTCGCGGACAGGACCAGTGCCACGACGAGCATGATCCAGCGCTGCGATACGTCGAACGACCCGGATCCCTCGCGCCCTGAAGAGATGCCGAGCATCGTCAAGCCACCGATCACCACGGCCACCGCGACCTTGTCCCGTGTGCTCAGCGTCGCGCCGAGCAGCAGCACCGAGACCAGCGCGGTGACCGCGAGGTTCGTGTTGATCACGGCCTGCACGGTGAACAGGGGCAGGGTGCGCAGCGCGTAGAAGTTGAAGACGAGCGCCAGCGTGTCGAGCGCGGTCCCGCCCAGGAACGGCATCGATCGCAGCACGCGCATGATCAGCTTCGGGTCGACGCCGTTCCCCTGCGCCACCCCCCGCGCGCCGATGGCCTGGAAGACAGAAGCGATCCCGTAACACAAGCAGGCCGCAAGAGCGGCGGCCAAGCCGAGCGCCACCGGCGCATCAGCTCCTTCCACACCTAAGGCCTGTTATGAGAAGCGGCGCCGGGGCCGCTGCGCCCACCACAACGCCCGCTGCCTTGTCCAATCTCCCACAGACAACGCTGCAGCCGTCCGGCGCCACTTCTCAGACGGGCCCTGGCCCATTCCGCTCGCACAGACCGGCGCCGGCCCGCCGTCCGTCACGGCTGCCCAGCCTAGCCTTCCGCAAACGGTGGTCGCGTCACCCGGTCCGCCGCGCGCCAGGCCCGGCCCGCTCCCCGACCCGCTCCCGACACGGCCCGGCGAGACGCATGTCACGTGGCGTTCAGGCGGCGTTAGCTGCAACCTTGAAGGAAAATGGGAAAGAAGGCATGTCGGCCCCGGGACCCGGGGAGATGACATACAGCGCCATCTGCCCCCGACCCAAGCTCTCGACAGCGAAGTCCCGAGACGACCGACCGAAGCCGCCCGCCCTCCTCCTTCTTCATCCCTCCCGCCACCGGTGTCGTGCGAGGACACCGGAGGCATGGCTGCGCGCGCTCTCGGCCGGACCGGCCGGGGACGAACTACCCAGCAGAACCCAAACGGTATTGCAGGAACAGCGCGGCATCGATGGACGATGCCGGTATCCAGGAATGGAGCCCACGGTGCCCACCCTCGCCCCGTCGCCCCGTCAAGAAACCATCGCGGCCCAGGACGCGATCGGCCTACTGCGCGCGGAGATCCGCCGCACGGCCGAGCTGACCGCGAACCTCAAGGCCGACACCCCCGTCCCCACCTGCCCCGGCTGGACCGCGGCCGACCTGGTCCACCACGTCACGCTTCTGCACGGCTGGGTCGGCCGGATGGTCGCCACCCTGGCCCCCGAGCGGCTCAGGCGCGAGCAGTCCGACGTCCGGCTGCCGGACTGGCCCGTGGTCCCGGCCTGGTTCACCCTGTCCGGCATGCGCCTGGCCGACATCCTGGCCGAGGCCGACCCCAACGCCCCCATGTACTCGTGGACCCCGGACCGGCGGGTCGGCTTCTGGATCCGCCGGCTGCTGCACGAGACCACCGTGCACCGCACCGATCTGGAGGCCGCGCTGGGCGAGGAGAGCCGGATCGAGCCCGCGGTCGCCTCGGACGCGATCGACGAGCTGCTGGAGATCCTGCCGAGCGCCGCGGCCTTCCGCCCGAGCATCGACGACCTGCACGGCGACGGCGAGACCATCCACCTGCACGCCACCGACACGGACGGCGCGGACGTGCCGGGCGAGTGGCTGATCACGCTCGAGCCGCACGGCTACCGCTGGTCGCACTCGCACGTGAAGGGCGCGGTCGCGGTGCGTGCCCCGCTCAGCGACCTCGCACTGTTCATGTACGGCCGGCTCCGGGCGCAGGACGTGACCGTGGTCGGCGACACGGCGCTGCTGGCGCACTGGACCGCCAGGGCCGTCCTGTCGTAGCACCCTGATTTCTAGGGTGGCCGAGCCCCGCGGGGCCGGGTCGGTTCAGCCGACCCGGCCCTGCAGCGCTTCCAGGTCCGCCCGGTCGCCCTCCTGCACCGGCCGCCCCTGCGGCGGAACCAGCCGGCCCTCGATGATCTGAAAGCCCTGCTGCCGCAGGTAAGGCGCGGCCTGCTCGAACATGCCCACGATCTTGCGCGCGACGTAGAAGCAGATCACCGCGCACGGGATCTCGGCGCACACCGCCATCAGGATCGCGACGATCTCGTTGGTCGGGTGACGGGCCGTCAGGATGTCGAACCAGGCGTCGATCAGCAGCGCCGTGCCGGTCGCCGCCGCGGTGGTCGCCCCGCGCGGGGAGCGGGCCAGCACCCGCCAGGCGGTGGCGGCGAAACCGAGCAGCAGGAAGCAGTCGAAGCCGACCCAGACCAGTTTCCAGTGCCGGGCGAGGCCGAACTCCTGCGGCGTGGAGAACATGAGCACGAAGATCCACGGGACCAGCACCACGGCCGCAGCCACGAAGAACACGGCCACCCAGCGGGGCAGCAGCCGCTGCCCGTCACCCACCAAAGGCATACCGTCGCTCCTTACATCCACGCTCAACCAGCATGTTCCCGGCCGCGCGCGCCGCCAACCGCACCCGGCCGGGGAGCAGCCACGTATGCTTCGGGTAAGTCGCACCCGGCGACTACGGCGGCCGGCGGACCGGCTCGCCGGATCAACGATTGAGGGGCCTTCGGGTGGCGGAGACGGCGGACGGCGGGTTCCCGTGGACGGTGGGGCAGTTCGCCCTGGACAACGGTCTGCGCGTGGTGGTCTGCACGGACCGCGCCGCGCCGATCGCGGCGGTGAATCTCTGGTACGACGTGGGCTCGCGGCACGAGCCGGCCGGCAAGCACGGCTTCGCGCACCTCTTCGAGCATCTGATGTTCGAGGGCTCGGCCCAGGTCGGCAAGGGCGAGCACTTCGGCGTGCTGCAGTCCGCCGGCGGCTCCGCGATCAACGCGACGACCAGCGCGGACCGGACCAACTATTACCAGACGGTGCCGGTCGCCGCGCTGCCCGTCGCGCTGTGGCTCGAAGCGGACCGGATGGGCGCGCTGGCGCTGACCCAGGAGACGCTGGACAACCAGCGCGAGGTCGTGAAGAACGAGCGCCGCCAGCGCTACGACAACGTGCCCTACGGCAAGTGGCACGAAGTGCTCGGCGAGCTGGCCTACCCGGACGGCCACCCGTACCACCACTCCACCATCGGCTCGATGGCGGAGCTGGACGGGGCCCGGCTGGAGGACTTCAACGCCTTCTACGAGTCCTACTACTCCCCCGACAACGCGGTGCTCACCGTGGTCGGCGACACCGACGCGGCCGAGGTGCGCGTGCTGGCGGAGCGGTTCTTCGGCGAGCTGCCGCCGCGGCCCCGGCCGGCGCTGCACGCGGTGCCGGAGCTGAACGCCACCTTCGGCGAGGCGCGCCGGGTCGAGCTTGACGAGGCGGTCCCGCTGCCACGCTCGTTCTTCGCCTTCCGCGGCACCAGGTTCGCCGAGCCGGGCTCGGCCGCCGAGGACATGCTCTCCATCGTGCTCGGCCGCGGGCGCGGCTCGCGGCTGTTCCGCGAGCTGGTCACCGAGCGCCGGCTGGCCCAGGCCGAGGGCGGGTACCTGGGCACCTGGCAGCGCGCCCACCACGAGTCGATGATCACCGGCATGGCCACGCCGCGCACCGGGGTCGGCCTGGACGATCTGGAGGCCGCCTTCTTCGACGTCTGCGAGCAGGTCGCGGCGGACGGGGTCGAGGAGGCCGAGCTGGACCGGGCCCGGTCCATGCTGGAGGCCGACTGGTTCCGCGAGCTGGCCACCGTCGGGTCGCGGGCCGACGAGCTGGGCAAGCACGCCACCCTGTTCGGCGACGCGCTGGAGCTGGCCAAGCGGCTGCCCGAGCTGCTCGCCGTGACCGCGAAGGACGTCCAGGAGGCCGCGGCGCGGGTCTTCGCGCCGGACAACCGGATCACGCTCGCCTACGCCCCCACCGAGACCGAGGCCTGACCGATGACACCGACCTTTCTCGCCGAGCGGCCCGAGGCCGCCTCGCCGCGGCCGTACGTCTTCCCCGAGGTGCGCAGCCTCGCCGTCGGCTCGGGCCGCATCCTGGCCGCGCACCTGCCCGGCCAGCCGATCGCCTGGCTCTCGCTGCTGCTCGAGCAGGGCGCGCTGCGCGAGCCGGAGGGCCTGGACGGCCTGGCCCGGGCCACCGCCGGCCTGCTGGACGAGGGCACCGCCAAGCGCAGCGCGGACGACTTCGGCGCCGCGGTCGAGTCGCTGGGCGGCAACTGGGCGGTGGACACCGGCTGGGAGTCGGTGCGGCTCTCGATCGACCTGCCGACCGGCTCGGCCGCCGCGGGGGCCGACCTGCTGGCCGAGGCGATGCGCACGCCGGCGTTCTCCGACGAGGACGTGGAGCGCTACCTGTCCGACCTGGTCGCCTCGCGGTTCGAGGCCTTCGCCCGGCCCGGCCCGAGGGCCCGGCTGGCGCTGCGCAGCGCCCAGTTCGGCGCGCAGACCCGGTTCGGCCGGCTGGTCGGCGGCGACCCGGAGACGAACGCCGCGCTCGACGCCGAGGCGGTGCGCGCGTTCCACGCGCAGTGGCTGCGCTCGGCCGGCACCCTGCTGGTGGCCGGCGACCTGGACCGGATCGACCTGGACACGGTGGGCGCCACGGTGTTCGGCGACTTCCCGCAGGACGCGGCGCAGCGGGTGCCCACGCCGACGCCGCTGGACCGGCCGCAGCGCCTCGCGGTCGCGGACCGGCCCGGCGCGGTGCAGTCCACGCTGCGGATCGGGCACCCGGCGCCGTCCCGCGCGGCCGCCGCGGAGCACGGCATCGACGTGGTGGCGCTGCGCATCGGCGCGACCGTGCTCGGCGGCTCGTTCTCCTCGCGGCTGAACCACGAGCTGCGCGAGGTGAAGGGCTACACGTACGGCGCGCACGCCGGCTTCGACCTGGGCCGGCCGCTCGGCCAGTTCGCCATGTCGGCCGAGGTGCGCACCGACGCGACCGCGACCGCTGTGGGGGACGCGCTGCGGGTCATCCGGGAGTTCCTCGACGGCGGGGTCACCGCGACCGAGCTGGACGACATCCGCGCGTACCTGGCCGGCGCCACGCCGATCGGCCTGCAGACCGCCGGGGCGATCGGCTACCGCCTCTCCGAGATGGCCCGGCACGGCCTGCCCGGCGACTACGTGACCACCGAGCACGCCCGGCTGCTCGAAGTCACCCTGGACGAGGTCAACGCCGCCGTCCGCACGGCGCTGGACCCGGACTCGCTGGTCGTCGCGGTCGAGGGAGACGAGTCGGTGATCGGCGCGGAGCTGGCGGCGCTGGATCTTTAGGCTGCCGACGCTTTATCAGCAGTTCACAGGGGAGTCGGCTGGCGAGTCGACTCCCCTGGCCCACGCTCGGGGATGCGCTCTCGCCGAGACCAGCTTCACTCCGCCGGTTCCCTCGCGATGCCGCACCCGCGCTCGAGCCGTTCGATCGAGGCCAGCAGGCGGCGGGTGTTCTCGGGGCTGCGCAGAAGGTGAGCGGTCTCCTTGAGCGACTCGTAGTCGTCTAGAGCCACCGTGACCACCGGATCGTGTCTGGCCTGCATGATGATGACCTCCTCGCGGTCGTCGGGCATCGCGCACCTCCTTGGCTTGTACAAGAAAATGTACGTCAGGTGGGTTGCCGGACAAGGCAAGGTCCGGTGCCTCGATGCTGATCGCCGAACGCTGCGTCCGGGATGCGGAATGAGTTGGGGGGCGCCACCACGGCTGTGCTATCGTCCCGGCTCAGGTCAAGAGTGTCAGCGTCAAGCCCCGGCTTGCTGACCGGCAACCCTTCCACCGCGATGGGGTGCCTCCGGAGGAGACCGGGCCGCGCGGGAGTCGTGCGGCAAGCGCGGATCCGCCGGTGTCGGCACATCGCAGAGGACGGCCGAAGGCCCCTCACGGATCCCGGAACGTGAGAGGCGGCAGCGAGCCATGACCCACTCGTTGATCGACACTGTGCCTACCAAGAACGTGCCCACCAAGACTGTGCCCGACGCCGCGGAACCGCTGTGTGCGGTCACCGGCGCCGGCCTGCCTGTGCCGCTGGTGACCGGTGGCACGCTGCCCTATGCGAATCTTGACTACGCAGCTTCTGCACCGGCCGCCGCAGCTGTCGTCGAGCACATCGCGACTGCGCTGCCGTTCTACGCCTCCGTGCACCGCGGCGCCGGGTACGCATCGCAGGTCTCGACCGCGCTGCTGGAAAACTCCCGCGCCTGCGTGAGCCGGTTCGTCGGCGCGCGCGAGGACGACGTGACCGTGTTCGTGCGCAACACCACCGACGCGCTCAACCTGCTCGCCGGCGCGATCCCCGCGGGCGGCCACGTGCTCTACCTCGACATCGAGCACCACGCGAACCTGATCCCGTGGCAGCGCCGCGGCGACGTCGTGCTCGAGGCCGCCCCGACGCTCGCCGAGACCTTGGCCGACCTCGAGGCCGCGCTGGCCGCGACGCCCACCGCGCTGGTGGCGGTGACCGGCGCGTCGAACGTGACCGGGGAGGTGCTGCCGGTCGCCGAGATCACCCGGCTCGCGCACGAGTACGGCGCGCGACTCGCGGTCGACGCCGCGCAGCTGGCCCCGCACCGGCGGATCTCCTTGGCGCAGACCGGGATCGACTACATCGCCTTCTCCGGTCACAAGCTTTACGCGCCCTACGGTGCCGGGGCTCTCGTCGGGCGGCGCGACTGGCTCGACGCGGCACCCGCCTACCTGGCCGGCGGCGGAGCGGTACGCGAGGTGACGGCGGAGGCCACCGTGTGGGCGGCCGCCCCCGCCCGGCACGAGGCGGGTACGCCCAACGTGCTCGGCGCCGCTGCGCTGGCCAAGGCCTGCGAGACGCTCGCCTCACTCGGCGCGAGCCTGAACCGGCACGAGGAGGCGCTGCGCCTTCGGCTGCTCGACGGTTTGGCGCGGCTCGACGACTCGGTGGGCGGCGACGCGATCGAGGTGCTGCGGATCTGGCCGGACTCGGCCGGGGCGATCGGCGTGGTCGCGTTCACCGTCGCAGGCTTCGATGCCGGGCTCGTCGCGGCGTGTCTCTCGGCCGAGCACGGGATCGGCGTGCGCGACGGCCGGTTCTGCGCGCATCCGCTGCTGGCCCGGCTCGGCCTGACCCGGCCCGGGCTCGGCAGCGGCGGCGCAGTGCGCGCCTCGTTCGGCCTCGGCTCGACCGCGGCGGACGTCGACCGGCTGCTCGGCGCGCTCGCACAGCTGATCGCGGACGGGCCGCAGTGGGAGTACGAGCTCGTCGAGGGCCGGTACCAGCCGGTCGGCGACCCGCGCCCGCTGCCGGACTTCGCCGGGCCGGCCACCTCGGTCTCGTCGCCCTGCCAGGAGGGCTGAGCCGAGCCCGCGGCGGCCGGCCCGGCGTCAGGACTCGTCCGGGTGTTCCGTCTCCTGGCACTGCTCCTCGAGCAGGCGCAGGAACTGGGTGACCGCGGCGACCGCGACCGCTCCCTGGCCGACCGCGGAGCCGACCCGCTTGACCGATCCGGCGCGCACGTCGCCCGCAGCGAAGACACCCGGCACCGAGGTCTCGGCGATCAGCGGCGGCCGGTCCTGCGGCCACGGCGCCGGCAGCAGCTCCGGCCGGCGGACCACGTCTGCGTCGGTGAGTACGAACCCGAACTCGTCCAGCCCGACCGCGCCCTTGACCCACTCGGACGTCGGCACCGTGCCGAGCAGGATGTAGAGACTGCCGGCCGGGACCACCTCGGTGGCGCCGGTCTCGCCGTCCAGCAGCACGACCTTCTCCAGCCGGCCGTAGCCGCGCACCTCGCCGACCTCGCAGCCGAGCCGGACCTCGATCCGCTCGTGCTGCTCGACGCGCTCGGCGAGCTTGTCGGACAGCGCGCCGCCGCGCAGCGCGGGCTCCCGTACCACCAGGGTCACCGAGCGGGCGTACTCGGCGAACTGCAGCGCCGCCTGCCCGGCCGGGTTGCCCGAGCCGACGACCACGACGTCCTCGCCCGCGGACTGCTTGGCCTCGGATTCCGAGCTGCCGTAGTAGACGCCGGCGTTGTGCAGGTCCTCGACGCCGGGCGCGTCGAGCCGGCGCCAGGCCATCCCGGTCGCGATCAGCACCGCGCGGCCGACCACGCTGCGGCCGTCGTCGAGCAGCACCCGGTTGGCGCCGAAGTGCGGGAGCAGCGCGGTGGCCACCTTCGCCGCGCACCACTCGACGCCGAACCGGCGGGCCTGCGCGAGCGCGCGGTGCGCGAAGTCCGCGCCGCCGAGGCCGGACGGGAAGCCGAGGTAGTCCTCGATCCGGGTGCTGACCCCGGCCTGGCCGCCGGGGCAGTCGTCCTCGATCACCACCACGTCGAGGCCTTCGCAGGCCCCGTATACGGCGGCGGCCAGCCCGGCCGGTCCGCCGCCCACGACGACCAGGTCGTAGGTCTCCTTGGTCGCCTCCTGGGTCAGGCCCAGCGCGACGGCGAGCTCCGCGATGGAGGGGTCGAACAGGGTGCGGCCGTCGTCGAGCAGCACGGTGGTCGGCGCGGGGGCGGGCAGGTTGAGGTCGCGGGCCAGCGCCTGCGCCTCCGGGTCGTCGGCCAGGTCCAGCCAGGTGAACGGGACCAGGCTGCGCCTGAGGTAGTCCTTGACGGAGTAGGAGGCGGCGGCGAACCGGTGGCCGAGCACGGTGACCCCGATCTGCGCCGCGGCGTGCTCGCCGAACCACTCGCCGAGCAGGTCGTCCACGATCGGGAAGACCCGCTCCTCGAGCGGCTGGGCCGGCAGGACGGCGTAGCGGTCGGTCTGCGCCTGGCTGATCGCCTGGATGGCGGCGTCGGCTTGCTCCATCGTGGTGAGCAGCACCCGTTTGGTGGCCGGAGATGCGACGCGGATGTGCCCGAACAGCTCAATGCCGGAGCCGTCGGGCAGCTGGTGAGCACTGATCGCCAGAGCCACCGCGGAACCCTCGGCGCTCAGGTGCGCGAGCACGTCGGCCGCCTCGCGCAGGCCCCCGGCGCCGATCACCCGGCACGTGCCGCCGAGATGACGGCGCAGCGCATCGACCGTCTCGTCCCGCTCCACCGGATGCGGGTCGACGACGAGAACCGTGGACGTCGGGCCCTGGCCCACCGGGCCGCCGCTGGTCGTCATCTCGGGACCTCCTCACGTGCAGAACCGCTGTCGGATTCGCCCCCGGTGATGACGAACATAAGCAGAAAGGACGGCTGTCGCGCGCCGGGCGATGCGGTCTTACATCCGAGTGCGAACGGCGGCGTGCCGGGCACCATGTTTGGGTGCGGCTGAACGGATGATGAGGCGGAGAGGGGGGCGCGGAGCGTGCCGATCGAGGGAACGAGGCTGAGCGCGTCGCGACTGGAGCCGGTGCACATCGGCGCCTTCGCCGGAGGCACCGCGACGAAGCTTCTCCTGGCCACCGGAATCGCCGGCGCCCTGCTGTTCACCGTCTCGCTGCTGAGCCTGATGAAGCGCTCCGCGCAGGAGCGCACGCCGCAGAAGGCCCCGGAGCGCTTGCAGAAAGTCCCGCATGACGAAGCGTCAGCTGCGCGTGCGTCCGAATCTGCGGCACCGTCAGCAACCACAGCCGCGGACGCGTTTCCCCCACAGCCCTATTCGGAGCAGGAGCCCGACTCGCACCGCCCTTACTCGCGAGCGTATGAGATCCCCCGTCAGAGTGAAGGCGGCAAGGCTGCGACGAACGGCAACGGATCACGGCCACACGGCTCGAACGACTTACCACCGGCCGGGATACCGACCACGCCCTGGCGGCCGCCGAAGGATGACGGCTGATCACGTCCGGTCGCTGGAGCCGCCACCGGACGCGACGCAGAGCCCTACTTGTCCGCCAGCGCCGCCAGGGTGTCCGCCGAATGAGGGATCAACAGGACGTCATCCGCACCGACCGCGCGATACTCAAGCAGCGCGGCATCGACCTCGGCGCGCGAGCCGACCGCCGCCACCGCCGAGAGCAGATCCGCCGGGGCGGCCGCGACCACGGAGCGGATGTGCGCGCCGGACCGGGCCAGCCGGACCACCTCGCCGAAGCCGGACTCCGTGAACATCGCGGCGAAGCCGGCCGCCCGCAGGTACGGCACCAGGGCCCGGAGCAGCTCGCGGCGCACCGCCTCGTCCGGGTCGATCGCGACCGGCACCCATATCGCCAGGCGCGGCGGGGTCCGGCCGGCGCGCTCCGAGGCGATGTAGACCTTGGCCCGGAGCCTGGCGATGTGCTCCACGGTGCCGATCGGCACGATGAGGCGGTCCGCGCGGGCGACCGCGACCTCGGTCAGCTCGATCCCGAACGCGAGCACCGAGAGCTCTGCGTTCGACGGGGCCAGCGTGCCGGCGTATCCGCGGGTGCGCACCAGCGCCCCGGCGAAGTCGACCGCGGCCCCCGACAGCAGTCCGCTGTCCGCCTTCGGGCCGCGCAGCGCCGAGGCCGACTCGGCCACGACCGTCGCCGGGACGCCGCGGGCCCGGCCGTGCCACTCCTCGACCACGGTGCTCGTCGAGGCGCTGAGCGCCACGCCGATCCGGCGGCCGGTCAGCGCCGCCACCGAGGCGGCCCCCCGGGCGATGGTCACCGGATCGCGGACCGCGGCGGGGAACGGGCCGAGGCACAGCGACGCCTGGCCGGCGCCCAGCGCGGCGCCGAGCGCGAACGCGTCGTGGCCGGTGGTCTCCGCGATCATCACCTCGCGGTAGCCGAGCGCGTCGGCGTGGCGGGCCAGCTGCTCCGCCTCGGCCGGATCGCCGTCCGCGCGCGCTCCGACCAGCACGCCGAGGCCGGCCGGGGACAGCGAGTCGGCCGCGGAGGGCTGCGTGGACGCGGCCGCAGGAGCGCGCGACCGTCCGCTCACCGGTCCGCCCTCCCCAAGTCCTGACCCCGATCTCCGGAGCGTGTGCACCACATTGTGTCTCGCTTCCGGGAAACCGTAGCGGTTCCCGCCGGTGCGGCGAAAGGTCACGACGGTCCTCGGCCGGGTGGCGCGCCAAGTCGGATAGGTTTGACGGCGACCGCCGATCCCGCGGCGGCGGTGACGCGCGGACGCGGGCCGTCACGCACCACATACGAGGAGCGATCCAGTGCGCATCACGTCGATCGGCCACGCCGGGCTGCTGATGGAGACCGCGGCCGGGCGGATTGTCTGCGACCCCTGGTTCACGCCGGCGTACTTCGGCTCCTGGGTGCCGTTCCCGGACAACACGGGGATCGACCCGGCGCTGCTCACCGACGCGGAGTACCTCTACGTCTCGCACCTGCACCGGGACCACTTCGACCCGGACTGGCTGTCCCGGCACATGTCCAAGGACACCACGGTGCTGCTGCCCGACTACCCGGTGCCGGACCTGCGCGACGCGCTGGAGTCGCTGGGCTTCCGCAACTTCGTGCAGACCCGCAACAACGAGGTGGCCGAGCTCGACGGCGGCTTGCGCATCCTGATCAATGCCCTGACCTCGCCGACCGACGGCCCGCTGGGCGACTCCGGCCTGGCGGTGGACGACGGCCGGGTGCGCGTCTACAACCAGAACGACTCGCGGCCGGTGGAGTCCGGCCCGGTCGAGCGGTTCGGCGCGCTGCACGCGCACTTCCTGCAGTACTCCGGCGCGATCTGGTACCCGATGGTGTACGACTTCCCGGAGCGGATGAAGCAGACCGTCGGCACGCGCAAGCGGCGCAACGGCATGGCCCGCGCGCTCAAGTACGTGGAGCAGTACGGCGCGAAGCACGTCTTCCCGTTCGCCGGGCCGCCCTGCTTCCTGGACGACGACCTGTTCCACCTCAACGACCTGGACCAGGACGAGGCGAACGTGTTCCCGGACCAGTTCGCGTTCCTGGAGTACGCGCGCGAGCAGGAACGGGACGACGTGCATCTGTTCCTGACCGGCACCACGGTCGAGCTGACGCCGGACGGCGGCGCGACGGTCGAGCAGATCCCGCCGGACGAGGTGGCCCGGATCCGGGACGACCGCAAGGGTTATCTGCTTTCTTACAAGCGCAGGGTGCAGCCGGCCATCGACGCGATCCTCGGCGCGCTGCCGCAGGACCGCTCCGACCTGGTCGGCCAGCTCAGGGAGTGGGTCCAGCCGCTGATCGAGACCGCGGACCACACCTGCGCGGGCCTGAACGGCAGGATCCTGCTGGAGGCGTCCGCGGCGGACGGCGGCGAGGACGAGCGGATCCTGTTCGACTTCCTGGACCGCCGGATCGACGCCTACGCCGGCGAGGAGTGCCGCTACACCTTCCGGGTCGCCCGGCCGCTGGTCGAGTACCTGGTCCGGCGCCGGGAGCAGGACTGGGTGAACCTGCTGTTCCTGTCCTGCCGGTTCGAGGCCTCGCGCAAGGGTCCTTACAACGAGTACATCTACACGTTCTTCAAGTCCCTCTCGGTCGAGCGGATGACGTACGTCGAGGGCTACTACGCCGAGTCCTCCGGCGTGGAGGACTACGTGCGCGCCGACGGCTACGTGATCCAGCGGCACTGCCCGCATCTGAAGGCGGACCTGGTCCGCTTCGGCTCGGTGAAGGACGGGGTGCTGCACTGCCAGCTGCACGGCTGGGAGTTCGAGCTGGCCACCGGCCGCTGCCTGACCAGCGACGACCGCAAGCTGGTGAGCCGGCCGTGCCGGACGCCGGAGGACGGCGCCGAGGCGGCCGAGGCGGACGCCGGGTTCCCGGAGATCACTGCAGAGACGGCGAGTTAAGGAGGTCCGAGCCCGGGGGTGGAGGCCCGGCTAGACCCCCCGGTCGCCCTGAATCCACCCGCGAACCGGTCCCGGCGCCGATGTCCGCGCAGCTCAACGCGGCCACGATCGATGCATGACCGCAAGCATCGTGTTCCTGCAGCTGTTCGTGCTCGGCGTCGTGCTCGAGTCGGACGTCGGCCGCCGCAAGATCGGATGGTTCCGGGTGGTGCGCCCGGTGATCGGCGTCAGCGCCATCATCCCGGGCTACCTGACCAGCGTGCCCACCGGGAGTGGCGACCTCGTGCTGCAGGCGGTCGGCGCGGGGTCCGGGATACTGCTCGGGCTGGTGTCGGTCTCCCCGCTCTTCGTCTCGGTGTACTTCGATCCGGCCTACCGCAGCCACCTCTCCCACATCACCCGCCGCACCGGCACCCGGGGCACCGTGGTCAGCCGGGCCGGGGTCGGCTATGCGCTGATCTGGATCGGGCTCACCCTGTTCCGGCTCGGCTTCGCCTACGGCGCCCAGCACGTCTTCCCCGGCGCGCTCGCACAGTTCATGATCGAGCACCGGCTGAGCGCGGACGCGCTGACCAACGCGTTCATCTTCCTCTCGCTCGGCATGGACCTGTTCCGCAGCATCCTGCTGGCCGGGCGCGGCTGGACGGTCACCCGCCGGGCCAGGTCGGCAGGGGCGAGGGCCGATGGCCGGATCCTGCGTGCGGCGCGCTCGGAGACCGGAGCCGCGTGACCGTTGTGGAAGGGTGGTAGCCATGAGCGGCGATCACCAGGCGCCCACCGTGCCCGGAACGGCGCCGGGCCGGGCACGGTGGGTGCGCTTCACGCTGAGGCGGCTGGGTGAACGCGGGCCGCTGTCCGACGTCGGCATCGGCCTTAGCGGGCTGATCCCCAATCCGCTGCTGCGCACCACAGTGGCTCTGGCAGGCCTGGGTGTCGCCTTGTCGGCCAGTGTCGCCAATATGCATCCGGCGCTGTCCAGCACGGGAATCTGGGCGCTCGCCAGCCTCGTGCTGGCTGGGGCGGCCTGGCTGATCTGGATGGTCGCGGACGGCGCCGTGCTCATCACTGCGCTGGTGGCCCTGGGCTGCGCGGGCGGTGTGGCGAGCACCGCCGGTTCGAACGGGCTGATCTTCGTGGGCGTCGCGGCGGCCGGCGCCGCCCTCGCCTTGGACCTGCCGCTCGCGGTGCTTCCGGCCGCATCCGGCCCGGCCTCCTTCAGCGTCGCGGCGCTGGTGCGCGGCGTGTTCCCCGGCGAACTGCTGCCGGTCGCGACGGCGTGCCTGATCGGCCTGCTCGGCGCGACCGGCCGGCGCCAGATGATCCGCCGCGCCGAGCAGGCGACCCTGGTCGCGCTGGCCGACCAGCGCGCCGCGGTGGCCCGCCGGGAGGCCGAGCTGGCCGGCGAGCGCAACCGGCTGGGCCGGGAGCTGCACGACGTGCTCGCCCACACCCTCGGCGCGCTCTCGATCCAGCTGACCGCGCTCGACACGCTGGTGAGCAGCGGCGTTGAGCGCACCCGCCTGCGCGAGGAGATCGAGCGCAGCCACCGCCTGGTCGGCGAAGGACTCGACGAGGCGCGACAGGCCGTGCGGGCCCTGCGCGAGGACACCGTGTCGCTGCCCGACCAGCTGCGACGGCTCTGCGCTCTGCATGGTGCCGATTTCGAGCTGGCTGATTTCGAGCTGACTAATTTCGCGCTGGCCGACTGCGAGCCGATCGGAACCGAACGGCCGGCCGGTCCCGGTCCCGAAGCGTCCCTCGCGCTGTACCGCGTCGCCCAGGAAGCGCTGACCAACGCGGCCAAGCACGCTCCCGGTGCTCGCACAGAGGTCCGGCTCGCCTTCGCACCGCAGGAGACGACGCTCTGCGTGCGCAACGAGACCCCCGAATCCGCCGCACGCACCCGGCTGGCCACGAGCGGTGGCGGCTATGGTCTGCAGGGAATGCGGGAGCGGGTGCTCTTGGCCGGCGGGCAGTTGCAGGCCGGACCGGCCGATGGCGACGAGGGCGGCGGCTGGCAGGTAAGCGCCCGGATCCCGGCGTCGTCCGGCACCCGGCCGGTCCGGGACCGGGACCAGGACCCAGATCCGCGGGAGGAGGACGCCCGATGAACCGCGCGCCGCTCAAAGTGGTCATCGCCGACGACCAGCGGGTGGTCCGCGACGGCCTGGTGACCATCCTGAACGCGATGGACGGGGTCACGGTCGCGGGCGCGGCGCAGGACGGCGGCGAGGCGGTCGCGCTCGCCGAGCAGCACGACGCCGATGTGGTCCTGATGGACCTTCGGATGCCGGGCACGGACGGTGTCGAGGCCACCAAGCTGCTGCGGGGTCGCAGGCCGGACATCGCCGTGGTCGTGCTGACCACCTACACCGACGACGAGTCGATCCTCGCCGCCCTCGCGGCAGGGGCGTCCGGATACCTGACCAAGAACGCGACGACGGGCGACATCCGCCGCGCACTCGAGGCGGCCGCCTCCGGGCAGTCGGTGCTCGATCGCATGGTCGGCACCCGCCTCGTCCAAGCCGCCAACCGCCAGGCCGCCGCGCCCCGTCCCGCACCCGGCGGTCTGCCCGGCGGCTTGACCGAGCGCGAGGGCGAGGTGCTGGCCCTGATCGCCGAGGGCCTGTCGAACACTGAAATCGCTGGCCGCATCCATGTAAGCAAGTCCACGGTCAAAACCCACATCAACCAGATCTATGCGAAGACCGGCAGCCGCGACCGGGTCCAGGCCATCCTCTACGCGCAGCGGAACGGCATCGCCGAGGGTTGAACCGGGTTGAACCGGTTGTCGCAGGGTCAGTCGCACGGTCAGACGTGCGGCTGCTGCTGGGTGATGCAGTGGATGCCGCCTCCGCGGGAGAAGATCGGCCGGGCGTCGACGAACTCGATCTTGCGCTCGGGCAGCAGCTTCGCGAAGATCTCCGCGGCCTGCTCGTCCCGCGGGTCGTCGAAGCCGCACAGCAGGGCCAGGCCGTTGGCCAGGTAGTGGTTGATGTACGACCAGTCGACCGGCTCGCCGTCCTCCTCGATGACGGTCGGCGCGGGCAGCTCGACCACCTCCAGGCGACGCCCGGCGGCGTCGGTCTCGGCGCGCAGCATGGCTGCGTTCTCCCGGGTGACGTCGTGGTCCGGGTGCTCCGGGTCCGGTTGGGTGTGCACGACGACGACGCCGGGCTTGACGAACGCCGCCACGATGTCGACGTGGCCGCGGGTGCCGAACCGGCCGTAGTCGCGGGTCAGGCCGCGCGGCAGCCAGATCACCTTGCGCACGCCGAGGAAGGCGCGCAGCTCCGCCTCGACCTGCTCGCGGCTCCAGCCGGGGTTGCGGCCCGGGTCGAGCTGCACCGTCTCGGTGACCAGCACGGTCCCCTCGCCGTCGACGTGGATGCCGCCGCCCTCGTTGACCATCCGGGACGGGAACAGGCGGGCGCCGGCCAGGTCGGCCACCGCCTCGGCGATGTCGGCGTCCTTGCCCCAGGCGGCCCACTCCTGCGCGCCCCAGCCGTTGAACACCCAGTCCACCGCGGCCAGGCGGCCCCGGCGGTCGGTCAGGAAGGTCGGGCCGATGTCGCGCATCCACGCGTCGTCCAGCGGCCGCTCGACCAGGGTCACCGCCGGGTCCAGCCAGGACCGCGCCGAGTCCGCCGCGGCCGGGTCGACCACCATGGTCACCGGCTCGTGCCGGGCGATCGTGTTGGCGACCTGCGACCAGGACCGGAACGCCTCCTCGGGCTCGTCGCCGAGGGTGTAGCCCTCTGTGGGCCAGGCCATCCAGGTGCGCTCGTGCGGCAGCCACTCGGCCGGCATCGAGAAGCCGTGGCCGGCCGGGATGGCGGGCGCCGCCGAGTCGGCGGGCTCGGTGGGCTCGGCAGTGTCGTGCGAAGTGGCGGGCTGGTTCGCGGCGGTGCTCATGGTGCGCGCTCCTTGCAGGACGGACAGAGGACTCGGGCTCGCGGAACTGGCGGAACTAGAGGAAGTAGAGGCGGGAGAGCGGGACCGACTCGGCCGGCCCGGACCGGATCGGCTCGCCGTCCAGGGTGACCAGGCCGGTCGCCGGATCGACGCGCACCGCGCCGGTGCGCCGGTTGCGCACCATCGCGGCCGGTCCGATGCCGCGGGTGCCGCGCACGGCCGCGCGGCGGCGCCGGGTCGGCATCCGGTCCCCGCCGAGCTGCGCCGCGGCCCCGGAGACGAAGGCGAGCGACAGGTCGGCCGCGGTCGCGCCGTGGCCGCCGAACTGCGGTCCGTAGACCAGCGGCTCGCAGCGGTCGGTCGCCGCGTTCGGATCGCCGACCACGCCGTAGGCCGGGAAGCCGGCCTTGAGCACGAGGTACGGCTTCGCCCCGAAGTACGCGGGCTGCCACAGCACGACGTCGGCCAGCTTGCCCGGCTCCAGCGTGCCGACCTCGTCGAGCAGCCCGTGCGCGATCGCCGGATTGACCGTCAGCTTGGCGATGTAGCGCAGCACCCGGTCGTTGTCGTTATCGTTCCCAATCCCGTTCCCGTTCCCGGCGCCGCCGTCCGACGCCCCGTCACCTGTTCCCGTCCCCAGCTCCCGCTTCATCTTGTCAGCGACGGCGAAGGTGCGCCGCACAGTCTCCCCGGCCCGTCCCATGCCCTGCGCGTCGGACGAGGTGATCGGGATGACGCCGAGGTCGTGCAGCACGTCCTCGGCGCCCATCGTCCCGGCCCGGATCCGGTCGCGGGCCAGCGCGGCGTCGCCGGGCAGGTCGGTCTTCAGACCGTGCACGGAGACGATCATGCTGTAGTGCTCGCCGAGCGCGTCCCGGCCGAACGGCAGCGTCGGGTTCGTGGACGAGCCGATCACGTTCGGCTCGCCGGCCAGCCGCAGCACGTTCGGCACGTGGCCGCCGCCGCAGCCCTCGATGTGGAAGGCGTGGATCGTGCGGCCGTCCAGCACCGCGAGGGTGTCCTCGACCGCCAGCGACTCGTTCAGGCCGTCGGTGTGCAGCGCGACCTGCACGTCGTAGTCCTCTGCGACGCCGAGCGCAGTGTCCAGCGCGCGGGCGTGCGCTCCCATGTCCTCGTGCACCTTGAAGCCGCACGCGCCGCCCTCGGCCAGCGCCTCGACCAGCGGGGCCGGGTGCGAGGAGGAGCCGCGGCCGAGGAAGCCGATGTTGACCGGCCAGGCGTCGAAGGCGCCGAACGCGTGCCGCAGCGCCCACGGCGAGCTGACCCCGACGCCCCACACCGGCCCGAACTCCTGGCCGATGATCGTGGTGACGCCCGAGGCCAGCGAGGCCTCCATGATCCGCGGGGAGAGCAGGTGCACGTGCGTGTCGATCGCCCCGGCCGTGGCGATCAGCCCCTCCCCCGAGACGATCGCCGTGCCGGTCCCGACGACCACGTCCACGCCGTCGAGCGTGTCCGGGTTGCCGGCCCGGCCGACCGCGCAGATCCGGCCCTCGCGGATGCCGATGGAGGCCTTGCGGATCCCGAGCACGGCATCGATGATCAGCACATTGCTGATCACCAGGTCGCAGGTCTCGGCGACCGCGGCCGCCTTGAGGTGCAGCCCGTCCCGCGCGGTCTTGCCGAAGCCGGCCAGGAACTCGTCGCCCGGCCGCTGCGAGTCCGCCTCGACCTCGACCACGAGGCCGGTGTCGCCGAGCCGGATCCGGTCGCCGGCCCGCGGGCCGTGCACGGAAATGTAGTCGCGCGCGCTCAGTTCGGCCATCGGTGACACACCCGCCGCGCCGGTGGTGCCGTCGGTGTCGTCGGCGCCGTCAGCGTTTCCGGTGTCGCCAGCTGTGTTGGTGCCGTCAGTGTCATCGTTACCGCCGGCGTCCTGTCCGTGCCTCACATGTCGCTGCATCAGGTGGTCCTGCATCAGATAGCCCGCGGCCCGGGCCCGCTCGAGCGCCGCCTCACGGGCGCCCGGCGCATCCAAGGGCCCGTCAACCAAGCCGGAGAAGCCGATCGCGATACGCGCGCCGCCGATCGGCACGAGCCGGACCGCGACCCGCGCGCCGGAGTCGAAGCGGGTCGACGAGCCGGCCGGGATGTCCAACCGCATCCCGTACGCGATAACACGGTCGAAGGACAGCGCGCGGTTCACCTCGAAGAAGTGGAAGTGGCTGGTGACCGAGATCGGCACGGCGCCGGTGTTCACCACGTCGAGCTCCACCGCCCCGGAACCGGCGGCCGACCGGTCGTCGGCGTCAGCCTCAGCCTCGCTGCGCGGCAGCGCGGCTCCCGGAGCCCGGTCGCCGAGCGAGCCGGCGCCGCGGAACGGATCGGTCACCACGGCCAGCCGGGTACCGTCCTCGAACACCGCCTCGACCTGGATCTCACCGACCACGTCCGGCACGCCCGGCAGCACCTCGTCCGCCGTCAGCACGCTGCGCCCGGCCTCGATCGCGTCGGCCAGGCGCAGGCCGTCCCGGGCCGCCTCGCAGACCGTGTCGGCGATCAGCGCGGTCGCCTCGGGGACATTCAGTCGCAGCCCGCGCGCCCGCCGGGCCCGGGCCAGCTGAGCGGCGTCGAACAGCAGCAGGCGGTCCCGCTCGGTCGGGGTCAGGCGCATCGGCTGCTCCGGCTTTCCACGGCTCATGCGGACGGCGGGTCGGCGAACGGCGGCCATCCGTCCACCACCGTCGTCCATGGGCGGACACCGGCCGGCCGTCATTCTTACCAGTCAGCCAACCGCACCGGACCCCGGCCCGCAAAGGATCAGCCTCCCGCGAATCCGGCGCCGCGTCTTGCGTCCGGCGAAAGTCGGCGCCGTCCACGCCACCCCAACACGCGCGGGCAGGCTACCCGCCGTCCTCCCCCTGCTCGGCGAGATACGACTTCACCAGCCGTTTCGGCGCACGGCACAGCCAGGCCTCGGTGATCAGCTCACGCAGCTCGGCCTCGCCGATCGCGCCGAGGCGGACCAGCACGGCCGGATAGCCCTCGAAGTGCGGCGTGGTGAAGTACACCGCGGGGTCGGAGCCGAGCAGCGCCTCCTTCACCCCGAGATCAGGCACCCGCGCGCCGAGGATCGGGCCATCGGGCGCGTCATCGCCGAGCGCTTCGATGTCGGCCCGGCGCAGCGGCCGTTCCCACACCATGCCCTTGTCCCTGACCCGCCACCCACGCGTGCCGCCAAACTGCCCCTCACTCGTCTCGGGCAGCGCAAGCGCCATCCGCCGCACGTCGTCCCACGTCGCCATGTCACTCAGTCTATGTTCGGGTTACAGCGTCAGCAGATCTGTGATGTGTTGACGTTGGGCCTGTACGCGTGGCCGCGTCACCGCTGATGACACTTTCGGGTGAAGGGTGAAAAAAGACCCGATTTTATGATGTTCTACTAACGCAACACCGCAATCCGCCCTACGGTCACAGCATGGTGATCATGGAAGCGGCATTCTGGGGCCTCGTGGGGGTGGTTCTGTTCGAAGCCTATGAGCTATGGGCGGCGGCCGAGCCCGACGACGGTCAGCCGCGCTGGCCATGGCGCGACGCGCAGGGGCAGCGCGTGGTGGGCGCTTATGTGGTCGCAGCAGTGACCCGCGTCATCATGGGTACAGGCCTGAACGTGGTATATGCAGCGGCGCACCAGATGGGCGGTCCCTTCGCCGCAGTCACGATCGGGATGACGGCCCCGCTGCTCATCGCGCGACTGGGCGCACGACGGCCGGACGCCCTGGACCCTCCTGGCGAGCCCTTGCCAAGCGCCCCCGCGAAGCCCTCCTTCCCCGAGCAGGCCGAGACGGACCCAACGACCAGACTGCCCACCGGAGGCATCGATGCGTGCTGACCGTCGCCGGCTCGTTCGTGCAGGCATGCAGCAGCTGTCCCGGACACGCCCCGAAGCGCTGCCCCCTCAGCGGACCTTCAGGGGTTGGGTGCGCGCCGCCTTGGCGTTCCAGCCGGCCTACGGGCAGCCGACTGGCCCAAGTGCGGCTGCGGCGGACGCTACGATGCGCGCAGGTCACGAACAAGCGGCGGTCAGTGTGCAGGCCTGATCCGAGCCTGGCTTTATCAGAGGGTGTCGGGCGATAGGAGAGCTCATGAGTGTGCGCGGTGAGTGGGCCAGCCTGCGCGACAGCCGCATGACCACACCGGAGACGCGCGCCGGGTATGAAGCCGAAAAGCGCGCCCACGAGCTCGGGGAAGCCTTCCGGCAACTGCGCACCGAGCTGAGCGGCGCGAAGAACGCCCCGGTTCAGGACGTTGTCTCTCCTACGGAGGGCTAGTTCTGCGACGTTCGCCTGACACAGCGTCACCCCCGACCGTACCGTCGTACTGTGACGGTCTGGGAAGCGGCCTTATGGGGCCTGCTGGGGGTGGCCCTGGTCGAGGCGTACGAGCTGCGTGCGGCGACCATGTCCGACGGCAGCCTGCGCTGGCCGTGGTGCGATACGCAGGGGCGGTGCGTGGTCAGCGGCTACGCGGTTGCCGTGGTATGCCGCGTCGTCATGGGTACGGGTTTGAACGCGGTGTACGCCGCCGCGCACCAGATGGGCGGCCCGGTGGCCGCATTCACGATCGGCATCACGGCCCCGCTGATCATGGCGCGGTTGACCGAGCAGAAACCAGAGCCACCAAAGCGGTCTGACGAAGATTCTCCGCTGGCCACGGCCGGACGATCCCCGCGGCGTGGGGCAACTGGGGCGACGGTCGAAATGCCTGCTGGAGGTGTCGATGCGCGCTGACCACACGTCAGTCCTGCGCGCCGCAGCGCACCAGTTGGCTGGGACACGACCGTCTCCGGTGCTCCCACGGGGAACGTTCTCGGGTTGGGTCCGCGCGGCCCTGGCGTTCCAGCCGGCCCACCCGGTGCCGACTGGCGAGAAGCCACACGCGACCACGGCCACTTCGAGCGCGGCGATCGAAGGCTTGCAGTCGAATTCCATTGCCCTGGATGACAATGCGCGCCGCCTGAAGCTGTATCAGGCGGTTGCCGGCCTCCCAGCTGAAATGCGCATGGCGATGCGTCGCCATCCGGCCATTGCGGATGCTGCGGCCAGCGAGCAGTTGACCCGGTCCCTTGCGGCAACCGTCGCAACCTTCCAAGCCCTCGCCCATGGTCTCCGCCGCTCTCGCGCCGACGTGGCCGCCCGTGCTTTCATCACCCATGAATCTCGCAGGCTCTTCGATTTCCTCGCTACCACCAATGCGCTGGCCAAGGGCTTTTCGGATGACGCCGTCCGAGAAGAGGCTCGCGAGATCGTTAGAGCCGCACTCGACGCCGTGGAACGGGTAACCGATGTCACCTCCGGCGGACGCCGCCAAAATAGAGCTGCCGAGAGGACACTTGCCGACGATCTCGCCCAAGTTAATCTGGTCGCATTTACCCGCCTCCGAGCGCTCGCGGACGTTACGGTGCAACCCGCAGCTCGTGCCCTCGGCCTCGATCCGCAACGAAGCCGGGGATTGGGCGAAGTGCTGCTGAAGGGCAGTCTGGACGATTTCACCACTGCCGATCTCAGCAGCGCTGATCTGAGGGCTGTCGACCTGCACGGAACGTACTGGTCGACCTGGGGCACGCAGTGGCCATCGGAATTCGACGTCGAAAGACTCAAGAGTGTGTCGCGGGAGATCGACGCCGGGATTTACCTCGTCGAGGACACCGCTTCTTCTACCAGCGACGTTACGACCACGGCCTAAGCCCGACCACTCCCCCGCAGGTCAGGACGACGTCTCGCCCGCGGCCGGCTCGAGCGTCAGGCTGATCGAGTTGATGCAGTACCGCTGGTCGGTCGGCGTCGGGTAGCCCTCGCCGGAGAAGACGTGTCCGAGGTGGGAGCCGCAGCGGGCGCAGCGGACCTCGGTGCGCAGCATGCCGAGCGAGCGGTCCTGGATCAGCTCCACCGCGGAACTCTCGGCCGGGTCGTAGAAGGAGGGCCAGCCGCAGTGCGAGTGGAATTTGGTGGTGGACCGGAACAGCTCGTTTCCGCAGGCCCGGCACTTGTAGACGCCCTCGGTCTCGGTGTCGGTGTACTCGCCGGTGAAGGCCGGCTCGGTGCCCGCCTCGCGCAGGACGCGGAACTCCCTGGGGGTCAGGATGGAGCGCCACTCGGCGTCGGTCTTCTGGACCTTCTGAGTGTCATTCGTCATGGTCCGAGGATAAATCCGGTTCGGCGACCGTGTAGCGGGCGAACAGGAATCCGTCCTCGGTAAGTAAGGAGTGCAGCACCAGGCGCAGCTTCGGGTCGATGGCCGGGCCGTCGATGATGCGCTTGGCCGGGCCGGCGACGAGGACCGGCGAGAGGGTGAGGCACAGCTCGTCCAGCCTTTCGGCCGCGGCCAGGCCGGCGAGCAGGTGTGGGCCGCCCTCACAGAGGATTCGGCCGCGGCCGGAGGCGGCCAGCAGGTCTACCGCGCGCCGCAGGTCCACGCGGCCCGTTCCGGCGACGATGACCTCGCCGGCGGCGCGGGCGGCGGCGAGCCGGTCGGCGGGGGCGTCCTCGACGGTCACCGTGATCGTCGGCACGGCCGCCTCGGTGAAGAGCCGTGCGCCGAAGTCGAGGTCGAGGCTGGCGCTGACCACGGCGATGGCCGGGGCCGGGCCCTGGCCGGCGGCGGCGCGCGCTCGCTGGAACTCCTCGCGGGCTACAGCGGCCGAGCCGTATCCCTCGGTGCGGACCGTCGTCGCGCCGACCAGGACCACGTCGGCCAGCGCGCGCATCACCCGGAACAGCTTCTTATCCGGCTCTCCGGACAGGCCGGCCGAGACCCCGTCGGATTGGGCCGCGCCGTCCGCGGAGGCGACCATGTTCGCCCGGGTCCAGCGGCGGGCTCCGACCGGATAGGCGTACGCGGCGGAGAGATCGGGGACGCGGTCGCGAACCGGCGGTGGAATCAGCTGGCGCATCTGTTCAGCGTGGCATATCGGCGGGCGTTGGACGCGCGGCGCGCCCGTGCTGCCACCGTACCGACCTCTGGCTTCGCAGAGTGCTGTGTCCTTTGGGTGCCGCGGTCGCGTAAACAGATGCCGTCTAGAAGGTTACGAACAGTTGAACAAGGAGTGGCCCGGTTAGTGCATTCCTGGCACTGACATGCGAGAATCGGCCGAAAGGGGGAAGGTGGTCCCGCACCGGAGACGTAACCGCACCAAAGGAGTGTTCACGTGGCCAAGTCCGACAGCAAGCGGGGGGCCGATCGTCGCCCCAAGGGCGGCAACGGCACTCGTGAGCGCACGGCTGCGAAAGCGGCCAAGGCAGCCAAGGCGAAGCCCGGCAAGGCGGCCGTGAACGCGGTCGCCAAGGCGGCGAAGCGAGGGAAGGGCGGCAAGGCGGGTAAGGCCGCAGCCAAGCCGGCCAGCGCCGTGCTGGTCGAAGCACCGCGGAAGGCGGCGCCCGCACCCACGCCTGCGCCGTCGCCCGCACCCGCACCTGCGCCCGCACCCGAACCGGCCCTGCAGGAGCCTGCGAAGGAATCGAAGAAGGCCGAGGCAGCGACTAAGGACCCGAAGCCCGCTGCGCAGCCGGGGCGGCCGCCGAAGCCGCCGAAGCGTAAGGCCGAGCTGCTGGTCGAGCAGGTCGCGGCGGAGATCGTCGCGGCCGAGCTGGACCGCGAGCTCAACGGCGGCGCCGGGGGCGCCGACGCGGGCCCGGGCGAGCCGGCGCAGGCCAAAGCAGCGCCGGTTGAAACAGCGCGCATCGAAGCAGTGCACGTCAAGGCAGCGCCCGTCAAAGCAGTGCCCGTCAAAGCAGCACCCGTCGAAGCCGGGGAGAGCGGCGAGAAGCCGGCGCGCACGAAGGAGCGCGCGCACGGCGCCGATTCCGAGCCGCTCAGTGCCCTGCTGCGTTATGTGAGCGTCGCCCTCGCCGGCGGCGACTCGGCCGGCGCGCCCGGCCAGGATGCGGTCGATCCCGCCTCCACGCCTGGCGTCACCTCGCGCGAGCAGGCCGAGGACGAGCTGAAGCGGCTCGCGGAACGGCTCGGCGATCTGCAGGAGCGGCTGTTCGCGGCGGCCCGCGGCGGCGAGAGCAGGCGCAGGGTCCTGCTGATCCTGCAGGGCATGGACACCTCCGGCAAGGGCGGCACGGTCCGGCACGTGGTCGGGCTGCTCGACCCCAACGGGATGCAGGTCAGCTCGTTCAAGGCGCCGACCGAGGAGGAGCTGGCGCACGACTTCCTGTGGCGCATCCGGCAGCGCGCGCCGGAGCCGGGCATCGTCGGGGTCTTCGACCGCTCGCAGTACGAGGACGTACTCATCGCGCGGGTGCGCAAGCTGGCCCTGCCGATGGTGATCGGCCGGCGCTACCTGTCCATCAACAAGTTCGAGCGGGAGCTGGCCGCCGACGGCTGCGTGGTGCTCAAGTGCTTTCTGCACATCTCCCCGGAGGAGCAGAAGCGCCGGCTCGCCGCCCGGCTGGAGGACCCGACGAAGCACTGGAAGTACAGCCCCACCGACGTGGACGACCGCGCGCTGTGGCCGCAGTATCAGGATGCTTACCGGCTGGCGCTGGAGAAGACCTCCACCGAGCCGGCGCCGTGGCACATCGTGCCGGCCGACCGCAAGTGGTACCGCAACTACGCGATCACCCGGCTGCTGGTCGAGGCGCTGGAGGGGATCGACCCGCAGTACCCGCCCGGCGACTTCGACCTCGAAGTCGAGCGCAAGCGGGTCGCGGAAAGCTGATCCACCGCCGGGGGCGCCGGGCACGGTCCGGCTGCGGCGCTACGCAGCCGGGCTGTGCCGACGCAATGCGGCGGCGGCGTCGGTGTAACGGCGCAGCAGCAGGCGGACCAGTTCGGTGGCCGGCCCGCCGCCGGCGGTCGCGAAGGGCTCGCTGGACGCGGCGCCGACAGCGGCGGCCTCCTCGCGGACCCGGTCGGCGAGCCGGCCCGGAGCGAGGAAGTACGAGGCGACCGCGACGTCTGCGCATCCACGTGCCCTGAGCTCGGCGACCGCGTCGGAGACCGTCGGCAGCGCGGCGGATGCGAAGGCGCACTGCGCCGCGTTGCCGTAGACCGAGCTCCATGCGGCCGCGGCCCGGCGCAGCTGCGCCTGCGCGGCAAGGCCGCTGGACCCGGCCGACGCGAGCACGACGCCCAGCCGCGGGTCGGCGGTCCAGTGACCCGCCTCCCGCAGCCGCCGGTCCAGGGCTTCGAGAAGCAGCGGCTCGGGGTGGCCGGTGGCGCCGCCGAGCGGTTCGGCCACCGCGATCGATGGGCCCTGATTTGACGGGCTCTGATTCTGATTCGGTGAGCCCTGATTCAACGGGCTTCGACTTGGCGCGCCGGGCAGCGCGGCGACCGCCTCGCGCAGGACCCGCGGCACGTCGTGCCGCACGTGGTACCCGCTGGCGAGGAACAAGGGAACCGCGACCACGGCTCCGGGGCAGCCGGCGGCGGACGAGGCCGACGAGGTCGAGAGCTGACCGGCCAGCTCGGCGAACGCGGTCGGCACGTCGGGGCCGCACAGGTCCAGGAAGCCGAGCCGCACCGGCACGTCCGGCCGCGCCGCCGAGACCGCGTCCATCAGCCGGCCCAGCGCCGCCGCGTGCCGGGGATCGCGCGAGCCGTGCGCGATGGCCAGCAGCGCAGGCCCCGTCCGCCCGCCGCGCGCCGCGGCGGCAGGCGGACGGACCATGCGCGGCGCCATGGCCCTCACGACCGGGTCAGTCCCCTGGTGCGCAGCAGCCGCCGCTCCAGTGGAGCGAAGATCAGCTGGTTGATGCCGATCCCGATCAGCAGGATGATGATGATGGTGCCGAACGCCAGCGGCATGTTGATCTGCTCCCGGGCGAACTCCATCACCTGCCCGATGCCGGGGCCGAGCGCCGGCGAGACGGCGATCAGCTCGGCCGCCATCAGCGAGCGCCAGGCGAACGCCCAGCCCTGCTTGAGCCCGGCCACGTAGCCCGGCAGCGCGGCCGGCAGCAGCACGAAGCGCACCGCGTTCAGCCCGCGCGCGCCGAGGTTCCGGCCGACCCGCAGGTAGAGCGGCGGCACCTGGTCGAGCCCGGAGACCAGGCCGATGGCCACCGAGGGGATCGCGCCGAGCAGCACCACCATGTAGATCGCCGCCGGGGTGATGCCGAACCAGATGATGGCGATCGGCACCCAGGCCACCGACGGCAGGTTCTGCAGCCCGGACAGGATCGGGCCGAAGGCCGTGCGCAGGAACCGGAACCGGGCGATGGCCAGGCCGATCACCGTGCCGATCACGATCGAGACGGCGAAGCCGAGCAGGCCGCGGTAGATCGAGTGGTAGATCGCCGAGCCGATGTCGTTCGGGGTCCACTGCGAGCTCAGCGCGTTCCACACGTCCTGCGGGCCGGGCATCACCACGGCCGGCTTGACCTTGAGCCAGACCACGGCGTCCCAGATCAGCAGGATGGTCAGGATGGCGACCACCGGCGGCAGGGCGCTTCGCAGCGTGCGGCGCCACCAGGGGACCCGCTCGCGGCTCGCGGCGTCCAGCGCGTCGAGGCCGGCCTCCAGCCGGGCGAAGCCCTCGTCCCGGCCGCCGCCGGATCGGGACTGCGCCGACTCGGGCTCGGCGAGGCCCGTGGGCCCGGTGGGGGCGAACGGATCAGACATGGACGGGCTCCTGCCCTGCGCTGTTGCTCTCGTTGCTGCGGTTCTCGGTGCCGGGCTTCCCGGTGCTGTGCCGCTCGATCTCGCGGTGCAGCTCGGAGGTGATCTCCCGGGCCAGGTCGGCCACGTCGGCGTCCTCGATCCGGCGCGGCTGCGGGATCTGGACGTGCCACTGGCGCGCGATCCGGCCGGGCCGCGAGGACATCAGCACGACGCGCTGGCCGAGCCGCACCGCCTCGCGCACGTTGTGGGTGACGAAGAGCACTGCGACGCCGGTCCGCTGCCAGACCGAGACGAGCTCGTCGTGCAGCACGTCCCGGGTGATCGCGTCGAGCGCGGCGAACGGCTCGTCCATCAGCAGCACGTCGGCCTGCTGGGCCAGCGCCCGGGCCAGGGCGACGCGCTGGCGCATGCCGCCGGACAGCTCGTGCACCCGCTTGTCGGCCGCGCCGTCGAGCCGGACCACCTGCAGCAGCCGGGCCGCCTCGGCCTTGCGGGCGGACCGGCCGAACCCGCGCAGCCGTAGCGCCAGCTCGACGTTGCCGGACGCGGTCAGCCACGGGAACAGGGCGGCCTCCTGGAACATCAGCGCCGCGTGGCCGGGCTTGGCGGAAGACGCCGACGCCGGGTCGCCGGCCGGGCCGGCCACCTCGATCGTGCCCGTGGTGGGCCGCTCAAGGCCGGCGATCAGGCTGAGCATGGTGGACTTGCCGCAGCCGGAGGCGCCGAGCAGGCAGACGAACTCCCCGGCGGCGACCTCCAGATCGATCCCGTCCAGCACCGGGGCGCCCCGGTCCTTGCCGAACCTCTTGGTCAGCCCGTCCAGCCGGATGGCGGGCCGGGCGGCGCCGGAGGCGCCGGAGAGGTCCGGCGCGGAGGCGGGCCAGACCGGCGAGTCGGCGGTGGCGGTCATCGTCGTGTCCTTCCTGGGATGGGGGTGCGGGACGTTGGCGACGTGGTACCGGACTTCTCACCGGGGCGGCGGGCGGAGCTCGTGGCGCCGGCCCGCCGCCCGGCGTGCGACTAGTTCACTGTGCCGATCACTGCGCTGGTCACTGCGGGCCGAGCCCGTCCGAGGAGACGGTCGGGTCGCCTTCCGCCTTCAGCGCCTGGTTGAGCAGCGTCAGGTTGAAGATGCCCTTGAGCGAGGTCTTGGTAAGCAGGCCGTCGGAGACGGCGTGGTTCAGCTCGGTCTGCAGCGACGAGGCGAAGGGGTTGGCGGTGACGCTCTGCTCGCCCCACGCCCGGGTCAGCACCGCGGTCGGCAGCGCCTTGCCGGTCAGGGTCTGCAGCTGCTGGTTCGCCACCGTCTGCGCCTGGCTCGAGTCCTGGTCGATGTAGTTGTTCGCCTCGATCTCGCCCTCGATCAGCTCCTCGACCGTCTGCGGGTGCGCGGCCAGGTACGAGTTGGCGACCACCAGGTTGGTGGTGGCGAAGTTCCCGCCTGGCCACAGCGTCTTCTCGTCCACCAGCACGTGCCCGCCGGCCTGGACCAGTTCGGAGGCGTAGGGCTCGGGTACCCACGCGCCCTGGATCTTGCCCTGCCCGAACAAGCTCACCACGGTGGAGTTCGAGGTCGGCGTGATGCTGACGTCGCCGCCGCCCTGCAGGTTGGTGTTGTAGCCCTGCTGCTTGAGCCAGTACCGCAGCGCGACGTCCTGGGTGTTGCCCAGCTGCGGGTCTGCCAGGGTGGTGCCCTTCAGCTGGCTGGCCGAGGTGATCGAGGAGCTGACGACGAGCTCGGCGCCGGCGTCCTCGGCCCCGGCGACGATGGTCAGGCCCGAGTGCTTGTCCTGGATCCAGGCGTTGAGCGCGGAGGACGGGCCGACGAACGCCGCGTCGAGCTGGCCGGCCAGCAGCGCGGTCATCTCGTCCGGGCCGGCGTTGAAGATGGTGGTGGTCAGCTTGGTCTTGCCGAGCTTGCCCTGGAAGATGCCGTTGCCGACGCCGACCAGCGCGGTGGCGTGGGTCACGTTGGCGAAGTAGCCGAGGCGCAGGGAGGTCGCCGGGGTGCCGGAGCTGGTCGCGGTGGCGGAGGAGGACGCGGTGGAGGTGCCCGCGGTGGCGGTCGCGCAGGCCGCGGTGGCGGCCAGGGTCAGCGCGGCGACGCCGCCGAGCAGGGTCCGGTTCAGTAGGGGGCGCTTGAGCGGGCGCGGGGCGGTGGCCCGGGCGGCCCGGGACGCAAAGGTGCGGAACGTGGACATGGCTTGAAGATCCTCGGTCGTAGATGACTGCCGCAGACGGCTCGGGGAGGTTCGGTGCGGACGGTTTCAGCGGAAGGGTCGGCGCGGTTCAGCGGCCGGCCGCGGTACACCCGCTGAGGCGTCCGGTCTCCCTCGGGTCTGCGGCGCCGGATATCCCGGCGAGGATGAAGTCAGGCATGCCCCGTCAGACTCCCGCCACCGGAGCCGGCGCGGCGCCGGCGGCCAGCCCGAAGGCGGCGCCGGTCCGGGCGTCGAGGTACATGGCGGCGGCCAGCGTGGCGCCGTCGGCCTCGTCGATCAGCAGGAACGAGCCGGTGCGCCGGACGTCCGCGTAGTCGTCGAGCGGCAGCGGCGCGGCGGCGCGCAGGGTGACCTGCCCGATCTCGTTGGCGGACAGCGCCTGCGGGGCGTCCTCGTGCGTCAGGGTCTCGATGTCGAGCCGCGCGTCGAGCGAGCGGACCAGGGCCTTGACGGTCCGGGTGCCGTGCCGCAGCAGCACCCGGTCGCCGGCCCGCAGCGGCCGGTCGGCCACGTGGCAGACCGCGGCGGTCACGTCCTGGGTCAGCTCGGGCGCCGCGCCGGCCGGCACGATCACGTCGCCACGCGCGATGTCGAGGTCGTCGGCCAGCCGCAGCGTGATCGACTGCGGCGCGAAGGCCAGGTCGACGTCCTGCTCGCCGAGCCGGTCGATGCCTGCGATCGTGCTGCGCCGGCCGGAGGGCAGCGCGACAACCTCGTCGCCGGGTCGCAGCACGCCGGAGACGAGCTGGCCGGCGTAGCCGCGGTAGTCGCGGAACTCGCCGGGGGTCTGCGGGCGCAGCACGTACTGGACCGGGAAGCGGGCCGGCTGGCCGGACGGGTCCACGTCCACGTCGACGGCCTCGAGGTGCTCGAGCAGGGTCGGGCCGCCGTACCAGTCCATCGAGGCGGACGGCTCGACCACGTTGTCGCCGATCAGGGCACTGATCGGGATGGCGGTGACCTCGGGCACGCCGAGCCGGGCCGCGTATTCGGTGAACTCGTCCGCGATCGCAGCGAAAACCGGCTCCGCGTAGTCGACCAGGTCCATCTTGTTCACGGCCAGCACCACGTGCGGGACGCGCAGCAGCGCGGCCACCGCGGCGTGCCGCCGGGTCTGCTCGACCACGCCGTTGCGCGCATCGACCAGCACAACCGCGAGGTGCGCGGTGGAGGCGCCGGTGACCATGTTGCGGGTGTACTGCACGTGGCCGGGCGTGTCGGCGAGGATGAAGCGGCGGCGCGGCGTCGCAAAGTACCGGTATGCAACGTCGATGGTGATGCCCTGCTCCCGCTCGGCGCGC
>DASYAE010000162.1:0-4639 GCA_036501535.1 Actinocrinis sp. | reverse complement strand
CGGGCTGCGCGGCATGGGCGGCGCGGGCTTCCCGGCCGGCCGCAAGTGGGACCTGGTCGCGGCGCAGGAGGCCACGCCCAAGTACGTGATCTGCAACGCCGACGAGTCCGAGCCCGGCACGTTCAAGGACCGGGAGATCCTGGCCATCCAGCCGTACCTGGTGCTCGAGGGACTGCTGCTCGGCATGCTCGCGGTCGGCGCCGAAGAGGGCTGGGTGTTCATCAGGCACGAGTACGGTCCCGAAGAACAAGTGATCCGCCGGGAGATCGACTGGCTTCGCGAGACCGGGCTGGTCGGCCCGGACGCAGGAGGCTCCGGCCGACGGCTCAGCGTCGAGGTATTCACCTCCCCCGGCGGCTACATCCTCGGCGAGGAGTCCGCGCTGCTCGAGTGCATGGAGGGGCATCGCGGCGAGCCGCGGAACAAGCCGCCGTTCCCCGGCACCTACGGCCTGCACGGCAAGCCCACGCTGATGAACTCGGTCGAGACGTTCGCGCACATCCCCGTCATCGCGACCCGCGGCGCCGCCTGGTGGAACGCCCAGGGCGCTCCGTCGCGGACCGGTGCCACCCACGCCGGCCTCAAGTTCTTCGCCGTTTCCGGCCACGTCGAGCGGCCCGGCGTCTACTGCGTCTCGATGGGCACCACCGCCCGCGAACTCCTCGGCCTCGCGGGCGGCGTCGAAGGCGGCAGGAAGCTCGCCGCCATCCAGCCGGGCGGCGCGTCCTCCAACTTCATCGGCCCGGACCAGCTGGACGTCGAGCTGGACTTCGGCACCCTGCAGGCGGCCGGCTCGATGCTCGGCTCGGGCGCGATGGTGGTGATGGCCGAGGGCACCGGCCTGCTCGCCGCCGCCGTCAACGTGCTGCGGTTCTTCCGCGACGAATCCTGCGGCAAGTGCGTGCCGTGCCGGGTCGGGTCGGCCAAGGCGCACATCATCCTCGACGACCTGCTCAGGCGGGGCGGCGGACCCGCCGACGTGAACGGGGAGGTCCGCGACCTCGCCGAGGTGATGCGCCGGACCAGCATCTGCGGGCTCGGCCAGGTGGCGCTCGGCCCGGTGTCGAGCGTGCTCAAGCTGGCGGCCAGCGAGGACAACGGGGGTCGCGACGAAGGCTGAGCCGGCCGGCCGGGAGTTCTTCACCACCCGGACGGTGGCGGAGGCCCTGGCCGGATTCCGCCCGGGGCGCCGGACGCCGGCCGAGACGATCCCGCTCGGCGAAGCGCTGCGGCGCGTCCCGGCGCGTCCCGTCACCGCCCCCCACCCGCTGCCCGGGTTCGCCCGGTCGACCGTCGACGGATACGCCGTCCGTGCGGCCGACACCTACGGGGTCTCCGAGGGCCTGCCCGGCTATCTCACCGTCACCGGCGCCGTACTGATGGGCACCGAGCCGGACATCGCCGTCGCCCCGGGCTGCGCGGTGTCCATGCCGACCGGTGGCGCGCTGCCGCCTGGCGCGGACGCAGTGGTGATGATCGAGTACACCGCCGAGGCGATGCCTGGCACGATCGAGGTCGTCCGCCCGATCGCACCGGGCGACGGCATGGTGCGCGCCGACGAGGACGCGAGGATAGGGCAGGAAATCATCCCGGACGGGCGCGTGCTCCGCCCTCAGGACCTGGGCATGCTCGCCGCGGCGGGGGTGACGAGCGTACGGGTGCACGTCAGGCCGGTCGTCACGATCTTCTCCACCGGCGACGAGGTGGTTCCCCCGGAAACGCAGGCGCTCAAGCCGGGTCAGGTGCGCGACGCGACCGCCGCGGCGCTCGCCGCGCTGGTCGAAGACGCGGGAGGCACCCCGGTCCTCGGCGGCATCATCCCCGACGACCCGGCCGCCCTGGAGGAAGCGCTGCGCGCGGCGCTGGAAGCCAGTGACATCATCGTGATCTCGGCCGGCTCCTCGGTCGGCGCGCGGGACGAGACCGCGACCGCCGTCGCCCGGCTCGGCGCGCCGGGCATCTGGTGCCACGGCCTGGCGATCAAACCCGGCAAGCCGACCCTGCTCGCCGAATGCGGCGGGGTCCCGGTGATCGGGCTGCCGGGCAACCCCCGCTCGGCGCTCGTGGTCTTCCGGCTCATCGGGATGCCGGTCGTCCGCCAGGTCGGCGGCTGCACGGTGCCGCCGCCGGAACCGTCGGCGCGGGCCAGGCTCTCGCGGGACCTCGCATCGGCGACCGGGCGGCTCGACGTCGTGCAGGTGAAGGTCAGCGAGGGAACGGCCACGCCGGTGTTCGGCCTGTCGGCGCTGCTGTCGGTGCTGACCGCCGCCGACGGCTATATCGTCATCCCCGAGGAGGCCACCGGCCTGGACGCGGGTACCGAGGTGGACGTGATCCTGTATGCCTAACAGCCCGTTCATCCGGGACGTGCCGGCCGCGCGGGCCCTGGAGGCGTGGCAGGCCGCCAGGGACGCGGCGGGCTGCCCGGAACGGCTGCCCGCCATCACCGTGCCGGTCACCGAAGCGGCCGACCTCGTCACCGCCGCCCCGGTATGGGCGACCCGTTCCTCGCCGCCGTTCGACGCCGCCGGAATGGACGGCATCGCGATCCGCGCCGCGGATACCCTCGGCGCGAGCGAGACCAGCCCCGTCTACCTGGCCCCCGGCGCCTACGACGTGGTCGACACCGGCGACCCCATGCCCGCGGGCCGGGACGCGGTCGTGATGCGCGAGCACGTCCACTACGACCCCGAAGGCCGGGCCGAACTGCTCGCCGCTGTCCCTCCTTACCAGCACGTCCGCTCCATCGGCGAGGACGTCAGCGCCGGCGAGCTGCTGCTACCGGAAGGCCACCGGCTACGTCCCGCCGACCTGGCCGCGGCGGCCGCGGCCGGCGCGAAGCAGCTGACCGTCCGGAGGAGGGCCGTTGTCCTGGTCCTGCCTACCGGCGACGAGATCGTGCCGATCGGAACCGAGCCGGGCACGGGCGAGATCCTGGACACGAACTCGCTGATGCTCGCCGCGCAGGCACGGGAGGCCGGGTGCGAGGCGCGGATCCTGCCGATCGTGCCGGATTCCCCGCCGCAGATCGCGGCGGCGGTCAGGGCGGCGGCGGCACGGTGCGACCTGCTGATCGTGATCGCAGGGTCCAGCGCGGGACGTGACGACTACACCGCCCGGGTGGTGTCCGAGACCGGGTCGCTCGCCGTACACGGGGTCGCCGTGCGCCCCGGGCACCCGGTCGTGCTCGGCGTCGTCGGGCAGACGCCGGTGCTCGGCGCGCCTGGTTATCCGGTGTCCGCGGCGCTGACCTTCGACATCTTCGCGGTGCCGATGCTCGCCGGGCTGTCAGGGGCGCCGTCGCGGCGGCGCCCGGTCACCGCGGCGAAGCTGGCGCGCAAGCTCGCGTCACCGCTCGGCATGGACGACTGGGTCCGGGTGCGGCTCGGCTCTGTCGGCGGCGACCTGGTGGCGACCCCGCTGCCGCGCGGCGCCGGCGTGCTGACCTCGCTGGTCCGCGCCGACGGGCTGCTCGTGGTCCCGGCCGGGATCGAGGGGCACCACGCGGGGTCAACTGTCTCGGTTGAGCTGCTGCGCGGCCTGGACGAGATCGCCCGGACCATCGTGGCGATCGGCTCGCACGACCTCGTGCTCGACCTGGCCGCCTCCGCGCTGCGCGCCGACGATCCCCTGGTCACCCTGGCGTCGTCCAACATCGGCTCGCTCGGCGGGCTCGTCGCGCTGCGCGACGGGCTCTGCCATATCGCCGGGTCGCACCTGCTCGAGGTGGCCTCCGGCGAGTACACGCTGCCGTACGTGGACCGCGTGTTCGGCTCGTCCGCTCCGGACGTTGCGGTCGTGCGGCTAGTGCACCGGGAGCAGGGGCTGATGGTGGCGCCGGGCAACCCGCTCCGCCTCGGCGGGATCGAGGACCTGACGCGGCCGGGTGTGCGGTACGTGAACCGGCAGCGCGGCGCCGGAACCCGGGTGCTTCTCGACCACCGCCTCGCCGAGCTGGGCATCGCGCCCGACGCCATCGCCGGGTACGCCAGGGAGGAACCGACGCACCTGGCCGTGGCCGCCGCGATCGCCGCCGGGCGCGGCGACGCCGGCCTCGGGATCACCGCGGCGGCCCGGGCGTTCGGCCTGGACCTCGTGCCGGTCACCTGGGAACCCTACGACCTGGTGGTCGCGCCCGGCGCGCTCGGGAGCCCGCTGCTCAAGCCGCTGTGGGCCCTGCTCCACTCGGACCAGTTCCAGGCCGCCGTGACCGGCCTGGGCGGCTACTCCGCCAAGGAAATGGGCCGCCGTCTGCGGTGAGTTGCGCGCTAGGGCTGGTCTGCCTGGCGGTCGAGCCGGGCGAGCGCGATCGTCGCCGCGGTCGCCTGCTGAGGTTCGCGGGTGACCTCGATCCGGTCCACCGATTTGACGCTCAGGAAGCAGTCCCACTCGGCGGGCCCGACTAGCCGCGGGAAGCCAGCGCGCCGGGGACTCGCGGCTCCTGCCCGCTCGAGCGCAAGGAGCACCCGCTCGTCCTCGGCTTGCTCGCGGGTGAGCACGGCGGTGTACTCGCCGGAGCCGACCGTGACATAGCCAGCCGCGCTGGCCGCGCCGGCGAGCGCGAGCAGGGTCCGGAGCCGCACTCCGCGGGCATGGTGATCTCGTTGATGACCCGCTTGGCGGTGCGGATCCCGTCGGC